>CAXTEO010000006.1:0-84428 GCA_964243205.1 uncultured Sphingomonas sp.
GGGCGACATCATCTCGGAATGATGGGCGCGATCACCTCGGAATCCGCACTGAGCAGTGTCAGGCCAGGAAAGCCCGGAGTTGTGCGTGGACCTGCGGGTAAAACTCTTCCGCCGGCATGCCCAACCTGGACTTGAGATCATGCGTCAGATCGTCGGCCAGCACCTCGAGCGCGCCCGCCACAACGCCATCATAGGCCTGGGTAACGACGCTCGCCGCACTGGTCTTCGGAACATCGTATTGCGCCGCCATCGACGTATCGATCATCCCAACATACAGGCCAATCACCTTCGTGCCTTGGCCTTCCAATGCCATCCGCAATCCGTTGGTCGCCGACCACACTGCTGCCTTGGACGCCGCGTATACGGTAGGCATCGGGATCCACGCTGCCAACGAGACGATGTTCAGCATCGTCCCGCCACCGTTTGCCGCGAGGACCGGCGCGAAAGCATTGGCGACTCGGAGCGTCCCGAAGAAGTTCGTTTCGAAGATGGCCCGGGCTTCCTCCTCCGGTCCGAAGAGGGTGTCATTTGCCGGGGCGACGGCAGCGTTGTTGATCAGAAGATCGACGTCGGATGCCGTAGTGACCGCGTGCGAGACGGAAGCGCCGTCAGTGATGTCCAACTCGAGCGGGTGGATACGCGCATCCGTCCAGTTCCTGGGCGTGCGTGCGGCAGCGTACACCTTCGCCGCGCCACGCTCGAGAGCTTGCGATACGAACTGCTCGCCAAGGCCACCATTTGCGCCACTGACTAGGATTGTGCGACTCTCAAGGGACAGGTTCGGCTTGCCGCGAGGTGTAGTCATGATTAACTCCAATCAGATGTGGGGAATATCCCCGCAATTATCTGGGGAGTATCCCCATATCGTCAAGGCTTTACAATGTCCGTTGATCAGAATGTAGCGGCGTCCCGTCCGATGCGCGCTGACGCCCGTCGGAACCGCGACGCCATTCTGCAGGCTGCGCGCGAGGTATTCGCCACGGAGGGCGTATTAGCCTCGCTGGACGGGATTGCGCTGCGGGCAGGGGTGGGGAATGCGACGCTCTACCGGAACTTTCCCACCCGCGATGATCTGCTGGCGGCCGTGATGGAGGTCGATCTCGAAGAGGCATTGAGCGAGGCTGGGAAACTGGGCCGCGAGCATTCACCCCGCGAGGCTCTGGCCGAATGGCTGGTGCGGCTGACCTGGCAACTTCGCATCTGGCATGATTTGCCGCATTGTGTTGCCGAGGCGCGCACCGTGCCGGCATCGTCGATGAACCCGGCTGTCTCCATGTTGGTGCGGCAGACAGGCGAATTGCTTGATCGCGCGAAAGCGGCCGGCGCCGCTCTCCCGACGATCGACGCCAACGAGGTGTTTGAATTGGCGACGGCGCTGTCCTGGGCGGTGGATCGGTTCGGGGACGATGAGGCGGCTGCGCGAAGACGCGTGGAGGTCGCGACTGCGGGACTCTTTTGCAGCAATCAGTAGACCTAAATTATGGCGCAATGCATTCCATATTGAAGCTGAATGGACGGCGGCTTTCGGGGAGCGGGCGGGGCGCTCTGAATGTCTAGGTTTGGGTCGACATGGTCCATCGGCCGGTCTTGCTGCAAGCCGAGGCAGCAGCGCTATTGCGCGTTGGCTCTTAATGGAGCGTGGCCACGTCGACAAACTCGACCGTCGCCAGATATGTCCCAACCGAATCAACGATTTCTATCGACCAATCAGGCGGCGTTCGGCCATTCTTCGCTTCTGCTGCAATGATATATCGGACATCCGCCACGGCGTAGAAACATGCAGCTTAAAGGTCTGGAAGCTCGACGCCGACCTCATCTTCTATTGTCGTGTCATTCACGATCAGATTTAAGCGATACGACACAGGAAACACTACCGTAACGCGAATATCATTTCCAAAACACAGGTTAGTAGGTCTGGGCAAAACGAGGGGCTAAGGTTTTGGCAAGCTTCACGGCGGGACGCTAGCGAACTTAGGCATTGCTTTTAGCCTCCGCTAAAGGGTGGCGCGTGCGATCGCTTCTCCCTAGCGCGGTCGAGTGTAAATCGGCTTTGACCCGCCCCCCCGATCGGCGTCGAAGAGCGACCTCTTATAGCGTTGAGCCGATGTCGATGGTGGAGTGCCGTTCGCGGTGCTTGCAGCGTAGGGAGGGCGTAGCCCAACCAGAGGCGCGAGCACCGCGAACAGCTCTTTCTGCCTTACCGTGCCGGGATCAGCTGCGGTTCTTGAAGCGCCAGCTGTCGTTGCCGGTTTCGACAATCCGTGCCGAAGTGGGTGTGGCGCGTGTCGGGCTCCATAGCTGTTGCGGGCGCGGTTAGACATCCGGATATGCTGCCGGAACCCGCGGCCAGCGTCGAGCATGTTACTAGAGGTTGTCGAGGAATCGACAAACCTTCGCGTCGATCGCCCCAATGTCAGCCGGAGGGTATCTCGCGCTTAATGGCTTTCTGATCGTAATCGGAAGCGAGCGCCAAATGGACGGTGCGAGCGGCTGGAGTCGTTGCCCGCTCGGCCATCTTCCTTGCCTGGTTGGCTCGGTCGGTAAAGTAGGCAGTATCGACTGAGTCAGACACGGTCCTTCTCCACGCAATGCGGGGAGCTTTCCAGATGCCCTCGGTTGCCGACTCGCATGATCGCTCGACAATGCCGTTATTTAACATACATCGTGACCGCGCGGCCATGACAAGTTAGTCATCCTAATTTTTCACATCGTTACCAACATGAAGCCGGTCCGTGGTACGTTCCACCATTGCCTGTGCGCGTTCAACACGTTTCCGCGACCGCTGGGCGCGTGCTGCCGACGCTAGTGCGATGATATGCGCGCGTTCCTTTGCTGATAGCGCGATTTCACGTAATGCCCGGTGCCGGGCGTCGCTTTTCACATCGTGGCCGTCGCGGTGATTGTTCGGCATAGCGCCTTCTACAGGTAAGTGCGGTCCGGCGCACTCTGGATTACGCTGATGAAGCTATTCGCTGGCATGTGGCGCCAGTCGCGAAATTCTTTAGTTGCGGGATTTAACTTGCGGCGTGCTGCTGCTCTAACGTCTTGGCGATAGAGCCGCCGCTAACAATCTAAATCGATGAAGCTTGCCCAAAGCCGCAAGAACCTAACCACGTGGTGAGTCACGATGTCGCATTTATACGATCTTGTTGCTTCAGCCATTTGGATTTAACCCGGTGCGCCAAAAGGTTTTCAAATAGCTCGCCCACAGGATCCGACACATGCCCTATCGCGTCGAGCTTGCCCGCCTACGTCAATGCGAAGCCGACGCGGTCGAGCGCGCGGCCGCAGCGACGGACCCCGAGGAGCAAGAAATGGAATTCGCGATTGCGGCGGCATACGTAGTGCGGATCACAGCGATCGAGCGGCGGCGAAGCCCGGCAGATTAGGCCGACTGGTCTGCCATTGGGGAGCCGCTCTCTTCTCCAGTCGTCCGGCAGCGTCGCCGGGCCGTCATTCCAGCAAACAACATGTCGGCCCAGATACGCCCGGTCGAATGGTACTCGTCGACGCGGAAGCTGGCGAAGTCTAGGGCTGGTTTCACGGTAAAATTCACAGCCCCACACTTCGCCGCGAGCAAAGGCTATTTCGATGGAGCGGTCGCTGCCACCTTCGTGAGCGCAGGCGCATTGGTCGTAGTAAGCACCGTCGCGACAGCCGGCACTGCCATCGGCTGCGTTGTCTGTGCGAACGTCAAGGGTACGTCCTCAGCGATGAACCCCTTCACCTGCGAGCCGGTCGGAACAGCGGCGCTGGTGCCGGTCGTGAAGAACCCGACCACTGGCACGAATGCGATAGCCGCCACGACGCCTGCAGTCCCGGTGACGCCCTTGTCATCGAATGTGCCGTTCAGACGGATCTGGCGACCATTCACTCGCACATAAAGGATGCTTGCGGTCAGGTGGCCGGACTTCCCCCACATGCCCTTGTTCCGCACCTCAGTCACTTCACCGGTCGCCGGGCTGCCAGCCGGGATTACGACCTGATTGTTAACCATCACCGCTTCGGCAACTTCCATCTGGAAATGGTAGCCGACGCGGAGCGTTTTACCCTTGGTGCTGAGCGGCTCCGAAAGTTTGAGTTGCACCTCTGTGCCAGTCCGGAGCGTGTTGTCAGCGGCGATACCGACATGCATCAACGGTGTTGTCGCAGGCGCCGGAGCGACCTGCGCCGCGCATGGCGAGCACGCAAAAAGCGTCGCGCTCGAAAGCGCGTAAAAAGACCGATTCATTGCATCCCCCCGGTAAAAACTCGGCTTTCCCAAACCGATGCGCCATCGTGCTCGATTCCCCCAGCGAGTCAACCAGTGGCGCTCGCTCGAGTGCGGTCTTATCTGGACGGTGACAGTTGGGTGCCGGCTACGCACCGAAAGCGTGACAAAAGGAATACAACGTGACGACCACCAACGAGGAACGGCTGAACAAGCTTCTCGAGAGCTTCATGGGGCATGTAATATCGCTCGATGGCGTGCGCCTGGCCCACCGTCACGTTCTCGCCGAGCTGCTTGGCCGCTTGCCTGACAGCGAGTTCGTGGACGAGCTTATTGCCGGTGCCGATGCTACCGAATCCGAGCCCGGCGAAATGCGGCGCATGGCGGCATACCGCGCGGAACTCGACACGCTTGTCGAAGAGGCACGGGCTATAAGGACCGCTTCCGGCAAGGCCTGAAGGCGCCTTAAGGCTGGGCCGTCTGAGCGGCGCCTTCCCGGGGAGCATACAGAGGCTTCGCGCCGGCAGCCCGATCGCCTGCAGCGTCGCTACGATCTGCGCAGCGGTCGAACTAGGGGGTAAGCCCGGTAGCGCGCACCGCGCCCACGGTGCCGACCGGCTGGGACGCCCGCGGTCGATCATCCGCACATGACCGCATTCGTGCACGTCATCTGCACCGCGGCCTCAATCCGCCGCAGATCCGTCAGGGTTTTGATCGGGCCGTCCATCCCGCGCTCGAAACACGGCACCAAATGATTTGGCCAGAACATTGTGAGAACAAAGCATGAGGCGTATATATCGCGCGATCGACGATTAGCGTGAGGACCACATGAGCGACATCGCAACACCGCCGAGCCAGTCTTTTGGGCGCTGGCTGCTCGCCAAGAAAGAGGATTACACCCTAGCGGACGAACTCGCCTTCATAGCTCGCGACAGCCCAAAATTCCCCCGGGATGCAAGTCCGGACGAGGTGGGGACGTGGTTGAAGGCGCAGGGCGCTCGAGGCGACGTCTACAAGGCGCTCGATGCGGCGGAGTGGGAATGGAAAGGTGAAGCGGCGTGACGGATCGCTACGAGAAAAAGCGCGAACCTTCGGTCGGTGGCTCCTCGCCCAGAAGGATCGTGGCGACTGGGTTGATGATCTCGCTTTTGCCGCCCGCGGCGATCGCACTTTTCCCAAGGATGGTGACCCGGAGGCTGTCCGCGCGCATCTGCGATCGCAGCAGGCCGATGGCGACGTCTTCCAAGCCATCGACGATGCGGAAAACGCGTGGTCGAGCCTGTCACGCTAGGGCGAAAGCGGGTCCGGACCGGCGACGACATCACAATCCTACGGGTGGTCACTTAGTGTAACACCTAAGTCGGGTTCGCCACGGCAAGCAGGGAAATCTTGGATCGCTATGCCGCTTGATCGGAAGTTGATCCGAGATGGTTGGCACAAAGGTGTCGAGCAGGCGTTTCATAGGCGGAAGGAAACCCGATGCCCGCGAAGCCGCACAACACCGCGTCTGAGGTAACTGCCGAAGAAGGGGAGGTACATGTCGACGGCCCCGGCGCCACCGCTTTAGCCATGACACCCGAAGCTGCAGAAAAAATGGCTCATCGCCTCTATGCGGGCGCTAGAGAAGCGCATGACCAAAGAACCAAGCCGGAGGGTCGTTAGCGTGGTCATCGGTATATACCGCGGCTATTCGCTTCAGGCTGGCGGAGAAACATCCGGCGCGCGTTATTAAATTCGAGCGACCAAACCGGCTCAACGTAGCGCGCTTGGTCGCTTCGCTGGCACGGACGTCATATCCAATCCGAGTGCCAAGAATGAAAACAACCACTCGCCGCCCTCACCCGTCACCTCGACCCGGAAATCGCAAGGGCCCATCAAGACTTCGGGGTTTTCCTTAAGCACCTCGCCAGCAAGCTTAACCGCCTCGATTTTAGCAGACTCGACGCTGTCCAGCACTGTACCTTCTGCGTCGTATCCGACATCGTTGGGAATGTGAAAAAAATAACGCGGCATGTTCGAGCCAATATCATTGATGTCGCTGATTACTCTAATGTTCCATTGTTGTCTCTATATTGGATCAAGGCCCGGTCGAGCCTATCAAACGGTTAACTCCCCCGGTGTTTGGCGGGTATTGATTCTGGCGAGAACGAATGCGAAGCAATTGCGACCAGCGCACGGGGGTTAGTTTATTCATTCCTGTCTTATATCCTGACCTTGCCGGACATTGAGGCGACTGCGCGATCAAGCGCTGACGGTGTCTGATAGGCGGGGATGTCAGGGGGCGTATGGTTGGCCTAAAGCGTCGATTGAAGGCGGGGGATGCCGTCACGCATAAATTCGGCTGGCACGGCGTAGTAACGGGAGAGAGCAGCGCGCCAGGGACGATCCACTGTTGTTTTGATGAAATTGGCGAATACGCCGCACCTCGTGCCTCGATCAAGAAGGGTCTTTGGCGCTGAAATGAGACGGGCTGTCAGACCAGATCTTTGACCAGCGCGTCTATCCACCCGATGCTGCGCGGGGTGGTGTTTCGAGCAGGGCCGCGGACGCCAGCGCAACGTCCGCCCGACGAACGTGCCGCCCCGCAATCGCTCGAAACGCACCGCCTCGGTTGGAAACAGCGCTTCCAATGCAGCGGAGGTGCTAAATTAACACAAAAGCGTATCTCGTGTCCGCGAGGGCCTCTTTGAGGGGCGGTGGTGCGCTACAGCAGCCCTATCCGGCTGATCGCATGACGGTGCGCGGGCCGGTGTTTCCGACGCGGCGGGACGAGAAGTAAGGAGGCGGCACCCTTAAAGTTGCCGCTTTCAAGTCGACTGGTTGCGGACATTTCATCACAGATAACTTTGTGAAATTTTTCGCTGGGCTGTTTGTCTCAATACCGGGGTCACGCCGGTTAACTACGACCGTCGCGGCCGCTTCGCAAACCCGGTCACATTGCAGTTGATCGAAATCAATTATCCGATATGCGGACTCCGCACGGTGCGGGTGCTCAACCACTATCCTGTCAAACGAGCATCCGTGCCGTGCGCCTAAACCGCTGATTTAGTGAATTATTGATGATTTCCCACGCTCAAGCCCACCGGCTAACGCGCCCCTTCTGAAGCTGACGCGGAGACGATAAGTCGACTAGCCGATTATAGCGCCCGATAGCTGCCGGTCCGCTTTCCATCAACTATCGCCGCTCAGTCGACAAACCCCGCATGCAAACCGGTCGTTCGATCGACGTTAACGAATGTCGGAAGTTGGGAAGCGCTGGAGCCGGCGTGGATGACCAAGAATGGGTCGTCGCCGCCGTTGCTGCGGCGGTGGCTAGTGATGAGGCTTCGACGGCACGTCGCTCGTGGCAACTCGGAAGCCGAAGCCGGCACTACGGTACTCCGCGACCGTCATTCGCGGCGGCGGCGCATAATTGCGTGCGCCCGAGCGGGTCAAAGCTGGCGTGTCTCCCCAGGTGCCGCCCCTGGCCGTCCGGAACTGACACGGTGTGCGCTCGACCGCCTTGCCATCGGCCGGTCGTCCGCCATAACTGGCCACGTAGCAATCCTGCGTCCACTGCCAGGCGTTGCCGATCATGTCGTAGAGGCCGAATGCGTTGGGCGGAAACGACCGGACGGGCGACGTGTAGGTCCAGCGATCTCTCCCGCCCGTCGCGGGTGTACAGCAGGTATCGGAACCATAATTCGCCCAATCATGCGACGCCGTGTCGCCCCACGGATACACCGAGCTCTTGCCCGCCCGGGCGGCGTATTCCCACTCCGCCTCTGTCGGCAGGCGGTAGGCGCGGCCGGTCGTAGCGCTGAGCCAGCGAACGTACGACTGCGCCTCGTTCCAGCTCACGCAGACCACCGGCTCGTCGTCGCCCTGTGCAAAACCGAGGTGGCGCCACGACGCCTTGCCAGCTTCTTCGCGCGGCAGCCCGCTATACGCACATCCAAGCCCGTCCGGATGCCCGGTCGCTTTCACGAAGCTGCGCCACTGACCCACGGTGACGTCTGTTTCGCCAAGCGCAAACGACGTGACCGTAACCGACGTCTGAGGCTCTTCGTCGGGTTTGTGTCCCGGCTCGGTGGTAGGCGAGCCCATGGTGAAGTGCCCGGCTGGCACCACGATCATCGGCGAGCAAATGGCGCAATCGCGAAACGTCTCGAGCGCGCTTGCCCTTGGCTGCGGGGCCTGGGCGGGTACGCTCGATGAGGTCAGCAGAAGTACGGCAGCGGCGACATAGCGTAACATGGCGAGGCTTTCCGACAAGAGCGCGGTCGCTTTGCCTCATACCAGCCACTCGGCCGAATGTCCCACTTCGAACACCAGCTCGTCACATGAACAGACGCCCGCCTCCGAGCAGCGTAGATAACGCGGTGAATCACCGCAACTCGGTCTTGCTGTCGCGAAGCCGCTTTCGCGGAGACCTCGCATAAGGGTATAGGTAATCTCCCGCGGCCGTGGAGGTGACGTCCATGAATAGCTCACAGATTCGGTTCGATGACGGCGCGGCGTACGAGCGCATGATGGGAGTATGGAGTCGCTTGGTCGGTGAAGAATTCATCGACTGGCTGGCCCCTTCCACCGGGCTGCGCTGGATCGATGTTGGTTGCGGAAATGGCGCGTTTACCGAGCTTTTGGTCGAGCGCTGTGCGCCCACCAAAATTGTCGGCGTCGACCCCTCTGAGGGTCAGCTGGCGTTTGCTCGCTCTCGGCATCGCGCTGGCAGTGCGGAATTCCACCAAGGGGACGCGATTGCGTTGCCTGTTGGCGACCACAGCTTCGACGCTGCCGTAATGGCGCTGGTATTATTCTTCGTGCCGGAGCCGACGAAAGGGTTGGCAGAGATGGTGCGCGTAGTGAAGCCTGGAGGCACAGTTTCGGCTTATGTCTGGGACCTGCTTCAGCCCGATGGATTTCCCATGGCTCCCCTTCAGGAAGCGCTGCGCGCGTTGGGTATTCAGCCCATGCTGCCACCGAGCGCCGACGTGTCACGAATGAGTGCGCTTACGTCGCTTTGGCTTCAGGCTGGCCTCACAGCTGTCGCGACGCGCGAGATTACGGTGTCTCGCACCTTCCAGGACTTCGATGACTTTTGGGGATCAGCGGAGATCGCTATCGGCATGGCTTCGGCCACTCGCGAGATGAGCGATGACGACAAAGCCAACTTAAAAGCGCGCATCCGAACAAGCCTTCCGGCTGACAGTTCGAGCCGTATCACTTACTCGTCGCGCGCCAACGCCGTCACAGGCCGCAAATCAGCTTGATTAAAAATTAGTGGAGCGCACGGCGCCCATCCATAACGGCGGCGTTAGTAACAGGTGGGGCCGGCGAAAACGGCCAGAATAGGACGCGTAGTTGCTGCCGACGGGGCGATGAACGGATGTCCGGTATTGAGAGGCGCCACCGGCGGTCCGAACGTCCACTTGTCGGTCCAAACGCCGCTAAGGTCCCCAGAGAATGTGGGGCGCGCGCGCATCGCTTGCCCCCCGTTTAGGTTAGCTGCGGACAAAGCTCAGCAGGTCGCGGTTGATGATATCGGCATGGGTGGTCGGCATGCCGTGGGGGAGGCCCGGATACGAGATAAGGGTGCCGTCTTTCACCAGTTTCACCGAACGCGCGCCGGTTGTCGGGAACGGGCAGATCTGGTCGTCCTCGCCGTGCATCACCAGCACGGGGCAATCAATCGCCGCAAGGTCGTCGTAGAATTCGGTCTCGGACAGCACGCGTACGCATTCCCAATGCGCGATCGCTGCGCCCATCATGCCCTGCCGCCACCAATTGTCGCGGATCCCCTGCGACACCACGGCGCCCTCGCGATTAAAGCCGTAGAAGGGGATCGTGATATCCTGGTAGAATTGCGCACGGTGGAAGGCCGTGCCGTCGCGGATCGAATCGACGACCGCCTTGGGCACGCCATCGGGGTTGCGGGCAGATTGCATGAAAGTCGGCGGGATGGCGCTAATCAGCACCGCCTTGGCAACCCGGCCCTTGCCGTACTTTGCGACGAAGCGCGCGACCTCGCCACCGCCGGTCGAATGGCCGATATGGATGGTCTCGCTGAGCTCGAGCTTCTCCAAGACGGCGAACGCGTCGGCGGCATAGGTGTCCATGTCGTGACCGTCCCCGGTCTGCGTCGAGCGACCGTGCCCGCGGCGGTCGTGCGCTACGACGCGGAACCCGTGCGCGAGGAAAAACATCATCTGGCTGTCCCAATCGTCGGCGCTGAGCGGCCAGCCATGGTGAAAGAAAAGCGTGGGTCCGTCCTTCGGCCCCCAATCCTTGTAGAAAATCTCGGTGCCGTCAGCAGTCGCTACGATGGGCATGTCGGACTCCTTCAACCGGTGAGTTTGGAAGAGTCGGTAGACTGGTGAGAGGGGCGCGGCTTGAAGGTCGTTGCTCCGCGTGGACGATCCTTGCTCTGGCAGTTCAAATTTTCCGTCGGGGATGTCGTTGCCATGCGTGATCGCGTTGGTAGTCAGACGGCGTGCAGCCCTCGTGATGCCGGAAGCGACGCGTGAAGTGGCTCTGGTCGGCAAAGCCAACGGCGTAAGCGATGTCGGCCAGCGACAATTGCCCAATGCAAATCATCGCCTTCGCGCGTTCGATCCGCGCGCGTTCGATATAAAGCGCCGGAGGCATCCCGACGTACCGTCGAAACAGCCGGCTGAAATGGAAGCGGCTGAGTCCGGCCACGGCTGCAAGGTCGCCGAGGGAGACGCGCACGCCGGGTTGATCCTCGATATAGGCGAGCGCCCTATGCAGCGCCGCCGGAGCTACGTTCCTCAGAGGCTGCTCATCGCGCCAGGGCACGCCGGTATAGCCTCTCAGGAGATGAAGCAGCAGTGCGGTGACAAGCGATTCGACCAGCACGTCCTGCGCGGGGTGCGGTGCCCGACTGATCTCCAGGCTGAAAATCGCGGCCATATTGGCGATGAACGGGTCACGTATGCGGAAGTTGTTGGCGATTGCTTGGTGCGGAGTTCCCATCGGAAGCACGTCCGAGGCCATTTCGATGATGGCCGATGCTGGTATGCGGACGGTGACGTGTGCCGGCACGTTCCCATCCCAGGTCGACGCCTCGCCGGCTGGGATGATTGCAGCTTCGCCCAGGCGCCCGGCGCTCTCGTAGACACGCCCGCATCTCTTGGCGCGGACATAGGGATGATCGGCGAGGTTGATCGCGAGCAGATGATGGTCGCGCGGTCCCACTGCCATTTCAGAGACGGTGTACGCCGATAACTGGTCAATCGCGACGCCACCCCACGTTTGCCCCCTCAGCATCGCCATCGGCGGACCGGCGCTGAGATTTCGGCGAGCGTCCTCGATAGTCGCCAAGCGGGGGTTGGGCTGCGGGCTCACAAGACGGGAATGCCGATCACGACGCGCCTTTCGATCGTGTAGTTCTGACCGACGCTAGGGTTTGGAACAAGAGCGCATGCCAGGATGAACCAGTGTCCGCGTTCGGCAACCCCTAGATCACGACTGAGCGTCCGGTTCTGGGTCGCGTCAGACCCTAAGCGGCCCGCGCGAATTTAATGCCTTGCTGTCTGTCCCCGGGGCCAGATTACCCTCTGACGGAGGGCTTGCGGCTCCGGGGACGTGACCTAGCCGGTGTCGTAGATGCGTTCGCGCGAACCTTCGTCGGTCGGGCAGCCGTGGCACTAGAGGGATCCGGTCTTTCCTGGCCTCGGCGACATCGCCGGGCTCGCGGTCAGCCCGGTCGAGTGCCGCCAGGTAGCGCTCGATGCTGGCGTCCACTTGCTCGATGCGCCTGGCGACCTTGTTCGCCGTGAAGTTGCGAACCCGGTTGTTGACCGCCTTGAACTTGTTGCCGTCGACCGCGACTACCGCCTGTCCGAACAGCCGCAGCGACCGGCACAGTATGACGAACTGCCGGCACACCGCCCGAGGCGCAGGTCCATTGTCGCACCGGAAGTTCGCGATGGTCTTGAAGTCGGGTGCGAGACGTCCGGTCAGCCACATCAGCTCGATATTGCGCTGCGCTTCACGCTCGAGCCGACGGCTTGACTGAACCCGGTTCAGATAGCCGTAAAGGTAGATCTTGAGCATCGTCGAAGGATGGTAGGCCGGGCGCCCCGTCTCGGCAGGCGTCGCTCCGGCAAAACTCAAAGCGTGGAAATCGAGCTCGTCGATAAAGGCCTCGACCACACGGACCGGGTTGTCCTCCAACTCGTGTGGTTTCTTCGTCGGTACCGATGCCCCTTCTGTTTGCTTGGACGTCGACTCAGTGTGTCAGAAACGTATCCAACGCCTGCTGGAACCGTGCTGGTTGATCGAGCATCACGAAATGCGCGGCGTCACCGATGTCGATGAAGGTGACGTGCGGCGCCTCGGCATAGGCGGCACGGTAAAGGGCGTCAGCCTGCGCCTTAGTCGGTCCGCTCGTCGACCACGGATACACGAGCGTAATCGGCGCCGCGATGGTTTTCATTGTCGGGCGCAGGTCGGTCGTCATGTCCTCGTACATCGCCTCGCCGGATACGCGCGGGTCCGCCGCCTTGAACCAAGCCGCAACCTCTGATCGCGACATGGGTTTTGCGGCAAGCCGATCTGCAGTTGACTGCGCGACAGTGTCGCTGGCGGGTTTGCCGTAGCTCGCCACCTGTGTGTCGCGCATAGCCTTGGCCTGCGGCTCGACCATCGCAACTGTCGCGAAAGGCGAGAAAAGCGTGCCGATAAAGGGCATTGTATCGACGATCATCAACCTGCCGGCATCGCTCGGATGCGCTTTCGCCAACATCAGCGCGACCAGCCCGCCCATCGAATGGCCGACGATCGCGGTGCCGGCGATCCTTTCCTTGCCGATCAGCGCGTGCAGGTCATCGACCACGCCACTCAGAATGCCAGGTGACAGGTTGGCGCCCGGCGCATCGCCGCCAAAACCATTAATTTGCACGACATAGACGCGGTGCGTCTTAGCAAGCTCCGGTACGATGCCATCCCACACGGCGCGAGGGCTGGACAGGCCAGGAATTAGGATGACCGGCGCTCCTTTTCCTGTCGCAACCACCGAAATATGCGCCATCTGCGTGACCGAAGCGGATGGCGCGGCATGACTGGCGACGGGCTCAAAGACCACTCCGAGAGTCATGGCGGATGCGGCGAGGCGTAAACCGAGGTGGCGGGTCATGTCACTTCTCCTTGGAAGGGCTTACAAACACTTCTTCAATCGCGAGGTCGAACAGTTCTGCGATCTTGAATGCGAGAGGTAGCGAGGGATCGTAGCGGCCGGTTTCGATCGCATTGACGCTCTGCCGGGATACGTCGAGATGGACCGCGAGGTCCTGCTGGCTCCAGCCACGTTCGGCGCGCAGTAGCCGGAGGCGGTTGTTCATGCTTCCCCGCTCGACAGGAACTTGTTGACGCAAGAGCCGATGCCGAGGCCGGCAAACCAGACCACCGCGACGTAGTAGCTATCGATGCGGGGTGCGAGGTCGAAGCTGTTTAGGAAACCCCACAACGTCGACAGGCTCAGTGCAAATCCAGTCGCGACTAGCGTCTGGCGAACCATCAGCATGCGCAGGTACTCGTCCGTCTCCTCGACCAAATAACGTCCGATCGCGAAGAACACGCCGATGATAGCGAGTGCTGGGACGATCGCTGCGAAGTACGCGGTGACGCCGTGCGCGCCAGGGTGGTTCTTGAAATAGCCGATGCCGCCAAAAAGCGTGCAGGCGTAGGCCGCACAGAACAGGATGACCCGTTTGTTGTATCGGCGCTGGGCGAGGGACGCGAGCATGAAAACTCCTTCGAATCGTGTGAAGGGAGCTTTACATGGAAAGGGCGCTTTACGTCAAGCACGCTTTCCAGCTGCAGTGTTGCTAATGTCGTTTGCCCCTGCTCGAGCTGCACAGCCACCCGCCCGCACACCATCCCCAGTGCCGTTCGGTGACCCGATCAATACCTACGAATAGGGCCGTAGCGTCGAGATGAACGAGCGGCGGAAGTTGGGCAGCCTAACACCGCCTGCGGATGACCGACTTTGGGTCTTCGCCGCAGCAGCGCTCCGGCGCGGACACGCTATCGCTAATGCCGTCGGTCGAGCGACTATTCGACTTGAAGCACGATCTTTCCGGGCGCGGCCGCAAGCAAACCATCGAGCATCCGGTGCGCTGTGACAGCTTGCATTAAAGGCAGTGTCGATCCGACCAGCACCTGCACCACCCCAGTGTCGAACCGATCAGTTAAGCGGGCCAGTATTTCTGCGCGGACATCGACCAACATGAATTCCGCGCGGATCGACCGCTCGGCCGCTCGTGCCGTGTCGGGCGGCGATACGGCCGATATCATTACCCCGCCCGGACGCACTAGATCGAACAGACGGGCCTGTGTTTCGCCACCAACCAGATCCAGCGCCGCATCCACCTGCCGGTCGCCCGCCAACTCACGATTGACGATCTCGGCAGCGCCGAGCGCGCGTAGCGCGTCGGTGTCATTCTCGCTGGCGGAGGCGACCACGCGAACGCCGGCGTCGCGCGCGAGCTGCACCGCGAACCGTCCGACGTTTCCAGCAGCGCCGTGGATCAGCACGCTCTGTCCGGCGTCAAGATGGCCATGATCGAACAGCATCTGCCACGCGGTCACTGCCACGACTGGGACCGACGCAGCTTCGATAAAGCTAAGTCTCGCCGGCTTCGGCGCGATCATCGCCGCCTGGCAGATCGCGAACTCCGCATAGCCGTCGGTGAACCGCGAGTTGGTCGTGCCGTAAACCGGCATGCCGAGATCGAGCCCGCGCACTCCGTCACCGACCGCGGCGACCCTTCCTGCGACGTCGGCCCCCAAGGTCAGCGGAAGCGGCTGCGGCAACACGCTTCGACCCGAGCGGATCCAGGCATCCCACGGTCCGACACCCGCCGCTGCCACATCGACGAGGACCTCGCCCGCGCGCGGCGTGCGGATCGCGATCCGCTCGGCGACGATAACTTCCGGCCCACCGAAGGTCCGGACGCTCATCGCGAGCATATCGGCCGCTGCTTTGGTCACCGATGATCCGGTATCTTGAGCGGGGCACCCTTGTCCGAGACGAAGGTCACCAGCAGCCGCGCGGGCGCGGTTTGGCTGGCGTTTTCTGTAAGCAGATGATGGACGCCGGGCTGCTCAACCCAGCCTTCGCCGGTCCGGTAGATTCGCACCGGCTGGCCCGCGATCTGGCTCCTTACCGTGCCCTGCAGCACGTAGGCGTAGAGGAACGCGGTGCCATGGCGATGCGGTAACGCCCGGGCGCCGGGCGGAAAGATCACGACCGCAGCGGCGAATTGCTTGCCGGCGACGCCCGTCAGCGGCTGCTGCACAAGCGGTGCGATCCGTTCCTCGGGCGCGGCGGCGGCCGGGGCCGCCGCCAGCAGCAGGAAGGCGAGCGCGCTACTGGCGTTCATGGAAAGACACCGGATAGGCTGCGTTGCGGATCGTCACCATCGGGTCGGCGATGCCGATGCCGGGCGGCAGGGTCCCCGGCATGAACGCCAGCGCCTTGTCCGCTGGCGCGGTGTTCGGACCGATCTTGTCGATCGTGATCACTCCCAGCTTCACTAGCTTCCGGCTTTCTGGCCAGGGTATCGAGGGGTCGTCGATCTTGTCTCCGACTTCGCCGATCTGGGCGAACCACGCGAAACGAACCGGCGCCGTGGCGACGCGCCGCGCGATCTCGACCATGAGATAGCCTGGCGCGCGCGACGCCAGTGCCGCATCGTCCAGATAATGCTCGCCGGCTTCGGGTAGGAAGCGGTAGCGTACGGGCACGCTGTGGCCATGCGCGTCGGTGAAGTAGAAGGCGTTCACGCCGAAGAACGCGGTGGTGGCGAAGCTCTCGGGCGGCGGCTTTTGCCTCGTGAAGAAGGTCTTCGCTGCGGCGTGGGCGGAAAGGAACGCGTCGAACGGCGTCGGCGCGGCGGTCCCGGGCGGGCTATGGCCGAGCGCCTGCAGCAGGGCGCTGAAGTCTGCGGCCGAGGAAACGGGAAACCCGTTGAAGCTGTGGTTCACGATATCCAGGTTCGACCCGTCCGCCAGCAGGAACCGGACGGCGAACCCGCGCGGGTTGGCGCTGCCGCTCGTGTCGGGAATATCCGGCAGGCCGGTGAAGTCGGAGAAGCGGACGATCACCGGCTCGGCCTGCTTGAACAGCGTCGCGACCGACAGGCTGCGCGCTTCGACGCTCGGCTCGAAGCTGCCCTGGAGGATGATGCCCTTGGTGTGCACGGCGCGCGCATGATGCTCGCCGAATGCACCATGAAAGTCCGCGACAAGCTGGGCAGGCAACCGTTTGGGCAATGATTGATCGGTCTGCGCATGCACGGCGCTGAATGCACAGCATGAGGAAGCGAACAGCGACAATAGCCAGCGTCTCGACAAGATTTCTCTCCCCGCTTTGGAAGAAGAGTGTGTACAAGGCTGCGAGCGATGTCTGTTCCCATATTGCTCTATTTGAAGGCGCTGGAGCGGAGCACTGTGCATGCAACTGCAGGATCAAGGCGGCGCTAAATATGGCGAGGCAGATCTGCTGGCGACGTCCGCCGGCAGCGGCTGGCGCGGGATGGCGATCGAGCATCGCCATCATCCGAAAGGCGAGGTCGGGTCGTTCGCGCCGCAGCATCTCGAGATTGCGATCGCCACCGGCTGCCAGCCCGAATCCGTCGTCAGTCGAACCGGCAATCGCATTCGCCAGGATACCCACGTGGCACCTGGGACGATCTGGTTCTGCCCAACGGGCGTGGAGGAGGAAGATATCGTCGTGTCGGAATGGCATAACGCGCTCCACGTTTTTCTCCCCCCGAGCCGCTTTGCGGAAGTGTCGGAAGTCCGCGGCGGCGCTGCGTACCGCCCCGAAGCTGTTCCCTATTTCGGCGGCCTGTACGACGAGCGGATCAGGAGGATAGGGTTGGCGCTGCTTGGCCATCTTCGGACACCGCGGTCGGCCGGATCGGCGCTGGTTGATACGATGTCGCTCGATCTTACCGCTTTCATCATCGACACCTATTCGACCGATGGCCATCGCTCCGCTGCGAGCGACGCACGCGGTCGGATGGACGATCGCCGACTGCGTCGCGTGTTCGATTACATGACGGCCCATCTGGAGGAGGATGTTGGGCTTAATGATCTCGCGAGCGCCGCGTGTTTCAGCCCGTTTCACTTTTTGCGCGCGTTCACGAACACGATGGGCGTTCCGCCGCATCGCTATTTAAGCCGGCTGCGTCTCGAACGGGCGAAGACATTGTTGTCTCTGGGGGTCTTGCCTGTTGCCGAGATCGCTGCTGCGTGTTGCTTTTCATCGCAATCCAATTTTACTCGGGCATTTGCGCGATCGACCGGTTTGACGCCTCGTGCATATCGTCAGCTCGCACGATGAAACGTCGCAAGTTGATTGTCTCTAGGCGGAGTAGCTCACGCCGCTGAAGCGTGCAAAACTACAGACCATGCAGCTCAGCCGTGCATATTTTGTGCGAAACACATCTCGCAATCCAGATGAACGGGGGTCCGCTTTCGAGAAGCGGCACCGGCAGCCTGAATGTCTGCATCTGGGTCGTAGCGGCATTCGTCACGCGATGATCTTTCGCCGTGCCTATCGCAGTGAAAGGAACAGGTCTGTGATCGCTTCATGTGCTGGCACGAGTGGGAAGAACTTCTTGCGTTCACAATAAAGCGGGAAGTCCCGCAGTTCCTCGCCGCTTCCAGGCAACCAGTCGCGGTATAAAAAGAGCGCTGCCGTCTCGAGGTCTTCGCCAGCCGAGCCCAACAAACGCAGGGCCGCTACCCTGCCACCGGGGATGGTTGCGGCTTCTACCCCATCGTCATTGGGGGCGATCGCACGACTCGTCGCGACGCAGATCTCCATCCGGAACTCAGCCGGTGCGGTAACACGCGTGTCGGTCGGGAAAACGCCGTAAATCGGCAAGTCGGGATCGGTTAGGCCGTTTGCCTGGCGCCACGCAATGAAGCGCGCCACTGTGGCGGCGATCGTCGCGGGCTCGCCAACATGCGTCATGGTCGCCACCGTCGTTGACGGCAGCTCGCGGATCGTCACTTCGTTGGGTGAAAAGCTGAGCATCAACTGACTCCTTGCTTGATGGAAGGTTGAGAACGCCTCGTCCAGTGCGGCCCAGTTCGGGGCTGCGCGAAAGGCCGACGGTGCTTGTCCAAAGCGTTGGCGAAAAGCGCGGGCGAACGCGTCAGGGGCGTCATAGCCCGCCTCCAAGGCGACATCTGTTACGCTCGAGCCGTGCGAGTGTGCCAGACGGTGCGTGGCTCGCTTAAGGCGGGCGAGCTGGACATAGCGGTGCACCGTTAAGCCGAACACTGCCGTGAACTGGCGGTGGAAATGGTATTTGGAAAACGCTGCAATTCCGCTCAGCGCATGAAGGTCGAGATCGTCGTCGAGGTGCTGATCAATGTGGTCGAGCACGCGCACCATACGAGCACGGTAACGTTGAGGCGGGTCGACAAGTGCGTTCTTCATGGTGCTACGTAGCGCGGCTCGACCAGCGTGCGCTCGACCAATCTTGCTATTCTGCGTGAAACTCGCGCGCGGGCTCGGCAGCGACGCTCGCCATAGCCTGTTAAACGGAATGGGACCTAGCTCGCGGACCCCATCAGGGCCAGTAGTCCTTCAACGACTGCGCAAACAGGCCGAACAGAGGACTGCAACCGACCCTACGTCAGAACGTCGAATCACCCTTGCAACGCGGGAGCCATCCACAGAGGATGTCCGCTAACGGGCGGCGCAGATGAGGTCCTGAGTGGCGGACTATGGGTCCATCAGCCTTCGGCGGGTGTCGACAAGAGAAAGCCGTTCAGCAATGCGCCACGAACGACTGCTTTCGATAGAACCGGTCGATCGCTTAGGGTGTCCGCGCGCGCAACGTCGCTGCAATGTGCGCGCACATGGCGGCGGACATTCGCGACGGTAAGCGGAGCGCGCCCGATTTCGCCGATGCTGTGGAACTCCATCGCGTGATCGCGGCGATTGAGCGATCCTCGGACGAAGGCTGCCGGATCGCTGTCGATCAAGTCTGACCGACGCGAGGTGACGCGGTGACACCGTCAGGACGGATCTTGCTCCCACCCTCCGCCTAGGGCCCGGTAGATCGCGATCCTGTCCGACGCGAGTATCGCATCCGATTGCGCCAGTGTCGCCTCCGCCGTAGCGAGCGTCCGCTGGACGTCGAGCAGTTCGAGGCTCGATGCCGTGCCGCCAGCGACCAAGCGGCGCTCGAGGTTCGCCGCCTGGCGGCTCTGGTCGCGCGCTTCCGCCAGGTGAGCATTTTCCTCGAGATCTCGCGTGTACAGCGTCAGGGCGCTTTCGGTTTCCCGTAAGGCGATCAGGACCTGCCCGTCGAATGTCGCCAGCGCGCCGCGTGCCGTCGCGTTCGCCTCGGCGATGCGCGCGCGCGCCACGCTGCGGTTGGGTATGGTCCAGGAGATCAGCGGGCCCGCGCTGAATTGCAGCGCCGAATTGCTCACCAGCCCGCCGATCGAGCGCGATGAGGATCCCGCGGACAAGCCCAGGCTGATGCTCGGGTACAGCGCGGCGGTCTCGACGCCGATCGTCGCCGTCGCTGCAGCGAGTTCCCGCTCCGCCTGCCGGATATCGGGGCGACGCTTGATCAGCGCCATCCCGTCGCCGATCGGGAGCTTGTTCCGAATCGTCGGGATAGTTGTGCACGATGCCAGATCCGGAGAGTAGTTCGTCGGAACGTGTCCGCCGAGCACTGCGAGCCGATACAAGGCGACCCGCCTTGCGCCTTCGAGCGGGGGGATCGCAGCCTGAAGCTGCGACACCAGTACGCCCGAGCGCACTGCGTCGAGCGGCCCATAGACGCCGCCTCGAACACCGCGCCTGGTGAGCGCCAGGCTCTGCTGCTGAAGCGCAAGAGAATGCTGCGCGACGGCGATGCGTGCGCCGGTCACGCAGGTCGTGGCATAGGCATCGACCACATCGGCGGCGACGACGGTGCGGGCGAGATCGCGGGCGGCGGCCTGCGCTTGTGCAGTCGCGGTGGCGGCCTCGATCGAACGCCGGATCCGTCCCACCACATCGACCTCGTAGGAAACGCCGATCGCTGCATCGAACTGGCTATGGACACCCGCCGCCGGAGCGATCCCGAGCGTCGAGACCTGTCCCGCCGTCGCGCCGGCCGTGACATTGGTCTGGAGACCGGCCGTGGCGCGCACCTCCTGTATCGCGGCCTCGGCCCGCTCGAGACTGGCGGCGGCAACGCGCAGATCGGTATTCACCGCCAAAGCCTCCTCGACGAGCGCATCGAGGCGCGGATCGTCGTACAGGCGCCACCAGCGGCCGGGCGGCGGCGCCAGCGAATAGACGGGCGCCCCCGATGCCTCGAATGGGGCGCCTGATCGACGATCGAGGTCCGCAGGTAATTTCGGTAGCGTGACGTCGGGACCGACCGTCGCACAGGCGCTGACGAGCACCCCCAGCAGGATGACGCTCCATGAGGGCCGGCGTATCATCGCGGCCTCCCGACAGTCCCGATGGCATCCGACCCATCGACCGAAACCGTCACTGTTCGGCCCGCGATCAGCGCCATGCCCGGCGGAACGCGGTCAATGGCGATCCGTACCGGCACGCGTTGCGCCAGCCGCACCCAACTGAAGGTCGGGTTGACGTTCGCGAGCAAGGTGCCAGCGGCGGTCGTGCGTTCGCGATCGTCGATGCCCGCCGACAGGCCAGTCACATGCCCCAGGATCGACCGCGCCTCGCCCATCACGCGCGCCGTCACCCTGGCGCCATCATGAATGCGCGGCAGCTTGGTCTCTTCGAAATAGCCGGCGATGTAGAAGCTGTCTGAATCGACGATGGCCATGACGGGCACGCTGGCCGTGGCGTAAGCGCCGGGCCGCAGCGAAAAGTTCGTGACCGTGCCATTGACGGGCGAACGGACGGTGGAGCGGTCGAGGTTTATCCGTGCGAGATCGCGATCGGCGATGGTCTGGGCATAGCTCGCCCGCGCTTGTTCGGCGGTCGACCGTCTGGTGTCGATGTCCTGCAGCGACACGACGCCAACCAGCGATCGATAGCGACGATCCTCGCGCTCGGCCGCCGCCATGGTCGCGCGCGCGGTCCCTACCGCGGCGTCTGCCCGTTCGAGCGCGTTTGCGAGCCGCTCCCGATCGACCAGAAACAGCACCGCCCCGCGCTTCACCACCTGGTTGTCGTGAACGTAGACCGCGGTGACGCGGCCGGATACGTCGGCAGCCAGTGGCACGACGTCGGCCTCGATCTTCCCGTCGCGGGTCTGCGGCGCATAGGTGTAATATGCGTAGAGCTGCCACAGGACCGCGGCGGCGAGCAGCGCGACGAGGATTGTCAGCGCAACCTTGCCGGTTCGGATCAGGATCATGCGTGTCGGCACAGGGATCAACTTGAAAAAACGCGCAGAAGCAGCATCGCCGCTCCAACGAGAATGATGAACAGGGAGAGGTCGAAGAGCGGGCGATTCCACACGACGGGGTACAGCCCCGCTCTGGCCAGGAGCCACGACAACCCAAGCCGCGCGCCGAACGCACCGACCAAACACAGCAGCAACGGGGAGAGGAACACCCCGCCAAGGTCGATCTCGCCGATCACGGCACCGGCTCCCATCGCGCGCCGCCGGGAAATGCGGCGAGCCGCAGCCCGACCAGGCTGTCGATCAGCTTCGTCATCGGGGCCTGATCGGTTGCTTCGAGCGCGCTGCGCAACGTTTGGTCGATAGCGGTCATCAACCGCGGGGTGACGGTGTTTGCTGCGATGTCCGAGCGGACGATTTCCAATAGCGCCTCGCCCGCGCGGTGCACCGCGCCTTCAATGGTCGCAAGCGCGAGCCGCATGTCGATGACGTTGGCACCGGTGCGAAGTTGGGCGAGCCACGCCCCGCTCTCCGCGCGGGCGGTATCGGGCGCAAGGCGCCCCGCCGCGAGCGCGATCCGATCGAGGCTACGATCAAGATAGGCATCGCGGTCGGCGAAGGTCGCGCGTCGGCTTAGCGCCACGATGTCGCGGCGCTGGGCGCGCCTGAGCCGCTCGATGACGTGCCAGCCACCCATGTGGCGCACAGTACCGACGCAGAAGAACGCGACGAAGACCCCGCAAAGCGTGGCGACGTTCGACTCCACGAAACTGCCGAAATCGAGCGGAGCGAAGGTGCCCTGGAGATTGATGGAGCTGAGCCCGAGCGCGAGCAGCAGCGTCGCCATGGGATTGCTGGCGCCCCAGGCGGCGAGCGGCAGCATGACCGATGCCATCGCGAGTGCGAAGGTCGGAAAGTCGTGGACCAGTGGCAACAACACGTAACTCAATAACGCGCCGACACATCCCGAAAGCGCGGCGAAACGGCCGAAGCCGGCGATCGCGCGGTCGGCCTGATCGACCCCGCCGAAAAACCCGAGCGCGACGAGCCCAAGGATGAGCGCGTTGGCGCCTTGCGCCCAGCCGGTCGCCTGCCAGAAGCATGCGATGAGGAGATAGGCCAGCAAGACGCCGGTGCCGATCCGCAGCGCGGTGTTCCAGTCCGGGTAAAGCGGCAAGGCGCGCGCCGCATCGACTTGCGTCGCCAATTGGGGATCGAGCGCATCACCGCGCTCCAGCGCGTCGTCGAGCCGGCGGATTTCGTCCCATGTCGACAGCGCTTCGGCGAGCAGGTCGTTAAGGCTACGATGCAGCATATCGTGCCACGCGTCCGTGGCGACATCACCGGCAAGCGGCGCACCAACCGCCAGTTCGGTGTCGCCGGTCCTTCGCCCTTTCGTGGTGGCCGCGAACAATGGCCTCAACGATTGCCGCTGGTCGGGAGAGAAGGCATCGATGCGCGCACCGATCGCGGACAGAAGCGGCACGAGGCGCAGCATACGGCGCTGGATCGCGAAGAAGACGCGCCTGTCGCGGGTCGGCACCCCGGAATCGTAGCGGAGTTGTCCCGACAGCAACGACAGGCCGCCGACATCGGCGATGATGCGCAATTGATCCTCTGCCTTCTGGTCCCCGGGCTCCGCCGCAAGGACGGCATCAAACCATCGCCGCATATCGGGCAACCATCGCCGCAAGCGTGCGCGAATCTGATTGGCGATTGAACGGGGCGCGACGATGCTGTCGACGAAGGCAACACACAGCACGCCCAGCGTGATCTCGCAGCTTCGCGCCCAGGCGATGTCGAACAAGCCCTGCGGACTGTTGATGCCACCGATCAGGATCAGCAACAGCGTAATGCTGAACAGCATGAATCCATAGCTTCTCGTGGTTCGATCCAGCGTCGCCGCGACAAAACCAAAGGCGGTCAAAGGGCCGGTCACGACGATGATCAGCAACGGCACGCTGCCGAACATCGATGCGACCAGCAACGCCAGAATGCCGGCGCAGCATGTCCCGGCGATGCGATACACCGCCTTGGATGCCGCGGCTGAACTGTTCGGATTGGCGACCACGCAACAGGTTACGATCGCCCAGTAGGTTTGTGGCAAGCCTATGCGGACGGATATCCAGAACGCGAGCATTGCGCTTGCAAACAGCTTGCCGGCATGCAGCCAGCGATCACCTTGCCGCATGGCCTGCATCGTCCTGATGGGCGACCGCGTGGCCGGTAGCGCGATCACCGAGCATTCGCAGTATGCGGGTGGCCGTCAAAATGTCTGCCACCGGCACATCGCATAGCAGCTGCTGACGCAGCTTTCCGAGCATGTCTTCCATCTGGCTTGCCAGAATCCGACCCTGCGGTGAAAGGCTGACCGACTTGCTGCGCCGGTCACCCTCAACCCCTTCGCGCACCAGCAGACCTGCGGCTTCGCCTTGGTCCAAGGTCCGGACCAAGGCCGCGGGGTTGACTCCGACTTCAGCTGCTAAAGCCTTCTGCTGTACCTGCTCGCCCATCCGGGCAGTCACCACGATGATTGCGCCGAGTGCCGTCGGCAGGCCGACCTCCGCCAAGGTCTTGTTGGCCGCTTGCACCCAGGCCCGGCGAACGGGTTGCAGGGCGGCCACCAGATCGCTGATCGGATCTTGCGGCATCAGTGTGGGCGAATCGGAAGTGGGCGCATGAGTTTTATCTATAAGGCAATAATTGCTTTGTAAACTATATTGATGCGTCAGGTATGCTTGGGGCTGGCAGAGCACCACCGCCAATCACGCCGGACTCCTGATACCTTCCGCTTACCGGCTAATGTGTTGATCGCAGGACCAACCGCTTAGCGGCCAGACCGACTCGTTCGGATGCAGGTTGTCGAACCATCGAGAATGTCCGTTCTTGTCCGAAGGTGACGTTAATCGCGAAGCCTGCTAATCACGGCTTTGTCCCAGAAGGCGACGGCGGCAGTCGACCAACTTGAGCCGTTCCCCGACCCTGCGTGAGCGGCTGCTCCTGCCAGAACCCGCCGCTCCGTTCTATTCAGCGGTCTGGCAGCAGTGCGCCCGGTCAGCGACGGGCACGTCAAACGGAACGGGCCTTGAAAGCGGTCGTCGGTTCATGGTGAAGTGTACGGCAGCTTCATGCATGCGTGGTCCAGCGACCAACGCCCGCCGCCGCGCGCAATCAGCGGCAGCAGGATCGCCGCCCAGCTGAGATGCGTCGGCCAAGCGTCGGGATAGACGAAGACCTCGATCACCAGCGTCATCCCGAGCAACGCCGCCGCCGCACCGCGTGTGAACAGCCCGAGCACCAGCATCATCGGGAAGAGGTGCTCCGAATAGGTAGCAGCGTGCACCGCGACATCGGGCGGTATCAGCGGCAGGCGATAGTCGGTTTCGAACAGCGTCCGGGCGGAGTCCGTGATGGTGAGCAGCCCTTCCACCTTGGTGCGGCCCGACAGGAAGAAGATCGCGGCGATCCCCAGCCGCGCGACGAACGGCAGCGCGTCGCGCGGAATGGCGCGGTCGAGCCATGCGCCGGTGCGGGCATAGGGATTGGTCTTGGCAAGCATGATCGTCTCCTTCCGTCGGGCCGCTTGGCGCATCATGCTTTGGGAGTCAGCGAGCCGTTGCCTTTGGGCGTTTTGATCGTGGTGCAGCTGCCCGCGGCGACGAGCTTCCAGGCATTGCCCTGATAGGCGACGTGCGAGGTGCCCGCGCAGCTGGTACCGGCGCCGGCCTTGCAATCGTTCTTGCCAGCGAGCGAGACGCCATAGCATTTTTCCATCGGTGTCTTGGCGGCTTGTGCATCGGCGGCACTGCTGCCGATGGCGATGCTGAGCGCGAACGCGGCGGCGAGCGTACCGGTGGTTTTGGTCATGGCGTGGTCCTTTGAATATGGGCCCGACGTGCGGCGGTCCGAGGGACGGCCGCCGCACGGTGACCCTGGGAGCCGATGAGGGCGGGTCACGAATGAGGTTCGCCAGCGATCGCAATCCGGTTACAGCCGCGTCACGATCGTCTTTTTCGCCCCAACCGGTGCTGCCCCGTGTAACCGATCGCGCGATTGCCACGAATGTCTGCTCGGGAGTGCACGTGAGGGCGAGCGAAGATCAGCTCAGGACATGGATGATCGGGGGTCTCGATGGAGATTCCCGGGCCTACGCCACCTTGCTCGAAGCGCTTGTGCCGATGTTGCGCTCGTTTTTCGGGCGGCGCCTGCGCGGTGCCGAAGCCGATGTCGAGGATCTGGTGCAAGAAACGATGATAGCGCTCCACACTCGCCGCGCGAGTTATGACCGGGACCGTGTCTTCACGGCCTGGGCCTATGCGATCGCGCGCTACAAGATGATCGACCATTTCCGCAGGACGCGCGTCACCATGCCGCTCGAAGGGCTCGAGGACATTCTCGTCACCGAAGGGTTCGAGGCGGCGACGTCCGCGCGCATAGACGTCGATCGCCTGCTCCGCGAACTCTCGCCCAAGCAGGCGCGGATCATCCGCCAGACCAAGCTCGATGGGCTCAGCGTAACCGAAGCGGCCCAGCGCGGCGCGATTAGCGATTCCGACGTCAAGATTTCGGTGCATCGCGGCTTGCTGGCGCTGGCCAAGCGCCTCAAAGGCGGCAGCTGATGCGTACCGAGGACCTTATCGCATCGCTTTCGGGCGATCTCCGCGCGATGCCGCGCGGCGCGGCGACGCGCCGGGTCGGGTTGGGCATTGCCGGCGGGGCAATTATCACGATGGCGCTGGTGGCTGGCTGGCTCGGGCTGCGGCCCGATCTGGGCGGCGCGATGCTCGGCTTCGCTTTCTGGATGAAGGCGGGGTACACGATCGCGGTCGGCGCGATTGCGGTGCTGGCAATCTTGCATCTCGCGCATCCCGAGGCGACGCGACCGCGCTGGCTGGGAGGGTTAGCGGCGCCGGCAGGACTTCTCGCGATCCTTGCGATGATCGAGCTCGCCACCACCCCGGCCGGCGACTGGACGGCGCTGTGGCAGGGGCAGAGCTGGCAGGTCTGCACGCGCAACGTGGCGATCCTTTCGGCGCCGATCTTTGCCGGACTGATCGTCGCCTTCCGCCAGCTTGCGCCGACACGGCTGCGCTTAACCGGCGCGGTCGCGGGACTGGCGGCGGGTGGCTGGGCCGCAACGCTATACGGGCTGCATTGTCCCGAGGTCTCAGCCTTGTTCGTCCTAATCTGGTATTCGCTCGGCATGCTACTCGCCACGGCGATCGGCGCGCTGGCGGGGCCGCATTTGCTGCGCTGGTAATTTGTTTCGGGCGCGATGTAACCGCACGCAAAGCCTGTCCGAATGGATCGATAGCCGCTTCCGGCCACGACCTTTCGGAGACTATCCCATGAGCACTCGCATCCTCGGCGCCAGCTTCGCCGCCACCGCCGCCATCATCGCCGTCGCCGGCGTCGCCATCACGACCCCGGCAGTCGCCAAGGGTTCGGTCGTGCATTGCTACGGCGTCAACACGTGCAAGGGCACCTCGGACTGCAAGTCGGGCGCGCACGAGTGCAAGGGCCAGAACGACTGCAAGGGGCAGGGCTTCAAAGCGCTGTCGACAAAGGCCTGCGCCAAGGCTGGCGGCAGCCTGACCGAAGCCAAGTGATCCGTTGCAGACCCGGCCGCAACGTCGCGGCCGGGTCTGCGCTCTTGCAGGAAGCACCCATGACGATGTCTAGCAATCCCGCCTTCCACGGCTTCGGCCTCGGCTTGCGGTCGCAGCATTATCCGGATTTCCTGGAAAGCACGGTGCCGGTCGATTTCGTCGAAGCGATTTCCGAGAATTTTATGGTCGACGGCGGACGTCCGCTGGATATTCTCGAGCGCATCCGCGCGCGGCACCCGGTTGCGTTGCACGGTGTATCGATGTCGATCGGGTCGGCCGACGGCCTCAACGCGGAATATCTAGCCCGGCTAAAGGCGCTGGTCGATCGCATCGATCCAGTGTTTGTGTCCGACCATTTGTGCTGGACCGGAATCGAAGGCTTTAATTCGCACGACCTGCTGCCGCTGCCCTACACGCAAGAAGCGATGGACGTGGTGTGCGCCAACATCGCGAAGGCGCAAGACGTGCTCGGTCGCGCGCTGCTGATCGAAAATCCGTCGAGCTACGTCACCTTCGCGCAAGCCGACGCGACCGAATGGCAGTTCATGGCGGAAATGTGCGCGCGCACCGGGTGCGACCTGTTGCTCGACGTCAACAACATCTTCGTCAGCGCGACCAACCACGGTTTCGACGCGCTCGCCTATATCGCGGGCGTGCCGGCCGAACGTGTGCGCCAGATCCATCTCGCCGGCCACAGCCGGGGCGAGCATCTGCTGATCGATACGCATGACCGCGCGGTGCCGCCTTCGGTATGGGCGCTCTATGAAGCCGCGCTCGCGCGTGTCGGTCCGGTGGCGACGATGATCGAACGCGACGACGCAATTCCGCCGCTGGCCGACCTGCTTGCCGAACTCGACGTGGCGCGCGGCATCGCCGCCGCGCAGACCCGGCTCGCGGCATGAGCTTGCTCGCTCTGCAGCGCGATTTTCAGCGCCATCTGGTCGATGCGCCCAGCGACATTGCGAACTGGGTCGGAGAGCCCGCGCCGGGGTTAATGGTGTATCATAATGCCTATCGCGTCCAACTCACCGAGTGCCTCGCCGAAACCTTCGCCCAGACGCTTGCCTGGATCGGCGGCGACGCGTTTGTCGCGGCCGCGCGCGATCACATCGAGCGCATTCCACCGAGTGGCTGGACGCTCGGCGTCTACGGCGATGGGTTTGCGGACACGCTGGCAAAGCGTTATCCCGACGATCCCGAGGTTGCGGAACTGGGGCGGATCGAATGGCTGCTCTCGCGCGTCTTCGAAGCGAGCGACGCAGTCGCGCTTCCCGCCAGTGCGATCAGCACGATCGACTGGGACGCCGTCGCGCTGGCCTTCGTACCGAGCCTGTGCCTTGCGCCGGCCCTGACCAATGCCGCAACGATCTGGTCCGCGCTTGTTGCGGGCGATGCTCCGCCGGCTGCGGCGCTGTTGCTCGAGCCGGGTGCGACGCTCGTCTGGCGGCAGGACTTCTTGCCGTGCTTCCGTACGATCGAGCGGATCGAGCAGGACGCTATACCGTTGGCGGCGGGCGAATTCGGGTTCGCCGGGTTGTGCGCGATGCTGGTTGCGGCGCAAGGCGAGGACGCAGGTATCGCGCAGGCCGGTGCCATGCTCGGCCAATGGTTCGCCGACGGATTGATTGCTCACGTCACGACAAAGGACATGCGATGCGTATAACCTGGCTGCCGCTCTGCGCACTCCTGCTCGCGTCGCCGACGCTCGCCGAACGACCTCAACGATCGCCGGTGGTGGTTGAGCTGTTCCAAAGCCAGGGCTGTTCCTCATGTCCCCCGGCCGACGTCGTGCTCAACGCACTGGCCTCGCGCCCGGACGTAATCGCGCTCAATTTCGCAGTGACCTACTGGGATCAGCTCGGCTGGAAAGACACGTTCGCCAAGCCGGCCTTCACCGCGCGGCAATGGGACTATGCGCACAGCGGTGGGCGCAGCAATGTCTCGACCCCGCAGATGATCATCGGCGGCCGCGCCGCGATCGTCGGCAGCCGAGCGACCGAAGTCGAGGCCGTGATTGCCCGCGCGCACGCCGACCAAGGCGGTCCGACGCTCCTGATCGATGGGGCAAGCATTTCAATTCCGGCGGACAAAGTAAGGGCGCCGGCCACGCTGTGGCTGGTCCGCTATGATCCGCGGACAATCCAGGTGGCGATCCGCGCGGGGGAGAATGGCGGGCGGACGCTGCCCCACCGCAACATCGTGCGTGAACTGGTTGCTCTCGGAACATGGACCGGCACCGCCGCGCGCTTCCGGCTGCCGCCCGCGGCCGCGGGAGCGGCCGCTGCGCTGCTTCTTCAGGCGGGCCGCGGCGGGCCGATCATCGCAGCGCGGCGTGTTTGAACTATTGGGGGAATGTGAGGGGCACACCGAGCCATGCTGACAGCGCCTATAATTTATACGAGGCAGCTTCGGCGTCGGGCGCCTAGGCCGACCACTGGCTGAAGGCCACTCCATTCCAACGAAACATCGCACCATCAAACGCGGGATCAATACCCCTGATCGGAGAAGGTATGTCCCCCGCGTTCGAACCGACGCTCACCAGCGCGCCGCCATCACGACGAGGATCCTCGAGCGCGGTGAGAGATCCGTGGACGCCGCCGAAATAGTTCGTCTGGAAAAGATATTCGTTCTCGTCCTCCGGTGTGTCCGCGAGCTGGCAAAGATCGCGACGCCGGCGCAGTCTACCCAGTTGTCGATCCGCCCGAACGTCGCACCAGCGTGGGCCGCTGCGGCCTGGACCGTTGAAGGATCCGCGGCGTTCGCGCCCGCGAACCTGGCTTCACCACCTCAGCCGTGGATATCCCTCACGATCTCGCGCGAGGGCGGCCTCGTTCCGAGGGTCGACGACAACGCGCGCGCCACGTGGGGCGATCTCGCTGGCTGTCACCAAGCCGATTCCGGAACTGCCACCCGTGATGGCCACGATGTGCCCGGCGAGTGGCTTGAGCCTGAGCGTCATTAGACGGGCAGATCCTCGAGCGTCTTCACGGCGTGGACCGGGCAGCCATTGACCCGTCCCCGATAGTCGGCGGAAAAGTCGTAAAGCGTACGGCGGGCTCGGTTGACCGCTCCCAGCGGGCGGTGGGCGGCGAGGCCATGCCATGGGCTGAAGGACAAGCGGTCCTCCTGCGCCTCGCTGCGGCCATGGGTCCAGGCGATCTGCGGATCGACCGTCAGCGTCGCAACAGTCATGAACGGGCTCTGCTTTTCATCCCACACGACCGTGGGGTCCTCGACGGGCATCGCTTTGAGATCCGTGCAGAGCTGCACCCTAAGTTCCCAAGTGCCACCCTGCTCGATGAGCACCTTGGTGATATCTTCGCGCAACGCATCCTGCCGCCCATGGACATTGACCCTGTCGCCCGTCCGCTCGGTCAGTCCCGGCGACGCCGGAACCAGTGACACCTTCGCGATGTAGTCGCCGTAGCGAAACGCCGTCTGCGTGAAATAGGTCTCGCCTAGCGGGTGGACCTCTGGCGCGCCGCCGAGCTGGCTGACGAGCGACGACTTCCCGCCCACCGCCTCAATGGCGCTTTCCACGACGCGGAGCACCGATGAGAGGGCGATCTTGGAACCTTCCGCCTTGTCGGTGGTGGCCGCGAGCAGCTTGAGGTTCTTGGCGAACACCTCGGGCGTCGGCGCTCCGAACACCGGACCGTTGACCATGAGGAAGTCCTGGGCACCGTCCTGCTTGGCGCCGTCGAGCAGGTCACCCGGCACGTCGAGAATCTTGAGCGCGAGCCCGCGCGGGCCGCTGACGGCGTCGTCGAGAATGTCGCCCGGCGCAGTCGAGAAGCGAAGAACCGCCTCGAAATCTCCGCCCCGCGCGAACAGACCCTGCGCCAGTACCGACGGGAGACCTTTATGGACGACCAGTCTTCCACCGAGCACGCCGTGCCCCTTCGCATGCACCGCGCGAACGGCGTGGCCATAGTCAACCGACGTGGTGTCGAGGATGTGCGTGAAGCTCTTGCGAAGGCTTGATTTGAGCCGTTAGCGCACAAGCCAGGGCGATCCACGCGCGGGCTCGCAGTAGGGTGTCGAAGTGCGCGATTGGACCGCGCGAGGTCGCGAGCGTCTGACACGACCCGGAGCAAGTCGAATTTAGGCGGTGGGCGTGCCGTTCGAGGAGGGGGTGACGACCCATTGACGCATGACCAGCAGCAGTGCCGCCATGATGACAGGCCCGATGAAAAGTCCGACCAGTCCAAACATGGTCAGTCCCCCGATTGCGCCGATCAACGCGAATAGAAATGGAAGCTCGACCGCGCTACCGATCACCGAGGGCTGCACCAAATTGTCTCCCACCGTCATGACAATCGCACCGAAACCGAACAGGAGGGCTCCCGCGAGAGGCGACCCACTCCCCACCAGGATCAGGCTGGCTAGACCGAAGGCAAGCCAAGCGCCGAACGGGATGAAAGCGAGAATGACCGTAAACGTCGCGAACAGCAGCGGCTGGGGCACGCCGGCGACCGCATAGGCCACCCCGACGATTCCGCCTTCTAGCAGCGAGACGAGAACGGTCCCGTTCACCGTCGCTCGGACTGCGCCCGCCATCCGCACCAGGAACTCCTCGCCGAAGGCACCGAACATGGTGCGCGCCGCCGATCGCGCGTGGCCCTCAAGCCAGGTGCCGCGGTTCAACAGGGTGGCGAGTACGACCAGCGTCACGAGGAACAGTGCGGAATCCTTGGCGATCTCCCCGCCGACCGAGCGGGTCAGCCCGAGTACCGAACCCGCGCTGATCGTTCCAAGAAGCGCGTTCGCGCCCTGCGGGGACGCAAGATGCGCGCGCCACCAATCGGATAGCTTCGCGCCGACCAACGGAAGACCGGACAGCCATGACGGCACCGCGATCCCGAACTGCTGAGCGTGTTTCAGCCAGTCGAGCGCGCCCTGGCTCTCCTGTGCCAGGGCGACGGCGCCAATCGACAGGGGAAGGATCACGAGCAGTGCGGTCGCAAGCGTCAGACAGAGCGACACGAGCATGGGGCGGCGCGGAAAACGTGCCATCGCTTTTCGGTGCAGAGGCCATTCCGCGACGGCCAGAACGACTGCCCAAATGATCGGCGTCAGAAACGGGACGGAGACCCACAGCGCAAGCAGCAGAATGCCGGCCGTCAACCAGAGCTGCCGGGTTCGCACAGCCTGTGCGTCCGCGTCCTCGCCAAGCGACACCTGCACTGGATTAGCGTGGCCCCTCACCCTCGCCGGTTCGTCACTCATGCGTTGTCCCATCTCTAGGGTCTAGATTGCGGTTCCGACCCGCAAGACGGTGGACGCGGGAGACGCCGGCTGCCCCGCGCTGTTGGTATCCTCGCGTTCTCTGGGTGCCAGTTTCTGTTGCCAAGGAACCTTTGGTGCTCGCATGCGGGAGTCCGCGGCGCCGCCCGGATGGCGGTCCCGCTTCAGGCGAGCTTGAACCCTTCCTTGTTCGCCAGCGCCGTCACCCTGGTATTGCCGGCCTCGCCGAGCGCCGCATGCAATGGCGGGAAGATGGTGTCCTCTTCCTCGCGGATGTGATCCTGGAGTTCGGCACGGAACGAGGCGATCGTCGTGAGGAATTGGGGCGATGCCTTGTCCATTTCCTCGAGATCGTAGAGGTTCTGCTTCACGTAGCCGTGCTCGTGATTGAGCTTGTCCGCATCGGCCTCGTCGCCCCATGCGCGAAGTGCCGGGTAGATAATGTTCTCCTCCGTGAAGGCATGCTTGGCGAGCGCATGCTTGAGCTGGGCCAACAGCGTCGTCCGCTTGGCGACGTCGGCACTGCTCGTCGACTGCAGCTTGTCGAACAAACCTAATGCGAGCTTGTGCTCGAGCTTGATCGCATCGAGCCAGTCGCCAGCGAGGGCGCTCGGCGCCTGCACTACGATCTTTCGACCGAGGTTCACGGCGAGCCCGGTGACGAGGCCGGCCGCGACCGCTCCGACGAGTGAGGCGGCACGTCCGGTTGCGGCCGATTTCGCGCCGTCGACTGCGGCGCTGGCCCGCTTTGCCGCCGCCCTGGGCGCGGCGGCGGCAGCTTTGCGGACTGCGGTCGTCCCGCTGGTGGCGGCCTTCGCGATCTTGCGCGGTGTCGCTGACACGGTCTTCGCGACGGGGGCAACCGCCTTGGCCACGGGCTTGGCTGCAGCCCCTATCGCTTCGGTCACCGGTGCCGCGAAATCGGCCACCACGTCGGCTGCCGACGTCGGCGAAGTTTTGGATTTGGCGTTGTTGGACTTGGTCGCGGGCGCCTTGCGCTTGGCAGGGGACGAACCGGTCGCACCATCCGACGTCTTGGCGGACCGCCCTCGCTTTGACGGAGCGGCTGCCCCGCCTTCGGCGACCGCGGCTTCCAGCGCTTCCCGGCTATTCCCGACCCGCTCGATGAGCGCCCGCGCCTGCGCGCGGCTCAGATCGTGCGTCTGCGCGAAATAGTCGATCTCGTAGGTCTCGTTTGCTGACACAGTCGCCCGGTCGCGCGCGCCGCTATTGCCCTTGTCGTCCGCCATGTTGCCGTCTCCCTTGTTGCATTCCTCAAAGCATCATCCACCGTAGAGTTCCGCCCTGGCCATAGGGCGCTGTCAGTGGGCCTCGCGCGTTCTATCGGAATTGTGGATGCGCGCTCGGCGGCAGTGGCGAGATCAGCGACTGCCCCCGAGGATTGAAGCCAGCGGGTTGTCTCCACCGAACAGTCCGCCCAGGCCACCTGCTTGGCTACCGCCGCCTGCGCCGTCACCGAGCAGCAAACCGAGCACGCCGCCGATCCCGCCGCCTCCCGACTGTGCGGCAAAGTGCTTCGCAACCATTGCGGCCACGATCGGAAGCATCGTCTTGAGCAACGTGCTGGAGATGCCGGATTGGCCCGCCGCGTGATCGGCCACTTGCCGGCTCACGTCCTTGCTGCCGAAGATGTGACCGAGAACGTCGTTGCCGCTGGCGATGTCTGGTTGGCCGATGCCGCTGGCGGTCTCCTCCACAGGCCCAAGCGAGCCTGATTGCGCGCATTGCTGGAAGCCGCCCACCACCGCCGGGAGCAGCGAGCCTATCGCCGATTTTGCCTCCTCCGGACTCAGTCCGAACCGGGCGGCGAGGTTGCCCAGATCCATGCCGCTCGATGAGAGCATCTCGTCCAGACCCTGCATGTGTCGTCTCCCGATGGTCCGGCCGATGCAGGGCACCGGCAGTGATGAGCATTTTGAGTGGAGGACGGCGGGGACGATCGCCCCGCCGCCCACGTGGGGCCTAATGCCTGATCAGATGTCGCGTTCGTCAGTGTGCGGTGCTGGCGAGTAGGACCGAAAGCGTTGACCGCCGCGATCGAGCTCGCGCAGGCCGTAGATCGACCCATCTTCGAATTCGGCGACGTCCTCGGTCGGGGCGGCATAATCCCAGCCGTCCGAGCGCCATTCCTGCGAGCGGGTGTCGAGATCGACCGAATTCGCCTCTTCTAGTGCCTCAACTGCCGCCGGCGTCTTGTCGTCATCGACGTCTGCGGTCAGCAGGAACCCGCCGCGGCGGATACCCTCCTCATAGGTATGGCGATCCTCGTGCGGCACGAAGACGTTCTTGACCGACGCCCACAAGCCCTTGTCGTGGGCGGTCGAACTCGCGTCGGACGTGTGCGTCGTCTGGTCGTGGACGCTGACGTGGCCGGCGTCGATCCCGGCCTGGCGCAGGCGCTCGGCACCTGCGTCGGCATCGGCCTTGGTGTCGAAGAGTGCGGTAATGGTGCGTGACATGATGTTTCCTCTCAGGTGTGTGATCAGCGCTTGGTGACGACGAGCTCGGTGCGACGGTTCTCGGCGCGGCCCGACGCGGTCCCATTGGTGTCGACTGGATCCTTGTCGCCGCCGGTTGCCGTCTCGATGCGGCTCGCGTCCACGCCCTTGGCGACGAGTGCCGCCTTGACGCTGTCGGCGCGTGCCTTCCCGAGCGCGACGTTGGCCGCTTCGGACCCGCGCGTGTCGGCATAGCCAGCGATACGGATATTAGTGTTCGGGTACTTCTGCAGCACGGCCGCCACGTCGTTCACGTCAGACTGATCCGCTGCCCGGATCTCACTCTTAGCGGTATCGAAGTTGAGCTTCTCGAACGTGAAAGTCTGCGGGGCTGGCTGCGAGCCGGCCAGAAACGCGCCGAGGCCCGAGGTTGCGGCGAGCGTCGCGGACTTGGGTGCGGTCGGGGTTTCCGCAACGACCGTGTTGCTGGTTGTGGTGGTGGTTTTGGTCTCCGTCGCCTCGCGGTGGTTGCAGCGGCTCAGTGCCAGCAGTGCGGCAAGCACGCCGAGCGCCAGAAGCAACCAAGCCAGCCAATTGGTCTTCTTCTTCTCGATGTGGATGTGCCTTGGTGGCGCACCATCGGTGCGCTTGCCGTCGTTATCGGCCATTCTCTCTCTCCTGTTTGGATGCATTGCCCGCGCCGAAAACGCGTGGGATCAATTAAGTTGCCCGCGGGCTGCCCCCGACGCGAACGACGACGGCGCGCCGGCACCCGGGTGATACCGCTCAAAAGCTCAGCGAACGCTACCGCGGCGGACCAGCTTGATGATCACCAGTGGCTCTACGCCTATCGGAGTGAATCGGCGAAGTGCCTCCGTCATGTGGGCACGCGAGCGCGACATTGGCGGCCGCGCCCGCTAGGGAGATCGTCGAGATCGTCAGATCCGGGTAATGGCCGGAACGAAGCGAAATCGTCCGCGACCGGGATACGGCTGGAACGGTCCTATGCCAGGTCTGTTCAACTCGAGACTCGCATATCGGGTCGGTAGATCGAATGGATCGCAGCGTGGACGACCAGGGACGTGGGGCTACCAGCCCGTGGCAGATGCCGCTCAAGGCGTGGATCGCGATCACCAAGCGGGCCTTGGCGGAGACCGGCACGGACAACATCGGTCTGATTGCGGCGGGCGTCGCGTTTTACGGTTTTCTCGCGCTCGTGCCCTTGCTCGGCGCCATCGTGCTGGTTTACGGCCTCGCCGCCAACCCTCAGACCGTGATGCGCAACATGACGCAGCTCACATCGGTCATGCCGAGCGACGTCGCGAAGCTCGTCGGCGAGCAGTTGATGAACGTGGTCAAGACTTCCGATGGCAAGAAGGGGCTGGGGCTGCTGCTCGCACTCGGGCTGGCGGTGTTCGGCGCGCGCAACGGGGCAGGCGCGGTGATCACGGCGCTCAACGTCGCCTATGAGGAGGAGGAGAAGCGCGGCTTCCTCAAGGTCAATCTGCTGGCCATCAGCATGACGGCAGTCGCAGTGTTCGTCGCGATGATCGCGCTGGTGGCGATCGCAGCGCTCGGACACTTCCAGACCCTGATTCCCAATGCGCCGGCATTCGTCATCATCGCCGGCAAGGTCCTCGCCTATCTGATCATGACGTTGGCGGGAGCCGGAGCCGCCGCGACCCTCTACCGCTACGGTCCGTCGCGCGAGCAGGCACGCTGGGTCTGGCTGACGCCCGGATCGCTATTCGCTGCCCTGATGTGGCTCCTGCTAACGATTGGCTTTGGCATCTACGTCGCCCAGTTCGGCAACTACAACGCGACCTACGGATCGCTCGGCACGGTCGTGGTGACGCTCACCTGGCTATATCTGTCGAGCTACATCCTGATCTTCGGCGCGGAACTGAACTCCGAACTCGAACACCAGACCGCGCGCGACACGACGAAGCACCCAGCGCCACTCGGGCAGCGCGGAGCCTGGGTCGCCGACCATGTTGCGGACAACGAAGCTCCGGACACCACCAACGCGGTGCCGACCGTGGGTGTGGCGCCCGCATCGAACAACACGCCGAACAATCTCGCCGAATTCGCCAAGAGCCGCGTTGCGGTACGTGCCGGCAGGGTTGCGGGACTTCCGAAAGTCGGATGGGCGCCGTCGATTGCGGCGACGCTCGGTCTGTCGTTGTTGCGGCGGGGTAGGGGCGTCCAAGGCGCCGCCCTGCTGGGTGCGACCGCCGTGGTCACCTGGTTTCTGCGGGAACGACCTGTTGCGCCCGCGCTCGCGATCAGGGCGGTGTTTTTCGACATCGACGGAACGCTGGTGGACAGCAACGATTTGCATGTCGCCGCGTGGGACGAGGCGTTTCGCGAGGTCGGTCATGTGCTCAAGCGACCCGCGATCCGCGGTCAGATCGGCAAGGGCGGGGACCTTTTGGTGCCGACTTTGCTTCCCGATGCGTCCGACGAGGCTATCGAGGCGCTGAGCGACCGTCAGGGGGAGATCTTCAAGGCGAAGTATCTTGCCGGAGTAAAGCCTTTCACCGATGCCGACCGCCTGCTCCGACACGTGCAGAAGCTGGGTCAGAAGGTCGTGCTAGCCTCTTCGGCCGATGCGAAGGAGGTGGCGCACTATGTGTCGCTAATGAAGCTCGGTCGCGTCGTCTCTGCGACGACCAGCATCGACGACGTCGAGACATCGAAGCCCGCCGGGGATATCTTCCACGCGGCGTTGGACAAAGTCAGGCCGCTGAGTGCCGACCAGGTCATTGTCGTCGGTGATACGCCCTACGATATCGAGGCCGCCGCGAAATGCGGCATCCGCGCCATCGCCCTTCGTTCGGGCGGGTTCGACGATGCGGTGCTGATGAGCGCCGGCGCGATCGCGCTATACGATGACGCGGCCGACTTGCTCGCGCGCTACACGACTTCGGTCTTGGGGCGGTAGCATAGCCGCCGCCCCAACCCGAGCGGTCAGGTCAGTTCGTCCGCTTCCACCACGCCGTCGGCGTCGAACTCGCCAAACGCGGCGCGCACGTTCTTGGCGGTGGCCTCGTCCGCGACTTCGGCGGTGACGACGATCGAACCCATGAGTGCGGCGTCCTCGTGATCATCCTGCCCAGGCTGGCCCGCGGCCTTGTCGGAACCGGCCCGTTCCTCGCCCACGCTGTTCTCGTCGTCCTCTGCCGACACCGCGATGGCGGCACGGTCAATGCCGAATTCCTGGACCAGACGCTCGATGGTCATCTCGGCGTCGCGACGCGTTCCGAAGGTCGCGGATAGTACGATACCCATGGTCTTCTCCCTGTTGTCGTCTGCCGCCCGCCGGACCGCCAGCGGGCGGCCTTGGATCAGGCGTCTTCGGCCTGCAGGTTGACCGAGGTCTCGGCGAGCTTTGTCATGTACTCGTCGCCGCCGTAGATCTCCTTGGTCGCATCGCTCAGCTTCTTGGCGTCGTCCTTCAGGCCAAGCGCCTTGGCGTAGGCGGCCGCGGTGCCGAAACCAGCGATGCCGTAGTGCGTCATGCGCTGATATTGCGCGATGATCAGCACATCGAGAACCGGGCCCTTCTCCGGACCTTCCTCGAGGACATGCTTGGTTGCCTCGGCGGCAAGGCCTTCCATGCCCTTGCAATGCTCCTTCGAGACCTTCTCGTCCTGACCGGCGATCAACTCCTTGAGCGTGGCGGTATGCGCGGTGATACCTTCGTGCGACTTGGTCAGCATGTCCTTCAGGGCCTTGTCGCTCGCCTTCGAAGTGATCTTTTTGAGCACCTTGAGCATCTGGTCGTTGGCCGACCAAAGGTCCTTCAGCTCGTCGACATAAACGTCATTCAGATCTTCGGGAGTGGACATCGGGAAGGCTCCTGTTCGCCAAGCTGTATGCTTGGGTTGCAGATCAAGCGTCGGCGCCCCGCCATTGTTCCGCCGTTCTTGCCTGCGGCGATCATCGTCTCTGCATCCAGGTCGGCGCGGAACGCTCGGCGTCTTCACTCGCTTAAGGGGATCGGATGATGACATCCGGGGAGATAGGTGATGGCCGGCAAGACCGCGACACTCTACCGGATGGTCCTTCCCGAACACGTCTGCCCGTTCGGAGTGGCAGCCAGGCGGATGCTGGATGAAACCGGGTTCGTCGTCGACGAGCACATCCTGCGCTCGCGTGCAGAAGTCGACGAGTTCGAGGCGATGCACGGTGTCGACACGACTCCGCAGGTCTTCATAGACGGCGAGCGGGTGGGCGGCAGTGACGTCCTCGAACGCTTTCTCGAGCGAGTCTGAGCCGGTGCCCTCCACTCCCGCGGAAAAAGGCCTTTCGCCGCTGGCTGCAGTGGCAGCAGTCGCCGTCGTCATGGGTACCAGCGCGATCGTCGCCATGCGCAATTCGCCGACCCCGCTGCACCCGCCTATCCGGCGCTGGTATCGCCGCCTCGACAAGCCCGGCTTCACGCCGCCCGATCCGGTGTTCGGCGCAGTCTGGCCTGTCCTCGAGAGCGGTCTGGCGTTCGGTGGATATCGGCTTCTGCGTGAGCCATCCAGCGAGCACCGTAACACCGCGGTCGGCCTGTGGCTGGTCACGACGGCGATGGTCGGTGGGTGGACCCAAATCTTTTTCGCCGAGAGAAAGCTCGGAGCCAGCGCAATTACATCGGGGGTGATGCTCGCCACCGGAGCCGGCTATGTCGCTGCGGCGGCCAAGGTCGATCGACCAGCTGCGGCGGCGGCCGTCCCGTTCGTCGCCTGGCTGGGATTTGCGACCCTGCTTGCCGCGCAGGTCTGGCGGCGTAACACCCGTCGCTCGAACAAGCAGTGAGCTGGTCTGGCATCTCAATCGGCCGAGCGAATGCGGCACTCGCGGTGGTCGAAACCTCGCCTTCCGGTCGGGCGACCTGCAGGTCGCGGTCGATAGCGCGGTCATGGACGATTTCTCTTGCGGTGGCCGCATCATGCACCTTTCCGGTGGCAGCACCCGGCCAATCCATCGCGCCGGGACGGTGGGACGTGACGTCCACCGCGGTCGATCTCGAGATCCCCGGCGCGCCGGGCCTCCTGCTGCGGATGATGAAGGGCAGGTCGAAGGTCGAGCGCAAATGCGTCGCGCCGGAGCAGGCGCGCTTTGGCGTCGCCGCGCTCTTGGTCCCGGACCCCAAGGCACAGTGTCGTGTCGACAGCGTCAGGATCGAGGGTGGTCGCTATGCTCAGGTCCTCAGCTGTCCTCAGAAGAAAGGCGCGCCGCTGAATATTTCGCGCACCGGGACCTACAATTCCGCTGGTTTCGCCGGGCGCCTCCAGTTGGTCGGGGCGACCCCCAAGGGTGCCATGCGTATCACTCTCGACCAGCGGGCAGTGCGCTCCGCGAAGCCGTGCTGAGATAATGTCAGCCAAATCGTGATCCGAGCGAATTATGGCGATCCAATCCTGAACAGTGAGCGCACCCGACAGCCATTGTCGCGAGCATGACCGATCCCACCTGGATGCGTCGTGCGGAGGCCGCGGCAAGCACACTGGGCGCGGCGACGGTCGGCAAGTCGGGTGCCCGTCACCACGTCTACGTGATCCTGCTGTGGGACGTGCGCGGTGCGGGCCGCTCGGGGCTATATGTCGGACAGACCTCGCGCGATCCGGACTGGCGCTTCGATCAGCACAAGTCGGGGTACAAAGCCAGCAGTGCGATTCGACGCTTCGGTGTACGCCTGCTGCCGACCCTCGTCTTCCATCTCGATCCGATGATGGGATGGGAGTCGCTTGATATTGAGGCGGCCTTGGCTGACGCGTTCCGCGCTTCGGGTGTGCCGTGGGTGGAGGGGGGCCATTAGGAGTGGCGCGGCTCCTTATCGCAGCAAAGGCGTTTGAGCTCGAGGAACAGGAGACTTATATGACAGACGACCGCAGACAGACAGATGCCCAGTCGGACATGCCGATTGACGCGGACGCGACCGACGTGTCGATTGAGCAGATCATACCCCCGGAGCAGCCACCGATGGACGACGCTGCCGGCGGGCCGACGGTTGACGTGGAAAATGATCAATCGGATGAAGTCTCGGCCGACGATCTGTCGGTGCAGGGTGGCGAGTAGCGGAGCCCAACTCGACTGCCTGTCGCGGCGGCATCGGTGAAGGCCGGTCGATCGATGCGGGAATCGAGTAGGTCAACGCATACCATCGATGTGTCCGCGCAGTTGTCGTGCCTTGGGCGATTGGCCAAAAACAACGATGGCTGATATATCGCTGCTGATCGTCCGCGGCCTCGAGAAGAGCGTTCCGGGGCCCCGTCACCTGTTCCGCGGCCTCGACCTCATCGTCGGTGCTGGCGAGGTCGTCGCGATCATCGGCGAGTCCGGTGTCGGCAAGTCGACTCTGCTCAACATCCTCGCCGGGCTCGACGATGCGGATGCTGGCAGCGTCACGATCGGCGGCACGACGCTCGGCGAACTCGACGAGAACGCCCGGACCCGGCTCCGCCGCGAGCGCATCGGCTTCGTGTTCCAGGCGTTCCACATCCTACCCTACCTGACTCTCAGCCAGAACGTCGCCCTCCCGCTGGCGCTCGTCTCGCCGGACGGCACAGCCGCTCGGATCGAGGCGGATGCGATGCTGAACGCGGTCGGCCTGGGTGGTCGTGGCGCAAGTTACGCCCGTGACCTATCGGGCGGCGAGCTGCAGCGCGTCGCGATCGCCCGCGCTCTCGTCCACCGGCCCGCACTAATTCTCGCCGACGAGCCGACCGGCAATCTCGACCCCGAGACGGCGGCGCGCGTGCTCGCCCTATTCGCAGACGCCACACGCGAACGACGAACGGCCACGGTGATCGTGACGCATTCCCACGCGACGGCAGCGATCGCGGATCGCGTGCTGACGCTCACCGCCGAAGGACTGGTCGAGCGGCGTGAGCGCTGAACCCGGCCTTTGGTCCGGGCGGCTTGCGCCTGGCTGGCTGATCGGCGGCGAGTGGCGCTTTCACCCCGCTCGATTCCTGATGACGGCGGTCGCGATCGCCGTCGGGGTCGCGCTCGGCTTCGCGGTCCATCTCGTCAACGGCTCGGCGCTCGCCTCGTTCGATGGTGCGATCCGCGGCGTCAATGGCGGCGCAGACCTCTCCGTCAAGGCGACCAGCGGGCTCGGCTTCGACGAGCGCCTGTATCCGCGGGTCACGACGGCGGTGGGTGTCGCGGACGCCAGTCCGGTGGTCCAACTCGACGCACGGATCGGCAAGGTGCGCGTCACCTTGCTCGGCATCGATGTGCTGAGAGCGGCAGCCGTCACGCCAACCCTGATCGGCGTTCGCCCACAAGGGGTCGATGCGAGCACCGACGTGTTCGACAAGAACGCCATATTCCTGTCCCGCGCTGCAATGACGCTGAGTCGCGCCCGCGTCGGCGCGGTGATCGCGGTCGAGGCCAATGGACGGACGGTGCCGCTGCGGATCGCCGGCACCGTGCCCGCCGCCGACGAGGATGCCGCCGTGGCGGTCATGGATATCGCGGCGGCGCAATGGCGGTTCGACCGGATCGGGCGGCTCGATCGTCTCGATCTTCAGATATCGGATCGCCCGGCGGCGAACGCTGCGCTTGGCCGGATGCTGCCCGCCGATGCCGTGCTCTCGACCGCGCAGACGCAGAGCATGCAGGGCGATGCCCTGTCGCGTGCCTATCGCGTCAACCTCGACATGCTGGCGCTGGTCGCGCTGCTGACCGGCGGCTTTCTGGTCTATTCCGCGCAGTCCCTGTCGGTGGCGCGACGGCAACGCGCATTCGCGCTGCTGCGCACCCTCGGAATGCCGCGCGGGAGTGTGGTCGCGGCGGTCGTCGTCGAGGGGGTCGTCATCGGCGTCGTCGGGTCATTGGCGGGGCTGGCCGCGGGCTATGCGCTTGCCTGGGCCGCATTGCATTGGTTCGGCGGCGATCTGGGTGCAGGCTATTTCGGCGGGGCGGGCGGCGTCGCGTTCCAGCCCGCTGCCGCCATCGGTTTCTTCGCGATCGGCCTGCTCGCCGCCGTCTCCGGCAGCGCGCTGCCAGCAAGGCTCGCCGCACGCGCCGCGCCAGCCGCGGCGCTGAAGACTGCGGGCGACGTCCTCGACCCGCGTCGGCCGGTCGCATGGTGGCCCGCCGCCGCCTTGCTCGTGGCCGGCGGGGCGGTCGCACTTCTGCCGCCTGTCGCCCGTCTCCCCCTGTTCGGGTTCGCCGGGATGGCGCTGCTTTTGGCAGGTGGGATCGCCGGAGTGCCGTGGTTCGCCCGCACGCTGCTCGCACCGATCGCCCGGCGATCCGGCGGGTATGTTCCGCGCCAACTCGCCATCCGTCACCTCCACGGCGCGCCCGGAGAGGCAGCGACGGCACTCTGCGGGATCGTCGCCTCGACCGCGCTGATGATCGCAATGGCGACGATGGTGACGAGCTTCCGCGGCGCGGTCGATGACTGGCTCGGCCATGTCCTTGGCGCAGACCTCTACATCCGCACGAACGGCGGCGCGAGCTTCGACCCGGCCTTGCGCAGCCGCCTTGCCGCGACGCCTGGCATCGCGAAGCTGGCGTTCGGACGCCAGCTGCCGCTGACGATCACGCCCGACCGGCCCCCAGTCACCTTGGTCGCGCGACCGCCACGCGGAGCTGAGGACCCGCAGTTCGTGCTGATGGCCCGAACCTCCTCACGTCCGGCGGGCACACTGCCCGTCTGGGTGTCAGAGCCGGCGCAGCGGCTCTACGGTTGGAATCCCGGCGACACGATCCGGCTGCCGATCGCGGGCGGCACGCGCTTCGGGGTCGCCGGCGTGTGGCGCGACTATGCACGGCAGGGCGGGGCGGTGCTAATCGATGAGGGGGACTATCAGCGGCTGACCAGCGACCAGGGGCGTGACGAGGCGTCGGCCACACTCAACCCCGGGAGCGACGGGGCGGTGGTCGCCCGGTTGCTCCGCGAGCGGCTGCCGCCGGCATTGCGCTCGCAGGTTGACATCAGCCAGCCCGCCGCTCTGCGCCGATATGCCCTCATGCTGTTCGATCGGAGTTTCGCAGTGACCTATCTGCTGGAGGCCGTCGCGATCCTCGTCGGGCTCGCCGGCGTCGCCGCGACGATGTCGGCGCAGACGCTTGCGCGCGAGCGCGAGTTCGGCATGTTGCGGCACCTCGGTCTCACGCGCGGCCAGTTGAGCGCGATGCTGGCGACCGAGGGTGCGATCGTCGGGCTCACCGGCGCGCTTGCCGGGATCGCGCTTGGGCTGATCCTTTCGCAGGTGCTCATCCATGTCATCAACCCGCAGTCTTTCAACTGGACGATGGACACGCGCGTGCCCGTGGACACGCTGGTGTGGGTCGCGGTGGCGCTGACCGGGGCAGCGGCGGTGACCGCCGTGCTGGCCGGACGGCGGGCGACATCGCGCAGTGCGGTGCAGTCTGTGCGGGAGGACTGGTGATGCGGGTATCTCCGATAGCGGCGCTGATCGCGTCGGCGAGCGTCGCCGCTTCGGCACCAGTGCCATACCCCGTCGTGAAGCCCGGCATCTCGCTGAGCTTCCCGCGTGACCATGGCGCACATCCTGCCTTCCGCACCGAATGGTGGTATGTCACTGGCTGGCTACGCACGGCAGATGGGGCCGATCTAGGCTTTCAGGTCACCTTCTTTCGTACCCGGCCGCCGGTCGATCCGGCCAACCCCAGCCGCTTCGCCGCCACCCAGGTGATGTTCGCCCACGCCGCGCTCTCGGACCCGAACCTAGGCCGGCTGCTGCACGGTGAACGCTCGGCGCGAGCGGGGTTCGGGCTGGCGGGCGCGAGCACCGGCGATGCGGACGTCGCGATCCGCGATTGGCGGCTACGCCGGCTGCGGGACGGACGATGGGCGACGCACGTCGCTTCGCCAAACTTCACGCTGGCGCTCAATCTCGCACCGACCCAGCCGCCCTTGCTTCAAGGGTATCACGGGTATAGCCGAAAGGGACCGCAGCCACAGGCGGCGAGCTATTACTATTCGGTCCCGCACCTCAAGGTGTTGGGAACAGTGCTGCGTGGTGGCACCCCGATCGCAGTTACCGGCGAAGCGTGGCTCGACCGCGAGTGGTCGTCCAACTACCTCCAGCCTGACGCGCAGGGGTGGGACTGGACCGGCCTCAACTTTGACGACGGCAGCGCGCTGATGGCGTTCCGGATCCGTCGCAAGACCGGGGGGACGCTATGGGCGGGAGGCTCATTCCGCCGCGCGGACGGTATGACCGTGGCGCTGGCGCCAGGCGATGTGGCGTTCCGTCCGTTGAGGCAATGGCGCAGCCCGTCAACCGGGGCGGCCTACCCGGTGTCGCAGGAGCTCATCGTGCGCCTACCCGATGGCATCTGTCGCTGGCCACTTGTACCCCTCTTCGCCGCGCAGGAGCTGGACGCGCGGCGTAGCGGTCTCCCAGTCTACTGGGAGGGCGCAGTCCGGACGCGCGGCGCGCTGGGCTATCTTGAGCTCACCGGATATGATCGTCGCTTGAGGATGTAGCCGCCACCGATGTCTTTGCCAGACCGGCTCTGCCACTCAGACGGGCTTCGAGAATGTCGCGGAAGGATTGCACGAAGTTGTCGGTGATCGGCCAGACAAGTTCAGGTCGCGAATCCTTGAAAATCACGCAGTGGACCGTGCCGTTCTTCGGCAGATCGACGCCGGTGATCGGCGACACGTTCTGCCCGCCGATGTTCGTCGCGGCGGCGATCGACATCTCGCCGAGCGGTTCGCTTACCGGGCAGGTGTCCGCCACGATCGCGACCGTTCTGATGTTCAGCCGCGAGTGCCAAAGCAGGCACAGGTCGCCAAGCCTGACGCCGAGATGGTCGATCCAGAACCGCGGCATGACGATATACGACACACGGCTCGCATCGACAAACTTCCCCGGCTCGCGGTCGTCGACCGTGTTGTCCTGAAGCGACGTCTTGGAGATGTAGAAGCCGTCTCGATTCACGATCGGCCGGTCGTGTTCGTCGGCCACGAGAATGTCGTGCCAGTCGTCGGGTATCGGATTGTGCTGATTGTCAGGATAGCCCGCGTGCTTCAGCGTGTCCGTGCCGGTTCCGTCGAGATCACCCTCAAACCGCGGAGGTCCGTATGCATCGGGGGCGCCGTCCGCGTCGATCGCGACGGCATCGACCGGTATCCGGCAATTATAGCCGCCCTCGATGAAATCGATTTTCAGGCCGCGGTAGTTGATGTGTGCATTGGGGATTGCTTTCAGCATACCTCGATTTTTCCGATCAAGCCGCCTTCGACATTGGCAGCGGAGACTTCATCGCCATCCACCCGTATTTTGAAAAAAACCGCCGATCGGGACGATCGTGTCCGACCTGATGGTATCGGCCACCGCCATGCTCGACGATCTGATCTGGTATCCCAAGGCCACGATTGCCGCTACCTGATCAACTTGGCGATCACCGGATATCTCACGTCAATCACGGGCGGCGATCTTCCGTTAGGGAACAAACTGTCCAAAATTAACGACGCGCTCCTGGAAGCGCGATCTTTGGTCGTCGAGATCGGTAAGCGCGATCTAATCGTGCCCTTTTGACCGACCCAAGCCGTTCGCTTTCGCCATTCCAGACCGTGCTGCGCTGTATTCAGCCGATACCATCGAATAGGACGCGGGAAGCAACCACTTCGCACGGTACTGGTCGGGGGTAAGACTATGCATCGCCAGATGCTTCCTCATCGACTTGAACCGCTTTCCGCACTCGAGACACCCAACCGAGGCAGGCTTAACGCTTGCCCGGATCGTCATAGCGGCCTTAGGAGCTTCATCTGCAACAATCGCCGGAGTCGCGCTGCCAAGTCGCGTAAAGCTTTCATAAACGGTCTTAATCAATTGCGGGACATCTTGCGCATAAACCACGTTCGAGGTAACGTACACGGCAACAATATCGCCGACGCAACTCAATAATTTTGAATGGGCCATATTTGGGCGATTACAGCATTTTGAACCGAATAGAACCAAAATGACGCTATTGATCAGCGCGTCGGTCGGCCATACCGCGCCGGTCTCGGATATGGTCAAAAGCGAGCTCGCGATCGTCACCGGCATCGCCAAGGCGGCGGTGGCGCCATCCGCGGGTCTGAAATGGCACGAATGGAGGGCCGATTATTCGCTGGTTCGCGACCTGATCGAGCAAACCTATCCCAACGACTTTTGCGACTACAACGCACGGATGTACGAGGCCGGCGGCTTCTATCGCGGCAACGGCGCGCATGAGCGGATCTGGAAGACGTCCGAGGGCAAGGCGGTGTTTACGACGCCGGGCCAGCTGAACTCGCTCGGATTCGAGGACGCGCCGGGGCGTTACCGGTTGATCACGATGCGATCGAACGACCAGTTCAACACGACCATCTACGGCTACTCGGATCGCCTGCGCGCGCTGGAGGTCTCGCGCGACATAGTGTTGATGAGCCCCGAGGATATCGAAGACCGCGGGTTCGCCGATGGTCAGGCGGTGACGCTGGTTACCGATGTCGATGATGGTCAGAACCGCAAGCTCGGCGGGCCGACGCTGAGCGCGTACAAGCTGCCGCGCGGGACGATCGCGTCCTATTATCCGGAGTGCAACGTACTTGTCCCGATCAGTCATTATGATCAGCTGTCGAAGACGCCGGCGTCGAAATCGGTGCCGGTGCGGGTCGAGGCGGGCTGAACGTCCGGCCCGCATGGTGATCGAGCGCGTGAAGGCGATCGACTGGCGACGTGCGATAGGTTGCCTGACGACCGTGCTGCTGTCGGGATGCGATGTGCTCAGGCTGGGTGTGGTCGGCCATGCCGGGCCGGTCGCGGCGAGCCAGTGGCATCTGTATCTCATCGTCGGCGCCGTGCTGGTGTTTGTTGCCGGCCCTGTGCTGCTGCTGACGCCGATCATGGCTTGGCATTACCGGCTGTCGAACACGAAGAGCGCGTTCAAGCCGAAATGGGACTTTTCGTGGTGGATTGAAGGGTTGATCTGGCTCCCGCCGGCGGGGATCGTGATCGGGCTGGGGATCGTCTTGTGGACTTACACACACGCGCTCGACCCCTATCGCCGCATCCCGTCGGCACAGCCTCCGCTCGAGATCCAGGCGGTCGCGCTCGACTGGAAATGGCTGTTCATCTACCCCGACGAACACATCGCAATCGTCAACGAACTCGATATTCCGGTTGGCCGTTCCATCCATATCAGCCTGACGAGCGGGACCGTGATGCAGTCGCTGATGGTCCCGCAGCTTGCTGGCCAGATCTACGCGATGGCCGGCATGACCACGCAGCTGAACTTCGCGGCAAGCCGGGCGGGCGTGTTCCGCGGTGAAAACACGCAGTTCAACGGTGCCGGTTTCCAGGCCCAGAAGTTCGCCGTCATCGCGCGGCCTCCCGCGGGCTATCGGCAGTGGCTGGACCGCGTTCGCACGAACGGCCGGCGGCTTGACGCCGCCATCTTTGCAAGGCTAGCCAAGAGATCGGTGATCGCTCGGCCGCTATTCTATGCGTCAACGCCGCCCGACCTGTTCTCGCATATCGTCGCGCAAACCCCGGAAAAGACACGATGACGGACGGCCTCTGGCCAGCACTGCTCGGCCGCTTTACCTGGCAATCGCTGGCGTTCGTCCGCGCGTGGGAGAACCCGACCGTCAACGAGATTATCGGCGCGGGGGCGGCAATGATGGTGGTGCTTGGCGCGGCGGTCGTGATCGTCTTGATCACGGTTACCGGCAAATGGGGCTATCTGTGGCGCGAGTGGCTGACCAGTCTCGACCACAAGAAGATCGGCATCATGTATGTCGTCCTCGCCTTCGTGATGCTGGCGCGTGCACTAGCCGAGGCGGTGCTGATGCGGATGCAGCAGGCGGCGGCGGTCAACGCGCCGGGCTTCGTAGAGCCGGATCATTTCGCGCAGCTGTTCAGCACGCATGGCAGCATCATGATCTTCTTCATGGCGATGCCGTTCCTGACCGGCATCATCAACTACGTCACGCCGCTGCAGATCGGCGCGCGCGACGTCGCGTTTCCGCTGCTCAACTCGATTAGCCTGTGGCTGACCGGCGGCGCGGCGGGGCTGATGATGGTATCGCTGGTCATCGGACGCTTCTCGACTGGCGGGTGGAGCGGCTATCCACCCTACACCGAACTCGGCTTCAGCCCCGATGTCGGCCCGGATTACTGGATCTGGGCGGTGACGCTCGGCTCGATCGCATCGACGCTGTCCGGGCTCAACTTCGCGGTAACGCTCTACAAGATGCGCTGCCCTGGCATGACGTTGATGCGGATGCCGTTGTTCTGCTGGACGACGCTCTGCACGTCGATCCTGATGATCTTCGCGATGCCGCCATTGACCGTGGCGACCGCGCTGCTTGCACTCGACCGCTATCTTGGCTTCCATCTGTTTACCAATGACCTTGGCGGCAACATAATGAACTATGCCAACCTGTTCTGGTTGTTCGGTCATCCCGAGGTCTATATCCTGATTCTGCCCGCGTTCGGCGTGTACTCAGAGGTGGTCTCGACCTTCGCGTCGAAGGAGCTGTACGGCTATACCTCGCTGATACTCGCGACGATGGCGATCGCGGTGCTGTCGTTCACCGTCTGGGTCCACCACTTCTTCACGATGGGGCAGAGCGCGAACCTGAACGCGGTGTTCGGAATCGCGACCATGACGATCGGCGTGCCGACCGGCGTCAAGATCTACGACTGGATCTGGACGATGTTTCGCGGCGAAGTGCGCTTCACCGTGCCGATGCTCTACTCGCTAGCGTTCATGATGACCTTCGTGCTCGGCGGGTTCACCGGCATCCTGCTGGCCTTCCCGCCGCTCGATTACCTCGTCCACAACACGCTGTTCCTGGTCGCGCATTTCCACAACATGCTGATCCCGGGGCTGCTCTATGGAATGCTGGCGGCGACGCACTACTGGTTTCCCAAGGCGTTCGGTTTTCGACTAGACGAAAAATGGGGACGCATATCGTTCGGTTGCTGGGTGGTAGGTTTCTACCTCGCCTTCATGCCGCTCTACGTGCTTGGCGCAGGCGGCGCGGCGCGGCGGAGCCAGGCGTTCTTCGAGCCGGCGTTTCGGCCTTGGCTCTATGTCGCAGGCGTCGGCGCGCTGATCCTGCTGACGGCGCTCGTCTCGCTGTTCGTGCAACTCTGGGTCAGCATCCGCGAGCGTGAGGACAACCGCGTGTTCGCGGGCGACCCCTGGGACGGGCGCGGACTCGAATGGTCGACGTCGGCGCCGCCGCCCGAATATAATTACGCCGTGATCCCGGTGGTCGATAGCCGCGACTCGTTTTACGAGGGCAAGCGCGATGGCGACGCCTACGCAGCGCCGGCCGCGTACGAGGATATCGCCGTGCCCTGTAACAGCATGGTCGGCCCGGCGACGGGTATCCTCGGTGCGGCGCTCGCGTTCGGGCTGGTGTGGCACATCTGGTGGCTGGCGGTCCTTTGCCTCGGGGGAATTGTCGCCACCGTGATCGCGCGTAGTTTCGTCCGCGATGTCAAGCGGATCGTCCCCGCCGTCGATGTCGCGCGTATCGAGGCGCGCTGGCACAATGCGATTGCCAAGGCACGACCGATTTCCCGCCATCACGAAATGAGCTCGGCCAATAAGGGTCTCGCCGAGGTGACGGCATGAGCGCCGGCGACGTGCAGCACGCCGGCCTCAATCTCGGCAGTACCGATAAGGAGGCGCTTGACCAGGCGGAGCCCGACGTGTTCGGCTTCTGGATATTCCTGATGAGCGACGCGGTAATCTTCGCGCTGCTGTTCGCGGTCTATGGGACGATGCTCGGCGCGACTGTTGGCGGCCCGACCGCGGCCAGCGCGTACAAGATCGGCCCGACCTTCGTCGAGACGGTGATCCTGCTGACGAGCAGTTTCACCTTCGGCATGGCCTCGATCGCGATGAAGCACGGGGCGTCGCACCGCTTGCTGCTCGGCTGGCTGGCGGTGACGCTCATGCTGGGTCTCGCTTTCCTCGGCCTGGAACTGCACGATTTCGCGACGATGATCGGCGACGGCGCGGTGCCGATGCGCAGCGGGTTCCTCTCGTCGTTCTTCGCGCTCGTTCCGCTGCACGGCCTGCACGTGCTGGTCGGGTGTCTCTGGCTGGTCGTGATGATCGTGCAGGTGCCGATCTTCGGGCTCGATGCGCGGGTGAAGATCAACCTGCTGCGACTCGGGCTGTTCTGGCACTTCCTTGATATCGTCTGGATAGCGATTTTCTCTGTCGTCTATCTGCAAGGGCTGATCCGATGACCGCACGACAAACGGCGCGGCATCGGGAGAAACGGCGCGAGATCCGGACCTATGCGATCGGCTATGCGCTGGCGCTGGCACTCACCGGTGCGGCGTTTGCCTTGGTGCAATGGCCGGACTTCGCGGCGCGGATCACGCTGGGTCTCGTATTCGGTCTCGCGCTGATCCAAATGATCGTCCACCTCCGGTGCTTCCTGCACGTCGGCCTCAAGCGATCATCCCGCGACGACCTTTTGCTGATCCTGTTTTCAACGCTGATCATCATCCTGATGGTTGCGGGGACGATCGTGATCATCGCCAACCTGCACGGTCGGATGATGTAAGCAACACGGGTGCCGCCTGCACCTGAGAGTTCAGCGCAGGCGTCAGACGAGCGAAATGAGAGGCCCGAGACGGTGGTCCGACTGTAAGTCGGGCTTATTGCTGCACCTGTACGAAATCCGGACGAGCTGAAGCAGATTGCGGCGAACGCCCGCCTCCTTGGCGAAACGCAAAATGTCGGCTGTGTGATACATGGTGCCGTTGGGCACGTCGCTCGGAGACGACGGCTTTGTTTCAGTTTTTCTATTCTAACGGCGCCACCTCGCGATCGGGCACGGATGAATGAGTGTCCGGAGTCGGGAAGCGCGAGGAGGACGCTGAGCGTCTGCCTTTGGGTCAATCTTTGGCCCGTTAGTAGCTAAGGTCTAGCCGGAGTTGCGGGAAGCAAGGCTGTCAATCCGTCGTGCAAGGCTCGCGGAACGTGGCCGGAGCCGATTGCGCAATTGGTACATGGAGCGTGGAGAATTCTGCCACGAGCGCGTCGAAGACGACACTGCAGCGCGGGCTGGTGCGCAGATCCTCATGCATCACGATCCAGACGCTGAGGTTGATCGCGAAGGCGTCTGCCAGCACGCGAACCAGCTCCGGCGCGCGGGTCGCGACCGGCACCTGGCAGATTCCGATGCCGAACCCGGCGCGGATCGCAGCAAGCTGCGCCACGTCGTTGTCGATCCTGAGCGCAAAGGAAGCTCGGGTGAACGTTGGGAACTGCTCGGCAAAGGCACGGATCGCAGGCGTTTCGGTGTCGAAGCCGATCATGTCGTGCTTGGCGAGATCGCGCAGCGTGTGGGGCGTGCCACGCCGCGCGAGATAGTCGGCATGGGCGTGAAGGCCTAGCGGGATCGGCGGCACTTTGCGTGCGATCAGCGACTGCTGGGTGGGCTGGACCATGCGCACAGCGATATCGGCCTGGCGCTGCAGCAGGTCGTCGACGCTGTTCGACGCCGAAATCTCGAAGGCGAGCGCGGGATGCGCCTGCCGCAACCGCGACAGCATCGCGGGCAGATGTTCGGCGCTAACAACCTCGCTCGCGCTGACCCGCACCGTGCCGGCGATCTTGCCTGCATGGCCCTCGGCAGTTCGCAGCAGCGCGGTCGAGGTCGAAGCCAGCAGTTCAGCATAGGGCTTGAGCTCGAGCGCGGCAGCGGTCGGGGTCAGCCCGCGCTGCGAGCGCACGAACAGGTCGCGACCGATCGCCTGCTCGAGCGCATCGATGTGCCGCGCGATGCTGGGTTGGGTCAGTCCGAGCGTGCGGGCCGCGCCGGATAGCGATCCGGTCCGCAGCACGGCCTCGAATGTGCGATACAGGTCCCAACTCGGTAGCGGCGTGTTCATACAATTCCGTATAGCCGATCCACGCCGAGCGGCAATTTCGTATAGAACGAAATTCCTTCATCTCTGTGTCTACACAGTGGAGACGGCACATGGCACACAAGATCGCATTGGTACTGGGCGCAACGGGCGGCATCGGCGGCGCAGTGGCGCGGCTGCTGGACGCGCGAGGATGGCAGGTGCACGCGCTGCACCGCGCGCCCGACAGCGTGGCAATGCGGCACGGGTTCGACTGGCGTGCCGGCGACGCAATGGTCGCAAGTGACGTCGCAGCCGCGGCCGACGGCGTCTCGCTGATCGTTCATGCGGTCAATCCTCCAGGGTATCGCAACTGGGGCAAGCTCGTGTTGCCGATGATTGACAATACGATCGCCGCCGCGCGCGCCAACGGCGCCACGATCGTGCTGCCGGGAACGGTCTATAACTACGGTCCCGACGCTTTTCCCGACATTGCGGAGGATGCGCCGCAGCACCCACGCACCCGCAAGGGCGCGATCCGCGTCGAGCTGGAGCGTCGGCTGCGCGCGTTCGCCGAGATAGAAGCGGGAAACGTATTGATCGTCCGTGCGGGCGACTTCTTCGGCCCGGGCTCGGCCAATGCCTGGTTCAGCCAGATCGCCTCGGCGGGGAAGCAATCGACGACAATCACCTATCCCGGTCGGCGCGGCGTGGGTCATCAATGGGCGTATCTTCCCGATGTCGCCGAGACGATGGTGCGCTTGATCGAGCGAGGCGGGCTCGCCGCTTTCGCCACCTTCCATATGGAGGGCCTATGGGATGCCGACGGTGGCCGGATGGTCGATGCGATCCGCCGCGCGCTGGGCGATCCTGCGGTGCCGGTGAAGCGGACGCCGTGGTGGATGATGCGGCTCGCCGCGCCCTTCGTGCCCGTGTTGCGCGAGGTGATGGAGATGAAATATCTGTGGGATCGGCCGGTCCGGCTGCGGGGTGACCGCCTCCGGGCGACGCTAGGCGCCGAACCGCGCACGGCGCTGGACGAAGCGGTCCGCACGACGCTCGGTTGAATGCGGGAGGCGCCGCGCAAGTGCCGCTTAGAATTGCCAGTCGACCAGTTGCTCGCCGCCGGAGACCTCCAGCACCGTGCCCGTGACATAGGGATTGGTCATCAGGAATACGGCGGCATGCCCGACGTCGGCAGGGCGGCCGATGCGGTGCGCCGGAAAGTTCGCGCGCACCTTCTCGCGCACATCCGCGGCATCCGTCGGCGAGAGGAAGTCCCAGAGGTCGGTATCGATGAAGCCGGGCCGGATGGCGTTCACCCGGATCGGGCCGAGTTCGAGCGCAAGCGAGCGCGCAAGCGCCTCCACCGCAGCGAAGGTCGAGGTGACGGCGGTCATGCCGATCTTCGACCGCGCCGCAATGCCGCCGGTGAGGAAGGTGATCGAACCATCCGCGGCGAGCCGGGGCTGGGCATAGCGGGCGCACGCCCAGGAGCCCAGGAACTTGGCGTTGGCGTAACTGCGCACGCCCGTCATGTCTTGGTCCAAGAAGGCGCCCCAACTTCCGTCGGTCGGACCCGCGGTAACGAGCAGATGATCCAGGCTGCCGATCGTATCAAAGGCGGCCCGCACGGCGTCCTCGTTGCCGATGTCGAGTTCGATCTGCTCGAACGGCATCAGCTCTGGATGGTCGGCCGCGGAGGCCGAGCGCCGGCTGGCTACCGTTACGCTCGCGCCCGCCGCATGGGCCGCCTGTGCGATGCCGAGGCCTATTCCGGTTTTGCCGCCAACCACGACCACCCGCTTTCCCATGAGATCATAGGACGGCGACTGCGGACGCGTCAGTTCAAGCTGTGCTGTGGTCATGATAAGTTTCCTTCGGTGATGACGGACTGAATGCGTTGTGCGTTATGCGATCTGCCGCAGCACGCCGCCGTCCACCCGCAGGGCGGCTCCGGTTGTGCCGGATGCTTGGTCCGAGCACAGGTAGACGACCATGTTCGCGATCTCGTCGGTCGTCGTGAACCGTCCGAGGAGCGACGTCGGCCGCATTGTCTTCAGGAACTTCTGCTCGGCCTCGGCCTGCGTGATGCCCTCGGAGTCCGCCGTCGCCTTCATCCAGTTCGACATGATTTCGGAGTTCGTCGGGCCGGGCAGAACCGCATTCACGGTCACGCCGGTGCCCGCAACCGACTCAGCGATGCCCCTCGAAATCGCGAGCTGCGCGGTCTTCGTCATGCCGTAATCGATCATATCGACGGGGATCGCCAGCGCCGACTCGCTGCTGATGAAGATGACGCGCCCCCAGCCGCGCGTCGTCATCGCCGGCAGGTGATGGCGGGTCATTCGGACCCCGCTCATCACATTCAGCTCGAACAGCTCCCGCCAATCTTCATCGGCAAGTTCAAGGAAAGGCTTTGGCTTTGCCGTGCCCACGTTGTTGATCAGGATGTCGACATCGCCCGCCCGGGCAGCGAAGTCTTCAGCGCCCTGCGCTGTTGCCAAGTCGGCGGAAAAGCCGGTGATGTCGGCCGTGGGAAAAAGGGCGCGAAGCTCCCCTAATGCGGCAGCGACCCGTTCGTCGCTGCGACTGTTGATGACGACCGCCGCACCGGACCGTGCCAGCCCTTCGGCGATGGCCCTGCCGATGCCGGCCGTGGAGCCAGTAACGACGGCCTTCTTGCCTTTGAGATCGATATACATGGTGCACTCCTCTTTCTCATGCCGAGATGGAGTGTAGAAGGAAGTGAGATAATAACCCGATATTCTATAGCATTCATTCCAAGGAGGAATGGGTCTGGACCGCTTTCACGAACTCAGCACCTTTATTGCCGTGGCAGAAGCCGGTGGCTTTTCGGCCGCGGCCCGCCGCACCGGTGAGCGGCAGCCCGCCGTCAGCAAGGCCATTGCGGCGCTAGAAAAACGTCTCGGTGTGGCGCTGTTCAATCGCAGCACGCGGAGCGTGACCCTGACGGATCAGGGCCAGCACTATCTCGAGCGAACGCGGCTGATGGTCGAGGAGCTCGACGATGCGGACACTGAGATGATGAACAGTTCGCTCCGGGTGTCGGGACCGGTCAGGATCAGCGTGGCCTCGACGTTCGGACGCTTGCACGTCCTGCCGCTTATCCCGGAACTGTTGACGCTGTACCCCGAACTCACCGTGGATCTGGTCCTGTCGGACATCATACGCGACATGATCGAGGATCGCGTGGACTTGACGATCCGGATTGGTCCGATCGACGAGCCGGACGCGGTCGTCCGACGCGTGGCGGCAGTGCCGCTGGTGTGCGTCGGGTCGCGCCGCTACTTCCAGGACCACGGCGTACCGCAAACGCCCGCCGATCTCGTCGATCACAATTGCCTGATCTACGGCGGTTTTCCCCAAGTGGCGAACTGGCCTTTCGTCGGCCCTGATGGTCCGTTCAATGTCCCCGTTCGCGGCAATTTGTCGTCCAACAGCATTGAAACGATCCGGGCGGGGGTGCTTGCCGGTGTCGGCATCGGCTTCTTCACGAAAGCGTCACTCGCCGCTGAACTCTCGGATCCCGACATCATGACAGTCTTGGAAGCGTTCGTGCGAAGCTTCAGAGATGTGAGTCTCGCCTGGCCGAAGCGCCGATTCGTCCCGGCGCGCGTTCGCCACACGACGGAATTCTTCGCCCAAGCTCTATCAAAGCGCCTTTCAGACGGTGGCCACGTCGATCCGACCTGAATGAACCTTCCGATCGCGCGGATAGCCCTCTCGCTCAAGTCCCACTCATTACCTTCACTTCGTGTGGATGTTGCCGCCGAAGCCGATATCCCTCCCACAGCTCAGGAAAGGCGATCTGACCGCCACGCAACGCCCACGAGTCGTTCGACCGCCTCGACAGCCGACGATCATCCATCCTGCCCAAGGCATTGCTGCGGCGGGGTGTTTATAAAGTCGCGATAATTCAACGGCTATTTTGCGAGTCGCTCGATCACCAGATTCAATAAGGCGCGCAAACGCGAAAGGCGTTTGAGATCGCGGTGGTATCCAACCCATGTGTCTCGACCGGGCGGGGTTTCGCCAAGGTCAACTCGTTGTAGACCGGGGGTGGCATCACCCAAGGGAATTGGCAGCATCGCTACGCCGGCGCCACAAGCGCACAATCGAGCCTGAACATCGCGGTTGTTGCTGCGAGCGCCAATATGCGCCCGTGGGAGAATTCGCCTGATCCAGATCGCATCGGGCGTCGCCTCCAACGCCGTGTCCATGATCACGAGCGGGGTGCCGATTCCATTTCCGCGCGTCGGCGGCCTCGAACCTAGTGTCACATAGGCTGCATAATCGATGTGGATTAGGCGCCGGGAAATGATCTCCGGATCGTCGAACGGCTGAATGCGGAAGACAAGATCCGCCTCGCGGCGCGGCAAGCTGAAAAAGCGCGAGTCGGTGAGGAGTTCGACCACCACCTTCGGCTGCTTCTGGGCGAACTCCGCAAGGATCGGCACCAGCATGTGGATGCCGAACCAGTCGGATGAGGAAATGCGCAACATGCCCTCGAGCAGACCATCATTACCGGTCAGTTCGCGCTGAAGGGCTTGCGCCTCTTCTTCCATGCGCTCCGCATGGACAAGCACCCGCGCGCCTTCATCAGTCAGCACGAAGCCATCCTTGGTGCGCTGGAACAGGATCTGGCCAACCGCTGCCTCAAGCGCGCGAATGCGCCGGCCCATCGTCGGCTGGCTTTGGCCGAGGCGACGACCGGCGGCACCCAAGCTTCGCTCGCGCGCGACCGCGAGGAATACGCGCAGGTCGCTCCACTCCATGATTGATCCTCAAATGTGAATGAAGCTCGTGCAGTAACATTCATTTTCGAAGACGGGAAACGCGTCCATATTCCGAGCAGTTCAACGAGAGGCTCAGATGATGTCTGCCAAGTCGATGCGCGCAGCGATGCTGGAAAAGCAGGACGCTCCCTTCACCGTTACTCAGCTTGGGCGGCCGGACGCCGGGCCGGGGGAAGTTCTCGTTCGCATCTTCGCGAGCGGCGTCAATCCGCTCGACCTGAAGATCCGCGCGGGAGCCGCAGGCCATGCGCGTCACCCGCTGCCAGCGGTGCTTGGCATGGACCTCGCCGGCACCGTCCATAGCGTGGGCGCGGGCGTCAACGATTTTCGCCCTGGCGACGAAGTGTACGGGCTGACCGGTGGCGTTGGCGGTATCCAGGGCTCGCTGGCGGAATTCGCGGCGGTCGATGCAAGGCTGTTGGCACCCAAGCCGTCGAACCTCACGATGCGCGAGGCCGCGGCGCTGCCACTCGTCTTCATCACCGCATGGGAAGGTCTCGTCGATCGCGCGCGGGTCCAGGCAGGTCAGCACGTCCTCATCCAGGGCGCCGCCGGCGGTGTCGGTCACGTGGCGGTGCAGATCGCTCGCGCGCTCGACGCCCATGTCTACGGCGTGGACGCCGGAGCCAAAGCAGCGTTCCTAACGCGCCTCGGCGCCACGCCGATCGACCGCGACGAACCCGTCGAAGCCTATGTCGAGCGCTTCACCCAGTGTCGCGGCTTTGATGTAGTGTATGACGCTGTCGGTGACGCCGTCCTCGACACGTCTTTTAAAGCAGTCGGCCGGTTCGGCCATGTCGTGAGCAGCCTCGGCTGGGGCACGCATGCGCTGGCGCCGCTTTCGTTCAAGGCCGCGAGCTATTCGGGGGTGTTCGCGCTTCTGCCGCTGCTGTCGGGCGAAGGTCGCGCGCATCACGGAGAGATCCTGCGCGAGGCCACTCGCCTCGTCGAGGCAGGAGCGGTCATCCCGAGCGTCGACCCGCAGCACTTCGATCTGAGCACGATCGACGCGGCGTATGCCGCGATCGCGTCCCGCAGCGCCACCGGCAAGATCGTCGTCGAGGTCGTCAAATAGCCGCCGAACCGGGAGAAGATCATGACTCGTCATCCCTACCCGCCAGCGTCCTTCTTCGGCATGCCACTCGGTCTGCTCGGGCTTGGCCTCGCCTGGCGCGCGGCGATCGAGCTATGGCATTTGCCCGCGATCATCGCGGAGCTGATCCTGGCCGCAGGCGTGATGCTGTGGGCAGTGCTGACGCTGCTATACGCCGCGAAGTGGCTGTTTGCGGGCACGGAGGCGCGCGCGGAGTTCGAGCACGCGGTCCAATGCTGTTTCGTTGGGCTGATGCCCGTGAACGCGTCGCTCTGTGCGGTCGCGGTTCTCCCGCATAACCGTCCGGCAGCGATCGGGCTGTTCCTGCTCGGCGCGCTCGGCACGCTCGCCTTCGCTTTGTATCGAACCGGCCGGCTGTGGATGGGTGGCCGTGACCAAGGCGCGACGACGGCGGTTCTCTACCTTCCCGCCGTCGCCGGCAGCTTCGTAACGGCGACCGCGGCAAGCGTGCTCGGCTGGCCGGAATGGGGACAGCTCGCATTCGGCGCGGGCCTGTTCTCCTGGCTCGCAATCGAGTCCGTGCTGTTGCAGCGGCTGTACAGTGGCCCTGAGATGCCGCCGGCGCTGCGTCCGACGCTCGGGATCCAACTCGCGCCGCCTGCGGTCGGCGTCCTCGCCTATCTCAACGTCGGGACCGGGCTGCCGGATCTGCTCGCGCAAGCGTTGATCGGATACGCGCTGCTACAGGCACTGTTGCTGTTGCGGCTGATACCCTGGATCCGGGTCCAGCCGTTTGGTCCGTCTTACTGGGCGTTCAGTTTCGGCGCCGCCGCACTCGCTGGCGCAGTGATACGTCTGGCAAGCAAGGGCGCGCTGGTCGAAACAACCCTCGCGCCCTTCATCTTCGCCGCCGCGAACCTGCTGATCGTGGCGCTCTCGCTGGGCACGCTTCGGCTGTTGTTGTCGGGCAAGCTCCTGCCGGTGCCCGTGCCTGCGTCGGGAACACCAGCGCCCCTCGGTGCAAGCACCCCGCCACAAAGCGGACGGTAACGATACGCGCGTCCCACGCGCGACCGAAGAATGCCTCGAACACATGGAGAAGCGCGATGACGATGCTCTACCGGACACTCAAAGTCGGCGACGTGGACGTCTTCTACAGGGAAGCTGGCAGCGAGGACGCGCCTGTCCTTCTGCTTCTGCATGGCTTCCCCACGGCCGGGCATATGTTCCGCGACCTCATCCCGCATTTGTCGTCAAAGTACCGTGTCATTGCACCCGATATGCCGGGTTTTGGAAATACGGTCGCGCCGCAGCGCGGCGATTTCGAATATAGCTTCGACCATCTGGCGACGGTGATGGACGGCTTTGTCGACGCGCTTGGTCTCGCTCGGTTCGCTCTGTACATCTTCGACTATGGTGCCCCCGTGGGCTTGCGCCTTGCGATGAAACATCCCGAGCGCATCGCCGCGATCATCACGCAAAACGGCAACGCCTATGAGGATGGGCTAAGCGACGATTGGGGACCGTGGCAGGCCTATTGGCGCGACCCGACGCCTGAAAATCGCGAGCGGTGTCGGGCGTCCCTGAGCCCGGAGGCCATTCGCTCGCAATATCTGCACGGCGCGCCGGCGGACAGCGTCTCGCCTGACGGACATACGCTCGACGTCCATTACATGGACCGTGATGGTGCCCGCGAGATTCAGCTCGATCTGATCCTGAGCTACCGGACGAACGTTGCGCTGTACCCGGCCTTTCAGCGCTACTTTCGCGATCATCGTCCGCCCTTGTTCGCCGCCTGGGGGCGTCACGATCTCGCCTTCCTGCCCGCCGGGGCGGAAGCCTATCGCCGCGACCTGCCCGATGCCCAGATCCATCTGCTCGATACCGGGCACTTCGCGCTGGAATCGCATCACCGGGCGATCGCCGACCTGATACTCGACTTCCTGCCGCGACACTTCAGCTCCGGCTGACGATCGGTCACCCAACCGACACTCGCCTCCTCGAACTGGAAATCCCCATGACAGAAGATGACATGCGCGCGCTGGCGAACACCTTCGCGCAGGCGATCAGGACGCAGGATCCCGAATTGCTCGGCTCCATCACGACCGCGGAGGTCGTCTGGAGTTTGCCTGGAGACAATGTGATCTCGGGGAACGCGAGAGGGGTGGACGCAATCCTGCGCCGAGGCCGCCTTCTCGCTGCCTACGGCGTCAACATCGAACTCGTGCACGTCGTGTACGGGCGAAGCGGTTTCGGGTTGCTCCTGCACAATACGGGCCTTCGGCTCGGCCGGATCCTCGACGAGCATCTGACCAGTGTGTTTCAGCCGCGCGGGATGCTGATCGATGCCGTCGACACCTACATCTCGGACGTCGCGATGCTCGACAGTTATTTCGCTGATCCAGCCCCGCTTGAGGCTGCAGGCCTGGAGATGGTCGATGCCACTCGTTCGCATTGATCTCATCAAGGGCAAGTCCGACGCGTATCGCCAAAGTGTGGGCGACGCCGTCTACCGGGCATTGCTCGGATTCGGCGCACCCATCGACGATCGCTTCCAGATCATAAGCGAACATGCGCCGAACGGGCTGCTGTACGCGCGCTCCTATCTCGGCATCGAGCGAACCGACGACCTCGTCGTTATCCAGATCACCGCCGTCGAAGGCCGGAGCGTCGAGCAGAAGCGCGCCCTCTACAAGGCGCTCGCGGACGACCTGCACGACACGCTGGCGCTGCGTCGCGAGGACCTGTTCGTCAGCCTGGTCGAGGTCGCGAAGGAGAATTGGTCGTTCGGCAACGGCATCGCGCAATACGCGACATGACCCTGTTTCCCACAAAAGGAGGTCTATCATGACCCAGATATGGATGATCACCGGCAGCTCGCGCGGCATTGGCCGAGCCGTCGCCGAGGCCGTGCTTACGACGGGGCATTGGCTCATGGCCACCGCGCGCGATCCCGATACGTTGGACGATCTGGTAAGCCGCTACGGAGACCGTATCCGCACCGCGCGCCTCGATGTCACTGATCCACGGCAAGTCGATGCTGCCGTTCAGGAGACGGTTCGCGCGTTCGGGCGGATCGACGTGGTCGCGAACATCGCCGGCTATGGCAATATCGGGTCGATCGAGGATACGAGCCTTGAGGATATCCGGGCGCAGATCGAGACCAATCTGTTCGGCACGATCAACGTCACCAAGGCGGTGCTTCCGGTGATGCGCACCCAGCGTTCGGGGCACATCATTCAATTCTCGTCCGTTGGGGGTCGGATCGGATCGACCGGCCGCGCCGCTTACTCAGCAGCGAAATGGGGCGTGGAGGGCTTCTCCGAGGTTCTCGCGACCGAAACGGCGCCGCTCGGGATCAAGGTGACGATCATCGAGCCGGGCGGGTTTCGCACCGACTTCGCCGGCACGTCGTCGAAAATGCATGCAGGACGCCCAGAATACGATGCCACCGTCGGTGCTGCCGAACGCTTCCAGCGTGATTACGACGGCAAGCAGCCGGGCGATCCTGCAAAGGCGGCTGCGGTGATCGTGGCGGTCGCTGCGTTGGCGCAACCGCCGCTACGTCTCCTGCTCGGAAGCGATGCCGTTCGCATCGTCGAGCAAGCGGACCTCGCGAAGGCCGCGGCCGATCTCCAATGGCGCCATCTCAGCGTCTCTACCGACTACGCCGCGGTCACATGACCGAACCCTCTCGACAGGAGCGCGCTATGTTCGTGATCACCGGTATCACTGGAAAGGTGGGAGGCATTGCCGCCCGAGCGTTACTCGATCGCGGGCAGCGCGTCCGCGCCGTCGTGCGCGACCGCCGGAAGGCAGCGGCATGGATCGAACAAGGCTGTGAGGTGGCGGAAGTTCCAGCAATGGACGATGGCGTGGCGTTGACGGCCGCGTTCGAGGGAGCAGACGGCGTCTTCCTGTTGAACCCGCCGAACTACGACCCGGCTCCAGGGTTTCCCGACTCCCATAAAGTTGCGACGGCGTTCTCTGCTGCGCTGGAGGCGGCCCGCCCGACGCACGCGGTCTTCCTGTCGTCAATTGGCGGGCATGTGCCGGCATTCAATCTGCTGAACAATGCGGCGATCGTTGAAGCGGAGCTCCGAACCAACAGCGTTCCGGTGACGATGCTCCGCCCCGCGTGGTTCATGGAAAACGCGGCCGGAGACGTGGAGGCTGCGCTCGACGGTGCAATCCGCAGCTATCTTCAGCCGCTCGATCGCCGTCTCGCCATGGTGAGCGTCCAGGATATCGGCCGTGTCGTCGCCGACCTGCTGATGGACACGCAAATCGCGCCAGGGGTCGTCGAGCTGGAAGGTCCGGAAAGATTCAGCGCTACCGACCTCGCCGCCGTGTTTTCGAAGGTGCTCGAACGCGATGTCTCGGTCGATGCGATCCCGCACGAGGAGTGGGAGGCGATCTTTCGCGCCGAGGGCATGCGCCATCCGCTTGCGCGGATCAAAATGCTCGAAGGGTTCGGCCAGGGCTGGCTGGATTTCGAGACTCCCGTGGCGGACCACCGCTTCGGGGCGACCAGCCTCGAGACGGTCGTCCGCAAACTGGTTAAGCGCGCCTCTTGACGTCCGTCATGCAGATCTGCAGGACCATCAGTCGAACTCGTGGGCGGTCTGCCGATCAGCGCGAGACGACAACGGCCCCGATGATCTGCGCCCCGGCGGCGTCTCGCCGATCGAAGGAAAAGTCACATGACGTTAGATCCAACCGATTGGGCAGCAACCCGCGAGACCGGACACCGCATGATCGACGACATGCTGGGCTGGCAGGAGAGCATCCGCACGCGTGCTCCCTGGCAGCCGGTCCCGGCTGCGACAAAGCTTCGTCTCGATGAACCGGTTCCGTATCATGGCATGCCGCTGGATGCGCTGTACGATGTCTTCGTTCGGGATATCCTGCCTTATCCGACCGGCAATGTTCATCCCCGCTTCTGGGGTTGGGTGATGGGAACCGGCACCCCGACGGGCATGCTCGCCGAGATGCTGGCTGCGGGCATGAACTCCCATGTCGCCGGCTACGACCAGGCGGCTTCAGTGATCGAAAAGCAGGTCATGGCATGGCTGAAGCAGTTGATGGGGTTCCCCGAGACCGCGAGCGGGCTGCTCGTCAGCGGCGGAACCGCGGCAAACCTAAACGGGCTTCTCGCGGCCCGTGTTGCGAAGGCCGGCTGGGACATTCGCGAGGAGGGCGTTCACGCCGGGCCGCCGTTGACCGTCTATGGCAGCAGCGAAACTCACAGCTGGGCGGGCAAGGCCTGTGAAACCATGGGACTGGGACGGCAGGGCTTTCGCAAGGTCGCCGTCGACCATGCCTATCGGCTCGACATCGCGGCATGCCGTGCCCTGATCATCAGCGACATCGCGGCCGGCAAACGCCCGATCGCGATCGTCGGCAATGCCGGCACGGTCAACACTGCGGCGGTCGACGACCTTCATGCGGTGCGAAAGCTCGCCGATGAGTTCGACCTCTGGTTTCACATCGACGGCGCTTTCGGTTCGATGGCGGCGTGGTCGGATAGCCGGGCGCTGGTCGCCGGCCAGGAACTGGCGGACTCGATCGGCTTCGATCTGCACAAATGGGGCTATATGCCTTATGAGGTGGGCGTGGTGCTGACGCGCGATGCGGATGCGCAGCTTGCCGCATTCCAGTCGCAGCCAGGCTCCGCGGCGTACCTGCTGTCGTCGCAGCAAGGCATTTCCGCAGGTACGACCTATTTCGCCGACCGCGGACTGCAGCTTTCGCGTGGCTTCCGGGCGCTGAAGGTCTGGATGTCGATGAAGGAGCAGGGCGTCGATCGGATCGGTGCGGCGATCCAGGCCAACATCGACCAGGCCCGTTATCTTGCGGAACGGATCGAGGCGAGCGACGTCCTCGAGCTTCTGACGCCCGTGTCGATGAATGTGGTCTGCTTCCGTTATGCGGCCAACGGGATGACGCATGACCAGCTCAATGCGCTCAATCAGGCGATCCTGATCCAGCTTCAGATGCGTGGCATCGCCGTGCCGTCGCAGACCATCTTGGATAGCCGGTTCGCGATCCGTGTGTGCATCACCAATCACCGGTCCGAATTATCGGATTTCGATGCATTGATCGACGCAGTGTTGGATCTGGGTGCGGAACTCGGTTCTGTTGATGCAATAGCGCCGCGTCGAGAGGCTACGGAAGCGATGTTCAAGTGACAGCCCCGCGAGCCGCACCGATCGCCTGTTGTCTGGCGACGGATTTAAGAACCGGCGCCCGGCGCGGACGTGGACCGACATAAGGAGTTATCATGGCACGTATCTTCATCACCGGCTCGTCCGAAGGCCTTGGCATGATGACAGGGCGGTTGCTCGTCGAGCAGGGTTATGAGGTCGTTCTCCACGCCCGCAACGCGGCGCGTGCAGCGGACGCGAAGGACGCGCTGCCAGCAGCCGACGCCGTCGTGGAAGGCGATGTCGCTACGCTTGCCGGCATGCGGCAGGTTGCCGAGCAAGCAAACGCCCTGCGACCGTTCGACGCAATCATTCACAATGTCGGAATCGGGTATCGTGAGCCCGAGCGGATCGCGACTGCAGACGGCTTGCCCCACGTCTTCGCCATCAATGTGCTCGCGCCCTACGTACTGACCGGGCTGATGCGCCGTCCAAAGCGGCTGGTGTACCTCAGCTCCGGCATGCATCATCACGTATCTGCCCGGTTCGACGACCTGCTGTGGGAGCAGCGACGCTGGAACGGATCGACCGCCTATGCCGAAAGCAAGCTGTACGACACCATGCTTGCCTTCGCGATCGCGGGGATCTGGGAGGATGTCGTCTCCACGGCGCTTGAGCCCGGCTGGGTTCCAACGCGCATGGGCGGGAGCGGAGCGCCGGATGACATGGACAAGGCACATCGCACCCAAGCTTGGCTCGCAGCCGGTGATGACTCGCTTGCCCTCACGACCGGCAAATACTTCTATCATCAGAAGACGATGGCGCCCAACTCGCAGGCGCGAGACAGGACTTTGCAGGCAACGCTGCTGGAGCGGTGCGCCGAGCTGTCCGGCGTGAGGCTCGGCGACCAAATATGATAGGCCCCGTGCTCACTCTTGCGACGATCCTGATTTCGACAGTCTCGTCTGCCGACCCTGACGGTGCGGCCCGACATGTCTGGTCCGGAGACGTGACCAGCCGGCTCGAGATCCTGGCCGCACTTCAGTCGCTTCAGATCGACCTCCTCACTCGAGACAGCGCGACGTTGACGCTGGACGATTGGTGCGCGCGGCATCACATCGATGCGCCGGGAAGCAAAATTGTAGCCGAACGTGACGACAGGTTGGTCAAACCTGTGACGACCGAACAGCGGCGCCTCCTCGGCGCCTCTGCTGACGAACCGATACGCTATCGGCGGGTTCGCCTCAGATGCGGCACTCATGTCCTATCAGAGGCCGATAATTGGTATGTTCCTTCACGCCTGACGCCGCGGATGGATACCAAACTCGACAGCAGCAACGCAGCTTTTGACAGGGTCGTTCAGGCGCTCGGCTTCCGAAGGCAGACGCTTTCGGCGAAGCTCCTTTGGTCGCCTTTACCTCCGGGCTGGGACAGCGGGACCCCGATCGCAAACCAGTCTGCGACGCTGCACATCCCGCCGAACGTCATCAAAATCGGGCTCTTCTCGTGACGCCTAGCGGAGTACCGTTCAGTGAGGTCGTTGAGTCCTACACGGGTGACGTGCTGGACGTTGCGTTGCCATCGCGCGTTCATTGAGCTGCCCGCTGGATAACGAAGCCTTCCATTGGTGCTATTGGGAATCCGCAATCGAACTTTTCCCTAGCAAGCGTTCGTCCGAAACTTGCCAGTCTGAAATCGGTCGGACAAACTCGATTTAACGGCGTAGCGTGGCCAAGGTTATGGATAGGCGTCGAAACTGGACCCGGTCATGTGGCAGAAAAGTTACTGGAAACGCTCGATATCATGAAATTAAGTGGGGTCCGGATCGGCGCCAATCGGGCCCCCGAGAATCGTTTTTATGTCCTCCGCCACAACGACTTAGCGCATTTCGGCGGGGGTCCAGTTTCGACGCCTATCCACAGCTCTGGGATATTTCAGAACAGCAGGAGTGTCTTAGCTCAGATCTCATGCGTATCTGTCTTCGTACTTATCCACACAATACCCGGGCGAGCGTTGCCAAGGCAACGATGCCATAGCAATGTCGAATCAGCCCCGGTATGCAATCGCCTCAATCTCAACGAGAGCTTTCTCCAATACGAGATTGGCGACCACAGTCGATCTCGCCGGCCGATGTTGCCCGAAAAACGAAGCGTATGCTGCGTCGAAGCCAGAGAAGTCTGCTCCATTCCTAAGCCAGACGGTCGTCTTCACCACGTCGGACGGGCTCAAATCCGCGTCGCGCAGAACGGTCGCGATGTTCTCAAGCACCTGCCGGGTTTGACTGACAATGTCGGGTGCGGAAATGTTGCGGTCGGCATCGAAGGCGAGCTGCCCGGAAAGATAGACAATGGGGCCAGCGCTAATCCAGGGCTTTAGGTGCGGTGTCATCGAGCATCTCCTGAAACAGTATGTGGCGTGGAACGTGCCGATATCGTTTTTCCCAGGGCCGCCCCGGATCGGTGCGAGTGGGTACGCACCGATCCGCGTACGCGAAAATTTCGGTCGGCGAAATCGCGGAAGGCGATGCTCGGTCGGCCCGGCTCGGCACGTATCTTCGGGATCGTCGCATCAGGCTCGATCCGTTGACCTTTGAGTTCACGGGCGGGCGTCGCCGCACTCCGTCGTTGCGCCGTGAAGAAGTTGCGCAGCGCGCGGATATCAGCTCCACCTGGTACACTTGGTTGGAACAGGTCGCCGCGGGGTGCCGTCTGTCGAGGTGCTTAACCGAATTGCGGTCGGGCTCATGCTCGCCGAGCCAGAGCGCAAACACCCTTTCATGCTGGTCTTAGGGAGGCCCCCCGAAGTGAGATATCGGCTGATTTAGAGCGTGACGCCACGTCCCCAGCGCGTCCTCGATGCGCTGCAAAGCAGGCTCGCGACCGCCAAGACGGCGACCTAAGACATCGTCGCTTAACACCGGGCGGCGGCCGACGTGCTGACGGACTATTCGAAGCTTGAGCGTGACCAACGCAACATTCTGCGGCTGATGTTCGGTAGCAACCGGATCCGGGTAGCGGCCGAGGAAAACTGGGAAAGGATTGCCCGTTTCGTGGTGGGAACGTTCCGGGCCGACGCCGCCCGCGCTGAGGCCGGTGCCGAGATTTTGGACCATGTTGAGGAGCTGTCGCGGATCGGTCCGGATTTCTCACGGTTGTAGCGCGCAGACGACGTCGTCGCCCATGGCGACGGGATCAAATGAATCCGGCACACGGAACTTGGTCTGCTGGAATTCGAGATTTTCCACCTTCGCCGTTGACGGCCGCCCGGAGATTGGCATGATCGTATACAATCCCGTAACGACCGATAGTTCGGAGCGTATACGGTCTTCCATGACTGCCTGATTCCATTGTCTACGCCACATTGGTGCCAGCATGCCTTATTGACGAGGTGTGACGGGCTTGCGAAACGCAAAGGCGAACTGGCTGGTCCTACCTCTGATACGCGGATCAAAAACCTTGATCTTGAGCGGGTCGGCCGCATTGGTAAGGCTCCGGCTTTCGCCCGAAAAAATGAAGCCCGCCGCTTCGCACTGGCGCCGGACGATGACTGGGTCGATTCGATGGAGCGTTTCGGTATCCGCCATGCCGCGCCTTGGTGCGGCGCGATGGTCGATCACAATAAAGTAGCCGCCCGGGCGCAAGAGACGGTAGGCGTCGCGTGCCAGCGCTTCTGGTCCTGGCTTGCCTAAAAATGCGTCTTCGTAATCGTGGTAGTTCTGCGACGTCCAGACGACGTCGAGCGGAACTGACGCAGTCGGCAGCGCGCTTTGCTGCACTTCGACCGTGACGTTGGTATAATGCGGCCGCGCGGCAAGCTGGCGGAGCGATTCGACGTCGCGCGTCGCGAGCCGGGCGTAGGCCTGCGGCCAAACCGCAATAACCTGCCCCTCGGGTCCCACCGCATTGCTGAAAACTCGAGTCCAATACCCGCCGCCGGGGATGAGATCGAGGACCCGCTGGCCAGGGCCGATGTGTGCCAATGCGATGAGCTCAGCGGGGTGACGCCGCGCATCCTGCTCCCTGTCCTTCCCACGCGCCGGGTCGCGCAGCGCGCGCGCAATTCCGGATTGCTCGGGGACAGCATGGACCGGTGCGGTCATCACCGCAGCCGCCATCACGGTGACAGCTAATCGGATCTGCGTTTGGGAGAATTGCATAAAAAAGCTCCTTCAAGGAGCTGCATCAATGACGCTGTGCTGGCCACTTTATTTCGTCAAGAATTCTTAAAGAACGCCTGAAGTCCTCCGCAACGATGAGGTTCCGGCGAGAAAGCGCCGCCGACATGTTGGGTTTGCAACCTGCCGATGGTAGGACGCCATCATGGGCGACACGAGGGAATGGCAGATCGGCGCTTGGGTGTTTGATGCGCCGAATGCGCGACTGATAAGTGCTGACCGGGAGATCGCGCTTGAGCACCGGGCCGCCCGGACACTCGAGTTACTGTGCCGTCATCGCGGCGACCCGGTGTCGCGTGACAAAATCCTTGCCGATGTTTGGGACGGGCGATCGGTCAGCGCCAACAGCGTTGCGATCGTGATCGGCGATCTGCGACGCGCGCTCGGGGATGACGTCACAGAGTCGCGCCTGATCACTACCATTCCGAAGCGCGGCTACCGTCTGGCCAATGACACAAGGGCAAGGCCGTCTCCTTTTCCGACCAGCGGCCGGCGTCGAATCCCGCTGGGCGCCGCGATTGCGTCCTTGCTGTTAATCGCGTCAGCGACGTTCTACATTGCGCGTCCCATTGCTCGCAATGCCCACGTGACCGTCGTCCTGGCCAGGATCACCAACGACACCGGCGACACCCGCTACCAGCCTCTTGCCGCCGCCCTACAGGAGTTGGTAACCAACAAGCTCGTAGCGATGCATGTCGAGCTGGTGTCGCCGGCAAGCCCGCCCCACGACACACATGATGACACGCTTTGGCTGCGGTCGCGGCTGATCCTGTGGACGGGCATTCCAACGCTGTCGATGCAAGCGAGCGACAACAAAGGCCATGTCACGTGGACGGCAATGGCTGTTGCGCCACAAGAGCGCCTTGCAACCGCGACGATTGCAAAACTGGCGACGTTCGAGCCGATTGTGCACCCTCGGCGCTAGCAGCTGCTTAGGTAAGCGCATGCAGTTATCGATGTAGCGTCGCGGCGACCGCAGCTTCCAACTGCGGGTCGTCGCCGGCGGAATGGTCCGCGGGCCGGTCATCGACGACAATGTCCGGCTCCGCCCCGCGGTTTTCGATGATTGCGGCACCGTCAGCGGCGAACAGCGAATCCTTTGGCACGGTTACGTAGGTGCCATCGGTCAGCCGCCACGGCCCCTTGATCCCGCGCACGCCGCCCCATGTACGTTGGCCGACGACGGTCCCCATCTTCCATTGGCGAAAATAATATGGAAATTGGTCCCCGTCCGACATCGAGAATAAGTTGGTCACGACCGCAAGCGCGCGTGGGGCGACCGCGCCGGGCAAGGTCGTGACGCCAGCCTCGCGATTGCGAAATCGGCCCGCCAGCGGCCGGCGCAATACGTCCAGCACCCATTGACTCGTGAAGCCTCCGGTATTGTCGCGTATGTCGATGATCAGGCCGGCCTTGTCGGTTTGCGGATAATATTGGCGGACAAAATCCTCGCTGCCGAGCGCGTCGAAGTTCGATAGATAGAGATATCCGGTCCTGCCTCCGCTCAGTCGGTCAACCGTCGCTGCGTTATGTGCAATCCAATCCAATTTCCGAATTTCTGTTTCGTCATCGACAGTGTTGATACTGATGACATGCCCGGCTGCGTCGGGCGCGGGCGCAACGGTCAGGCGGACCTGAGCCTGTTTGCCGAGAAGGAGCCGATAGGGGTCGTCGGGCGCCACCAGCGGTTGGCCGTCGATCGCAAGAAGATAGTCGCCGTCGTGCACATCGAGCCCGGCATCGCCCAGCGGGGCGCGGAAACGGGGTCGGCTGGGATCGCCGCGATAGATGCGCGCGAGGCGGTACCGGCCACTCGCAGAGTCTACAGCGAAGTCGACACCTAGAAGCCCCGGGCTGACGTGCGGCCGGCTGTCCCCCGAATCTCCGCCGCCGACGAACATGTGGCTGGTGGCCAATTCCCCCTGCATCTCGCCCAGCACGTAAAGCAGATCCTCGTGCGAGCCGATGCGGAATGCCAACCGCGCGTAGCGAGCATGCATGGCCCGCCAGTCGACGCCGTTCATTTTGGGATCCCAGAACAGATCTCGGTCGAGCCGCCAGGCTTGCTCGAACATTGCTTGGTATTCGGCGTGCGGATCGATCTCTAGCCGCAAACCGCCTAGCGATACGCGAGAGTCGAGCGTTGCCCCGACGGTGGCGGCGATGCGGTGCCAGCCGTCGCCTCGGCGGATGAGCGCGGTCCGGCCGTCGGGCGACAGCGCATAGCCGCTGACGTCGGATGCGACGACTCGGTCGGCATGGGTCAGCGTATCTAAGCTGTGCAACCCAGAACTCTCGCCGGGCAGCTCGTCCCCGATCCCGCTCGCAGCGGTCGCACGGTAGAAGAGCGCAGTGCCGCGCCGCTCAAGCGCGGCAATGCCCCCCTTCAAGTCAATCGCAACCGGTGTCGCGCGCGCCGTCGCATTTGTCAGCGCGACTGGGGACTTGGATCGGGGCAAAGCTAGCTCGAACAACATGTCCGACTTGAACGTAGCAACAGTGCCCTCGCGATCACGATCCGAAAGGAACGGTTGTTCCCGCCGCTGTGATACGAAATACAAATGACCGCCGTCCGCGGAGAAGGCAGGGTCATGGTCGTTCTCGCTGGGCGGACTGATGACCGTGTCCACATCGGTCAAAAGTGTGCGGACATGCAGCGCGCGCATCTGGTTCTGCCGCGTCGTGCTGTATGCAATCTGCTTGCCATCGGCAGAAAACGTCGCGTCATGGATTTCCGCAAATGGATCGACCGCGATCTGAACGGTGTGTCCGTCGCGTGTCGTAACGAGCCAAAGGCGCTTGTTAGCATCGGCAATCAGAAGGTGCGTCCCGTCAGGCGACCAGCGCGGCGCATACAGCACGCCGTTGCGAAATCGCGTCAATATCCGGGGCGGCTTGCCGCCTGCCACGGCCATCACGGCCACTTGCTGCTCGCCCCCGGCGTCGGTAACGAAGGCAAGGGTTCGGCCATCCGGTGAGACGACGGGGTGATCTTCCACGGCGCCGGAGGAATGCATCAGCGTACGAGCCGTGCCATCCGCTCCGAGCGCCATCAGGTGGCCGCGCACGACTAGATAGGCCGTGGCCCCATCTGCACCTAGCGCATAGTCTGGATACCCCGCCAGGTCATTGCGGCGAACGAAGGCCGCTCCCGCGATCTTATGCCGTTCGATACGCGCATCGACGGGAAGTACGACCTTGATCGGCCGGACGGACGCGGTCGCAATATCAAACAGATCGAGCTGTCCGCCGACCTGAAACGCGATACTCCCGGCCCCGGCCGAGGGCATGTCGATATCGTAGTCGGCGAAATGGGTGAGCTGCCAGGTCTTTTTTGTGCCGAGGTCGGTTACCCACAGATTAGCACGGCGTTCGACTCCGCGGTCGGACAGAAAGTATACGCGATTGCCGATCCACATCGGCGCGGTGTCGATTCCCGGCCAGTCCGTCAGACGTTCCCGTCGATTGCCATGCAAATCCTGGATATAGATGTCCGGCGCCTGCCCGCCGGCATAGTGTTTCCACCGGTCTCCACCGAGATTGCGGAACGTCGGATCGTAGGCGATCCGCTGGCCGTCCGGAGACAGGCTCGACGTTCCCGAGTGATCGAGCCCGATTGCGTTCGCTAGACCGCCCGTCACAGGGACATCGAACGTTTCGTAGCGATGGAACGGGGTCTTCCGCAACGACAAGAATAGGATGGCGCTGCCGTCGGGAGTCCAACCAGTTACGACATTGTCGTAACTGTCGAGTGTCGGGCCGTGCGTCAGCCTCGTCGGAGTGCCGCCGCCCGCCGGCATCACGTAGACGTCGCTGCCGCCCTCGCGCACCCAAGTGAAGGCGAGCGACCTCCCGTCCGGCGAGAAATGCGGCATAAGGATCTGACCAGGATCATCGGTGAGACGCTTTGGCGCTCCCCCGCGATGGGTAACAGCCCAAAGATTGCCGTAGGCCACGAACGCGATCGCCGTCGCACTCACGGTCGGGAATCGCATTAGCGGCTGGCCGAGGGCGGGTCCGCTAAAAGAACACGCAAGACCGATCAGCGCTGCACGAGCGGTTGGCTTTAGCGCCAATGAGATGAAACGGATGGCGCTACGATACATGGACATTGCCTTTGATGAGCGCACGAAACCTGCGCGTCTGCAAAATTCTTGCAAATCCGCGACCACCACTTGCGCCAACGTGCTCGAAATAGCGGCTTTAGCGGGGCCGCGACGAGTAGCTGGTGGATGCGATCTTCCACCCCTCCTCGGTCTTGACCAACTGCCAAGTCTCGCTGCCATTATTCTCTGCTTTGCCGTCGATCAGGAAGACAAAGTCGAACCAAACCGTCGCGACGGTGCCGTCGGTGTGGATCGATAGGTTCGTATGCACCGGATCGAGCGATGTATGCGCGTGCGTCACGAAGTCGGCAAACTGCCGCGCGGTTGTCCAGCGTGCCTTCGGGGCGGCGGGCGACTTTTCATGCACCCGGTCCAACGCTGCATCGGTGAGGACGTTGAACAGACCCGCTTGTTGCGTGAAAAGCGTGAGCAGGCTCGGGCCGTCATGGGCGACGACAGCCTTATGGAATTGCGCCATGAGTTGCTGGATCGCTGCCTTGTCCGCCGGCCCGTTCGTTTTGCCAGCTGCGATCTGCGGCGGCGTCGGCGCGGCAAGCTCTGGATTTGACGCGACAATGGTCATCAGAGAGAACAAGGAAGTCAAAATCATCACAGGCTTTCCCTCAATTCGCGAGGCCTCGCCCTTGGGGGCCGGAGAGAGCCCTGGCGAGTAAGGAAAGACTAAAGAAATTCCAGTTCGCGGTATTGCCAGCAGCGGCCGCGACGGCACACACCTTGAACGCGAGTGACAGTGGAAATCTACACGATTGGTGAACAGCGGTTCGAACCTTCCGCATCTACGCTGTCCGGCCCGCTTGGCTCGATTCGCCTGGAAACGCGATCGGCAGAGGTCCTCGCGGCGCTGTGCCGTCGGCGTGGCGAAGTGGTTTCCCAGCAGGATTTGTTAGACCAGGTTTGGGGTGGGCGGACCGTCAGCGACAACAGCGTGTCGATCGCGATCAGCGACATCCGGCGGGCGCTCGCCGACGATGCCCGCCGGCCGCTTCATGTCGTCACTATTCCCAAACGCGGCTATCGCCTGAATGTCGAAACGCCGCAGCCAGAGAAACGTCCCATCGATAGCCATTCCGCTGTCTCGGTAACCGCGCGGCGGCGCGTGTGGATCGTGGCGGGGCTGCTATTTGTGACGCTCGTCGCGATCGGCTGGTGGCTTCGCACGGCAGCACGTCCTCTAACTCTGGCGATCATACCGGTGCGCAATCAGACGGGCGACCGCGGCTATGACGCTCTCGCAAAGGGGCTGGACCGAGTCATCGTCCAGGATTTGGCGATGATGCGCGGCTACCGCGTAATCGAAGGCCGTACGTCGAGCGCCAACGAGACGCTTGAACCGTCGCTGACGCTCTGGGCCGGACAACCGGCGCTGTCGCTTACCGTCAAGGCATCGAGCGACGGACGGGTATTATGGTCGGCGACGGCCGAGGGCCAGCCGGGCGCCATGGCTAAGCTGACCAGCGCGAAACTACGAGGGCTGAGCGACCACGTGCCTGGATCTTGAGAAACGGCGAGCGCCGGGAGCGGCGCTCGCTACCGCGATCTTCCCCTCGCCGAGATCGGCCATAGTGCGACGAGCGTATCACCGCTTACGACATGGAACGCCGCGTGCAGGTTTACGGTCGGGTCGCAATGCGAGGTGACCAGAGTCACTCGTTCGCCCAGCGCCGGGAGAGTATCGCCTTCGAGCACCAAAGCGCCATGCTCATCGCCCATGAACTGGTAGCAAGCCTCGCACGGCGCGCCTGCAGCGACGGCTGGGATGCCTGCATCCGTCGCGAGGGCCTTGATCCCCGCATCGATCGTCACCCTACCCGGCGTGTTCGCGCTGATGACGGTCGCATCGACAAAGAGCGATATTTGGAAAGGCGATCCGCTGCCATCGCCGACCAGATCGCATTCGAGGTATTCATTGTCCATGAAGATATACGAGCCGGCCTGCAGCTCGGTGAAAAAGGCCAGCTCCGCATCGATGCGATGCGTTCCCGTCCCGCCCCCGGTAATCACGCCGATCGGCGCGCCCGCGCCACGCAGGGCCGCGACGATGTCCTTGGCGAAGGCGACTCGCTCCGTAACCGACACCCTGCGATCCTCGAAGCTCCGAATGTGTTGATGCTGCCCACAATAGAACTGTACGCCGACGAGACGCAGCGCCGGCGCGGCTTCGATCGCGCGCAACAGGCCTACCGCCGCCTCGGCCGAGGCGACGCCGGTCCGCTGGAAGCCCGGATCGATATCGATGAGCACCTGCAACGTTCGCCCGGCTTTCGAAAACGCGCGATCCAAAGTCTGCACGTTCGAGGGGTGATCCACGACGCACATCAAATCGGCGGCGTAACTCTGCAGCGCCACGAGCCGCGCGATCGCGGGCGCGGACACGATCGGCGATGTCAGCAAAATACTCGAAGCGAGCCCTCCCTCTGCGAGCGCTTCCGCCTCGCCAAGCTTGGCGCAGCAGATCCCGATCGCACCCGCCTCCAGCTGCCGCTGCGCGATCTCGACGCATTTATGTGTTTTGGCGTGCGGGCGCAGCTGAACCTGCTTATCTCGGCAAAATGCTGCCATGCTACCGATATTGCGCTCCAGCGCATCACGTTTGACAATCAGCGCGGGCGTATTGAGCTGCGATCGCGACAGGGGGTGATCGATCAAATGCCCGTGCAGCCGTATTTCGTCCATCATTTGGTCCGTCGTCAGCAAGAGTACGAATTCGGCGCCGAGCGTCGAGTCAGTCAATCGAGGCCGAGCGGGTCGGATATGCGAGGATGAAACTCGAGATCGCGCTTCTTGCGATAGTCGATTTCCGCGAAGTTCATCTGCAAGGCACCCGGAGTGGCGACAGGTACGACATGATCCGCGATTGGCGCGAACCCCGTATGATAGTGATGCGACGACTTGACGACGACGTAGCGGCGCTCCTCCAGCGCAATCCCCAGGCCGGTAAAGAGGTCGGGATGAAAGGCCTGGGTGCGTGTGGTATTAATCACAAGGTCGATACGTCCGGCGAGTTGCACCCAGACCGTCAGCCCGAGCGGCTGGCGTCCACCTCCCAGCCCGGTCTGGGAATAATCAGAGATGATTGCCTTCACCGTCACTTCTAGGTCGAGCGTCCGCGCCGAAGCCGGCCCGACCTTGCCGCCCACGCGGAGCGGCAGCGTCGTTCCGACACCGGCCTCCACGCAGATGGCCGCTGCGATCGGATCCCACAATGGGCCGAGCACAAAATTGTCGAGCCTGCGTTCGAGCATCTCCTCGAGGAGCGCGGTGTTGTCGCTCGGCGCGCCGCCACCGGCATTGTCGGCGGTGTCGGCGAGCAATGTCACCCCGTCGAATCCGGCTGTTTCGTCGAGCGCCCGCGCGATCGACGGATAGGTCGGCAGCAAAGCGTCGCGTTGATTGTAGAACGACCGCCCGAGTTGAGCCGCCACGTTCCGGGCAAGTTCGCTGTCACCATCGGCGATCGCGAGGACCTTGGTGCCGGTATCGGGCGTGTCGCCCCATGGAAAGCCATGCGCGATGCTCACCGACAGCACGCCCGGGCGCTGCTCGGCCGCGATCGCTTCGCGCACCAGGCTCGCCATCGGCTCGGTGGTGGTCGGGTAGAAGCCCACCATCCGACAATCGAACATCGCCATCACCGGATGCACATCACGCCGCGCCGCCGCGACGCAGATTTGGTACAATTCCGCGGCGCGATCGAGATAATCATCGTGCGGATATGCTTTCATGATGACGATCGCGTCTGCGTTTTCGACCATCGCCGCGCTGAGATGGCAATGAAGATCCAGCTCGACCCCGATGATAACGTCGGGCCCGACGATGGCGCGAACGATCTCGGTCAGATCGCCCTCGCAATCGTCGCACTCGGTAGAGACCATCGCGCCGTGCATATAGAGCAAGACCATGTCGAGCCGCCCCGCGGCCCTGATTCCGCCGACTATCTCATCGCGAAAGCCCTCATAGACCGCATGGACGGTCGGTCCCGACGGCTGGGCGAAGGTCAGCAGACCTTCCTGGAAGTCGTGTCCGTCGGCCTGAGCATGCTCCCGGAATGCTCGAAGTACGCGTGTTTCTACGCGCTGATTATCCTGACTCCCGGTACTGCGAAAGACGCCCTGCTCCTCGAAGGCGTTCGTCCCGGTCCGCCAAGCGCTGAACGTGTTGGTTTCCGTACCCAGCCCGGCGGCGTAAATCCGTAAGTTGCGCATCGAATAAAGCCTTGTCCGGCGTGGGTCAGAAAGTGCGATCGATCGACAGCCCGACGGTAAGCGGCTGCAACACCGTGCCGCTAACGCGGACGAGGTCGCCCGTCACCGCATCGGTCTCGGCTACCTTGGTGATATAGGCCCGGCGGTCGAACAGATTCTTGGCGTAAAGCGCTACGTCCCAGGGTCCATGCGCCACGCCGACATGAAGATCGGCGGCGGCATACGCGCTCTCGGGAAAGATCTGCGGCGAAGCGGGCGCAAGGAAAAGATACGCCTCGCGCGATCCGACATAACGCAGCCCGACACCTGCCGACAGCGACCAATCCGCATTTAGCCGGTGCGCATAGTCCAGCGTCGCAGACGCGGAATATTTTGGTACCAGTGGAAGCGGCGTGTCGGCATCGATTCCGAGAGTGACGCTGGCGGCCGTGAACTTGGCGTCAGTATATGCGAAGTTCACCCCCGCCGTCAGGTCGTGCACGATCTTGAGCGTCGAACTGAGTTCGACGCCTTGCGAACGCGCGGTACCGCCGTTGACGAGGTAGCCCACGCCTTGTGCATTAACCGCGACTGTCTGGATCTTGACCCAGTCCATCCGATATCCGGTGAGGTCGAATTGCAGCCGGCGCTCGAACAGCGTCGTCTTGATACCGGCTTCATAGCTCGTCAGCGTCGAGGCAGCCACTGTTGGCGGAACCCCAGGCAAACCAACGTTGGGCCCGCCCGGCTGGTACCCGGTGGCGACTCGCGCATAGACCATCACCTCTTTGTTCAAGCTGTACTTCGGACTGACACTGTAGGTCAGGATGTGATCACGCGACTTTCCCGATTCCGTATCGGCAGTAAGAAGAGTGCCGCCGAGGACCTGCTGGTAATTCTGGCTATTTTGAGCGTAGCGGAGGCCGCCCGACAGGTCGAACCGCGGCAAGAGATGCAGCGTGATGTCCCCGAAAACCGCCCATTCGCGGTACGTGGTGGGCAGCGAAGCGGTGATCAGCGGGTCGAGCGGGCCGGACTGGCCCGCCGGGTCGAGTTGAAGCGCCGCCTGATGGTTTGTTCCGCGTTCATGCGTCGTGAAACCGCCGACCAGCCACTCGATCCTCCCGCCCGATACCGAAGCGAGCCGGGTCTCAAAGGTGTATTTCGAAATACCGACCGACGAGGTGTACGGCACCCGCCCGGGCTGATTGGCGAGCATCTGTATCAACGTGTTGAACTCGAGCGAATCGTCCTGCGTCTGTCGGTTGTGGGTGATCGAATGACTGGCGACCGAGGTCAGCGTTCCGATCGGCGTGTGCCACGATAGGCTGCCAGAATAGACGTCGGTGACTTGCGTGAAAGGTTGCGCGAGGGGGAGGTTCGAACCAAGCGAGCCAAATGTAGGTCGTCCGGTTGTCGGGTCCAGCGCCACGGCCGCATCGTCAGCAGCACGTATCGTCTGGTTGATCACCTGCAGCACCAGCTTAACCTCCCTAGTCGGGCTCCATGCCAGCGCGATCCGACCGCCGCTCTCGCGCACGGCGTTGATGTTATCGGCGTTACGCACCGGATCGTCGATGAAACCGGGAGTGCGATTGTAGAAGGCGCTGGCGCGGACCGCGAGCGTATCGCTGATCGGAAGGTTGACCATCCCGCGAATGCCGTAGCCCGGACCACCACCACTTGAGACACCGGATACATCGGCGCCGATTTTGGCTTGGAAAGCATTCGGGTCAGGCGCTTTCAACGTATACTTGAGCAACCCTCCCATCGTGCTTGCGCCATAGAGCGTGCCCTGCGGACCGCGCAGGATTTCGACATGGTCGAGGTCGTACGGAAGCAAATCGAGCTGGAAGGCATTCGCCAATGCGTACAGGCCGCTTGAACCAAGCGGCACGTCGTCGATATAGGTGCCGACCGCACTGCCTGAACCGAGCGGCGCAATGCCGCGCAACGTGATCGTCGTCTGTCCGGGCGCACCTGAAGTGTCGATTTGCAGACCAGGCACATAAGCGGCGTAATCGACCAGCTGGGTCGCGTGCGAGGCTTCGAGGCTCTTGCCGCTGATCACGCTGATCGAGGCTGGAACGGTCTGAACATTCTCCGACCGCTTGTTCGCCGTGACGATGATGTCGTCGCTGGACGTCGCCGCGGCCGACTCCGCAGCTGGTGAGGTGCTTTGAGCGTGTGCCGCCTGCGCCTGCATCGCCAGCGCTGCCGCCGCCCCAGCGAAGCTTGCGCTCTGCAAATATCGAAATGCCATGCCGTTCTCCTTGCGACAAGAAGGTTGCACTATTTGCTATAATTGCAAAATGTTTTTTTCGCGATTGGCAGCGGTGGCAAATAAGCGGCTGCATGATACGGTGCGAACACGCTTGGCGCTCGTCCGCTGCTCGACTGTGTCGCTTTGATGGATACGCCCGCGTTTCTGGAGGATGAGATTGAATCAGATGGTGGACCGGGTGAGCGAAGAGGACGTCGGCGGCGTCGTCCGCGCTTTGCGGAAGAGACAAAAATTGACGCTCGACGAGCTGAGCCGGCGGTCGGGACTGCCCATCTCTAGCCTGTCACGCATCGAGACGGGAAAGATGCAACTCAGCTACGATAAATTGCTTCGCATCAGTGCCGGGCTCGGTGTCGACATGGCAGCGCTGTTGGGAGACGGCGTCAGCGTGAGGGACCCAGTTAAGTCGCAGGCTCTGGGCGGACGACGGGCAATCGACCTGCACGCCGGCGGTCGCGAAATTGAAACCGCGCAATATACATGCACCTATCGCGCCTCGTCCCTGCTCAACAAGCGCTTCGTGCCGGTGACGGTTGAGCCGAAGGCACGGACGCTAGAAGAGTTTGGGCCGCTGGTTGAGCATGGCGGTGAGGAGTTCGTTCTAGTTATCGAGGGGCAGGTGGAAGTGCACACTGCGGCGTATGCGCCGGTTCTCCTTTCGGCGGGCGACTCGATCTACATCGATAGCCGGATGGGCCATGCTTATCTGAACGGCGGATCCGCTCCGTGCCGGCTCGCCGTCATCTGCGCTGGAGAGGCGTTTGATGCGGAGGAAGGCTTCGACGTCCGGATCGACGATCTTGCCGAACACCGCGCCAGAAAAAAGGCCGCTAGAGGCGCGTGACGTGATCGATGCCGGCGATTGCAATGCGTGCTTTTTTGCAGTTTGCTAAAACTGCAAAATAACCTATCGAAGTCGAAGAAACTTATCATGAGGTGTCATGAACTTCGATTTCATCGTTGTGGGGGCCGGCATAGCGGGTACCTCGATCGCAGCCGAGCTAGCCGAGGTAGGCAGCGTCGTCTTGCTGGAGACCGAGCACCAATCGGGCTATCATGCGACCGGCAGGTCGGCAGCGCTGTTCTCAACGATCTATGGCGGGCCCGTCGTCAGGTCGCTGTCGCGCGCTAGCCGGGACTTTTTTCACGCGCCACCTGCTGATGTCTTTGACGGACCGTTGCTGAAGCGCCGCGGCACATTGTTCGTCGCCACGCAAAGCCAGTGCGAAACGCTCCGCGCGTTCGCTGCGCTCGAGGATATCGCGGCGGAGACGAGGCTGCTGGACGCGAAGGCTGCGGTCGATCTCTGCCCCGCGCTGCGCTCCGACCGCGTCGTCCAGGCCGTATACGAAGAGCATTCGGCGGGAATCGACGTTCATGCGTTGCAACAGGGCTATTTCCGGCGGCTTCGCCGAGGTGGTGGTACCGTGCTGAACGGACACAGATTGGAAGCCTTGTCGCGATCGCGCGGGCAATGGACCGCGGTAGCGAACGGCGCGACATTCGTCGCACCGATCATTGTCAACGCGGCGGGAGCCTGGGCGGACGAAGTGGCAGCGTTAGGCGGGGTCGTGCCGATCGGGATCGTCCCCAAACGACGGACCGCGGTTATCATCGACCCGCCCCCAGGTCAGGACCCAGTCGACTGGCCGGCCGTGATCGATATCGACGAACAGTTCTACTTTATGCCCGATGCCGGCGCGTTGCTGCTATCGCCGGCCGACGAGACGCCCAGCGCGCCATGCGATGCCCAACCCGACGAATGGGACGTGGCGGTCGCGATCGACCGCGTGGAGCGCGTCACCACCCTCGCCCCACGGTCGGTGAAGCGAAGCTGGGCGGGCTTGCGCAGCTTTGTCGCCGATCGCGAGCCGGTAGCGGGCTTCGATGCGGAGGCACCTGGGTTCTTCTGGCTCGCAGGGCAAGGCGGCTACGGTATCCAGACCGCGCCGGCGCTGGCGCGTATCGCGGCCGATATGATAAGCGGGTCTCCCGGTGCAACGGTGCATCCCGACGTTTCGCGCACGGGTTTGTCGCCATCGCGCCTCTCCCGGCAAGACGCGGCCATGCCGCTGCTCGCGGGCTAGGTCAGCGGCTTGGCCCCGCCAACTTCCTCAAAAGGGCATACCCCCATGGAACGACACGACGCCGTTGACGCCGAAGCGCACGAGTCCATTTCGGCCCGCCTCGACCGACTGTTCGCACCCTGGAGCCGGTCGGACGCGCCCGGTCTCGTCGTCGGGATCGCGCGAGGCGGCAAGACCCTTTTCCGCAAGGGTTTCGGCATGGCCAGCCTCGAAAGCGCGGCGGCGAACACGCCGCGCACTCGCATGCGGATCGGATCGACCAGCAAGCATTTCACATGCCTCCTGGCCTTGCTGCTGGCCGAAGACGGTTTGCTCGATCTCGATCGGCCATTGCGAAGTTATTTACCGGATCTCGTGGGCCCCGGCGGCGATCCGACGCTGCGCGAACTCATGCAGCATCGCGGCGGTGGGCGCTGCTATCTCGATCTCGCTTATTTAGCCCACGGTATCGGCCTGTCGCCCGCCAATGCCGCGATGGCCGCGCAGGCGCGCCAGACCGGACGTAATTTCGCGCCCAGCGACGCTATGCTTTACAACAATAGCGGCTATCATCTGCTATCGCTTGTCATCGAACGGGCTGCAGGGGCGCCGTTCGAGCAACTGCTCGACGAACGCTTGTTCACGCCGCTCGCGCTTCGCAATACGGCATCAGTGCGCAGCGATTATGACATCACGCCCGGCATTGCGACACTGCATGTGCCTTCGGGATCGGGTGGATGGCGGCGGGGCTTGTTCCAGACCGAACATATCCTCGGCGAAGGCGCGATCGTCTCGACGCTGGACGATATGCTCGCCTGGATACAGCACCTCAGAGAACGTGACCGCATCGGCACCCCCGCTTCCTGGGCGGCATTGACGGCGCCCGACGCCTATCCGGACGGGCGGCCGGGGTCCTACGCGCTCGGCCTGATCAACACGCGCTATCGCGGCTTGCCTGTGCTGCATCACCCCGGCGGCGTCATGGGCGGATCGTCGTCGATGTTGACGGTGCCGGGCGAAGCCTTGGATATCGTGATCCTCTCAAACGGGGCGCCCGGCGCGGACGTGCTGCAGCTAACCTATCGGATCATCGATATTGTGCTGGAGAACAGGGTCGCCGCGCGTGACTACGTGCTGGCGACACAGGGGAACGAAGTCTGGTGCGGCGATTGGTGGTCGCCGGAAACCGGAATGGTCTATAGCATCGTCGATACGCAAGGCGCGCTGAAGATTCGAGCATGCCGCAACGACCTATCAGGCGGCGGCGTGTTGCAGCCGGTGTCCGATGGACACGCCGTCTACCCTGAATTCGCGATCGGCCAGATCGATCTGACTCTAGATCGCACGCTCGAGGATCCCGTGCTGCACATAGGCTTCGGTGGATCGGTCGCGACCTATCGCCGCGTGACCGAATTAGAAACTCCGTCGTCAGAATTCGTCGCGCTTGCGGCGGGCCGCTACAATAGCACCGACGCGGACGCCGATGCCGTGATCACACGGGACTCGGCCGGCCTCAGGATCGAGTTTTCGGATCGCTTCGGATCTTTCGACGCAGATCTTCGCGAGCTGGCGCCGACCCTTGGCTTTTTCGAAACGCATTCGGTGACGGGACAGCCGAATGCCGTCCTCAACTTCGACGGCGGCGCGCCGGGCGCGGATCGCTTCGTCCTCCACACCGTGCGCACACGAAATCTCGTGTTCGAGCGCGCCCCGGCCGACGCCTTTGCCCGAGGCGCCGCGGCCGATCCTGTTCCTCGCAATGGTGTGATTGCATGACGAAGCTCTTGATCCGCGCGGCGATGGCGGCAGCCTCGCTCGCATGCTCCACAACCGCGCAATCTGCGCCGCCGTCCAACGCGATAAACGCTTATGCAAGACCAGGAAAGCTGGTCAGGCTCCCCAGTGGCTTACGAATAAACCTGCGCTGCGTCGGAACGGGTGGCCCGACCATTGTACTGACCGCAGGCGCCGGCGAGCAAAGCCTCACTTGGCACACTATTCAAGCGCACTTGGCAAAGACTTACCGCGTATGTTCCTGGGACCGACCGGGGTTTGGATTTAGCGATTCCAGCAGCGCGCCGATGGACGTAGTCCAACTCACCGACAATCTGAGCGCAGCGCTCGAGGCGGGTCGGATCAAGCCACCCTATCTTCTCGTCGGACATTCGCTGGGGAGCTTCGAGACCCTGATGCTGGCGTTCCGGCACCCGCGCGATGTCGCGGGCATCGTGCTGATCGATCCTGCCGGGCCGTTCCAGGATACGCGGTTTAAGAAGGCGGCGCCGGCTAGCTACGCGGTCATAGACGCGGCACAAACTGCGCAGACCGCGGACCTGCGCCGCTGCATCGCAATCGCAACCAGACCGTCCGCGTTGGTCGACCCATCCTGTGTGATGACGCCGATCCCCGGCTATCCCGCTGACTTGAACCGCGCGCTGATCCGGATTGACGGCGAGATTGATCGGAAGAAGAATTTTCTGGCGTTGCTAGACGCGATGTTTTCGGGCGTTGATTCCCGCGAATTAAGCGCGGCGTGGCGTCCGCTTGGAACGATCCCACTGATCGTGCTGACCGCGGGTAACCCCCCGCCCATCCCGCTCACCCCGGTGGTCAAAGGCGATATTGACGCATTCGTGGCCGAATGGTCGGCGATCCATGACGACATGGCGCGCCTCTCCACCAGAGGCGTCAACCGCCGCGTAGCTGGCAGCGGGCACTACATTTACGAAGACCGTCCAGCCGTAGTGTTAGAAGCGATCGAAGAAGTAGCGCGCGCAGGTTCTGGCCGCCAGACGACGTTGAATCGATGAGGGCGGAGGTGCCGCGTCCGATCCGCTACCGCGACATCTTCGGGGTGATCCTGGGC
>CAXTEO010000007.1:0-84249 GCA_964243205.1 uncultured Sphingomonas sp.
CGACTTCCTGGCACGAGATGTTCTCGCCGCCGCGGATGATGATGTCCTTCTTGCGATCGACGATGAACAGATAGCGGTCCGCGTCGAGATAGCCGATGTCCCCGGTCAGGAAATAGCGGTCGGCGGTGAACGCCGCCGCGGTCGCATCGGGCCGGCCGTAATATTCGGTGAAGTTGCACACCGAGCGGATCGCCACCTCGCCGCGCTCGCCCTGCGCCACCGGCCGCCCGGCATCGTCGAGGATCGCGAGATCGATCAGCGGCAAGGACGCGCGCCCGGTCGAATTGGGCTTGGCGAGGTAATTGTCGCGGAAATTGCCGCAGCCAGCGCCGTTGGTCTCGGTCAGGCCGTAGCCGAGCAACGGCTTGGGCCCGCCCATCTCCTCGGCGATGCGGCGGACGTGCTCGACCGGGCGCGGCGCGCCGCCGGCGGCGATGTCGCTCACGCTCGACAGATCATATTCGGCGCGGCGCGGATGGGTGAGCATCTCGAAGCTCATCAGCGGCACGCCGACGAAATAGGTGATCGTCTCGGCCTGGATCAGCCGCATCGCTTCCTCTGCATCCCATTTGGGCATCAGCACGAGCTTGCGCCCCATCGCGAAGCTCTGCAGGAACACCGGCACCTCGGCAGTGACGTGGAACAACGGCACGTTGAGCAAGGTCGCGTGCTGCGTCGGCGGAGTCGCTCCGTCGGCAGTCGCGATGTCGAGCATCACCAGCGCCTGCGCCAGATAATTGTACACCGCCTGCGTCACCGCGCGATGATCGCTGATCGCGCCCTTCGACTGGCCGGTCGAGCCCGAGGTGAACAGGATCGTCGCCGGGTCGGTCGGCGCGACCGCGGGCAGCGCCACTTCCGCCGCCCCCGCCAGATCGGCGAGGGCGGTGCCGAGCGGCTGCGCATCGTCGATCGTCACGACGCGCATGGCGAGCCCGCCGATCCCGGCCAGCCGCTTGGCGCGCGGCGGATCGGCGAAGACCAGGCGGCATTCGACATCGGCCATCGCCGTGGCGAGTTCCTCCGACTGCCACCAGCCGTTGAGCAGGGTCGCCACCCCGCCGGCCATGACGATGCCCATATAGAGCGCGATCCACGACGGCGAATTGCGCATCGCGATGCCGATCCGGTCGCCCGGCACGACGCCGTGCGTGCCGACCAGCGCGCTCGCGACGGTCTTCGCCGCGGCATGGACCTCGGCGAAGGTCAGCCGCTCGGATCCGGCGACGAGGAAGGTCTTGGCGGCATGTTCGGTGCAATAATGCGCGAAATAGGGCGGCAGCGTCTGCGGCACGCCGGTGATCAGCGGCAGCTCGACTCCGGCGACGGTGACCGATCCGAGCGCGAGCGGCGCGCCCGTCCCGGTCAGCCGGCCGAGCGCGGCATCCATCCGCAAATCGAGTTCACTCGGCATGCACGCTCTCCACTTGGTCTTATCGCTTTGCGCCTTTATGGAGGCGCAAACCCCTGGGGAAAAGCCTTGATCCTGACTACCGCCCTCCCCCTGCTGGCTGCCGCTACGGCAAACGTCGATCCGCATCTGCATTTTGCCGATCTGCACCTCAACCCGGTGGCGCTCGACCTGCATTTCTTTCAGATCAAATGGTATTCGATCGCCTATATCAGCGGCATCCTGATCGGCTGGTGGTATCTGCTCAAGCTGATCGCGCAGCCCGGCAGCCCGATGGCGCGACGCCATGCCGACGATCTGGTCTTCTATGCGACGCTCGGCATCATCCTCGGCGGACGGCTCGGTTATGCGATCTTCTATGCGCCGCATCTGCTGACCACGCTCGGGCTGTTCAAGCTGTGGGACGGCGGGATGTCGTTCCATGGCGGGATGATCGGCACGTCGATCGGCATCATCCTGTTCGCGCGCGCGCAGAAGCTCGACTGGCTGCGGATCCACGATTATCTCGCCTGCGCGGTGCCGTTCGGGCTGTTCTTCGGGCGGATCGCCAATTTCGTGAACGGCGAATTGTGGGGCAAGCCGGCCGATGTGCCATGGGCGATCGTGTTCCGCGATACCGTCCAGACCGGGCTGATCGAACCGGCGCGCCATCCGAGCCAATTGTACGAGGCGGCGCTCGAGGGAATCGCGCTGTTCCTCGTGCTGTGGTTCGCCTTCTGGAAGACCAAGGCGCGCTACGAGCCGGGCAAGCTCGTCGGGCTGTTCCTGGTGGGATACGGCCTCGCGCGCTTCACCGTCGAATTCTTCCGCGAGCCCGATTCGCAGTTCAGCGGCACCTTCTTCGCGACGACGATCCATATGGGCCAGGTGCTGACGCTGCCGATGATCATCGGCGGGCTGTACCTGGTCGTCACCGCCAAGGGCCGCCGTCACCGCGTCGAGCCGATCGCGGGTGGCGCGAGCGTCGCGTGACGCTTCCAACGGATGAACGCGACCTTCTTCCTCCCCTCCCGCCTGCGGGAGCGGCTGGGGGTAAGCGCGCGCCATCACCGGAAGCTGACGTGGATAGCGCGCGCCCACCCCCGACCCAGTTCGGGGTCGGATGTGCCCCCGGCACATCCTCGGCAGCGCGGGGCGCTGCCGACCCCGAACTCGCAAGCGGGAGGGGAGAACTGGCGGACCGCCTCGCGCGCGCGATCACGCTCGCCGGGCCGATCTCGCTCGCGCAGTTCATGGCCTCGGCCAATGCGCAGTATTACGCCACGCGCGACCCGCTCGGTGCCGCCGGCGACTTCACCACCAGCCCCGAAATCAGCCAGATGTTTGGCGAACTGATCGGCCTGTGGTGCGCCGATCTGTGGGACCGCGCCGGCCGCCCCGATATCGCCTGGGTCGAGCTCGGCCCGGGACGCGGCACGCTCACCGCCGATGCGCTGCGCGCGCTGGCCAAGGCCGGGCTCGCGCCGCGCGTCCATTTCGTCGAGACCAGCCCGACGCTGCGCACCGCGCAAGCCGGACGCGTGCCCGATGCGACATGGCACGATTCGGTCGATACGCTGCCGAGCGACGTGCCGCTGCTGATCGTCGCCAACGAATTCTTCGACGCGCTCCCGATCCGGCAATTGGTCAAGCGCGCCGACGGCTGGTTCGAGCGGCTGGTCGCGTGCCAGGACACGTTGTTCCTGCCGATTCCCGGCAAGCAGATCCCCGACGCCGTCGTCCCCGCGACATTGCGCGATGCGCCGCCCGGCGCGGTGATCGAGACCTCGCCCGCCAGCGTGGCGATCCTGCGCGACCTCGCGCAACGCATCGTCGCGCAGGGCGGCGCGTTGCTCGCGATCGACTATGGCTATGACGGCCCCGCGCTCGGCGATACGCTGCAAGCGGTGCGCGGCCACGCCTTCGCCAATCCGTTCGAGCAGCCGGGCGAACAGGACCTTTCCGCGCATGTCGATTTCGGCACGCTCGCCGCCGCGGCTCTGGTCGAGCGCGCGCGCGTCGCGGGGCCGGTCGGGCAAGGCGCGTTCCTGACCGCGCTCGGCATCGACGCGCGCGCCGCCGCGCTGTCGAAGGCCGCGCCCGACCGCGCCGCGCAGATCGCACGCGATGCAGCACGGCTGACGCAGGACATGGGCACGCTGTTCCAGGTCCTCGCCGTCACCGCGCCCGGCTGGCCCGCCCCGGCGGGGTTCGCATGATCGGCTATCGCGACGCCCGCACGATCGACGGCCCCGCGCTCGGCGCGATGGCGCGGCGCTCGTTCGTCGAGACGTTCGGCACGCTCTACAGCCAGGCCGATCTGTCGGCGTTCCTCGACGATGCGTTCGGGCCCAACGGCCTCCAGGCGCAGCTTTCGGACCCCGATTTCACGATCCGCCTCGCGCTCGATGGCGACGAGATCGTCGGTTACGTGAAGATGGGCCCGGTCACCTTCCCCGGCGAATGGCGCCCCGATGCGATCGAGCTGTATCAATTCTACGTGCTCGGCGCGTGGCACGGCCAGGGCGTCGCGCAGGATCTGATGGCGTGGGCGCTCGATTTCGCGCGCGGGCATGGCGCGCGCGAAGTGATCCTGAGCGTCTATGTCGACAATTTCCGCGCGCATCGCTTCTACGAGAAATACGGCTTCGAGGATATCGGCCGCATCGCCTTTCACGTTGGCGAAACGGTCGACGACGACAATCTGATGCGGCTGGTGCTGTGAGCGCGATTTCCCCGGTAGAGGTCGTCACCGCGCGCACGCTGGCCGGCGTCGCGCATGGTTTTCTCGGGCGGGTCGGCGGCGTCTCGACCGGCATCCATGCCGGGCTCAATGTCGGCATCGGCTCGGACGACGATGCCGACGCGGTCGCGCAGAACCGCGCGCGCGCGACGCAAGCCGTGGTGCCCGGCGCCGAACTGGTCACGCTGTATCAGGTCCACTCGGCCGACTGCGTCAGCGTGCGGGCGCCGTTCGACGCACGGCTGCGCCCGCGCGCCGATGCGCTGGTGACCGATCGCCCGGGGCTCGCGCTCGGCATCCTCACCGCGGATTGCGCGCCGGTGTTGCTCGCCGACATGGATGCGGGGGTGGTCGGCGCGGCGCATGCCGGGTGGAAGGGCGCGCTCGGCGGGGTGACCGACGCGACGGTCCTGGCGATGGAAGCGCTCGGCGCGAAACGCGAGCGGATCGCCGCGGCGATCGGGCCGTGCATCGCGCGAGCGAGCTATGAGGTCGACTCGGCTTTCGCGCAGCGCTTCGAGGGGGACGATCCGGCGAACGAGCGCTTCTTCGCCGAGGGCCGCGCCGGGCATTTCCAGTTCGACCTGGAGGCCTATGTCGCGCACCGCCTCGCCGCCGCCGGAGTGACGCGCGTGGCGATGCTCGGGCTCGACACCTATGCCGACGAAGCGCGCTTCTTCAGCTACCGCCGCGCGACGCATCGCGGCGAGCCGGGCTATGGGCGGCAGATTTCGCTGATCGGGGTCTAACTCCTCCCCTCCCTGGAAGGGAGGGGTCGGGGGTGGGTCGGTATGGGGTGGGCGCAACGTTCCCATTGAGAGCGACCCACCCCCAGCCCCTCCCTTCCAGGGAGGGGAGGCGCAATCACCGTGTCGCGAACTCATCCGGCGTCGTCAGTTGCGCCAGGATCAGCCCGTTTCCGTCGGGATCCTTCAGCATCGTGAAGCGCCCCCATGGCTGCGCGTCGACCGGCGACAGGTCCACGCCGAGCGTCGCGATCCGGGCATGTTCGGCAGCGACATCCGCCACGCCCAGCATCAGCCCCTGCACGCTCCCCGGCGGCATCGCGTCGAACCAGGTGACCAAGGCGATCGTCGCGCCGCCATCCTCCGGCTGGAGCTGGATCCAGCGCATCTCCGGCCCCATCGGCTCGTCGCGCAGGACCCGCAAACCGATCACCTCGGTGTAGAATTTCAACGCTGCCGCCGGATCCTTCACCGGCACCGAAACCACCGCGACCGCCATGTCCCGCCTCCTGCTCAATTGGCGAGATGGTATCAATCGACACTATCGCGCGTTAAGCCAGCCTATCATTATCCGACCAAGGACGCATCATGGCCGACGATCTCGAAACCGAAGCCGATCTCACCGGCGTCGCCCCGCGCACCAAGCCCAAGCCGTCGATCGAGACGATCGGCGGGCGCAAATTGAAGCCCGCCACGATGATGATGGGGCATGGCTATGACCCCGCTCTGTCGGAAGGCTCGCTGAAACCCCCGATCTTCGCCACCTCGACCTACGTCTTTCCCAACGCCGCCGCCGGCAAGCGCCATTTCGAGGGCGTGACCGGCAAACGCCCGGGCGGTTCGGAAGGCCTGGTCTATTCGCGCTTCAACGGCCCGAACCAGGAAATTCTCGAGGATCGCCTCGGCGTGTGGGAAGAAGCCGAGGATGCGCTCGTCTTCTCGTCCGGCATGTCGGCGATCGCCACCTTGTTCCTGTCGATGGTCAAGCCGGGCGACACGATCGTCCATTCCGGGCCGCTCTACGCCGCAACCGAGACGCTGATCGCGCGCATCCTCGGCCGCTTCGGCGTGCACTGGCTCGATTTTCCGGCGGGCGCGACGCGCGAGGAGATCGATGCGGTGCTCGGCAAGGCCGCGAGCGGCAATGTCGCGCTGATCTATCTCGAAAGCCCGGCCAACCCGACCAATGCTTTGGTCGACATCCAGGCGGTGGCGGCCAGCCGCGACGCGATCTTCGCCAAGGCCGCGCACAAGCCGCCGATCGCGATCGACAACACCTTCCTCGGCCCGCTGTGGCTGAAACCGCTGCAGCACGGTGCCGACATCGTCGTCTATTCGCTGACCAAATATGCCGGCGGGCATAGCGATCTGGTCGCAGGCGGCGTGCTCGGCTCGAAGGAGCACATCAACACGATCCGGATGATGCGCAACACGATCGGCACGATCTGCGACCCCAACACCGCCTGGATGCTGATGCGCAGCCTCGAGACGCTCGAACTGCGGATGAGCCGCGCGGGCGAGAATGCGGTCAAGGTGTGCGGATGGCTGCGCAACCACCCCAAGGTCGAACGCGTCGGCTATCTCGGCTTCCTCGCCGACACGCCCGGCATGGAGCGCCAGGCCGACATCTATGCGCGCCACTGCACCGGTGCCGGATCGACCTTCTCGCTGATCGTCAAGGGCGGCGAAAAGGAAGCGTTCGCCTTTCTCGACGGCCTGAAGATCGCCAAGCTCGCGGTCAGCTTGGGCGGGACCGAGACGCTCGCCTCGCACCCCGCGGCGATGACGCATCTGTCGGTGCCCGACGCGCGCAAGCAGGCGCTCGGCATCACCGACAATCTGGTGCGCATCTCGATCGGCGTCGAGGATGCCGACGATCTGATCGCCGACTTCGAACAAGCGCTCGCGGCGGTCTGATCTTACGAAATCCGGTGCCTTTTTGTCACATGCCGTGACGGGAAGGTGCCGGACCACCATACCGAGACTAGGAATTCATCAACCCGTCATCAAACCATCACGATCCCCGGCGCAGATCGCCTGAAACCGGTCAACGGTTCGCTTGCGATAAAAATCGATGCGTTTTGGGAGAGTTGTATGAAAGTTCGCAGCCAGCTGCACTGTGCCTTGTCGATCGCGGCGCTCGCCGCCGCACTGCCGGCGGCACCCGCTTTGGCCCAGTCTGCCGCTGCCCCCGGTCCCGCGGCACAGCCGGCCGCCGCGCAAGCGGAGGCCAGCGTCGACGACATCATCGTCACCGCGCAGAAGCGCAGCCAGAGCTTGCAGAACGTGCCGATCGTGGTGACCACCGTCACCAAGCAATTGCTGCAGGATTCGGGCGTCAAGGACATCAAGGACCTGGCCTTGCTCGCGCCCGGCCTGCTCGTCACTTCGACCAGCAGCGAGGCCTCGACCACCGCGCGCATCCGCGGCATCGGCACGGTCGGCGACAATCCGGGACTCGAATCGTCGGTCGGCGTGGTGATCGACGGCGTGTATCGCTCGCGCAACGGCGTCGGCTTCGGCGATCTCGGCGACGTCGAGCGGATCGAAGTGCTGAAGGGCCCGCAGGGCAGCCTGTTCGGCAAGTCGGCAACGGCCGGCGTGATCAACATCATCACCGCGCTGCCGCAATTCAAACTCGGCGCCTCGGCCGAATTTACCGCCAGCAACTATGGCGGCTATGGCGGCGCTGCGGAAATCACCGGCCCGATATCGGACTCGCTCGCCGCGAGCGTCTATTTCGCCGATCGCCAGCGCGACGGATATTTCAACGTCAACACCGGCGCCGGCCCGCGCACCGACACGCGCGATACCGATCGCAATTTCTACACCGTCCGCGGCCAGTTGCTGTGGAAGCCGACCGACACGCTCACCGCGCGCCTGATCGCCGACTATTCGCATCGCAACGAGAATTGCTGCATCGCGGTCATCACGCGCGCCAGCCAGGCGCCGATACCCAATCTCGCCAACGGCACGGTCGCCTCGCTCGGCGGTAACGACGGCGATCCGTCCAATCCCTACGCCCGCAACGCCTATGCCAACCGCCCGGACAAGCAGCGGACGCGCGACGGTGGCGTGTCGCTCCAGCTCGACGGCGAGATCGGCCCGGGCACGCTCACCTCGGTCACCGCCTATCGCAACTGGAAGGTTTCGGGCGGGTTCGACGCCGACTTCTCGACCGCCGACCTGGTCTATCTGCCCGACGACAACAGCAATTCGTCGCAGTTCCGCACGATGAGCCAGGAGCTGCGCTATGCCGGCTCGACCAAGACCCTGGATTACCTGGTCGGCGGGTTCTTCTCGGCCGAAAACCTGCATCAGAACAGCAGCGTCCTCGTCGGCAGCCAGTTCACGCAATATCTCAGCCGCGCGCTGTCGCCACTGGTCGAAGGGGTGGTCGATCCGAACTTCCTGGCGACGGGCCTCACCTTTCCGTTCGTCGGCGGCGTAAATTACGCGTCCGGGTCGGGGTCGGTCGATCGGTATCGGCAGGACGATTTGACCTATGCGGCGTTCACCAACGACACGCTGCACCTGACCAGCAAGCTCGATTTCAACATCGGCCTGCGCTACACGATCGATGACAAGTCGCTCAACAGCTACAGCACCAACATCGGCGGCGGGCTTGGCTGCGCCAAGGCGAATGCGGCGTTCGGCATTCTGAACGGGTTGCCGGCATCGCTCGCCTCGGACGCAGAGAAGGCTGGGCTCGGCTCGCTCAACGAAACGCTGTGCCTGCCCTTCCTCAGTCCCGGGTACAACAACTTCACCAATCACCAGCGTGAAACCGAGCATAACCTCTCGGGTACGGCGAAGATTGCCTATAAGTTCGACCGGAATCTCTTGGTCTATGCCTCCTATGCGCGGGGCTACAAAGCGGGCGGCTTCAACCTTGATCGCGTGACCTGCACCGTGGGCACCGCCGGGTGCGTCCTCGGCAGCGCGGCAGTGGTCACGCCGATCACCAACACCGCGTTCGAGAAGGAAACCAACGACGCCTACGAAATCGGCGAGAAGGCAACCCTGTTCAACCGCAAGGTGCTGTTCAACGTCACCGGCTTCTATCAGCGCTACAAGGGGTTCCAGCTCAACACCTTCAACGGGCTGGTCTTCGTGGTCGATTCGGTGCCGCACGTCGTCAGCAAGGGCGTCGATGTCGATTTCGTCTGGTTCGCGACGCCCCGGCTGAGCTTCCAGGGCGGTGCGACCTATGCCGATACGCGCTACGACCTGACCGGCCCGCAACTGCTCGATCTGCAGGCACGCACCGGCTTCCAGGGAACGGCCCATTCGCGCCTGTCGCTGGCGCCGTTATGGTCGGCATCGCTGTCGGGCACGTTCACCCAGCCGATCGGCGCCGACTACAAGGCGCGCTTCAACATGGGCGCCAAGTACAATTCCGATTACAACACCGGATCGGATCTCGATCCGGGCAAGGCGCAGAAGGCGTTCACGGTCGCGAACGCGCGGCTCGGGTTCGGTCCCTCGAACGACCGCTGGAGCATCGAGGGCTGGGCGGAGAACCTGTTCGACACCAATTACAAGCAGGTGGCGTTCAACTCGGGCTTCCAGAACATCCCGACCAATGCCACCGGCGTGCTCGACGCCTTCCTCGGCGCGCCGCGCACCTACGGCCTGACGCTCCGGGCCAAATACTGAGCCGGTCAGCTCGACGGTAAATCCTCCCCCGCCAGGGGGAGGATTGGAAGGTCGCCCCCTTGAAGCGCTTGCCCCCTGCCGCCAACCCCGCGATGGTGGCGCGATGACCCCGCCCGACTTCATCGCCGGCCTGCCCAAGGCCGAACTCCATCTGCATATCGAGGGAAGCCTCGAGCCGGAACTGATGTTCGCGCTGGCCGAGCGCAACGGGATCGCGATTCCGTACGCGAATGTCGACGAGGTGCGCGCCGCCTACGCTTTCTCGCGGCTGCAGGATTTCCTCGATATCTATTATGCGGGCGCCGACGTGCTGCGCACGCGCCAGGACTTTCACGACCTCGCCGCCGCCTATTTCGACCGAGCGACGGCGGACGGCGTCGTCCATGCCGAGATCATGTTCGACCCGCAGACCCACACCGCGCGCGGCGTGTCGTTCGAGACGGTGATCACCGGGCTGCTCTCCGCCATCGCCGAAGCCGGGACGAAGCACGGCATGAGCGTGAAGCTGATCCTGAGCTTCCTGCGCCATCTCGACGAAGCCGACGCGTTCGCCACGCTGGAGGCGGCGCGGCCGTGGCTCGACGCGATCACCGCGGTCGGACTCGATTCGTCCGAGCTCGGCCACCCGCCCGAAAAATTCGCGCGCGTCTTCGCCGAAGCGCGCGCGCTCGGCTTGCGGCTGGTCGCGCATGCCGGCGAGGAAGGGCCGCCGGCCTATGTCTATCAGGCGCTAGACGTGCTCGGCATCGACCGGCTCGATCATGGCAATCGCAGCCTCGAAGACGCGGTACTCACTGCACGCCTCGCCCGCACCGCGATGACGCTGACGGTGTGCCCTTTGTCCAACCTCAAATTGTGCGTGGTCGACGATCTCGCCGCGCATCCGATCGACCGGATGCTGCGCGAAGGGCTGCGCGCGACGATCAATTCGGACGACCCGGCCTATTTCGGCGGCTATATCGCCGACAATTATCGCGCGGTGGCGGCAGCGCGCGGGCTCGACCGCGACGATCTCGTCATGCTGGCGCGCAACTCGTTCCTCGGCGCGTTTCTGCCCGACGATGTCGTCGCGGGCCACCTCGCCCGGCTCGACGCGTACGTGGCGCAAGCGGCATGACGATCTACACGCCGATCTCGCAGGAAGCCTTCGTCGCCGACATCCGCACGCTCGCCGCGCGGCTGGCGGCCGACACCGCATGGGCGCCGAGCTTCCTGATCGGCATCGGCCGCGGCGGGCTGGTGCCCGCGGTGTTCCTGAGCCACGCGACCGGGCTGGCGATGCTGTCGGTCGACGTGTCCTCGCACGTCGCCGAATTTTCCGACGACGCCCTGGTCCGGCTGGCGGCGCGCACGCGCGACGGCGAGCGGCTGCTGTTCCTCGACGACATCAACGATACCGGCCGCACGATCGGCCAGTTGCGCCGTGCGCTGGCCGCTGCCGGCGCGGTGCCGGGCAGCATCCGCTTCGCGACCCTGCTCGACAATCTCCGTTCGAGCGAACGCGTCGCCTATCACGCCCGCGAAATCGACCGCGCGGTGACGAAGGACTGGTTCATCTTCCCGTGGGAAGCGGTCGCGCCCGACCTCGCGATCGCGGCCGACGCCGCGGCGGTGCCGGAGCGAACCGCTTAACCGTCGCCGACGCGCTCGATATCCGCGCCGACCGCGCTCAATTTCTCTTCGAGCCGCTCATAGCCGCGATCGAGATGATAGACGCGGCTCACCTGCGTCTCGCCGTCCGCGACCAGGCCGGCGATGATCAGGCTCATCGATGCGCGCAGGTCGGTCGCCATCACCGGCGCGCCGGTCAGGCGCTTGACGCCGCGCACCTCGGCGGTGCGGCCGTGCACTTCGATATCCGCCCCCATCCGCGCCAGTTCGGGCACGTGCATGTAGCGATTCTCGAAGATCGTCTCGGTCAGCGTGCTCGCGCCATCGGCCATGCACAGCATCGCCATGAACTGCGCCTGCATGTCGGTGGCGAAGCCCGGGAAAGGCGCGGTCGACAGCGTCAGCGGCTTGATCCCGCCGGTGGCCGAGACGAGCAAGTTCTCGCCGCGCTCCTCGAGCGCCACGCCCGCGTCGATCAACGCGGCGGTGGTGGCGCGCATATCGTCCATCTTGATGCCGACCAGTTCGACCGACCCGCCGGTGATCGCCGCGGCGCAGGCATAGCTGCCCGCCTCGATCCGGTCGGGCATGACGCGATAGGTCGCGCCGTGCAGCCGGTCGACGCCCTCGATCTCGAGCGTCGCGGTGCCGATCCCCGATATCTTCGCGCCCATCGCGACGAGCAGGTTGCACAGGTCAACGATCTCGGGCTCGCGCGCGGCATTCTCGATCCGGCTGCCGCCCTTGGCGAGCACCGCCGCCATCACGACATTCTCGGTCGCGCCGACCGACACGATCGGGAAGGTGAATTTGCCGCCCGACAATCGCCCGCCCGGCGCGATCGCCTTGACGTACCCCGCCGCCATTTCGAGCTGCGCGCCGATCGCCTCGAGCGCCTTCAGATGCAGATCGATCGGCCGGTTGCCGATCGCGCAGCCGCCCGGCAGCGACACCGTCGCCTCGCCGGCACGCCCGATCAGCGGGCCGAGCACCAGGATCGACGCGCGCATCTTCCGCACGATGTCGTACGGTGCTTCGGTCGCAGTCAATTTGCCCGCGCGGATCGTCATCACGCGGCCGAAATCCTCGGGCCGTGCGCCCTCGATCCGGGTCGAGCAGCCGAGCTGGTTGAGCAAATGCCCGAAGCTGTCGACATCGGCGAGCCGCGGCAAGTTGCGCAGCGTGACCGGCTCCTCGGTGAGCAGCGCACACGGCATCAGCGTGAGTGCGGCATTCTTTGCCCCGGAAATCGGAATGCGGCCAGACAGGCGATTGCCGCCGCGAATGAGAATACGGTCCATCGCTTCCGTTTATCGCCTCGCCCCGAACGCGCAAGCACGTTGCGTCGGACCGGCCGCATCGCTCCTTAACGGGCGCAGTTGATCGACTTTAATGCACTCTGCGCACATCACTGCTTTTAAGCTCTGGCCAAAGGGGATTTTTCGCGCGTGCCAGGAAGTTGCTTCGCCCAGCGATTGGGCGACATGGTGGTGTTGACCGCAAACGAACGGCTCGCGCTGGAACGGTTGGAAGAGCGTAAGCGGCCGGTACGACGCGGCGCCACTTTGCAACGCGAGCGCGAGCGCACCGGCGACGTGTTCATTCTGCGCCAGGGCATGATGATGAGCTCGATGCTGCTCGACGATGGCAGCCGGCAGATCCTGCGCGTCCATTTCGCCGGCGATATGCTCGCCGCCTCGGCGCTGGTCTATCGCGAGGCGACCGAGACGCTCACCGCGCTCACCGATTGCATCGTCGCACCGTTCGATCGCGCCGCCTTCACGCGCCTGTTCACCGACCATCCGCGGCTGACCGCGCTGATCATGGTGTACAACCAGATCGAGCGCGCCGCTTTGACCGACCGGCTGGCCGCGCTCGGGCGCACCTCGGCCAAGGTGCGCGTCGCCGCGATCCTGATCGAGATGCGCAACCGCCTGCGCATGCGCGACAAGACGATCACCACGCGCTTCGTCCTCGGGCTGACCCAGGAGGAGATCGGCGACGCGACCGGGCTGACCGCGGTGCACGTCAACCGCATGCTGCGCCAGCTCGAGGACGAACGGATGATCGCGCGCGAAGGGGGACGCGTCATCTTCCTGGATGAGAGCGGGCTCGGGCGGATCGCCAATTTCGTCGATCGCTACGCCAAGCTCGATCTGAGCTGGCTGCCCGAGCCGAGCTGACCAGCGTCAGGCCTTTTCGAGCATGCACTGCAGCGGATGCTGGTTCTGGCGCGCGAAATCCATCACTTGCGTGACCTTGGTCTCGGCCACTTCGTAACTGAACGTGCCGCACACGCCGACGCCCTTCTGGTGGACGTGCAGCATCACGCGCGTCGCCGCCTCCATGTCCATGCGGAAGAAGCGCTGCAGCACCAGCACGACGAATTCCATCGGCGTGTAATCGTCGTTGAGCAGCAGCACGCGATACGGCGTCGGCTGCTTGGTCTTCGCGCGCGTGCGCGTCGCGACGCCCGCACCGGTGCCGTCCCCATTGTCAGGGCCGTCGTCGGTGCCGTCGTCACGGCGCTCGGCCATCGAGATATGTGTGCTGTCGATCATGTGTTGCCAAAATATGGCATTGCCGGGGGTGAGGGCAAGGGGCGCGGATACGAAAAGGGCGGCCCCATGCGGGACCGCCCTCGTTCGGCCAGGGCCGGACCGCTTATGCGGCGACCTTGATCTTCTCGGCGGCAAGCGCGACGCGGTTCGAGATCGGCTGTGCGATTTCACCGGCCAACTTGAGCATCGACTCGGTGTTTTTCGAGGTCTCGGCGACCATCGCGTCGAACGCGCTGCGCATGTAATCGCTATGCAGCTTCATGAAGTCGGTCGGCGACTTGACGCTCGACAGCGTCTTCAGCGCGGCGGTGGCGCTTTCGAGCTGCTTGCGGCCGTAATCAGCGGCTTCCTGGCCGAGCGTCTCGATGCCCCTGGCGGCAATCTTCGACGATTCGACGAGCGCTTCGATATTGCCCTTCGAGAAATCGTTCATTTCCTCGATCAGCTTCGAGCTCTTCTCGATCGCGCTCTTGGTGCGATCATTGGCTTCGGCGAACAGGGTCTGCGCGCGGGCCTGGGCGGTGTCGGTGGCGGACTGGACGGTTTCCATGACTTCGGCTTCCTTCTGGATGACGGCCGCCGCGGCTGCGACGACGGGTTCGGGGGCTTGAACGATGACGGGGGCGATCTCGGGCACGACCGGCGCAGGCGCAGGCGCGGCCACGACGGGCTTGGGAGCCGGTTTCAGTGCGGCGGTGACTTTCTTGGGAGCCGCGACCGGCTTTGCAGGTGGTGCCACGGGAGTCGCCGCGAGCGCCGCCGGGATCGACTCGGCGGGCGAAGGGGGGATGGTGGACTTGGGGCCCTTGCTGGCCATGACGGGATTACTCCTGCTCTATTGCTGCGGCGCAATATAACAGAAATCCACCGATTCTCAAGAAAAATGTTGCAGCGCAACATAAGTGTCACGCCGGCGCCAGTCCATTGTATTACCGAGATTATCGCGCCCTGACGTAGCGCCCCGGTGCATCTTCGATCGCGGCGAGATCGCCTCTGCCGGGCTGGCGCGCACCCGTTGCCGGAACGCTTTCGGCACCAAACCCGCGCAGCCACTCGACCCAATCCGGCCACCAGCTTCCCTTGGTTTCGACCGCACCGGTAATAAAGGCGTCGAGCGTCTCGACCGGATCCGGGTTGAGCCAATATTGATATTTGCCGGCGCTCGGCGGGTTGACCACCCCTGCAATATGGCCCGATCCGGCAAGGACGAACTTGTGCTCGCCGGAGAACAGCCGCGTCAGCGCCCAGACGCTCTCGGCCGGCGCGATATGATCGTCGCGGCCCGCCTGGATATAGGCCGGCGTCGTAACGCGGCCGAGATCGATCGGCACGCCGAGCGCCTGTAGCGCGCCGGGCTTCGACAGCAGATTGTCGCGGTACAGATCGAGCAGATAGCGCAAATGCCACGTCGCCGGCAGATTGGTCGTGTCGCCGTTCCAGTGGAGCAAGTCGAACGGCGCATAATCCTTGCCGAGCAGATAATTGTTGGTGACGTAGTTCCAGATCAGGTCGCGCCCGCGCAGCTGATTGAACACCGAGGCCATGTAGCGGCCGTCGAGAAACCCGTCGGTAGTGAGCGTCTTGAGCAGCGCCAGCTGGTCGTCGGCGACGAAGTGCAGCAGTTCGCCGGCCTTCTCGAAATCGACTTGCGCGGTGAAGAAGGTCGCGCTCCTGACCTTGTCGGCTTCGCCGCGCGCCGCGAGGATCGCCAGCGTCGCGGCGAGCGTCGTGCCCGCCACGCAATAACCGATCGTGTGCACCGCCGGCACGTCGAGCGTGGCGCGGATCACGTCGATCGTCTCGATCTGCGCGGCGATATAATCGTCCCACACCACGTCCTTCATGCTCGCATCGGCCGAGCGCCACGACACCAGGAAGACGGTGATGCCCTGCTCCACCGCCCAGCGGATGAAGCTCTTCTCGGGCGTGAGATCGAGGATGTAGAAGCGGTTGATCCACGGCGGGAAGATTACCAGCGGCACCGCCAGCACGCTCTCGGTGGTCGGCGTGTATTGGATCAGTTCGTAGAGGTCGGTGCGATGGACGACCTTGCCCGGCGTCATCGCGAGGTTGCGCCCGACTTCGAAGGCGGTTGCATCGGTATGCGTCAATTGCCCCTTGGCGAGGTCGGACAGCATGTTCTGCAGCCCCTTGAGCAGATTCTCGCCGCGCGTCTCGAGCGTCTTGGCGAGCACTTCGGGGTTGGTCGCGGCGAAATTGGACGGGCTCACCGCATCGAGGAAACCGCGCGCGGCAAAGCGCATCTGCTCGCGCTGGCCCGCATCGACGCCTTGCAGCGCATCGACCTGCGCGAGCATCTGGTCGGAGAACAGAAAATAGCTTTGGCGGATCCAGTCGAACACCGGATTCTCGCGCCAGCGCGGATCCTTGAAGCGCTTGTCGCGCGCTTGCTCGGGCGTTTCCGCTGACGGTTCGGACTGACCGGGCACGAGCATGCGCTGCCACAGGCCGAGGCTGTCGGCCCAGAAATCGCGCACGCGGGCGAGCGTCGCGGGGTCAGTCAATCCGGGAATGGCGGGTACGGCGGTTTCGCCCGCCGTCACCGCTGCGATGCCCTGCTCGAGCAGCATCTGCTGCGCGCGCCCGAGCACCCAGGTCCAATGCTGCAGATCGGCGAGGCTCGGCATGACGGGCGTGGCAGTGTCAGGTTCGGCCATGGGTTCCTCTCTTACGCAGCGACCTTAGCCGCAACCGCTTATGCCACAACCCCCGTCGCCGCGGCACAGGCCGGAGCCGCCCCGATTGAGGCGGACCGCGTCAAACCACGCGTCCCCGGCCTGCGCCGGGGTGACGGGAGGAAGCGAACGCCGTAAGGATATGTCTCCTCAAACCGGAATTCCGCAATGTCCGACGATTTCTATCGCATCAAGCGCCTGCCTCCGTACATCATCGCCGAAGTCAACGCGATGCGAGCGGAAGCGCGCGCGACCGGCGAGGACATCATCGATCTCGGCATGGGCAATCCCGATCTGCCGCCGCCGCCGCACGTCATCGAGAAACTGATCGAAGTGGCGCGCAAGCCCGATGCGCATGGCTATTCTCAATCGAAGGGCATCCCCGGCCTGCGCAAGGCGCAAGCCAATTATTACGGCCGCCGCTTCGGCGTCGATGTCGACCCCGACACCGAAGTCGTCGTGACGATGGGCTCCAAGGAAGGCCTGGCCAGCCTCGCGACGGCGATCACCGCGCCGGGCGACGTCGTGCTCGCGCCCAATCCGTCCTACCCGATCCACACCTTCGGCTTCATCATCGCCGGCGCCACGATCCGCGCGGTGCCGACCACGCCCGACGACGCCTATTTCGAGAGCCTCGAGCGCGCGATGGCGTTCACCGTGCCGCGCCCGTCGATCCTGGTGGTCAATTATCCCTCCAACCCGACCGCCGAGGCGGTCGACCTCGCTTTCTACGAGCGGCTGGTCGCGTGGGCGAAGGAGAACAAGGTCTGGATCATTTCCGACCTGGCCTATTCCGAGCTCTATTTCGACGGCAATCCGACGCCGTCGATCCTGCAGGTGCCGGGCGCCAAGGATATCGCGATCGAATTCACCTCGCTCTCGAAGACCTATTCGATGGCCGGCTGGCGGATCGGCTTTGCGGTCGGCAACAAGACGCTGATCGCGGCGATGAGCCGGGTGAAGTCGTATCTCGACTATGGCGCCTTCACCCCGATCCAGGCCGCCGCCTGCGCTGCGCTCAACGGCCCGCAGGATATCGTCGCGAAGAACCGTGAACTGTATCACAAGCGCCGCGACGTCCTGGTCGACAGTTTCGGCCGCGCCGGCTGGGAAATCCCCTCCCCTCGTGCGAGCATGTTCGCCTGGGCACCGCTGCCGCCGGCGCTGGCGCATTTAGGTAGCCTTGAGTTCTCCAAACAATTGCTGACTCACGCCCGCGTCGCGGTTGCCCCAGGGGTGGGTTATGGCGAAAACGGGGAGGGCTTTGTGCGCATCGCGATGGTAGAGAATGAGCAACGGCTGCGCCAGGCCGCGCGCAACGTGAAGAAGTATCTGCTGTCGATGGGCGTCAATACCCCAGCTGGCACCCTGAACGCCAAGACCGGCTGAACCCGCCGCAGATGATCATCAATCCGCTCTATTCGCTGGCCGGCGTGCTCGTCGGGCTGGTCGTCGGGCTGACCGGCGTCGGCGGCGGATCGCTGATGACGCCGCTGCTGGTGCTGGCGTTCGGCTTTCATCCGGCCACCGCGGTCGGCACCGACCTGCTCTATGCCTCGGCGACCAAGAGCGTCGGGACGACGGTGCATGGCTGGCGCGGCACGGTCGCCTGGGGCGTGGTCGGGCGGCTGATGGCGGGCAGCGTGCCCGCCGCGCTGCTGACTTTGGTGATCCTGCATTTTGCCGGCGAGCAGTCGAAGGAAACCGGCCACGCGATTTCGGTCGCGCTGGGCATCACGCTGATGCTGTCGGGCGTCGCGACGATCTTCCGCGCGCGCATCGTGGCCGCGATGACGCGGCGGCTGGGCGCGGTCAGCCCGGCGCGAATCGCGCGGCTGACCGTGCTGGTCGGCGCGATCCTCGGCGTGCTGGTGTCGCTCACGTCGGTCGGCGCCGGCGCGCTCGGCATGACCGCGTTGTTGATCCTGTATCCGACGATGCCGGTCAACCGGCTGGTCGGCTCGGACATCGCGCATGCCGTGCCGCTGACCTTGCTCGGCGGGATCGGGCATTACATCCTCGGCTCGGTCGACGGGTCGCTGCTCGTCTCGCTGCTGATCGGTTCGATCCCGGGGATCATCGTCGGGAGCCTCGTCGCGAGCCGCGTTTCGGACCGTTTCCTCACCCCCATCCTCGCCGCGGTGCTCGCTGCGGTCGGCATCAAATTGCTGTTCTGATGCCGCGTCCGGGTTTTGCCTTCTCGACCAGTTTCAAGGTCCGCTATGCCGAGATCGACGGGCAGAAGGTCGTCTTCAACTCGCGCTACCTCAAATATGCCGATGTCGCCGTCACCGAATTCTGGGACTGGACGGGAATCGGCGCCGCGCTCGGCGAAGCGTGGACGCAGACCGAATTCCACGTGCGCCATACCGAGATCGACTATCTCAGGCCGTTCGTGTGGGGCGATACGATCGAAGCGTTCGTGCGGATCGCGCGGATCGGATCGTCGAGCCTGACGCAGCGCTTCGAGCTGTGCCACGCGGTGACCGGAGACCTGCACACCGCAATCGACATGACGATCGTCAACGTCCACTTGCCGACCGGCACGGCGCTGCCGATCGGCGACGATGTGCGCGGCTTTCTGGAACGGCTGCCGACCGGCTAAGCGCTTATTTGCGAAAACCCTCGATCAGGTCGAAGCGGATCCGCACCCACGCACCGATCAGCGCCTTGCCGTCGCGCCGCGGCGGGCGCACGCGGAATTGCCACGCCGCCAGCCGCAGCGCGCGCGACAGGCCGCCGCCCGGCGGCGATTCGTCCAGCGACCGGCAATTCTCGACATGATAATCGGGCGCGGTCTTGCACGCGATCATCGCCCAGCCGCCATCCCCCTTCATATATTGCTGCATGTACGGCTTGAGCTCGGCATCGCTCGGCTCGCGATACCATTCGGCATTGTAGAGCGATCCGCCGCCCGGCCCCTCGCCCGGCCCGTACGCCGCGACGCTGTCCTTGCCGGTGCCCTCGCCATCGCCTTCGCCCTTGGCCCCCTTGATCTTGCCGATATCGGACGCGGCGAAATCCTCCGGGCTGATCTGGATGAGCTTCGACGGAAGCGGCGCCTTGGGCATAGGCGGCACGGTCGGCGGCGGCGGCGCGGCGGATGCGGTCGTCACGACCTTCTTCTGCTGCGTCTTGACCTTGGTCTTCGACGCCTGTTTCGAAAGCGGCGGGCCCATCGGCTTGACGTCGAACGTGGTCAGCTTGGGCTGCTCGATCTTGGTGAACACCCCGGTGCCGAGCTGGAGCAGCAACAGCGCCACCAGGCCTTCGACCACGAGCGCGAGCACGATACCGCGGACTCGGCGCCGATCCGCAGTGGACTTATAGGAGGCCGATGCCATCAGGCGCCCCTAGGCTGCGCCGTGCCGCGCTGCAACAGGCTCGGTTCGGCCTGAACACTTTGTCATGCAGCGTCGGCCGGGGCGGTCGTCCAGCCGAGCGCCGGGATCGTCAGCGAGCGCTTCCCCGACAGATCGACTCGCGTCACCAGCAAATTGCGGCCCTCGATATAGCCGATCACGCGCCGCGCGCGGCCGAGCGAGCTGGTGCCATAGGTGCGCGCAATGTCCTCGTCGCTCGGGCATGGCAGCCCGTCGCGCGCCGCCCGCGCGATCAGCAGGAAGCAGCCGAGCATCTCGTCGGGCAGATCGTGTGCCGTCGCGATCGCCTCGGCCCAATCGCCGTCGAGCCCGTCGAAAATCCCCGCGCGCGCCGCCGCCAGCCGGCGCGAGAAACCCGATGGGTCGAGCGGTGCGGGATGCACCCCGACCATGCGGCAGCGCACCTGGAAATCCTGGTACAAAACCGCGGCCGGACGCGCCGAGGAATCGGGGTCGCCGACGATCGCCTGCAGCACTTCGAGCACGATCTGCGCGAGCTGTTCGGGGTCGTGGCGCGGCGCTTCGGCGGCGGCGGACGGCGCGAAGCTCTGCAACTGGTCGAGCACCGATTCGACCGGGGCCGCACGCGGTGGCGGCGAGGCGACGCGCACCGGCTCCTCCATCTCGGCGAACAGGAATTGCCGCATGTCGCCGCCGGTCGCCACCTGCGGCAGCGGGATCAGCGCCGGGCCGCCGCCGCGCGACCCGGTCTCGACCGACCCCACCTTGATCGACACCGGCCGCCGGCTCACCGCCGGCCCGAGCGCGAGGAAAGTACCGCGCGGCAAATCGCGAATCTGTTCGGCCTGGCGCCGCTCCATGCCGAGCAGGTCGGCGGCGCGCGCCATGTCGATGTCGAGAAAGGTACGCCCCATCAGGAAGTTCGACGCTTCCGCCGCGACGTTCTTGGCGAGCTTTGCCAGGCGCTGCGTCGCGATGATGCCGGCGAGGCCACGCTTGCGCCCGCGGCACATCAGATTGGTCATCGCGCCGAGCGACGCGCGCCGCACCTCCTCGGTCACTTCCGCCCCCATCGACGGCGCGAACACCTGCGCCTCGTCGACCACGACCAAGGCCGGATACCAATGTTCGCGCGGCGCATCGAACAGCGCCCCGAGGAACGCCGCGGCGCAGCGCATCTGTCCCTCCATCTCGAGTCCCTCGAGATCGAGCACCACCGACGTGCGATGTTCGCGCGCGCGCTGTGCGAAGCGCGCGATCTCGGGCACCGAATAATCCGCGGCGGTGATCGGGATATGGCCGTAGCGCTCGCCCAGCGTGACGAAATCGCCTTCGGGATCGATGATGATCTGCTGCACCTGCCCCGCGCTGCGTTCGAGCAGCCGGCGCAGCAGGTGCGACTTTCCCGAGCCCGAATTGCCCTGCACGAGCAACCGCGTCGCCAGCAATTCTTCGAGGTCGATCGGAACGGACGCGCCGCCCGCGTCGAGGCCCATATCGACCTGAAACGTCATCGGGAGCGCATGCCCGATTCGGTGGGGCCGGGGCAAGCACCATCGCCGCCGATCGTCGCGATACCGCGTTTCGCATCCGTGACTTGCCGCCGCCCACCGCTCCGCCATAGGAGGGGGCGGAAGAGGACCGACATGAAGGAAACCCGCAACTCGCGCCGGCAGCACAACGTCCCGACCGTCAGCGACGTCGCGGCCGAGGCGGGCGTTTCGCCGATGACGGTGTCGCGCGTCGTCACCGGCAAGGGCAGCGTCCGCGCCGAGACGCGCGAGCGCGTCGAGGCCGCGATCGCCGCGCTCAATTACGCCCCCAATGCCGCGGCGCGGACGCTGGCGGGCGGCGAGGATGTCCGCATCGGCGTGCTCCACACCAACCCCAGCTTCTTCTATTTCAGCGAATTCCTGGTCGGCAGTCTCGACCAGGCGAGCCGCCAGAACGTCCAGATCGTGATCGAGAAATGCGAGCCCGGCACCGAAATCGCCGCGATCGAACATCTCGCGCGCGCGCGTGTCGACGGCATCGTGCTGCCGCCGCCTTTGTGCGATTCGGCGCTGGTGCTGGAGGCGTTGCACGAGCGCGACATTCCGGTGGTGGCGATCTCCACCGGCCGCGCGCCGGGCTGGGCGCTGTCCGTCAGCATCGACGATCGCCGCGCCGCCTACGACATGACGCGGCATCTCGGCAGCCTCGGGCATCGCCGGATCGGCTTCATCACCGGCGCGCCCAACCAGACCGCGAGCGCCGAGCGGCTCGAGGGGTTTCGCGCGGCATTGGCCGATATGGGCCTGCCCGCGGTCGCCGAGCTCGAAGCGGACGGGCTGTTCACCTATCGCTCGGGCCTCGACGCGGCCGACCGGCTGCTGGCGCTCGCGACCCCGCCAAGCGCGATCTTCGCGGCGAACGACGATATGGCAGCGGCGGCGATCGCGGTCGCGCACCGCCGCGGGCTCGACGTGCCGGGCGACCTCGCCGTGGTAGGCTTCGACGATTCGGCGCTGGCGACGACGATCTGGCCCGAACTGACCACTATCCGCCAGCCGGTGACCGAGATGGCGCGGATCGCGGTGGAACTGCTGGTCCAGGCGGTGCGGCTCGGCAAGACCGACGGGCCGGAGGTCGCCGAGCCGCACGTGCAGGTGGAGTATGCGCTGATACGTCGCGAGTCCGACGCCGCGCCGCGAGGGTGATGCCAACGTAAAGCCCCTCCCCGTCAGGGGAGGGGCTTAGCTGGTTTCCTACCCCTCCATCGCTTCCAGTTCCTTGCCCTTGGTCTCGTGGATGAACTTCTGCACGAGGAAGAAGCTGATCACCGCGCAGACCGCGTAGAACGAGTAGCTCTTCGCCAGGCCGATACTGCCGAGCATGATCGGGAACGACTGGGCGACGAGATAATTGGCGAACCATTGCGCGAAGCCGCACACCGCCAGCGCCGACCCGCGGATCTGGTTGGGAAACATCTCGCCGAGCATCACCCACATCACCGGGCCCCAGCTGATGTTGAACGCGAACGAGTAAGCGAGCGCGGCGCCGACCGCGAGCTGCCCCATGCTGCCGGGCAGCGTGAGCTTGTCGTGCACCAGGGTGCCGGTCGAGAAGGCATAGACCATCGCGAAGAGCGTGATCGCCATCCCGGCCGAGCCGATCAGCAGCAGCGGCTTGCGGCCGATCCGGTCGACGAGGCCGATCGTGATGAAGCAGGCGACGATCGAGATCGAGCCCGAGATGATGTTGGTCATCAGCGCCTGCGATTCGGAGAAGCCCGCCGCCTGCCACAAGGTCGCGCCGTAATAGAAGATCACGTTGATGCCGACGAGCTGCTGGAACACGGCAAGCAGGAGGCCGGCCCATACCACCGAGCGCAGGCCGAGGAAGCCGCGGCCGCCCGGCGGGGTGAGCACGTCGGACAGGCGGGGACGATGGTCCTTCGAAAAGCTCGCCTGGATCTCGCCGAGCGTCAGCGCGCCCTGCGTGGTGCCGAACAGACTGGTGAGCACGCGCAGCGCTTCTTCGTTGCGGCGCTTCGAGACGAGGAAGCGCGGGCTTTCGGGAATGAAGAACAAAGCGATGAAGAACACCACCGCCGGGATCGCCTGCAGCAGGTACATCCAGCGCCACGCGGCGATGCCGAACCAGAGCGGGTTGAGCGACGCGACGTCGCTCGCATCGGCGGGATTGGCCGCCGCCGCCGCCAGATAATAATTGGCGAAGAAGGCCGCGGTCAGGCCAGTGATGATCATGATCTGCTGCACCGTGGTCATCCGGCCGCGGATGTTGGCGGGCGCCACTTCGGAGATATAGGCCGGCGACAGCACGCTCGCCGCGCCGACCGCGATGCCGCCGCAGATGCGCGCGATCACGAAGAGCGTATGGTCGTGCGCCAGCCCCTGGACGAGCGCGCCGAGCAGGAACAGCAAGGCGGCATAGCGCATGACGTTGCGACGCCCGATCGAATCGGCAAGCGTCCCCGCCGAAAACGCGCCGACGACGCAGCCGATCAGCAGCGAGCCGACGGTGAAGCCCAGGCCGGCATCGTCGAGCGCGAACGCCGCCTTGAGCCCGGGCTGCGTGCCGTTCACCGCGCCGCTGTCATAGCCGAACAACAATCCGCCGATCGTGGCCACCGCCACGATCGCCGCAATGAAACCGAGATTGCCCTTTTGGGTATCGGGTCGCGTGCTTGCCATATCGTTTTTCCGCTCCTGAAGTCTGTTATCGTTGTATTTCAGCGCCAGCCGGCATCGACGAAATAGTCGTGGCCCGTGATCATCCGGGCATCGTCCGAGGCGAGGAACAGCGCCATCGCCGCAATGTCGGACGGCTGGATCCGCCCGTCGAGGCATTGCGCCGCGACGATCCCGGCCTCGCCCTCGGGCGTGTACCATTTCTCCTGGCGCGGCGTCTGGACGTTGCCCGGGACGATCGTGGTGACGCGGATCCCGTCGCGCCCGAGATCGCGCGCGAGGCTGCGCGTGAGCCCCTCGATCGCCGCCTTGGCGGTCTGGTACAGCACCAGGTCGGGCAGCCCGAGATGCCAGCTGATCGACCCGAGATTGACGATCGCACCGCCGCCCGCAGCGCGCATGCCGGGGACCACCGCTTGCGCTGCAAAGAACAGGTGGCGCAAATTGGTCGCCATCCGGTCGTCCCAATAGGCCGGGGTGACCTCCGCGACCGTGTGGCGGTCGTCATTGGCGGCATTGTTGATCAGTATGTCGATCCCGCCGAGCTCGGTCGAGATCGTGGCGATGGTCGCGGTCAGCGCGTCGATGTCGCGCAGGTCGCAGCGGTGGAAGGTCGCGGGCGCCAGGCGCCCGGCCGTCGCTTCGCCCGCGGCCGGGTCGATCTCGATGAACGCGACGCGCGATCCCTGCGCGACGAACGCCTCGACGATGCCCGCGCCGATCCCGCTGCCGCCACCCGTGACCAGCACGCGCTTGCCGGCAAGACTCGGATACGTCGCGCGATTCACTTGGGCGTCTCCAGCAACCCGCGTCGCGCGAGGTTGGTGAACAGCGCGCCGATCCCGTTTTCCCACGGTGCGGCGTCGCGCGAGGTGACGACGCGGTTGACCAGCCGGCCGAGCCGCGCGCTCTCGATCGTCACAGTGTCGCCGATCTTGTGGGTGAAGCCGCGGCCGGGCTCGTCGCGATCCTGCACCGGCGCGAACAAGGTGCCTAGGAACAATACGAAACCGTCGGGATATTGATGCTCGCTCAACGTCTGGCCCACCAGATCGAGCGGATCGCGGCTGATCTCGGCCATGTTGCTCGCGCCCTCGAGCACATAGCCATCCTCGCCTTCGATATGCAGCCGCAGCTCGGCCGAACGCACATCGTCGATCGTGAAGCCGGCGTCGAACAGCCGCACCAGCGGCCCCAACGCGCAGGACGCGTTATTGTCCTTGGCCTTGCCGAGCAAAAGCGCCGAGCGGCCCTCGAAATCCCGGAGATTGACGTCGTTGCCGAGTGTCGCGCCGACCACCGTGCCGCGACTGTCGACCATCAGCGCGATTTCGGGTTCGGGGTTGTTCCACGTCGAATCCGACCGGATGCCGATCTCGGCATCGGCGCCGACCGTCGAGAGCACCGGCGCCTTGGTGAACACCTCGGCATCGGGGCCGATCGCGACTTCGAGATATTGCGACCACATGCCGTCGTCGATCAGCGCTTTCTTGAGGTCGGCCGCTTCGGGCGAGCCCGGCACCACCGCGCGGATCGACCCGCCCATCCGCGCCTCGAGCCGCTCGCGGATCGCGGCGGCGGCGGAGGAATCGCCGCGCGCGCGTTCCTCGATCACGCGCTCGATCGCCGAGACCGCGAAGGTCACGCCGCACGCCTTGACGCATTGCAAGTCGATCGGGCTGAGCAGAGTGACGGCGGACGCGTCGAAATCCCCGAGCGCCTCGCCGCCTGCACCGCTGAAGTCGCCCGCATCGACCAGGGCCGCGACCGTCGGATGGACGCGCGCCATGTCGAACAGCGCGCCGCGCACGACGAGCACCGGACTCGGCCCCGCGTCGCGCTGGATCCGCCCGACAAAAATGCCCTCGCGCCAATCCGCCGCCAATGCGGACGCCTTGGCCTCTTTGCTCGTCATGCTACCCACTCCGCGTTGATCGATTGGCATCATGCACGCTTCAGAGGAAACGGTTGATCAAATTCTCGATCCGCTCCTGGCGGCCCGAGCGCGGCTGAGGATCGATCGCCTTTTCGACCGCAAGATCGGCGAGCGCCGCCAGATCGAGTCCGCCGACACGCTTGCCGAAATCGGCGTCCCAGCCGGCATAACGCTCGGTCTTGAACGCATCGAGCCGGCCGTCCTCGATCAGCGCCGCTGCATTGAGCAGGCCCTTCGCGACGACGTCGATCGCGCCGACATGGCCATAGAACAGATCGGCCGGGTCCATCGACTGGCGCCGCACCTTGGCGTCGAAGTTGAACCCGCCGGTGGTGAACCCGCCGGCGCGGATGATCTCGATATTGGCGAGCGTCAGTTCCTCGACCGAATTGGGGAACTGGTCGGTGTCCCAGCCATTCTGCGGATCGCCGCGATTGGCGTCGATCGAGCCGAAGATGCCGAGCGCCGCGGCGGTCGCGATCTCATGCTCGAACGTGTGGCTGGCGAGCGTCGCATGGTTCGCCTCGATATTGACCTTCACTTCGTTCTCGAGACCGTAGCGCTTGAGGAAGCCGTACACCGTCGCGGTGTCGAAATCGTACTGGTGTTTGGTCGGCTCGAACGGCTTGGGTTCGATCAGGATCGTGCCGGTGAAGCCGATCTTGTGCTTGTGCTCGACGACGAGCGACAGGAAGCGGCCGAGATTGTCGAGCTCGCGCTTGAGATCGGTGTTGAGCAAGGTCTCATAGCCCTCGCGACCGCCCCACAGCACGTAGTTCGCGCCACCGAGGCGATGCGTCGCTTCGAGCGCGTCGCGCACCTGCATCGCGCCGAACGCGAACACTTCAGGATCGGGGTTGGTCGCGCCGCCGGCGGCGAAGCGCGGGTGGCTGAACAGGTTCGCGGTGCCCCACAGCAACTTGCGGCCCGAGGAGGCCTGCAGCTTTTCGAGATGGTCGACCGCCACGGCGAAATTCGCGCGATGCTCCGACACGCTGTGCGCATCGGCCATCACGTCGACGTCGTGGAAGCAGTAATAGGGCACGTCGAGCTTGGTGAAGAAGTCGAACGCGACCTCGCGCTTCTGCGCGGCAGCGGCGGCGTCATTGGCGCCGGCATGCCATGGGCGGTTGAACGTGCCGCCGCCGAACACGTCGGAGCCCGGCCAGCAGAAGGTGTGCCAGAAGCAGGCGGCGAAGCGCAGATGGTCCTCCATCCGCTTGCCGAGCACGATCCGGTCCTTGTCGTAGAAACGGTAAGCGAGTTCGTCCTGCGTCTCGGGGCCCTTGAAGGCGATCTGGGGAATGTCGGCGAAGAAATCGGTGGCCATCGGGGCGCTCCTTGGGGGGTATCAGGAAAGAGGGGAAATGCGGGCATAGGCGGCGCGGAACGCCGCCTTCTTGGGCGCGAGCCGCGCGACGAGCGCGGCATCGGGCGTGATGACGTGCGAGACGGGCGGCGCGACGCAGACTTCGGCGGGGGTGCCGCCGTCGACCCCGATCTGCGCGAGCCGCGACGCGCCGAGCGCGGGGCCGACTTCGCCGCCCTGGAGGTACACCAACGGCACCTCCATCGCGGCGGCGATCGTCTCGCCCCAGTAATGCGAGCGCGCACCGCCACCGATCACCGCGAGTTCGGTCACGTCGGCACCGGCTTCGCGCAACACGTCGAGCCCGTCGGCCAGCGCGAAGGCGACGCCTTCGAGCACGGCTTGCGCCAGCCGGTTGGGATCGGTGTCGTTATCGAGCTGGAGGAAGGCGCCACGCACCTGCGCATCGTTGTGCGGCGTGCGCTCGCCCGAGAGATAGGGGAGGAACAGCTCGGGGCCATTGCCCGCGCCCGCCTGCTCGGCGCGCGCGAACAGGTCGGCCGGGCCGCTCGCCCCGGTCAGCCGCGCGACCCAGTCGATGCACGAGGCGGCGCTGAGATGCACCGACATCTGGTGCCACATTGCGGGGAGGCAGTGGCAGAAGGCATGCACCGCGCGTGCCGGGTTGGGCTTGAAGCTGTCGTTGGCGACGAAAATCACCCCCGACGTACCGAGCGAGAGCAAGGCCTTGCCATCGGTGACGACACCGACGCCCGCAGCACCGCCGGCATTGTCGCCCGCGCCGCCGGCGACCGGGACTTCGCTCATTCCCCACGCCGCGGCGATATCGGGCCGCAGCGTGCCGGTGACGTCCGTGCCCTCGACCAGCCGCGGCATCTGCGCTTCGGTCAGCCCGCACGCCGCCAGCAGCGTCTCGCTCCAGCGGCGGCCGGCGACGTCGAGCCACAGGGTGCCGGCCGAATCCGACATGTCGGACGCTTTCTCGCCGGTCATGCGCAGGCGGACATAATCCTTGGGGAGCAGCACGGTCGCGATCCGCGCGAAGATTTCGGGCTCGTGCCGCCGCACCCATTCGAGTTTCGGCGCGGTGAAGCCCGGCATCACGATATTCCCGCCGACCGAGCGGAATTCGGGCGTGCTCGCCTCCAACGCCGCGCATTCCGCGAACGAGCGTCCGTCATTCCACAGGATCGCGGGGCGCAGCGGCCGGTCGTCGGCGCCGAGCAAGGTCGCGCCGTGCATCTGCCCGGCAAGGCCAATCCCGCGCACCGACCGGCGGATCGCCGGATCGATCGCGAGGATCGCGGCGCTGGTCGCCTTCCACCACTCCTCGGGGTCCTGCTCGGACCAGAGGGGATGCGGGCGTTGCACGCTCAGCGCGGCAACGCCCTGCCCGACGACGGCGCCATGGGTGTCGAGCACGACCGCTTTGACACCCGACGTGCCGATATCGATTCCGAGGAACATGCTTGGCTTACTTTGCGAAGGGGTCGATGAGCTTGATCGAGCCGTCAGGATTGAAGGAAAGCTCGGTCATCTTGACGTTGCGCAGGTGGTTCTTGTTGCTGATCTGCGTGTCGGCATAGAACAGCCACCACTTGCCATCCTTGGCGATGATCGAATGGTGCGTCGTCCAGCCCTGCACCGGCAGCAGGAAATGCCCGCGATAGGTGAACGGGCCGAACGGGTTGGTGCCGGTCGCATAATTGAGGAAGTGCGTGTCGCCGGTCGAATAGGTGTAATAATAGGTGCGACCGCGCTTGATCACCCACGACGCCTCGAAGAAGCGCCGGGCGTGATCGCCGCCGAGCACCGGCTTGCCGTGTTCGTCGAGGATCACCGCGTCGCGTGGCGTGCCGGCGAAGCTCTTCATGTCAGAATTGAGCCGCACCACTTTTCCCGACAGCGCCGGCTTGTCGTCCTGCATCAGATCGGTGTCGCTGCCGTTCGGGTCGAACGTGCCATTCTTCCAGCGCTGCAGCTGACCGCCCCAGATCCCGCCGAAATACATATAGCTCTTGCCGTCGCTGTCGGTGAACACCGCCGGGTCCATCGAGAAGCTGCCCGCGATCGGTTGCGGGTCGGCCTTGAACGGGCCCATCGGGCTCTTCGCCGTTGCGACGCCGATCTTGAAGCGGCCGAGGCCGTGCTTGTCGCGCGTCTTGTCGCGAACCGGGAAATACAGGAAATAGGTGCCGTTCTTGTACGCCGCGTCGGGCGCCCACATCTGCTGCGACGCCCAGGGCACCTGCTTCACGTCGAGCGCGACCGGGCCGACCGTCACCGCCCCGCCGATCCGGTCCATCCGCAGCACGCGATAATCGTGCATCGCATATTCGCTACCGAGATCGTCGTCGGGAATGTCGGTCGGCACGTCGTGGCTCGGATAGACGTAGATCTTGCCGTCGAAGACATGCGCCGACGGATCGGCGGTGTAGATCGACGTCACCAGCGGTTGCGACAGATAGCGCCGCCCGTCGGGCGCGCGATCCGGCACCCGATCCTGGGCAAGCGCGAGCGATGCGATCCCGCATGCCAGCAGCCCCGCGACGATGCGATATGCCATGACGTCCCTCTCCAGATGCGCGTGACCGCGCTATCCATTGCAGGTAGCGCTAACATAAGCAGCGCGCAAGCGGCGCGCGGCGCGCGCGCGTTCAGGCCGCCGCGAGCGCGCCGTTGCTCGAAATCAGGGCGCGCATTTCAGAACGTCGTCGGCGACCATGCCGAGCGAGACGCGCGACAGGCTGAGCTCGAGCGGCTGGCTGGTGCGCAGTTCGAACGGCGAGTCGATCCGCTTCATGTCGACGGTGCCGGCGAAACATCTGATCGGAATGCCGACCGTCCGCCATGCGCCGACCTTGAGCGACCCCGGGGGTAGCGCGCGCGCGCCGGAACAGCCAGTGCCGCACGCAATGCCCAAGGTGAGGTCGCTGCCCTGCGGCGTGTCGAGCCGCAATGCGGCGATCACCATCACGTCGCCATTGCTTTCACGCGACAGGTCGATCGCATGTTGGGTGTGCAACTCGATCACTTGCGGGCCGCCGCCGCCGAGCGAAAAATGCCGCGCACCTTCCTGCACGTCGTGGTCGATCGCGGTCACCTTAACTCGGCCACCGAGCGCTTGCGCCGGCACGGTGGTGATCCGCGTCACCGCTGCCGCACCATCGCCGACCTGCAGCGACCAGCCCGGCGTCGCCACGCCCGCGGCGAGATAGACACCCTCGGTGCCGGCATCGACCACCCCAGGATCCTCCGGCAGCGCCTTCCACGGCGCGCGCGCTTCGCGACCGCCCAGGCCATAGCCAAAGCGATAGAGCGCCGGCCCGCCGGGCACCGCGGTCAGCGGCCAGGCCGCCGGCAGCCGGCCGGTGAACGGCGCGGCGACGGACTTGGCCGCGAACAGCCGATCGGCGAGCCCTGCCCCCTCGGTCCCCGGCAGCCAGGCGACGACGAAGGCGTCGGCCGCGTTGAGCTCGGGATTGACGAACAACGGCCGCCCGGTGAGCATCACCGCGACCACCGGAATGCCCGCCGCTTTCAGCCGCTGCATCGTGGCGAGCGGGGCGCGCAGTTCGGCGCGCAGTTGCAACGATTTTATGTCGCCCTGGAATTCGGCATAAGGCGTCTCGCCGAACACGACGATCGCGGCATCGGGCTTCGTAGTGTATTTCCCGTCGGGCGCGAGTTCGGCATGCCCGCCCGCCGCCTTCACTGCGGCGTCGATCCCGCCCCACAAGGTGGTCGCGCCGGGGAACATCGCATTGTCGAGCCCGGTGCCCTGCCAGGTGATCGTCCACCCGCCCGATTGCCGCGCGACATCGTCGGCGCCGTCGCCAGCGACGAGGATGGTGGCGGAGGGCCTGAGCGGCAGCACCCCATCATTCTTGAGCAGGACGAGCGATTTCCCGACCGCCTGCCGCGCGACCGCGCGATGCGCGGGGGCGCCGAGCTGGCGCCAGTCGCCGGCGAGCGCGCGCGACGACGGCTTGCCCGCCTCGAACAGCCCCATCCGCAGCTTGACGCGCAGGATCCGCGCGACCGCATCGTCGAGCCGCGCCATCGGCACCGTACCGTCCTTCACCTGGGCGAGCAAAGAGCCGTACAAAGCCCGCCAGCTGTCGGGCGCCATATACATGTCGATCCCGGCATTGATCGCCTGCGGACAGCTTTCATTGGTGCAGCCGGCGATCTGGCCGTGCGCGTTCCAGTCGGTGACGACGAAGCCGCCGAAGTTCATCCGGCCCTTGAGCACGTCGGTGACGAGCCCCTTGCTGCCGCCGATCTTCTGCCCCTGCCAGCTCGAGAAGCTCGTCATCACCGTGCCGACGCCGGCCGCGATCGCCGGGACATAGGGCTTGCCGTGAATGTCGCGCAGCTCGGTCTCGCTGATCCGGGCATCGCCCTGGTCGCGCCCCTCGAACGTGCCGCCATCGGCGATGAAGTGCTTGGTGCTGGCGAGCACGTGCGGCCCGGCCAGGATGTGGCGGCCGTCGGGCTTGCCCTGCAGCCCGACGATCATCCGCCCGGCATAGCTGGCGACGAGATCGGGGTCGGACGAATAGCCTTCATACGCCCGGCCCCAGCGATAATCCTGCGGCACGGTGATCGTCGGCGCGAAGGTCCAGTCCTGTCCGGTGGTGCGGATCTCGGCCGCGGTCGCCGCGCCGATCTGCTCGATCAGATCGGGATCGCGCATCGCGCCGAGCCCGATATTCTGCGGGAACAGCGTCGCGCCGATGATGTTGCTATGGCCATGGACCGCATCGGTGCCCCACAGGATCGGGATGCCGTGCCCGCCCGCGGACGTATCTACCGAAGCGGCATAGAATTGGTCGGCGAGTTCGAGCCATTTCGGCGCGGGCGCGAAATCATCGTGATACGGGCCCGAATTGCCGCCGTTGAGCACCGAGCCGATATGATAGCGCCGCACCTCGTCCGGGGTGATGCTGTCGATATCGGGCTGGACCACTTGGCCGATCTTTTCCTCGACACTCATCTGCGCGAGCAGATCGGCGATCCGCGCCTCGTCGGCGCGATTGACGGCGAGCGGCCAAGTCACGCGCGGCCACAATGCGGGATGCACGACCGGTGCAGCGGCGGGTGACGGGTCCGCCGGAAGCGGCGCCGCCGCGGTCAGCGCGACGCCGGCACCACTGGCCAATGCTGCGCGCAGCACATGTTTCAGGCGCATAGCCTCTCCTCGCACGATCGATCCGGCGGCTTCGGTGTCACCGCGCCCACAGTCCGTCGCGCGGTTGACAACGTTGACACGACAAAGTCAAGCTGGTGCGGCGCGAGCCGGTCGGCCAGCGCGCCGATCAACGGGTTGCTCACTCAGTCGACCGCGGCGCCGGTCAGGAAAATCCTCGACACGGTAACTGCCCCGCGGCCGAGCCCGCGCACGTAGTAGAACAACGGATACAGCTCGATGCCACACGAAGTTGAAACCGAGATCGCCGCCGCAGAGCAGCGCTCCCCGGCGACGCAGCATCAGCCGGGCGTCGTCGGCGGCGGCGCGGTGGATTCGCGGATCAGCAAGGTATGCGGATGCAGCACGCGCGCCAGCGGGACGCGCCCCTCGAGCTGCGCGATCAGCATCTCGGTCGCCGCCACCGCCATTTCGAACACCGGCTGGCGGATCGTCGTCAGGCGCGGCCAGGTGATGCGCGACACTTCCGAATCGTCGAACCCGATCACCGAGAGCTGCCCCGGGATCGACAAACCGAGCTCGCGCGCCGCCATCATCGCGCCGACCGCCATGTCGTCATTCTGCGCGAGGATCGCGGTCGGGCGGTCGGGTCGCGCCAGGATATGGCGCCCCGCGACGAGCCCGCTGTCGAAGGTGAACAGGCCCGGTTCGATCCGGTCGAACTTGAGCTCCAGCCCGGCCTGGTGGAACGCCTGGGTGTAACCGAGCATCCGCGCCTCGCTCGACGGATGCGTCGCGTCGCCGCGGATGATCGCGATGTCGCGGTGGCCCAGGCCGATAACATAGGCGGCGATTTCGCGCGCCGCCGCGACGTCGTCGACGAGGTTGCTCGGCGCCGCGTCGATCAGCCGGGTCGGCGCGATGCGCGCGCAATAGATGCGCGCTTCCTTCAACTGGCGCAGGATCAGCGGATGGTCCGATGCGGGCGGCGCCAGCACCACCGCGTCGAGCGCGGCCGAACGCAGCAGCCCGACCACTTCCGCGGCATTTTCCTGGACCGAGCGAATCGGGATCACCACCAGCCGATAGCGTTCGCCGGTCAGCCGCTCGAGCACGCCCTTCTGCAATTCGACGACATAGCTCGGGCTCGGATTCTCATAGATCAGCCCGATCATGTTCGATTTGCGTCGCACCAGCGCCTGCGCGAAGACGTTGGGATGATAATCCAGCGTGTCGGCGGCAGCGCGCACGCGTTGCTGCACGTCGGCGCTGACATGCGGTTCGCCGTTGAGAACGCGCGACACCGTCTTGGCCGACACGCCGGCGAGTCGCCCCACGTCCACAATCGTCGTTCGCTTCATGCCACTCCGCATCCAGTTCGCGCCGAATAGACCAGATCGCCACCGCTTGCGCTAGAGCCCCTGATCGCGTTGACAGGAAAGCGTCAGCGCGGCCGCCTGCCGATGGTCCTGGCAATAGCCGCGGCATCGCGCGAAGCGCTGGTCGGCTCGATGCTCTTAAACCATTAGGATCGAGCGTTTTTGCCGTATGGCAACGCGCACATCTGCCGCCAGCGTCCGCACACGAAGATCACGCCCGAGCAAAATCGTCTTGACAACGTAGGACAAAAGGTTAGCGCTATCCTCGCCGGGCCTAAAAGGGGGTCGGCGTCAGCAAAAAGCGACCAGATAAGGTCGCGCATAGTCAGGGAGGGGTCCATGAAGGCCTATCATAACGCGTCGGCCTATGCGTGGTCGGCTTCGGTCGTGGCGCTCGCAGCGGGACTCGCACTCCCACAAAACGCCCATGCACAAGCCGCCCCGGTCGCCGCGCAGCAAGGCACCCCGCAGGCCGATACCGCGCCAGGCGTGCCGCAGGCCGGACAGGGTGCGACCAACGCCGTTCCCGACACCCCCGCGGCCGACGACATCATCGTTACCGGCGTGCGCGCCTCGCTCGAACGCTCGATCGCGATCAAGCGCAATTCGACCGGCATCGTCGACGCCATCTCGGCCGAGGATATCGGCAAATTCCCCGACACCAACCTCGCCGAATCGCTGCAGCGCATCACCGGCGTGTCGATCGACCGCGTCAACGGCCAGGGCGCGCAAGTCACCGTCCGCGGCTTCGGCCCGAGCTTCAACCTCGTCACGCTCAACGGCCGCACGCTCGCTTCGTCCTATGGCCAGACGGTCGGCGGCGACGAGACCGGCGACGGCTCGCATCCGCTGACGCGCTCGTTCGACTTTTCCAACCTCGCCTCGGAAGGCGTCAAGACGCTCGAAGTGTACAAGACCGGCCGGGCCGCGGTGCCTTCGGGCGGGATCGGCGCGACAATCAACGTCGTCACCCGCCGGCCGCTCGACGCCAAGGATTCTGGGCTCAGCGGCAGCCTCGGCGCGAAGCTCAACTACGATACCAGTGCGAACGACTGCGTCGATTGCGGATCGATCGTCACACCCGAATTCACCGGCCTCGCCAGCTGGTCGAACCCCGACCAGACCTTCGGCGTGTCGCTGTTCGGCAGCTATCAGGAGCGCCACTTCTCGACGGTGTCCGCGACGTCGAACGACTGGAACATCGTGCCATATTCGACTTTTCTCGGCTACACCAACGCCGCGACCACGATCAACAATGCGCCGACCGACCCCAACGCGCTCGTCGCGATCCCCAACGACAGCCGCTACCATTTCGCCGACGACACCTATAAGCGGCTGAACGGCCAGGCGATCGTCGAGTTCAAGCCGACCGACACGTTGACCATCACCGCGGACGCGCTGTTCGCACGCACGATTCAGAAGGAAACGCGCTCCGACGAATCGAACTGGTTCAACCGGCCGTTCGACGTCGTCACCTTTGACAGCAACCCCGACGTCCGCACCGCGACCTATCTCCACGAGACGATCGCGGGCGTGAAGGACGAGGATTTCGAGCAGCAGACGCGCGCGCAGAAGAACACGCTCCAGGATTACGGCCTCAACCTGAAATGGGAGATGGCGCACAATCTGACGCTGTCGATCGACGGGCATTACGGCAAGTCGTCGGTGCTCCCCGACAATCCCAACGGCACCAGTTCGACCCTGGTCGGCACCGGCGCCAACGTCATCGCCTCACACTCGGTCGACTATAGCGGTCCGATCCCGGTGCAGGACGAAGTCATCAACGACGCGCTGAAGGGCAATAATAACGGCGTGCTCGACGTCGGCGACGTCGGCTCGTCGATCGGCCGCACCTACACCACGATCCAGCACCAGACCGTCAAGGAAGCACGGGCCGATCTCGGCTGGGATCTCGGTGGCGGCAGCCGGTTCGATTTCGGCGGCCTGTACCGCGATACCGAGACCAGCCAGCAATATATCGCGACGCAGCAGACGCTCGGCAATTGGAGCGTCGATCACCCCGGCGACATCAACCAGATCGCGCCCGGCGTGCTCCAGCCGTTCTGCCTGCTGTGCAAGTTCAACAGCTATGATCCCAAGGCGACAGGCGTCAATCTGGTCGCCTTCCGCGGCGATGCGCTCAAGCTCTACAGCGCTCTGTCGTCTTTCTATGCCAATGCCGGCAATGCCGTCGGCAACACCGCCAATACCAACGACACGATCAAGGAGCGGATCTACGCAGGCTATGCGCAGGTCACCTGGAAGGGCGCGATCGCCGATCATGACGCGTCGCTGGTCGCCGGCGCCCGCTACGAACATACCAGCGAACGCGCCGTCTCGATCCAGGCGATCCCGACCACGATCGCCTGGGTCTCGGACAACGACTTCACGATCAATCTGGGCGGCAGCCAGACGCTAACCGGCCGCGGATCGTACGACAACATCCTGCCGTCGTTCGATTTCCAGGTCGAGCTCAAGCGCAATCTGATCGGCCGCTTCTCCGCCAGCCGGACGATCGCGCGGCCGAATTACGACCAGCTGTTCGCCTCGGTCAACGTCTCCGGCCCGCCGCGGCCGACCGCGCTCGGCGGCAATGCGACCGCATCGACCGGCAACACCGATCTGGCGCCGCTGATCTCGGACAATATCGATCTGTCGTTCGAATATTATTTCAAGCCCGACAGCTATCTCTCGGCGGGCTTCTTCGACAAGCGCGTGCACAATTTCATCGGCACGGGGCAGACAAACACGACCTTGTTCGGGCTGAAGGATCCGAGTTCGGGCGCGCCGGGGACGATCTCGGGCAATGCCAAGGCGGCGCTGACCGCGCTCGGCGCCGATATCAGCGACGTCAACCTGTTCACCTATTCGGCACTGATCCAGCGCGACGGCGCTGCCGCCGCGGCGGCCGAGTTCCAGGCGCATTACAGCGCGGTGACCAAGACGGTCGACCAGTCGTTCGTCAACACGATCCTGTCGGCGGTGGACCTCAACGGAAATGCCGCCGATCCGCTCTACAATTTCGTGCTGTCGGCGCCGATCAACAACAAGGACGCTGAAATCTACGGCTTCGAGCTTGCCGGACAATATTTCTTCGGTCGCTCGGGCATCGGCGTATCGGCCAGCTTCACCTATGTGAAGGGCGATGTCGGCTTCAACAATGGCGGCAGCCCGAGCATCGACCAGTTCGCGTTGACCGGCCTGTCCAACACCGCCAACGCCACATTGATCTACGACAAGAACGGCATTTCGGCACGCGTCAGCTACAATTGGCGCGACAAGTTCCTGTCGTCGCTCAATCGCGACAGCTACAAGAACCCGGTCTACACCAAGCCATACGGCCAGGTCGACATGAACATCAGCTACGATATCAACAAGAACATCGCGCTGTCGATCGAAGGGATCAACCTGACCAACCAGTCGCTCAGGACCTATGGACGGTCGGAGGCCAATGTTTGGTTCGCGCAGGAACTGCAGCGCCGCTTCCTGTTCGGCGCTCGGTATCGCTTCTAGGCAAAGGGGGGCCGGGCGGCGCTTCGCAAGGAACGCCGCCCGGTAATACCGGCCACGCCGCTGCTGTGGCGCAACCTCGATTTGGCGATTACGATAGACGGATGACCAGGACGGTGCTCCTCGACACGATCGCCCATGCCGATCTTCGCGTCGCGATCGGCTATTCCGCCGCATTCGGCGATGCAGTGAATCAATGCGCGGTCTTCCCCACCGAATTCGCCGACCTGCAGCGCGACTATCCGATCCTGTTTCGACGCGACGATAAGGGCGCTTATTATGCCGTGGTGCTGCTCGGGCTCGACCGCGACGAGAATCTCTTCCTCGATGCCGCGGGCTGGCAGGCGCGGCACGTTCCCGCATCGCATCAACGCGGGCCGTTCCTGATCGGCCTGGTCGAGCGCGCGGTCGACGGCCGCGTGCAGCAGGAGCCGATGCTGCATGTCGATCTCGACCATGTTCGCGTCGGCGCGTCCGACGGCCAGCCGGTGTTCCTGCCGCAAGGCGGTCATTCGCCGTATCTCGCGCATATCGTGCGCGTGCTGCAAGTGGTGCATGACGGGCTGGAACAGCGCGCCGCCATGTTCGCCGCATTCGTGCAGGCCGATCTGATCGAGCCGATCACGCTCGACATCGCGCTCGACGACGACACGCGCTACACCGTGCCCGATTGCTACACGATCGGCGCCGCACGGCTGGCGCGGCTCGATGGCGCGGCACTCGACGCGCTCAACCACGCCGGCTTCCTGCGCCACGCCGTGTTCGTCGCGGCGTCGCTCGACAATGTCGGGCGGCTGATCGAACTGAAGAACCGCAAACGCCGCGCGGCACTGGGCGCCACGCTCGGGCCCATTGTCGCGGCATGACCGAGACCGCGCTTTCGCCCGATGCGCCGTTCGATCCGGCCGCCCTGGTCGCGCGGCAGCATCCGGTCGTGCTGCGCGGGCTGGTGCGCGACTGGCCGATGGTCCGCGCCGGGCTGGAAAGCAGCGCCGCCGCTGCGGCCTATCTCAAGCATTTCTATCGCGGCACCGCCGTCGTCGGCTATACCGGCGCACCGACGATCGGCGGGCGCTTCTTCTATGACGACAGCGGCACCGCGATGAACTTCACGGCAGGACGAGTCGCGCTCGACGCCTATCTCGACCGCATCCTGGCCACGGGCGGCGACCCCCATGCCGAGTCGCTCTATGTCGGCTCGACCGACCTCGACACCTATCTCCCGGGTTTCCGCGCCGAGAACGACCTTGCCGGCTTCGGCGACGCAACCCCGCTGGCGAGCATCTGGATCGGCAACCGCACCATCGCCGCCACGCATTTCGACATGTCGAACAATGTCGCCTGCTGCCTGGTCGGGCGCCGCCGCTTCACGCTGTTCCCGCCCGACCAGGTCGCCAACCTCTACCCCGGTCCGCTCGAACCCACGCCGGGGGGCCAGGTGGTCAGCATGGTCGATCCGCGCGCGCCGGATTTCCAACGCTATCCCCGTTTCGCCGATGCGCTCGAGGCCGCCTATGTGATCGACATCGAGCCCGGCGACGTGCTCGTCTATCCCGCTTTGTGGTGGCACAATGTCGAGGCGCTGGGCGCCTTCAACGTGCTGGTCAATTATTGGTGGAACGCCGCGCCGCGCTTCATGGACACGCCGATGAACACCTTGCTCCACGGCCTGCTCAGCCTGCGCGACCGGCCAGCGAGCGAGAAGCAGGCCTGGCGCGCTTTGTTCGATTATTACGTTTTCGGCCCGGCCGAGCAGCCCGCCGCGCATCTGCCCGAAGCCGCGCGCGGCGCGCTCGCCCCACTGAACGACCTGTCCGCGCGGCGGCTGCGCGCGCAATTGCTGCAAAGGCTCAACCGATGACCGCCACCCCCTCGCCCGCGCAGACGATCAAGCGCGTCGTCGTCGCCGGTGGCGGCACCGCCGGGTGGATCGCCGCCGCGGCGCTCGCCAAGCATCTCGGCCCGCTGATCGACATCGTCTTGGTCGAATCCGACGAGATCGGCACAGTCGGTGTGGGCGAAGCTACCATCCCGACGATCCGCACCTTCCACCGCTTGCTCGAACTCGACGAGCGCGAATTCCTGCGCGCCACTAAAGCGACCTTCAAGCTCGGCATCGCGTTCGAAAATTGGGCGCGCGAGGGCGATCGCTACATCCACTCGTTCGGCCGCGTCGGCCAGTCGATCTGGATGGGCGATTTCCAGCATATGTGGCTGCGCGGGCGGGCGACCGGAATCGCCGACGAACTCGGCGCCTATTGCTTCGAACTGGCCGCCGCGGAGGCGGGCAAGTTCGCCACTGCCGACGATACCAGCATCAATTACGCCTATCATTTCGACGCCTCTCTCTACGCCCGATATCTGCGCGGTTTCAGCGAGGCGCGCGGCGTCACGCGGATCGAGGGCAGGATCGGCGGCGTGGTGCAGAATCCCGAAAGCGGCTTCATCGAGGCGCTGGACCTATCCGACGGGCGCCGCATCGCGGGCGATCTGTTCATCGACTGCACGGGCTTTCGCGGGCTGCTGATCGAGCAGACACTGGGCGCCGGCTATGAGGATTGGAGTCACTGGCTGCCGACCAACCGCGCGCTGGCGGTGCAGACCGAGGCCGTCGCGCCGGCCCGCCCCTATACGCGTGCGATCGCGCACGAAGCGGGCTGGCAGTGGCAGATTCCGCTGCAGCACCGCGTCGGCAACGGGCTGGTCTGTTGCAGCGATGATCTGTCGGACGATGCCGCGCACGCCAAATTACTGGCGCAGATCGACGGCGACACGATCACCGAGCCGCGGCTGATCCGCTACGTCACGGGCAGGCGCAAGCGCGTGTGGGACAAGAATTGCGTCGCCTTGGGGCTCGCCAGCGGCTTCGTCGAGCCGCTCGAATCGACCAGCATCCATTTGATCATGATCGGCATCACGCGGCTGATCCAGTCCTTCCCGTTCGCCGGGATCAAGGATTCGCTGGTGCGGCATTACAACGATCTGGCGGAGGCCGAACTGGCGCGGGTGCGCGACTTCATCATCCTGCATTATCATCTCAACGAGCGGCCGGAGGCGTTCTGGCAACGCTGCGCCACGATGCAGATTCCCGACACGCTGGCGCAGCGCATCGCGCTGTTCCGCGAATCCGCGATGACGCCGCAGACGGCGGACGATCTGTTCCAGGCGGATTCATGGCTGCAAGTCATGCTCGGGCAGCGGCTGGAGCCGCGCGCCTATCACCATATGGGCCACACGCTCAGCGATGCGCACTTGGTGCGCGCGTTCGGCGACCTCAAGGACAAGATCGCCGGCGCGGTCGCGCGGATGCCGACGCATCAGGCGTTCGTCGACAGCTATTGCGCGGCCTGATCCGGACCCATTGTCATGCCGGGCTCGTCCCGGCATCCACCGTGCAGCGTGTCCAGAGAGCGTTGATCTCGGGCGCCGGTGGACCCCGGCACGAGGCCGGGGTGACGGAGAAGATTACATCATGCGCAGTTCGGCGATGTGGTGCTTGACCACCGGCACGATCTTGCCCGCCGCCATGCGCAGCGGCCGCACGCTGCCGCCGCTCGCATAGCCGCTCTGCACCATCAGCGCGTCGCTGTGCGCCAGCTTCTGCTGGCGGATGTACAGCGCATCGCGCGCCGGACCGCGCGCCGAGCGCAGCGCCGCCAGATCATGCTGCTGCTTGGGCGAAAGCTGCGGCGGCGCGGGGTGGAGATGCGCCTCCGTCGCCGCGGCCTTGACCAGCTCGGTGCTCTGCATGTGGTCGGTCACCATCATCTGCGCGAAATCGTGGATCTTGCGGTTGGGCGACTCCAGCACGACCTTCGCCGACTCGATCTCGAACATGTCGCTGGCGCCGGCCTTCATCAAATAAGCCGGTGTCGGCAACGCCTTGGCCGACAGCGCCACGGGTGCGGATGCGGCCAGCACGGCCGCCGTCATCATCACGATACGCATCGTCTTCTCTCCTCTTGCTTGCGATTGGTCGATAATTTCTGCTCCGGCCATGCCATCCCTCCGGTTCTGCCAATGTCCCGACAATCAACGGCGCCCGCTTTCCGTTCCCGAATTGTTTCCTTGGCGGAACAACCTTTACGCCCCTCTCGATCGCTCATTATCAGGTGAGTTAGTGTTGACAGCGAGCACGGATTGCGTGGAGGATGCGTTCGCAGCGCGGCACGATCGACCGCGCGAATCCAGGAGACATGCCATGAAGTCGCTCAAGCTCGCATCCTTGCCGGCGCTCGCCTTCTGTATCGCCGCAGCGCCCGCGCCGAACGGCCCGGTGATCGCCACCACGCAAGGTCAGGTGGCCGGATCCACGCTCGCGACCGGCACACGCGTGTTTCGCGGAATTCCCTATGCCAAGCCACCGATCGGCGCGGCGCGCTGGACGCCGCCGGTCCCCGCCGCGGCCTGGACCGGCACGCGCGATGCCACGAAATTCGGTCCCGCCTGCTTCCAGCCGAAATCGCCGGCGACCAGCATCTATGCCGACGATCCGCCGGCGATGAGCGAGGATTGCCTGTCGCTCAACGTCTGGACGCCCAAGGCCGCCGCCAAGGCGCCGGTGATGGTGTGGATCCACGGCGGCGCGCTGGTCGGCGGCTATAGCGGCAGCACGATGTACGATGGCGCCAATATCGCGGCAAAGGGCGTGGTGGTCGTTTCGATCAACTACCGGCTCGGCATTCTCGGCTTTCTCGCGCACCCCGGTCTCAGCGCCGAGTCACCCCACGGCGTGTCGGGTAATTACGGGCTGCTCGACCAGATCGCGGCGCTGAAATGGGTAAAGGCCAATATTGCGGCGTTCGGCGGCGACCCCGCCAATGTCACGATCTTCGGTGAATCGGCGGGCGGGCTGAGCGTGATGGACTTGCTCGCCAGCCCGCTTGCGCGCGGGCTGTACGGCAAGGCGATCGCCGAGAGCGCGTATATGATCAATACCCCCGCATTGAAGGCGACGTCGCACGGCACGCCCTCGGGCGAAGCGATCGGCACGATGGTCGCCGCGGCGTTCAAGGCGACCGACGTCACGGCCCTGCGCGCCATTCCCGCCGAAACGCTCGCGACGACCGCGCCCAGGCTCGGCTATGCTCCGCTACCGACGGTCGATGGCTGGGTGCTCGACAAGCAATTGGTCGATACGTTCGACGCGGGCGAGCAAGCGCACGTCCCGCTGCTCGCCGGCTTCAACAGCGGCGAAATCCGTACGTTGCGCATGCTCGCGCCGCCGATCCCGGCCGACGCCGCCACCTACGAAAAGATGATCCGCGCCCATTACGGCGATCTCGCCGACGCATTCCTCAAACTCTATCCCGCGACCCGGCTGGAGGACAGCGTGCTCGCCGCGACGCGCGACGGCATCTATGGCTGGACCGCGCAGCGCCTCGTCGACAAGCAGACCGCCGCGGGGCAGCCGGCATTCCTCTATTATTTCGACCACAGCTATCCCGAAGCGGATGCGCGGAACATCCCGGCCTTCCATGCGAGCGAACTCGCTTACGTGTTCGGCAGCGTGCGGACGCGCACGATGATGACCGCCAATTGGGCCAAGCCGCCCTCGGACGCGCGCGAAACCGGCCTGTCCGACGCGATCCTCTCCTACTGGACCAGCTTCGCCGCAATCGGCGTGCCGGCGGCGCCGGGGCAGGCGCGCTGGGCGCCCTATGCGAACGATGCGGCCTATATGGCGTTCCGCGACGCGCCCGTCGCCGGGACCGACTTGCTCCCCGGCAGCTACGCGCTTGACGAGGAAGTCGTGTGCCGGCGGCGGCGCGCCGGCAACCAGCCGTGGCTGTTCAATATCGGCTTGGCGGCGGGGACGATTCCGCCGGTCGCGTGCCACGGCAAACCATGACCTGAGCCGCATCAGCGCCGAGCGCGAGCCGAATAGCCCGTCGCCGAATAGGGCCGCGCCGTCTCTGCCGTCGCCCAGCGGGTGTTGGGCACGGCCGCCATTTCGAATCGCAAGGTGCCGCCGGCGACGATCTCGCCATGCCGCACGAACGACCGTTCGAGCGGCGCGCCGTTGAGCGTCACCCGCCCGACATAGCGGTTCGTCGCCGAGAGGCCCGGCGCCTCGATCGTGAAGCGCTTGCCGCTCGGCAGGTTGAGCACGATGCGATCGGCGAACGGGCGCCCGATGACATATTCGCCGCTCCCCGGCGCGACCGGATAAAAGCCCATCGCCGTGAACAGCAGCCACGCCGACATCTGCCCGAGATCGTCGTTGCCGGCGAGCCCGTCGGGGGTCGGCTTGTACTGGCTGGCGACGATCTGCGCGAGCCGCTCCTGCGTGCGCCACGGCGCGCCGGCATAATCGTAGAGATAGGCGACGTGGTGGCTCGGCTCGTTGCCGTGGATATACTGGCCGATCAGCCCGGCAATATCCTCGGCATGGCTGTAATCGAGCTTCGACGTGTCGAAGTCGAACATCGCGTCGAGCTTCTTGACCGTCGCGGTATCGCCGCCGAGTTCGCGGATCAGCCCACCCTGATCCTGCGGCATGAACCAGGAATATTGCCAGGCATTGCCCTCGGTATAGTCGCTGCCATAGTTGATCGCCGTCGGATCGAACGGAGTACGGAAGCTGCCATCCGCCTTGCGCGCGCGGACGAAGCCGGTCTTGGGATCGAAGCTGTTGCGCCAGTTGAGCGCGCGCTTCTCGAACCGGTCGGCTACGCTAGTGCGCCCCATCGCGCGCGCCATCCGCGCGATGCTCCAGTCGTCGAACGCATATTCGACCGTCTTGGACGCCGCCTCGGGCTCGCGGTCGATCGGCACGTAGCCGAGCGCCTTGTAGTCGCCGAGCCCGCCATACGGCGCGTAATCGGCGCTCGCGACCATCGCGTCGAGCGCGGCGTCGGCATCGAAGCCTTTGATGCCCTTGAGATAGGCGTCGGCGATCACCGGCGCGGCGTGATAGCCGATCATCGTCCAGGTCTCGCGGCCCTGGAACTGCCACACCGGCAGGATGCCGAACGGGCTCGCCGCGCGACTGGCGACGAGCGAATTGACGAAATCGGCATTGCGCCGCGCCGGCTGGATCAGCGTCAGCAAGGGATGTTCGGCGCGGAACGTGTCCCACAGCGAAAAGGTCGAGTGGAAGGTAAAGCCCTTCGCCAGATGCACCTGGTCGTCGGGCCCGCGATAGCGCCCGTCGACGTCGCCGAACACGCTCGGCGCCATCAGGCTGTGATAGAGCGCGGTGTAGAGCGTCGTGCGCATGGCGGGCGCGGCGGTGATGTCGAGCGCGCCGAGTGCCGTATCCCACGCGGCGTGCGTCGCGGCGCAGACCTGGTCGAAGCTGCCGCTCTCGCTGGCGAGATTGGCGAGCGCGCCGGCTTCGTCGACGCCGGAAATCGCGACATGCACTTCGAGCGGCTTGGCGAGCGTCCCGAAATCGAGCCGCGCGACCAGGGCGCGCCCGGCGAGCTGTGCCACGCCCGGATCGTCGCGGCCGGGGCCCTGGAAGCCCTTGTACGTCACGCCCTCCTCGGTGCTGCGGAAGGCGTGGCCGGTCAGCGGCGCGGAAAAGCGCATCGCGAAGAACAGTTTGCGTGCGGGCGCCCAGCCGCGTGTCTCGCGCGATCCGGTGATCGTGCCATCGGGGAGCTGGCGCAGCGACGACCACAGGATCTTGCCGGGATAATTGTAGATGCTCGAGCGCAGGTCGACGATCAGATGCGCCGGCTTGCCCGCCGGGAAGGTGTAGCGATGCACGCCGACGCGCGTCCCCGCGGTCAGTTCGGCGCGGACGCCGGGGTCGCTCAGCGTCACCGCATAATATCCCGGGCGCGCTTGCTCGGTCGCATGGCTGAAGCGCGAACGATAGCCCGAGCCGGGCCTGGCGGCATCGCCCGGTTCGAGCTTCACCGCCGCATCTACCCCGACTGCCGGCACGACCAGCACGTCGCCCAGATCCGAATGCCCCGCGCCCGAAAAATGCGTGTGGCTGAATCCGGTGATGCTGTTGTCGGTGTAGCGATAGCCCGCCGCCCATTTGTAGCAATCGCGGATCTTGCAGTCGGTATTGGTGTCGGGGCTGAGCTGCACCATCCCGAACGGCGCGACCGCCCCGGGGAAGGTGTGCCCTTCGCCGCCGGTGCCGATGAACGGATCGACCGCGTCATAGGCGGGATCGGTTTGCGCGGTCGCTGTTCCGGCAATGCCGAGCGTCAGGGCAAGGGCGAGAACCGAACGTTTCATGACAGCTCCTGACGCGCGCAGCGCCGCAGCGCCGAATGCAAATCGTCCTAGCGGCGTCACAGGCGAAGCGCGACACTTCCGTTCGGGGCTTGACCTGCGGCGCAGCGGCGGGAGGATGGGCCAACTCCACAAAAAGGCTTTTGCATGAGCACGATCGACACGCGCCATGAGCAACGCTTCCCGGTGCTGACCCCGGCCCAGGTCGAAACCGCGACCCGCTTCGCCAGCGGCGCGGCGCAGACTTTCGAGCCCGGCGTACCGGTGTTCGCGATCGGCGACGAGCACGCGCCGGCCTGGCTCGTGCTTGACGGGGCGATCGCGGTGCGTCGGCGCGAAGGGCTCAGCCGCGAAGTGCCGGTCACGGTACACGGCCCCGGCCAGTTCAGCGGCGAAGTGAGTCAGCTCGCCGGCCGTCCCTCGCTCGCCGGCGGAATCGCCGGGCCGGACGGATGCACCGCGCTGCCGTTCGATTCGGCGCATTTGCGCGCGCTGATGGTCGGCTCGGCCGATGTCGGCGAAGTCGTGATGCGCGCGCTGATCCTGCGCCGGGTCGGACTGATCGAGGCGGGCGGGTCGGGCTCGGTGCTGATCGGCGACCCGGACGGCAAGGCCTTGCTCGCATTGCAGAGTTTCCTCACGCGCAGCGGCTATCCCAATCTGGTGCTCGACGCGCGGGCCGAGGGCGAAGGCCACGATATGGTGGAACGGCTGGGCGTGCTGCCCGCCGAATTGCCGCTGATGATCTGCCCCAACGGCACCGTGCTACGCAATCCCGGCACCGCCGAGGTCGCCGCCTGCCTGGGCATGGTTTCGGACATCGACCCGGCGATGCTCTACGACGTCGCGATCGTCGGCGCCGGGCCGGCGGGGCTGGCGGCGGCGGTCTATGCCGCATCGGAAGGCCTGGCGGTGATCGTGCTCGACGAGACCGCGATGGGCGGCCAGGCGGGGCAATCCAACCGGATCGAGAATTATCTCGGCTTCCCGACCGGCATTTCGGGCCAGGCGCTTGCCGGGCGTGCGTTCAACCAGGCGCTCAAATTCGGGGCCGAGGTGGCGATCCCGCTCTCCGCCGAACGGCTCGATTGCGCCGGCAATGGCGACGGCCGCGCGCTGTCGCTGCGCCTGGCCGAGGATCGCCAATTGCGCACGCGGACCGTCGTGATCGCCTCGGGCGCGCGCTATCGCCGGCCCGACGTGCCCGATCTCGAAACGTTCGAGGGCGCGGGCATTTCGTATTGGGCGTCGCCGATCGAGGCGAAATTGTGCCTCGGCGAGGAGATCGCCTTGGTCGGCGGCGGCAATTCGGCCGGCCAGGCGGTGGTGTTCCTCGCGCCGCACGTGAAGCGTTTGAACCTCGTCGTGCGCCGCCCGCTCGAAGCGACGATGTCGCGCTATCTGGTCGATCGCATCGCGGCCCTGCCCAACGTCGAATTGCATATCGGCAACGAGATCGCCGCGCTCGAAGCCGACGAACACGGTGCGCTCGCCGGCGCGATTTTCCGCAACCGCGCGAGCGGACAGGAGAAGAGCTGCGCGATGCGGCATCTGTTCCTGTTCATCGGTGCCGACCCCAATGCCGCCTGGCTCGACGGCTGCGTCGCGACCGACACCAAGGGGTTCGTGCTGACCGGTGGCGACTTTATCGAGGACGCGGCGGAATATGGCCGCGGCGCGCTGCCGCTCGAAACGAGCCGGCCGGGCGTGTTCGCGATCGGCGACGTGCGCGCAGGATCGACCAAGCGCGTGGCCGCAGCGGTTGGCGAAGGTGCCGCGGTAGTGGCGCAGATCCATGCGGCGCTGGCGCATCTGGCGGAGGGATGAGCTCTCCTTCTAACCCTCTCCCGCCTTCGCGGGAGAGGGTTACGCGCGGCGGCCGCGCGCACCGGTCACCAGACGATCGGTGCGTTCGCCGGGGTCCATGGCTTCAACCGCATCATCGCCTGCTCGAACAAGGGTGATGCGACATGCTCCCCCAGCCAGTGCCGCACGCCCGGGATCGGCTGCACATCGAACCAAGCACGATCGACCGCGGCGAATTGGCGGACGAAGGGGAAGATCGCCATGTCGGTGAGCGATCGTGCCGCGCCGCACAGGTTCGCGCGCTCCGCGAGCCGCGCATCGAGCTCCTGCAGCAGCGCCAGGCCGGCATCGCGATGCGCGACCGGATCGACGTCGTAACGCGCGGCATATTTGTAGCGATCGAGATGGTGCTTGAAGCGCGCGTCGAAACGCTCGACCAGCGCGAAATCGTAATCCGCCAGCCAACCCTCGGGATCGCGTCGTTCGAGCGCCCAGCGCATGATGTCGAGGCTCTCGTCGATCACCGCGCCATCGGCCAGCACGAGCACCGGGACGGTTCCCTTGGGCGACGCCGAAAGCATCGCCGCCGGCTTGTCGCGCAGCACGATCTCGCGGATTTCGAACCGTGTTCCGCTCACCAGCAACGCCAGCCGCGCCCGCATCGCATACGGGCAGCGGCGGAAGCTGTAGAGCAGGCTCATCCCCGTGCCCGCGCGCGCTCCAGCGCGATGCCGGCGAGGTTCTGCGTGCGCTTGATGTAGCGCACATTGGGCATCGCGCCGCCTTCGAATAAGGCGCGGAAGGTGGCGAGATGCGGCACGCTGTCGCCGCGGCATTTCGTCCGGCCATTGGCCATGTCGATCACCGCGACCGAATCGCCGAGCAGGACGAAGTCGGTCAGCCCGAGCGCCTGGGCGCCTTTCAGCGCGGCGATCAGCGCGAGCCATTCCGAATCCATGCTCGAGCCCATGCCGGCGTCGAGCTCGGCATGCTCCACGCCGGCGATCACAAAGGCATATTCCATCTTGCCCGGATTGGGCCGGCATCCGCCGTCGAAATAGACTTTTACCCGGTCGGTCATGCTGTGTCCTTCACGCGGCCCATGCCGCAAGATCATCTTGTTGGCCGATCAGCGCGAGCCCGTGCGCGATCGAGGTGAGTTCGCCGCCGGTCGCGATACGCTGCTCGCCGAAGCGCTCGGCGAACAATCGGCGAATCCGCGGCGTCAGCGAAGTACCGCCGGTGAGGAATACGCGGTCGATTCGCTCCGCCGGCGTCGCCGCCGCGGCGAGCGCGCGGTCGACCGCTTGGGCGATCCGCGCGATGTCGGGCGCGATCCACGCTTCGAACTCGGCACGCGTCACATCGGCCTCGACCGTCAGCCCGGCGCCGGCGAAATGGAAATGCGCTTCCTCGCCCTCCGACAGCGCGCGCTTCACCTGGCCGACCGCGTCGTACAGATGATAGCCGAGCTCCTGCTCGATCACCGCGATCATTCGCTCGATCGCGGCAGGCTCGACCGCGTTGCGACGCAATTTCTCGAGTTCGGCGAGCGTGCGGCGATTGCGCATCAGCGCGAGCCGCGACCAGTCGCTGAAATCGTTGAAGAAGCCACCCGGAATATCGAGCACCTTGCCCATCGAGCGATACGATCCGCCCTTGCCGAGCAGCGGCATGACGAGATGATCGACGATGCGATAATCGAACCGGTCGCCGGCGATTCCGACGCCGGCCGCACCGAGCGGGGTGCAGCGTCGTGGCGCGCCCGGCGCCTCGATCCGCACCACCGAGAAATCGCTCGTGCCGCCGCCGAAATCGGCGACCAGGATCGTGGCGGGGTCGGTGATCCGCGAGGCGTAGCTGAACGCCGCGCCGATCGGCTCGTAGACGTAATGGATTTCCGCGCCGAGCCCGGCGAACATCGCGTCGTAGCGCGTGCGCGCCAGCGCTTCGTCCGGGCGGCTGCCGGCGAATTCGACCGGGCGCCCGACCACGACTCGCGCCGCTGCACCGTCGAGCGCGCCGCGCGCACGCGCCGCCATCTTGCGCAGGAACAATCGCCCGATATCCTCGAAGCGCAGCCGCCGCTCAAACACATTGGCATGTTCGAAGCTCGCGCTGGCGACGACCGACTTGAACGATTGCAGGAAGCGGCTGTCCTGCGGGAATTCGAGATATTCGTGGATCGCCCACGGCCCGGCATCGGCGGCGAGCCCGCTCGGCACGCCGACGTGGCGACCATCGTCCTCCCAGAAGCACAAGGCCGATCGGAACACCGCATCGCGTCGCTCCGGACCGTCGAGCAGGACGAGGTCGGCGGTGTCGCCCTGCGAAACCGCCACGACCGAGTTGGTGGTGCCGAAGTCGAGGCCGATGGTGGAAGGAGCGGATACGGGCATGGCGAGGCCCTCTAGGCGCAAAGCCGGGACGGCGCAAAAGCCGCGGCGCGACTCGCGGCGCGGCAACCGCCGCGCGCTTGCGAAAGGCGCCGCGCTGCGCATCCGCCTGTGACAAGTTTGCCGCACTTCCCCGCGAAATGCGCATCCCGGCCGCTCCACGCCGCATCGCCGTCCCGCGAAATGTGAAAGTTTTGCGGCAGCGTCGACGGTGGAACCGCTTTTTTCCCCCGTTTATGACGCGAAGATGTCTCACATGCAGCGGGGGCGTGACGCTGAGCGTAACAATCATGACCCAATCGGCAGCTAGCGGACCCGAACCAGGGCCAGCGGGCCCAAAGGTTCATGGGGATATCACAATGATCGTTCGTTCGGGCTTCCGCCTGCAGCTGCTCATGGGCGGCGCGCTTGCCGCACTCACCGCTTCGCCGGCTCTCGCGCAGACCACGCCGGAAACCGCAGCGACCGCACCGGTCGCCGACACCCAGGCGACCACCGCGACCGCGGCACCGGAAGAAGGCCCCGGCATCGGCGACATCGTCGTGACCGCGACTCGCCGCGAAACCAATTTGCAGAAGACGCCGATCTCGATCAGCGTGCTCAGCGCGCAGGGCATCGCCGACCGTCACGTGCTCAGCCTGTTCAACCTCGCCGACGGCTCGATCCCGTCGCTGCGCGTCGCGACCTTCGAAGCGCGCCAGTCGGCGCTGACGATCGGCATCCGCGGCATCGTCCCCTACGACCAGAACCAGACCGCACGCGACGGCGGCGTCGGCGTCTATATCGACGGCGTCGCGCTTGGGAAGACGCAGGGCCTCAACGCCGCACTGTTCGACATCGAGCGGATCGAAGTGCTCAAGGGTCCTCAGGGCACCTTGTTCGGCCGCAACACCGAAGGCGGCGCGCTCTCGCTCGTCTCCAAGGCGCCGACCGGCGTGTTCGACGGGCGCGTGACCGGCGGGGTCGGCAATTATGGCAGCCATAACGTCGACGCACACCTCGACTTGCCGACCTTCGCCGGCTTCTCGCTGAAGTTCGACGGCGTGTATCAGCACCAGGATCCGACCGTGAAGGATCCGCTCTCGGGTTCGACCGGCTGGAACTATTACGATCGCAAGGGCGGCCGCGCTGCCGCCCGCTGGCAGCCGCTCGAAGGCCTGACCGCCGACTTCGCCTATGATTATGCGAAGGACGAGAACACCCCGAACTACAGCCAGCTGCTGAACTACAACCCCAACGGCTACACGGTCGGCTCCTATACCAATGGCGCGACCGGCGTGCTCGGCACGTCGCTGTTCCTGCCGGGTACCGGCACGGCCTGCGGCGGCACGATCACCGTGGCCCAGGCCGCGGCTGGCCGCGTGCCCTGTATCGCACCGAAGGCGCCGCTCGTCGGGGTACATCCCGGCCGCCAGACGGTCGCCGATGTCGGCGTGCCGCAGCAGCCCAGCGTCGACATCACGCACGGCTTCTCGGCCAATCTGAAGTACAAGCTCGCACCGTGGATCGAGCTGCGCTCGATCACCGCATGGCGCGGCGTCGAGACCGACCAGTGGGACAATTCGGGCGGGCCAGAGCGTAGCTCCTTCTCCCCTTACGTGGTCAACACCGCCAATCCGACCGCGATCAACACGACCGGCACGTTCAGCCGCTACAGCCTTTCCTATCTGAAGCAGCACCAGTTCAGCCAGGAATTCCAGGCGGTCGGCAGCGTGCCGCAGTTCGACTATGTGGTCGGCGCTTATTATTACACCGAGCGCGCAACCGAATATGCCGCGACCCCGCTGAGCAACCAGTGGAACGCAGACGGTACGGCTTATACCGTGCGCAGCCCGATCCCGGGCAATTCGACTGCGATCAGCGGCGCGAACTCGGGCTATCAGCAGTACGATCCGTCCTGCAACAACACGCTGGCTGCCACCGCCCCGCAATTCGCCAATAGCTGCCAGTTCATCACCCGCGCCAGCGCGGCTTCGGATCACAACTATTCGGTCTTCGGCAACTTGACCTTCACGCCGGAAGCGCTGAGCGATGTCGTTCACATCACGGCTGGCGGCCGCTGGACCAAGGACGATCGTCACGGCAGCCTTTACGTCATCAACAACCGCACCGATCTCGTGACGGCGGGCACCGTCTCGCCGTTCACCTTCAAGAACAGCATCAGCCGCTTCGACCCGATGTTCAACATCGCGTTCGACGCGACCAGCGACATCCACCTCTATGCCAAATATTCGACCGGCTTCCGCGCTGGCGGGGCCAACGACCGCTCGCTGCAGTTCAACGCCTTCGGTCCGGAATCGGTCAAGTCGTACGAAATCGGCGCAAAGGCCGACTTCTGGGACCATCGTGCGCGCCTGAACCTGGCAGGCTACATCATGGACCGCAGCAACACGCAGTTCGACTTCGACTATTTCGACACGAACGGTTCGAGCGTGACCAATGGCAGCCACATCGAACAGACCGTCAATGCCGGCAACAGCAAGATTCGCGGCATCGAAGCCGATCTGACCGTCAAGCCGATCCCGCAGCTGACGCTGACCGGCTCGTATGCCTATACCTACTGGAAGGCTCCGTCGGCGATCAACCCGCTCGGCGGCGGCTTGCAGCAGTTGTACATCGTGTACACGCCGAACAATGCAGCATCGGGCGCGATCGACTATGTCACGCCGATCAGCATCGGCGGCGCAAGCGTTCGCCTGCACCTCGACGGCAATTATGCGAGCAGCCAGTACAGCTTCCAGCTCGAGCCGACCAAGACCGACGCGAGCTTCGTCATGAACGGTCGCATCGCGCTGGCCGACATCGCGGTGAACGATCACAACAAGGTCACCGTGTCGGTATGGAGCCGCAACCTGCTCGACACCACTTACGTCTACCGCCGCTCGGCCGCGAACTCGACGCCGGTGCAGAACATCAGCGCCACCGGCCAGCTGATTTCGACCGCATACGGCGGCATCCTCGGCGATTACGGCAACTTCAACCCGCCGCGCACCTGGGGCCTGGAACTCTCGGCCAAGTTCTGATCCTTCGGAACTCGGCTACCGAACCCGGTCCGAGCTTTGCTCGGGCCGGGTTTTTCTTTGCCGCCGCGCCGGACGCCGGCTCGCGCTCAGCCGCGATCCACCAGCATATACCCCACGCCGCGGATCGTCTCGATCGGATCGTCCTCGCCCGCGGCGTTCAGATGCGCGCGCAGCCGGCGGATATAGGATTCGACCACATTGGTAGCGGGCTCGGAATCGTACCCCCACACGTCGCGGTAGAACATCGCGCGCGTGACGATGCCGTTCTTGTGGCGGATCAGCTCGCACAGCATCTGGAATTCGAGCTTGGGCAGCGTCAGCACGCGCCCGCCGCGCAGCGCGCGATATTTGATTTCGTTCACCGCGATATCGCCGGCGCGCATCATTCCCGCCTCGCCGCTGCGCCGTGCGCGCCGGGCGATCGCCGTCAGCCGCGCGTCGATTTCAACCGATGCCACCGGCTTGACGACATAATCGTCGGCCCCCGCTGCGAGCCCGGCGAGGCGATCGGCAAGCTCGCCATGCACGCTCAGGATGAGGATCGGCAGTTCGAGCCCGCGCTCGCGCAAGCGCCGCGTCACCTCGACACCGTCGACATAGGGCAGAACGAGTTCGAGCAGCACCGCATCGAAGGTCTCGTCGGTCGCCAGCGTCAGTGCTGCCCGCCCGTCCTCCGCGACGACCGGATCGTGACCGAGCGCGCGCAGATCCGCGACCAGCTGGCGCACGCCGCGCGCATCGTCGTCGGCAATCAGCAGGCGCAACCGTGTCCCCTCCCGCTCACGGCCCGAGATCGGGCTTCCTATCGCGCCAAGCAGTAGCGCCGCGGGCACGCGCATGCGAGAGCGAAGGCGATGACTTCCGATCCCGCGCCACCCCCCTTGTTCGACCCGGCGTTTCGCGACAGCCTCGCGCACTTGTTCCGCTGGCGGCGCGACGTGCGCCATTTTCGCGGCGACCCGGTCCCGGACGCGTTGCTCGAAGACTTGCTCGCCACCGCCAGTCTCGCCCCGTCGGTCGGCCTCAGCCAGCCATGGCATTTCGTGACGGTCGACGACGCGACGCGGCGCGCGCGCGTCCGCGACGCCTTCATCACAGCGAACCGCAGTGCGCTGGCGGCACAAGCGCCCGATCGCGCCGATCTTTATGCCCGGCTGAAGCTTGCCGGGCTGGACGAAGCGCCGTGCCATCTCACCATCTTCGTCGAGGACGATCCTGCACAGGGCCACGGCCTGGGGCGGCGGACGATGCCCGAGACCGTGGTGTTTTCGGCGGTGATGGCGGTGCACACCTTGTGGCTCGCCGCGCGGGCCACGGGGCTCGGGCTTGGCTGGGTATCGATCCTCGATCCCGACGCGGTGCGCGACATTCTCGACGTGCCGCCGGCGTGGCGGCTGATCGGCTATCTCTGCCTCGGCTATCCGGCCGAGGAAAACGACACGCCCGAGCTCGAGCGCGCGGGCTGGGAACAGCGCCGTCCCGCCGAACGGCTGCGGCGGTGAACGCGATTATGCTCGGCGCCGGGCTGATCGTCGCGGCGGCGCGCTCGGGCGCCGGCAAGACGGTGGTGACGCTCGGCCTGCAGCGCGCCTTCGCCCGCGCCGGAATCCGCGTCGCGGGCGCGAAGAGCGGACCGGATTATCTCGACCCGGCCTTCCATGCCGTCGCGACCGGCCGCCCGTCGGTCAATCTCGACGGCTTTGCGTTCCCACCCATAACGTTGCGGGGCATGGCTGCGGCGTGCGCAAACGGGGTCGAGCTCGTCGTCGCAGAAGGCGCAATGGGATTGTATGACGGGCTCGCCCGCGCCGATCGCTCCGGCAGCAGCGCGGCGCTGTCGCGCGCATTGGGCTGGCCGGTGGTGCTGGTGATCGATGCCGGCGGTGCCGCGCAGACCGTGGCGGCGGTGGCGCATGGCCTGGCGACGTTTCCCGGCGCACCGCGGATCGCAGGCGTGATCGTCAATCGCGTCGCCAGTCCGCGCCACCGCGCGATGATCGCAGCGGGCTTCGCCGCGATCGACCTGCCATTGCTCGGCATGATCCCGGTCGATCCGCGCATGGCCTTGCCGTCGCGCCATCTCGGCCTGATCCAGGCGCGCGAGACCGCCGACCTCTCGGCGCGGATCGACGCGATGGCCGATATCGTCGCCGGCCATTGCGATCTCGCCGCGATCCGCGCCGCGGCTGGCCCGACGCCGGATGCACCGTCCGTTGCCGCGACGATCCGCCCGCCGGGGCAGCGCATCGCGGTCGCGCAGGACGACGCCTTCGCCTTTTTCTACCCGCACCTCGCCACGGCGTGGCGCCGCGCCGGGGCGGAGATCGTCAACTTCTCGCCGCTCGCCGACGCGCCGCCGCCTGACGATTGCGACGCCTGCTGGCTGCCCGGCGGCTATCCCGAGCTCCACGCCGCCCGACTCGCCGGCAATGCGCACTTCCGTGACGGCGTGCGCCGCTTCGCCGCGACGCGCCCGGTGCACGGCGAGTGCGGCGGCTATATGGTGCTCGGCCGCACGCTGACCGACGGCGACGGGACGGTGCATGCGATGGCGGACTTGCTCCCGGTCGAGACGAGCTTCGCGGTGCGCAAGCTCCATCTAGGCTATCGCCAGGCGCGCTGGCGCAGCGACACCGGTTTCGCGCCGGCCGGAGCGTCGAGTTACGGCCACGAATATCATCACGCCACGATCAGCGGCGGCGCGCCGGCCGATCTGGCCGAGATGACCGACGGCACCGGCGCGGCACTCCCGCCCGCCGGGCACCGCGCGGGTCGGGTCACCGGCACCTTCTTCCACGTGATCGCGTGAATCGGGCGATTGACCGCGTGACATCGCATCGCTAGGCGCCGCGATGCGACAGGTTCCCCGGCGACGGGGATGAAAAGGGAACGGGAAAACCCCGGCTGCCCCTGCAACTGTAAGCGGCGAGTTGTCCGGCCACATGCCATTGGGATCTTCGGGTCCTGAGAAGGCGGTCGGAACGACGTTGACCCGTGAGCCAGGAGACCTGCCCGTCGCAGTCGTCTTTCGACCGGCCAGGGTGCGCCGAGCGAACGGGTTACACCCGAGTGGCGACATCGCCGACCTGTGCGTGGCAGGCGGGGATGGTTCGCGCCACCCCTCCGTCAGGCCCGGGTCTCCGAGTGTCTAAACGGGGATCATCATGACCAAATTCTGCCTTCTGCCTTTGCTGAGCCTTATCGCCGCCACGCCCGCGCTTGCCGACGAAGCACCTCGGCTCGACGCGCAACAAGCGCCCCGCCCCGACGCCGCGAGCGATGCGCCGACCGAAACCCAGCCAGGCGACATCATCGTCACCGCGACGCGCGTGCCGACCGCGATCGACCGCGTCTCCGCCTCGGTCACCGTGCTCGACAAGGCCGCGATCGACCGTACCCAGGATATTGGCGTGACCGAAATCCTGCTGCGCACCCCCGGGGTCAGCATGTCGCGCAATGGCGGCTATGGCACCAACACCTCGCTGCGCATCCGCGGCGCCGAGAGCGACCAGACCGTGGTGGTGATCGACGGGGTCAAGCTCGCCGATCCGTCGTCGCCCGGCGGCGGCTATAATTTCGCCAATCTGCTGACCGGCGACGCCAGCCGGATCGAAGTGCTGCGCGGACCGCAATCGATCCTGTGGGGCAGTCAGGCGATCGGCGGCGTGGTCAATATCGTCACCGCGCTTCCCGAAAAGCCGCTGGAAGGCAGCTTCGACGTCGAGGCGGGTTCGCGCCAGACGGTCAGCGCGCGCGCCGCGCTCGGCGGCAAGGCCGGCCCGCTGACCTTCCGCGTCGGTGCGCAAAGCTTTACCACCGACGGCATTTCGGCGATCGCGCCGCAATTCGGCGGGGTCGAGACCGATGGCTACACTAACCAAAGCGTCACCGGGCGCGCCGAGCTGAAGCTTGCAGAAGGCGTCAGCGCCGATGTGCGCGGTTATTATTCGAGCGGCCGGGCGGAGCTCGATTCGACCACCGCCGACACTGCCGATTACACGCTCAACAAGGAATTCGTCGGTTATGCGGGCCTGAACGTCGATCTGTTCGACGGCCGCCTGCGCAATCGCTTCGCTTATGGCTATACCGACACCAAGCGCGACAATTACACGCCGTCGCGCGCACGCCAGCAGACCTTCGATGCCGGCGGCCGCAACGAGCGGCTCGAATATCAGGGCAGCTTCGCGATCGCCAAGGGCTGGGACGCGGTGTTCGGAGTCGAAAACGAAGTCTCGACCTTCCACAGCGTCTCGCCACCTGCCGCGCTGGCGACCCCGGTCCCCGCGCCCGCGGTCGGCCGCGCCGAACTGACCGGCGTCTACGGCCAGCTCAACGCGACGATCGTCGACGGGCTGACGCTCAGCGGCGGGGTGCGCAACGACGATCACAGCCGCTTCGGCAGCAAGACCCTGTTCCAGGCCGGCGGGGTATGGGCGCTGCCGACCGGCACCACGCTGCGCGCCAATTATGGCGAAGGCTTCAAGGCGCCGACCTTGTACCAGCTCTTCTCCGATTACGGGAACCAGGCGCTCCAGCCCGAACAGGCGACCGGTTGGGAAGCGGGGGTCGAGCAGCATTTGCTCGGCGGTGCGCTGACGCTCGGCGGCACCTATTTCGAGCGGCGCTCGAGCAATCTGATCATCTTTGCGTCCTGTCCGGCGGTCTCGACCTCGCCTTTGTGCTTCCAGCCGGGCACGACGATCGCGCGCTTCGGCTATTACGCCAACGTCTCGCGCGCATTCGCGCAAGGCGTCGAGGCGCAGGGCGCGCTCAAGATCGGGCAGCGGCTGCTGGTCGACGGCAACTACACCTATGCGCTGTCGGAGGATCGTTCGCCCGGCACGACTTACGGCCTGCAACTCGCGCGGCGACCACGCAATGCCGCGAACGGATCGGTCACCTATACGCTGCCCGACGGCATTTCCGGCGGGGTGGCGGTACGCTGGTCGGGCGAGACGTTCGACGATGCCGCGCACAAGACTCGGCTCGCGCCCTACACCTTGGTCGATCTGCGCGCCGAGCTGCCGATCACCAAGCGAGTCGCCGTGTTCGGTCGGATCGAGAACCTGTTCGACGAGCACTATGAGACCGCGTATCGCTACGGCACGCTGGGACGCAGCGTCTATGCCGGTTTCCGCGGTCGGTTCTGAGGAGATGACGATGACCGACACTGCGCGCTCCGCCACCTTGCTGTGGATCTTGCTCTTCACCGTCGCCAGCACGCTCACCACCCTGGTGTTCGCGTGTGCTACGCCCTTTCCGTCGCTGGCGGCGCTGGCGGCGATCCACATGAACCGCCGCGACGGGGTGCTGTTGATGCTCGCCGCCTGGGTTGTGAGCCAGGCGGTCGGTTTCTGCTTCCTCGGTTACCCCTGGGATGCAGCGACCGCGCTGACCGGTTTCGCAATCGGAACCGCGGCAGTGACCGGGGTGGTGATCGCGAGCTTGATCGACGCGCGCCTGCGCAATCGCGCGACGCTGTTGCGGCTGGTGGTCGCATACCTTGCCGCGTTCGCGACCTTCAAGCTGACGATCATGGGATGGGCGCCGATCATGGGGCATGCCGACGCCGCTTTGTCGGGCACGGTGCTGCTCCGCCAGTTCGTGCGCTATGCCGCGGTGCTGATCGGCCTCTATGCGCTGTATCGTGCGCTCACCGCGGCGGGCCTGCCTGCCGTGCCACAGCGGACGGTCGTGGCGTGACCGAGCTCGTCCCCGTTGCCGACGGCCCCGCGGTCGTCGCGTGCAACACCTGCCGCTTTTCGGCGGATGAGCGCGACGATGCGGCGGGGGTGCGCGGCGGCGCGCGGCTGATCGAGGCGCTGCGCGCGGTGCAGGCCGAGCCGGGTTACGAGGGCGTCGCGGTGCAGGAAATGCCGTGCCTGTTCGCATGCCAGGACTTTTGCACCGTCCACCTGCGCGCGCCGGGCAAGGTCGGCTATGTGCTCGGCCGCTTCGAGCCCGGCGCGGACGCCGCGCGCGCGATCCTCGATTATGCGCGGCTTTATGCCGAGAGCGAGGTCGGGCAAGTGCCGTTCCGTAGCTGGCCCGCGGGCGTGAAGGGCCATTTCATCACGCGCACGCCCCCAGCCGGGTTCGTCGTCGCATGACGGCGTTCGGCTCGGCGGCGGCATTCGCGGCGACATTGTCGGCGCTGCCCGGTCCCGACCAAAGCGCGCGCGATGCTGCCACCGCGCGGCAGGCGGAACTGACCAAGCCGCCTGGGTCGCTTGGCCGACTCGAGGACATCGCCGTGTTCCTCGCTGGCTGGCAGGGCCGCGCCCGGCCCCGGATCGCGCGCGGCCGCGTCGCGGTGTTCGCCGGCAATCACGGAGTCGTCGCGCACGGCGTCAGCGCATTCCCCGCCGCGGTGACCGCCGAGATGGTGCGCAATTTCCGCAACGGCGGCGCGGCGATCAACGCGCTGGCGACCGCCGCCGGGCTCGAGCTGGTGGTCGTGCCGCTCGCGCTCGACACGCCGACCGCCGATTTCACGGTCGCGCCGGCGATGACCGAGGCGGAATGCCTCGCCGCGCTCAATGCCGGCGCGGCGGTGGTCGAGGACGGTGTCGACTTGCTCGTGCTCGGCGAAATGGGGATCGGCAATTCGACCGCTGCCGCGGCATTGTGCGCGCGCAGCTTCGGTGGCGGCGCGCGCGACTGGGTCGGGCCCGGCACGGGCGTCGATTCTGCCGGCCTCGCGCGGAAAATCGCCGTGGTCGATGCTGCCGTCGCGCACCATGCCACCGCGCCGCTTACGCCGTTCGAGACGCTGCGCCGGGTCGGCGGGCGCGAGATCGCCGCGATCGCCGGCGCGGTCGTCGCGGCGCGAACCAAGGGCGTGGCGGTCGTGCTCGACGGCTTCATCTGCAGTTCGGCCATCGCCCCGCTGGCGGCAGGGCATCCCGACATCGTCGCGCATTGCATCGCCGGACATTGCTCGCTCGAGCCGGGGCATGCGCGCTTGCTCGCGCAGCTCGGGCTGGAACCGTTGCTCACGCTCGGCATGCGGCTGGGCGAGGGCAGCGGCGCGGCGGTCGCGGCTGGCGTGATCCGTGCGGCGCTGGCGGCGCATGACGAAATGGCCACCTTTGCCGAGGCGGGCGTCTCGGGCGCATGAGCGAGCCCGTTCTGCTCCACCTGCTGCGCCACGGCGCACCGGTACTGGCGGGAACGTTGCTCGGGCGCACCGATAGTGCGGTGACGCCGGAAGGCCTTGTCGAATGCATGGCGCAGGCGGCGGGGCTCGACGTGGCTGCGGTCGTCTCGTCCGACCTGGCCCGCGCGAGCGCCTGCGCCGCGGCAATTGCGGACCGGATGGGGCTAGCCGCGACGATCGATCCGCGCTGGCGCGAGCTCGATTTCGGCGCGTGGGACGGTCGCGCACCCGCCGCAGTGGATCCTGCCGCACTCGCGCGGTTCTGGGACGATCCCGATGCCAATCCCCCACCGCAGGGCGAACGCTGGTCGCACCTGACCGCGCGCGTCGCGACGGCCTGCGCCGACATCACCCAGCCGACATTGGTGGTGACCCACGCCGGCGCGATGCGGGCTGCCCTCACCATCTTGTGTGGGTTCGAGCAGCGCCAGACCTGGGCGGTCGACTTGCCATATGCGGCGCTGCTGTCGCTCCGCGTGTGGCGCGAGCCCGCGGCCGCACAGATCGTCGGGCTGTGGACATGAAGCGCCTGGTCGTCGCGTTCGGATTCCTCACGCGGCTGCCACTGCCGCGAGTCGCGGCCGATGCCGAGGATTTCGCCGCCGCGATCCGCCTTTATCCAGTGGTCGGGCTGGCCATCGGCGGGCTCGTCGCGGCGAGCGGTTATGTGGGAAGCTTGCTCGACTCGTGGATCGGCGCGCTTGCCGCCCTGCTCGCCTGGGTGGCGGTGACGGGCGCCTTGCACCTCGACGGGCTCGGCGACCTTGCCGACGGGCTCGGCGCCGCGCATCGCGATCGCGCGCGGATGCTGGCGGTGATGGCCGATCCGCATATCGGCAGCTTCGGCGTTGTCGCGATCGTGCTGCAAATGCTGGCGAAGCTCATATTGCTCCACGCCGTCGCGACGATCGGCTGGTGGCCGGTCATGCTCGTCCCGTTCGCGGCGCGGATCGGGCCGATCCTATGGGCGCGCTGGGTGCCGCCGCTCGGCGATGGCCTCGGCGCGATGGTCGCGCGCGCGGTGCGGCTGCGCGACGCGATCGGCTGGATGCTGGTGCTGACCGCCGCCGCCATGGCCGTACCGGCGCTGGTCGTCACGCCGTTCGCCTTCGTCGCTTTCGGGGCGTGGCTGCGCTGGCGAGTCGGCGGGGTGAGCGGCGATTGCCATGGCGCGGGCATCGAACTGGTCGAGAGCGGGCTGTTACTCGCCGTGATCGTCGCGAGCCGTCTCTGACAGCGCGAGGATCGCGTCGAGATCGACATGGCGTTCGAGCGTGGCGGCGATCGCATCGAGCGCGGCATCGATCGACGCGCGATGGTCCGGCCCGCTGCCCTCCGCCCCGATCCGCGCGAGCCACGCCGCACGCTGCCGCGCATCGCCGAGCAGCCCGTGGACATAGCTGCCGGTGACGAGCCCGTCGGCGCTGACCGCGCCCTCGGCGCGGCCGTCGGCGAGTTGCCCGGCAGGGCGCCGCGTATCGGGCCCGGTCGTCACGCCCATATGGATCTCATAGCCGTCGAACGGCGCACCGAGCGCGGTGCCGCTGACCGCGCCGACGCGCTTCGCATCGGTCATCACCGTCGCGACATCGAGCAACCCCAACCCCGCGACAACGCTCGCCGGCCCCTCGATACCGTCTGGATCTGCGACCTCGCACCCGAGCATCTGATAGCCGCCGCACAGCCCCAGCACAGGGCGACCGCGGCGATGATGCGCGCGGATGTCGATGTCCCACCCCTGCGCGCGCAGGAAAGCGAGATCGGCGATCGTCGCCTTCGACCCCGCCAGCACGATCAGGGCGGCATCGGGGATCGGTTCCCCTGGCGGCACCATCACCAGCTCGACCCCGGGCTCGAGCCGCAACGGGTCGAGATCGTCGAAATTGGCGATCCGCGCAGTGATCGGGCACGCGATGACGATCCGCCCGTCACCGGCGACGCGGCGCCGTTCGAGAATGACGGCGTCTTCGCTCGGCAAGCGCGTGGCCTCGGGCAGCCACGGGACGACGCCGAAGCCGCGCCAGCCGCTGCGCTGCTCGATCGCGCGATAGCCGTCCTCGAACAGCGCGGGATCACCGCGGAACTTGTTGACGAGGAAGCCGTGGATCATCGCGGCATCCTCCGGATCGATCACCGCGCGCGTACCGACGAGCGAGGCGATCACCCCGCCCCGGTCGATATCGCCGACCAGCAGCACGGGCACGCCGGCGGCGCGCGCGAAGCCCATATTGGCGATGTCGCCGGCCCGGAGATTGATCTCGGCCGGGCTGCCCGCGCCCTCGATCACGACGATATCGGCCTGCGCCTGCAAGCTGCGATAGCTCGCCAGCACCGCGTCGAGCAGCCCGGCGCGCCCCTCGCGCCAGTTCGCCGCCGCCAGCGTGCCGCGCACCTGACCGCGCACCACCAGTTGCGAGGTGCGGTCGCCCTGCGGTTTGAGCAGCACCGGGTTCATGTCGACATGCGGTGCGACACGCGCGGCAAAGGCTTGCGTCGCCTGCGCGCGGCCGATCTCGCCGCCATCGGCGGTGACGGCGGCATTGTTCGACATGTTCTGCGGCTTGAACGGCCGCACGCTCAAGCCCCGATTGGCGAAAGCGCGACACAATCCGGCGACGAGCACCGACTTGCCGACGTCCGACCCGGTGCCCTGCAGCATCACCGCGCCCATGCGACGCCCCCCGCGACGATCCACAGCACCGCGCAGGCGCGGCGATAGACCGACAGTGCGCGGCGGATATCGGCGGCGTCCGCGGTCGTTCGGCCATCGCCGATCCAGGGTTTGTCGTGCATCGCGCCGTCATAGGCGATCGGCCCGGCCAGTCGCACCCCCAATAGGCCCGCCATCGCCGCCTCGGGCCAGCCGGCATTGGGTGAGGCGTGCTTGCGCGCGTCGCGCCGCAGCGTCGCCCATCCGCCGCCGCCGACCGCGCACAACACCAGCCCGGCGAGCCGCGCCGGGACGACGTTCGCGACATCGTCGGTCCGCGCCGCCGCCCAGCCGAACATTCGCCAGCGCTCCTCGCGGTGCCCGATCATGCTGTCGGCGGTATTGATCGCCTTGCAGATCCACAGTCCCGGCAGGCCCAACAGCAGCAACCAGAAGAGCGGCGCGACGACGCCGTCGCAGAAACTCTCGGCGAGGCTTTCGATCGCCGCGCGCGCGACCCCGGCTCGATCGAGCGTGGCGGTATCGCGGCCGACGATCATCCCGACGGCATGCCGTGCCGCCGGCAGATCGCCTGCCTCGAGCGCGGCCGCGACCGGGCGCACATGATCGTCGAGGCTGCGTTGCGCGAGCCCCGGCCAGGCCAGCAGCGCCAGCGCGATCCACGCCCACCCGCCCAACACCGCGCGCGCCGCGAGCGTCGCCAGCCAGGCACCCCCGCCCGCCACCGCGACGAGCAGCGCGAGCGTCACGACCCCGGCGACCCGCCGCGCCCGCGGCGCGCGTTCGGCGCCGTTCCAGCGCGCTTCGCACGCGCCGATCAGTCGCGCGAAGCCGCCGACCGGATGCCCAGCGCGCGCGTACAGCCCCGCAGGCCAGCCGAGCACCGCGTCGAGCAGCAATGCCCCCAGCGCAACCGGCTCAACCACCATCCAGTGCCTGGTCGAGCCGCGCCAGCGCCGCGGCGTCGCGCGGCAGGCCGATGCGCAGCCAGCGCGGCGCATAATCGAACGGGCGGGTGAGGATGCCCGCCGCCGCGAGCCGTTCGAACAGCGCCGCGGCCTTCGCGGTTTCGACCAGCCGGAACAGCGGACAGCTGCCACGTGGTTCGAGCCCGTACCGCCGCAGCACCGCGTCGAGCGACAGCGCGCCTGCGCGCAATCGCATCCGCGTCATGTCCTGCCACGCGGTATCGCGATACGCGGCGATCCCGACCGCGATCGCCGCGGACGACACCGGCCAGCTCCCTAGCCGCTCGCGAAAGCGCGCCACTATCGCCTCGGGCCCGCACACGAAGCCGAGCCGGACGCCGGCCAGCCCATAGAATTTGCCGAACGAGCGGAACACCAGCACGCGATCCTCGACCGCGAGATGCGGGAGGGTGCTCGCGCCGGGCACCGCATCGGCAAAGGCTTCGTCGACTACCAGCCACCCGCCGCCCGCCGCGCGCGACCGGGCGAGCGCGAGCAATGCTTCCGGCGAAACCAGCTCGCCGTCCGGATTGTTGGGGTTGGCAAGCAACGCAGTCGCCCACTCGGCGTCAGCGAGCCCCACGCTTGCAACGGCGCGCGCCTGCGGCAAGGCGGCGGCGTGCGTCCCATAACTCGGCGCGACAACAACCGCCGGCTGCGGCAGACCGAGCGTGGCGAGCAGGCGCAGGCCGATTTCGGTCCCCGGCACCGCCGCCACCGCGCCCACCCGCATCCCGAACGCTTCCGCCGCCGCCGCTTCGAGTTCGGCCAATCGTGCCGGTGACGGCAGGGCGGCCGGATCGACCAACCCCAGCGCCGCCGGATCATAGCCGACCGGGTTGATCCCGGTCGACAAATCGAGCCACGGCAGCGGCGCCGCCGGAAAGCGCAACGCCGCGGCATCGACGCGCCCGCCATGGATCGTCAGTGCGGACACGAAACTCTCGACTTGCGGCATGACCGTTGCCATCGCTAATCCAACGGCCGCGCGCAAGCGCCATGGGGAGCCCGGATATGCCGCCGTTCACGACCAGCCTGTTGGTGCTCGGCGGCGCGCGCTCGGGCAAGAGCCGGCATGCGCAAGCGATCGCGGAAGCCGTCGGGGGTCCGCTCGTCTTCATCGCCACCGCGCAAGCGTTCGATGCCGAAATGGCGGAGCGGATCGCGCGCCACCGCGCCGATCGCGACGAGCGCTGGCGCACGCTCGAAGCGCCGCTCGATTTGGCGCAAGCGCTGTTCGACGCCGACCGCCCTGGCGCGACGATCCTGGTCGATTGCCTGACATTATGGGCGTCGAACCTGCTGCTCGCCGAGGCCGACATCGCGGCCGCGACCGACACGCTGCTCGCTCGGCTCGCGGTGGTGCAGGCGCGCGTGATCCTGGTGTCGAACGAAGTCGGCTTCGGCATCGTCCCCGACAACGCGCTCGCCCGGCGTTTCCGCGACGTTGCGGGGACGCTCAACCAGCGTGTCGCCGCCGCGGTGTCGCAAGTCGATTTCGTGATTGCGGGTCTGCCGCAGCGCCTCAAGGGGTAGCCGGGTCAGCCTCGGCATGACCGATCAACTCGCGGATCCGCGCGGTCATTACCTCCATCGGGAAAGGCTTGGTCAGGATGTGCATGCCCGGGTCGAGATGGCCGTTGCCGATCACCGCATTCTCGGCATAGCCGGTGATGAACAGGATCTTCAGATCGGGCCGCTTGCGCCGCGCCGCATCCGCCAATTGCCGCCCGTTCATCCCCTTGGGCAACCCGACATCGGTGACCAGCAAGTCGATCCGCGTCGCGGAATCTAGGATGGCAAGCGCCGACGGGCCATCGGCCGCCTCGAGATAATTGCAGCCGATGTCGGCCAGCAAATCGGTCACCAGCATGCGCACCGCATCCTCGTCATCGACGACCAGCACGGTCTCGCCATTGGCGACCGGCGTCAAAGCGGCGGTCGGCACGACGATGTCCTCGGCGACGTCCTTGCCGAACACGCGCGGGAAATACAGGCACATCGTCGTGCCCTGCCCCAGTTCGGAATAGATCCGCACTTGCCCGCCCGACTGCCGCACGAAGCCGTAGATCATCGACAGGCCGAGCCCCGTGCCTTCGCCGAGCGGCTTGGTGGTGAAGAACGGGTCGAACGCGCGCTCGATCGTCTCCGCGGTCATGCCGGTGCCGGTGTCGGTGACGCACAGCGAGACATATTGCCCGGGCGGCAATTGCCGGTCCGCCGCGCCCTTCTCGTCGAGCCATTTGTTGGCGGTCTCGATCGTGATGCGGCCGCCCGCGGGCATCGCGTCGCGCGCGTTGATGCACAGATTGAGCAGCGCATTTTCGAGCTGGTTGGGGTCGATCAGCGCCGTCCACAAGCCGCCCGAGCCCACCATCTCGAGGTCGATCGTCGGGCCAACCGAGCGACGCAACAGATCGTCCATGCTGGCGATCAGCCGGTTGATGTCGGTCGGCCGCGGATCGAGCGTCTGACGGCGCGAGAAGGCCAGCAGCCGGTGCGTCAGCGCCGCCGCTCGCCGCGACGCTTGCTGCGCCGCCTCGACGTAGCGATCGATCTCGTTCGATCGCCCCTGCCGCACGCGCACCTGCATCAGTTCGAGGCTGCCCGAGATCGCAGTCAGCAGATTGTTGAAATCGTGCGCGATCCCGCCGGTCAGCTGGCCGACCGCCTCCATCTTCTGCGCCTGGCGCAATTGCTCCTGCGCGCCCTCCAATGCGATCCGCGCTTCCTTCTCCGCGGTCACATGCCGGCCGCTCGCATAAACGAAATCCTCACCCGCCGACGCCACCCACGAAACCCAGCGATAGCTGCCATCCTTGTGGCGCACGCGATTCTCATATTGCGGCAGCGTGCCGGCCTTCGCCTTAACATAGGCATCATGGCTCGCGGTGATCTCGTCGGGATGGCTGAATGCGGTATGCTCGCGCCCGACCAGATCGCTCGCCTGCCACCCGAGGATTTCGGTCCAGGCCGGATTGACCGCGCGGAAGCGCCCCGCAGTGTCGATCACTGCGAGCAGATCCTGCGAATTCTGCCAGGTACGGTCGCGCTCGCGCGTGCGGTCCTCGACTTGCCGCTCGAGCGATTCGGCGAGCGTCGCCAATTGCGTTTCGGCGCGGCGTCGTTCGATCGCCACTTGCGTCCGGTTTGCGACGTCGCGGATGAAGGCGATGTCGTCTGCCGGCCACGGCCGCACCGTCACGTGGTTGAGATAGAGCAAGGCGACGAATTCGCCATCGTCGAGCACCGGCATGTTGATGAACGCGCGCGCCGAAATCCCCTCCAGCGCGCTCGCGCCCGCGGCGGTGCGCGGATCAAGCCGGACGTCGGCGATCGCGGTCAGCTCTCCGCGCTTGAGGTCTTCGATATACGAGCCATAGTCGCGAAAGTGCAGCGTGCCGGCCAGGCTCTCGATGCCCGGCATGTTCCAGTCGCGCTGGACGGTGATCGTCTCGCGCACCGGATCGATCACGCCATAGCCCGCGCGGCTTACCCCGATCGTTTCGCCCAGAATGCGCGCGGCAAGGAAGGACATCTTGTCGGCATCGGTCATGTGGCGCAGCGCATCGCCCAGTTCGAGCAACGCGCGCTGCCGGATCTCCTCGCGCCGGCGCTCGGTGATTTCGTGCGAGACCCCGACCAGCCGGACGACCGCGCCGCGCACGTCGCGCTCGACTCGCCCGTTGATCTGAACCCAGTGGAGCGAACCGTCGGGCCACAGGCAACGATGCTCGACATCGAGGTCCGCTCCCGTGTCGAGCGAGTCTGCGACAGCCTGCTCCACGCGCGCGCCGTCCTGCCGATGGATCGATTCGACCATATCGGCATAGTCGAAGCGATCGTCCGGCCCGCGTCCATATTGCGCGCGGCAGGCCGGCGCAGTCGTCAGTTTGCGGCTCGGCAGATCGAGCACCCAGTCGCCCAGCCCGCCGGCCGCCAGCGCGAGTTTCAGGCTCGCCTGGCCGTCATGGATTTCCTCGAGCCGGGCGCGAGCCTGATATTGCCGCAACCGCGCGCGGAGCGCAGCCTTGGCCAGGCTCACCAAGCTCGTCGGATGGAACGGTCGTTCGAGAAACGTGACGTTGCCGAGCGCCTCGAGCAACCGCACCGCGCCCGGGTTGCGCTCGAGCCCGCCGCCGCGCTCGGTCAGCACGATGAAGGGAAAGTCCGACCATTGTGCCTGCTCGCCGAGAAAGGTGGCGAGGCCGCGCAGATCGGCACTACGCAGCGCCTCTTCGGTGACGATGGCAAAGCCCGCACCGCCGCGCAAAGTGGCGACCAACGTCGGGAGGTCGGCGACCGTATCCGCCGCCAGACCGGCTTCGGCCAGCATCGCCTTCGCGATAGCGCCGTCGCGGCCGCGTGGTGCGAGCACCACGGCCCCTTCTGCAAACGTACGATTCAACGGTCGATCAAACCTTTTGTTGGTCGAGCAGTCCTTCACCGTCCCCCAACAACGTGGGCACGCCGCGCAATACGCCCTGGAACTTCGTCAGCGGCTCACCCAAAGTGATGCCGTTGGCGCCGATCATGAACTCGCGGATCGTGTCCTCATGGGGACCGGTCCGCTTCTTAACGACCGATATCGCTCTTCGGACCCGTCCGCGCGCTTCGAAATATCGCAGAAGGATGACCGTGTCGGCCAGATAAGTGACGTCGACCGGTGATTTCATGTCGCCGACCAGTCCGTGCTGCGCAACCGTCAGGAAGGTCGTGACGCCTTGCCGGTTCAGATATTGCAGCAGCTCGTGCATATGCAGGATCAGCGCCTGTTCCTCCGGCATCGCGGCCTGATAGCCGTTGAGGCTATCGACGACGACCGTGCGTGCGCCATGCTTTTCGACGCAGACGCGCACGCGCTCGGAGAATTCGCCAGGCGTCAACTCGGCGGCGTCGATCTGTTCGATCAACAGATCGCCGGTATCGACCATCGCCTGCAAGTCGATGCCGAGGCCCCGGGCGCGCTCGAACAGCAAGCCCAATTCCTCGTCGAACACGAACATCGCGGCGCGCTCGCCACGCCGGATCGCCGACCGCACGAAGCTCAGCGTGAGAAGCGATTTGCCGGTGCCGGCCGGGCCGAGGATCAACGTGCTGGCGCCGCGCTCGAACCCGCCGCCGATCAGCGTGTTGAGCCCGGCATTGTCGATCGGCACGGTTTCTCGCGTGAAGGTGCCCTTGTGCTCGGCCGATACGAGCCGCGGGAACACCCGCACGCCACCGGTCTCGATCACGAAATCATGATATCCGCCGCGATATTTGCGCCCGCGATATTTCAGCACGCGCAGCCGCCGCCGCTCCGCGCCGTAAGTGGGCGACAGTTCTTCGAGCCGGATCACGGCATGCGCGACGCTGTGCACGGTCTTGTCGAGTACGTCGGCGGTGAGGTCGTCGAGCATCAACACCGTCGCGCCGGAGCGCGAAAAATAATGTTTCAGCGCCAGGATCTGGCGGCGATAGCGCAGCGAGCTTTGCGCGAGCAGGCGGATTTCCGACAGGCTGTCGAGCACCACGCGCGACGGCTTGATCGCCTCGAAGGCCTCGAAGATCCGCTTGGTGGTCTCGCCGAGCTCGAGGTCGGAGGAATAGAGCAGGCTTTGCTGCTGCTGTTCGTCGAGCAAGCTGTCGGGCGGAACGAGCTCGAACACGGTAAAGCCGTCACCCAGGGGCCAGCCATGCGAGCTGGCGCCCTCGCGCAATTCTTCCTCGGTTTCGGACAGAGTGATGTACAATACCCGTTCGCCTGCCGCGACGCCTTCCAGCAGGAACTGGGTGGCGATCGTCGTCTTGCCGGCGCCGGGCGTGCCCTCCAGTAGAAACAGACGCCCGCGCGCCATGCCGCCCGCCAGGATGTCGTCGAGGCCTGGCACCCCGGTCGCGTAACTGTTCATTCGTTGCCCCATAGAAGCGGTGACTGACGACCCTATGACCTCGCGCGCCGATCCACGTTGATCGGTATCAAGGGCAAAACCAATCGCGACGCGGTCGGTACTCGCGCAATCGCCGGACAACCGATAGGTTCCCGTGCAACCGCCAAAAGGATATCACCGATGACCGCCCCAGTTCCGCCGACCGGCCTGCAATTGCTCTCGCGCATCACTGACGGAGCGCAGCTCGAAGTCTCGCTGGTCGACCAGTCCATTCCGGCACCGCGCGACGATCAGGTGGTGGTCCAGGTCCTGGCGGCGCCGATCAATCCGTCCGACCTCGGCCTGTTGTTCGGCGCGGCCGACATGACCAGCGCGCGCGCGACGGTTCGCGACGGCCACCCGCTCGTCACCGCCGACGTGCCCGCCGCCGCGATGCGCGCGATGACCGGGCGGATCGGCGAGGCGATGCCGGTCGGCAACGAAGGCGCCGGGCTGGTCGTCGCGGCGGGCGCCTCCCCCGCCGCGCAGGCGCTGCTCGGCAAGACCGTCGCGATGCTCGGCGGCGCGATGTACGCGCAATATCGCGTGCTGCGCGTCGCCGAGTGCATGCTCCTGCCCGACGGCACGCGCCCGGCCGACGGCGCGTCGTGCTTCGTCAACCCGCTGACCGCGCTCGCCATGACCGAGGTGATGCGTCGCGAGGGGCATAGCGCGCTGATCCACACCGCCGCCGCCTCCAATCTCGGGCAGATGCTGGTCAAGATCTGCGCGAAGGACGGCATTCCGCTCGTCAATGTCGTGCGCAGCGCGGAACAGGCGGCGCTGCTGCGCGGGATCGGCGCCGAGCATGTCGTCGATTCGAGCCAGCCCGATTTCCTCGCGACGCTGACCGAGCAGATCATCGCGACTGGCGCGACGCTCGCCTTCGACGCGATCGGCGGGGGCAAGCTTGCCGGGCAATTGCTCGCCTGCATGGAGGCCGCGGCGGTCGAGCGCATGACGACCTACAGCCGTTACGGATCGGACAGCTTCAAGCAAGTCTATATCTATGGCGGGCTCGACCTCGCGCCGACCGTGCTCAATCGCGGCAGTTTCGGCTTCAGCTGGGCGCTGGGCGGCTTCCTGCTCACGCCGTTCCTCGCCAAGGCCGGTCCGCAAGCGGTGCAGGCGATGAAGGACCGCGTCGTCGCCGAACTGACCACCACCTTCGCCAGCCATTACACGCACGAGATTTCGCTGGCCGAAGCGCTCGATCCCGCAATCTTCGCCGCCTATAATCGCCGGGCGACGGGCGCGAAATATCTGCTTTGCCCGCACAAGGCAGGCTGATCGGTCAGACCCTCACCGACCGCGCCCGCGGCTATCGCGCGGGTTGCGCAAACAAGGGCGCCAGCGCCGCCTTGACCTGCCGCCCCTTGAGCGGCTTCTCGACGCGCGGCGCATCGGCGAAACGATCGGGCACGACCGCTTGATCGTAACCGGTGGCAAAGGCGAACGGGACGCCGCGCGCGCGCAACGCATCGGCGACGGCGAACACCATCTCGCCGCGCAGGTTGATGTCGAGCACCGCTGCGTCGATCATCGCTTCGGCCGCGATCATCGACAAGGCTGCGGCGACGCTGGGCACCGGGCCCAGCACCGCGACCCCGGCAGTGCGCAAGGCATTGTGCAGATCGTTCGCCAGCAGATATTCGTCCTCGACGATCAGGATCCGCCGATCGCGCAGCATCTGGTCGATCATCCCTCGTCTCCGCTGCGTTCGTCATCGCCGGGCACCGCCACCGCGATCGTGCAATGCACGCCGTCGGCGGTAAGGGCGTAGCTGGTGCGCGCGTCGAGCTCGTACGGCAAGGCGTGTTCGATCAGCTCGCGGCCATATCCGTCTCCTCCCGAGCGCGATCCGGCGGGAAGCGCGACCCCGCGCTCGCGCCAGTCGATCGACAGCATGCGCTTGCCGTCGGCGCTGCCGGGTGCATTCCAGCCGATCTCCAATTGCGCGCCCGGTTGCGACAGCGCGCCATATTTGGTGGCATTGGTCGCGAGTTCGTGCAGCGCGAGCGCGAGCGTCTGAACCGTGATCGCGGGCAGATGAATGTCGCGCGGCCCGGTCAAGCGCACACGCGCAGCCGTGTCCGGATCGGCAAGATCGACATGCGCCGAGAGCCCGGCATGCAGCAACGTATCGAACGCGACGCGCGCCCCCGCGCAGCCCGACAACAATCGCTGCGTCAGCGCCAGCGCTTGCAGGCGATCCTCGATCCCGTCGCGAAACTGATCGAGCGACGTACTCGAACCGAGCGTGCGCATCGTCACCGCTTCCACCACCGCCATCAGGTTGCGCGTGCGGTGCTGCAGTTCGGCGACGAGCACCGCCTGGCGCCGTTGCAGCTGGATGAGATCGTGAATGTCGGTGCCGGCGACGAACCAGTGCAGAGCCCGTCCGGAGTCATCGCGCACCAGTTCGGCATGGACCAGGAACCAGCGAAAGATGCCGTGCGCGTCGCGGATGCGCAGTTCGCGCTGGTAGCGTTCGCCGCCAGCCACCGCGAGCGCCCAGGATTCGCGCACCGCCGCGCGGTCGAGATCGTGCACCGCGGCGAGCCAGCCTTGCCCGAGCGGCGCCTGCTGGTCCTGGCCGGTGCGATCGAACCAGCGTTGGTTGAACCAGGTCGCTGCGCCCGCGGCATCGGCACGCCACAACAGATCGGGCACGAGATTGGCGAGCGCGCGGAACCAGGTCTCGGTCGCGTGCAGCGCGGCGTTGCTCGCGCGCAATTCGCGCGTACGCTCGCCGACGCGCGCGTCGAGCAGCCGGTTGCTTTCGTGCAGCCCGGCATTGGCCGCTTCCAGCTCCTCGGCAAGGACCTGCAATTCCTCGAACGCGACGCGGAGTTCCTCGTCGGTCTGGCTCTGCAGCGCGCTCGCTGCGGCGAGGGCAGTCTCCCCGTCGCGCTCGCGGACATAATGCGCATGGCTTTGCCGTAAATCGCGCGACAAGGCCGAGACCCGCGTGACCAAACGATCGCGGTCGTCGATCAGCCGGGCATTTTCCTCCAGCGCGCCTTCGAGTGCGGTGCGCAATTGCTCATTCTCGTCGCGCAAATTGGCGGACCAGCCCTTCCCCCGATCCTCGTCCGCCCGTTCGCCCATGTCTCAGCCCTTCGCCGCGACTCCGTCTATAACCGCCCGCGATCCTTTTCTGTATCCATTGTCGGCAACGCGGCATCACTTTATCCTTTGCGCGAGAGGCGACTCGCTATGCCGACCAGAGACATCGTTGTGATTGGCTCGTCCGCCGGCGGAGTCGACGCGCTGCAGCGCCTTTGCGCGCATTTGCCCGCCGATTTTCCCGCCGCTTTGTTCGTCGCGCAGCATCTCTCGCCCTCGGCGCGCAGCGTGCTGCCGCTGCTGCTCGATCGCGCCGGGCCGCTGCCCGCGACCGCGGCGGTCGAAGGGCAGAGGATCACGCCCGGCCACATCTATGTCGCACCACCCGATCGGCACCTATTGTTGCGCGAGGGCCATATGCTGGTGCGCCGCGGCCCGTATGAAAATCGCACCCGCCCTGCCGCCAACGCCTTGTTCCGCTCGGCCGCGATCCACTACGGCGCGCGCGCGATCGGCGTGGTCCTGACCGGCCTGCTCGACGACGGCACCGAAGGGTTGATCGCGATCAAGGCGGCCGGCGGCGTGTCGATCGTGCAGGATCCGGCCGACGCGGAATGGCCCTCGATGCCGCGCAACGCGCTCGAACGCGATCATGTCGACCATGCCGTGCCGCTCGATGCGATGGCGGCCCTGCTGACGCGGCTGGCGGCGCAAGACGCCGGACCGAGCGTCGCACTGTCCGCGGCATATTTGCTCGAAGACAGCATCGCGGCGCATGAATTCGGCACGATGGACGCCGAGATCGTCGCCCCCGGCGCGCCGAGCCATATCGGTTGCCCCGATTGCGGCGGCGTGCTCAACCTTATCGAGGTCGAAGACGCGGTCAGGTTCCGCTGCCAGATCGGCCACGCCTTCACTCCGGACGGGCTTTCGGCGGCGCAGAATGACGAGCTCGAGCGTGCGCTTGGCGTCGCGGTGCGCACGCATCGCGATCGGTTGCGGCTGTTCCGGCAAATGGGTGATACTGCGCGCGCGCGGGGACTGGCGCACGCCCAGCAGCGCTGGGACGTGGCATTCGAGGACGCGACCGACCTGATCGCTTTGCTGGAGACCGCGATCACCAACTTGCGCGGTAACGTGCCCGAACCGGGCGCATGACGGCGCCGGCGCGCGGTTCAGCGCGAGGCGTTCGCCGCGCCGTCGTGATGTTCGGTAATGTCCTGAAAGACCAGCACCGCCCCGTGCAATCGTTCCTCTTCGTCGAGCAGTCCTGACATGTGGATCCGGCAGCGGATCGCGCGACCGCGACGATCGACACCTTCGAGAACCTGATCGGCCTGTTCCTGCCGCCCGCTCTGCACCGCCGCCAGCCCGTCGCGCAGTTGCTGCACCGGCAGCCCGATATCGAGCGCGTCGAAAGCGGTGCCGCTCACGTCCTCGGCGCGCAGACCCCACGTATGCTCGCTCCAGCGGTTCCAGCTCTGGATGACGTGCTGCTGGTCGATCACCACGATCCCGCCATTCATCGCGCGCAGCACCGATTCGAGATGCGTGCGATAGCTCGACGCTTGCTCGGCGTGGATCCGCAATTCCTCGTTGACCGATTCCATCTCCTCGTTCGAGGACCGCGCTTCCTCGTTGAGCGTCTCGAGTTCCTCGTTGGTCGACTGGAGCTCTTCGTTGGTGGTTTCGAGCTCCTCGTTGGTCGATTGCAGCTCTTCGTTGGTGGTCTCGAGTTCCTCGTTCGCCGATTGCAATTCCTCGATCGAATGTTCGAGATTCTGCTGTGCCGCTTCGAGTTCGCGCTGGAGGCCGTGCAGCCGGGTCTGGTCCTCGAATGACAGCAGCACGCCGTGCACGCTGCCGTCGGCGCGGTGCAATGGCCGCAAATCGATCGTCAGGCGCAGCACCTCGTGCTGGTTGAGGCGATATTCCTGGTCCTCGAGCCGCAGGCCGCGGCGGTTGCGCACGACATCGTCGATCGGCCCGCGCAGCTCGATCGGGCGATAGGAGATCGGCAGATCCTGGAACGGTCGGCCGATGTCGCTCTCGCCCACCCCCAGCAACGACCGCGCCGGCGTATTGGCGAGCGCCAGCGCGCCGGTCTCGTCGATCACCACCAGCGGCCGGCCGAGATCGTTGATCACCGCCTCGAGCAAGCGCATGTCCTGCGGCGCGCCTTCCGCCCGCGGCGCACGCGCGCCGACGAAACCGCTGGCGATCGGGCGGCGCCATTCCTGCGGCACCTTGGCGAACAGGCGGTGCTTCGCTTCCACCGCGCGGAACAAGGGCGAGCGCGCGAGTTGCGTCTCGGCCTTGCCGAGGAACAGGAAGCCGTCGCGATTGAGCGCATAATGTAGCCGCGGCAGGACGCTCGCTTGCGTCTCGGCCTCGAGATAGATCAGCAGGTTGCGACAGGTCAGCAAGTCGATCCGCGAGATCGGCGCGTCGTTCACGACATTGTGCCGACCGAAGATGACGCATTTGCGCAGCTCGCGCTCGAACACGTAATGGCCGTTGGTGCGCTCGAAATATTTCTCCAGCAGCGCTGGCGGCACGCCTTCCACCTCGCGCGGCGCATAGCTCGCGGCCCGCGCGATCTTGAGCGCATCCTCGTCGAGATCGGTCGCGTAGATTTTGACGCGGCGACAGAAATTGGCGGTGCCGAGATGCTCGGCCAGCAGCATCGCGATCGAATAGGGTTCCTCGCCCGACGCGCAGCCTACGCTCCAGATACGCAGCGGCCGGTCGTCGGTCGCCAGCGCGACCAGCGCCGGGATGACTTGCGCCTCCAGCACCGCCCATGCCTCCTCGTCTCGGAAGAAGGACGTTACGTTGATCAGCACGGTGTCGAGCAGATTTTCGAACTCGCTCGGTTGTGCCTCGAGCGTCGCGCGGTAGGCGGCGAAATTCTCCGCCCCCACCGCCTCCATCCGCAAGGCGATCCGACGGCGCAGGCTGGTGCGCTTGTAGCCGCGAAAGTCGAGGCTGCGGCTTTGCTGGATATAATGCAGCAGCGCTTCGAAATCGGGATCGGGAACGGGTTGCTCGGCCATGTCTCGCTCTCGCCTCGCCGAGGCGTTCGACGACTATCCGGTGCTAGGCAATGCGCTCACGAGCGTCTAGCCCGTGTATGCTCTCATGGCAGGTGCCGCGTGGTGCGGTGCATGCGATTCGGATACTTATAGCGGGTGCGGACGTTGAAGGGCATTGGATCCTCCAGAAAAGAGACCAACGTGGCCGGACAGCGCTCGACCCTGGCTAAAGCCGCGCCCAGTGCGGAAGTGGCGGCGTTGCGCGCCGAGCTTGCGGCGGTGCAGGCCCAGCTCGAGGGCGTGCTGGAGGAGATGCGCGGCGACCGCGCGCGCGACGCGTTGGTGCGCGGCGATATGCAACAGCGCGCACGCAATGTGGTGGCGATCATCCGCTCGGTGTTTTCGCGCACGTTCGCCGCTGGCGGGACGATGGAGGACATGGCGGATCATTTTCGCGGGCGTCTCGAAGTCCTCGCGCGCTTTCAGCAGAGCCGCGTCGGCAATCCGGCCGGCACGATCGATCTCGAAATGATGGTGCGGGACGAATTGCACGATTTTCAGTTCGGTGACGATCCCCGCATCGCGATCGCGGGCATGACGGTCGGCTTGCCGCACGACCAGGCGCAAAGCCTTGGCCTGGCGCTCCACGAACTGGTCACCAATGCGCTCAAATTCGGCGCACTGGCGCATGCGGGGGGTCGGCTGTGCATCCGGTGGAGCGCGGCAGACGCTGTGCTTCGCCTCGATTGGACCGAAACGGGCGTCCCGGTGCTGGCCATGGCGCCGTGGCATTCGGGGTTCGGACGCGAGGTGATCGAGCAGGGTCTGCCGTATCAACTCGGCGCGACGACCACCTTTGCACTGAATCCCGGCGGCGTACATTGCCACATCGCCTTCCCGTACCCGCGCGATTCATAGCCGCGCTCGACCAGCTGCAACGAACACGGTAAATAGTGCCGGAGTCGTCATAGCGAGTGGGTGCTGGGCGGCAAAGCGGCGCCATTCATCGTAAAATATGCGTTCGACATGACAACTTGATCTATGTTTATTGCCATTTGCCGTTGGTTTTCGCAGGCTTCGAACTCGGCCAGTCAGCCATATGATGATGGCGCTGTAGCTTAACCGCGATGTATTCAAGGTCATCATGGTGTCCCAGACTGCTCGACATGATTTTCCTGTGCCATCGCGAGATGCGCATCCTAATGCGCAAGATGCGCTCGCGCCGCTGCTTGTGAAATTGCAGCGGATCGCGCCACTGTCCGAGGATGATCTTGCCGCGATCCGCGCCTGGCCGCATCGCACCCAGATCGCGCGGGCGGGGGCCTATTTGCTGCGCGAGGGCCAGGCCGTCAGCGAATGTTGCGTGGTACTCGACGGCCATGCGTTTCGCAGCAAGCTCAGCGGAGCGGGGCATCGCCAGATCGTGTCGTTCCACATGAGTGGCGACATCGTCGATCTGCAGCATGTCGAACTGAGCGCTGCCGATCACAACGTGCAGGCGCTCAACGACACGATGATCGCATGGATTTCGATCGACGCGATGCGCGCGACGATCGACGCCCGGCCCGCCGTGGCGCGCGCGCTGTGGCGCGACAGCCTGATCGACGGTTCGATCTTCCGCGAATGGATCCTTAACGTCGGCCGTCGCGACGCCCGCACGCGCATCGCGCATCTGCTGTGCGAACTGATCTATCGGCGCGAGGGCGCTGCGGCGAGCGGCGCGCATCGTCATTTCGAATTGCCGATGACGCAGGAGCAGATCGGCGATGCGACCGCGCTGACTCCCGTCCATGTCAACCGCATGCTGCAGCATCTCGAAAGCGAACGGCTGATCGAGCGCGACCGGCGCACGTTCCGCATCCAAGATTGGAATGCCTTGTGCCGCGTCGCCGATTTCGATCCGGCCTATCTCCACCACCGCTAGACCGCCGCGCTCAACGCCGTCGCCAGCGCTCCGCGACCGCGATGCGATCGGACACATGGCCGCCGAGCGCCAGCAGGGCGCTTCCCGCGCTCGCGGCGGCGAAGCACGCCACCGCGAATGCAAAGGCGCCCGTGCTCTCCGGTCGCCCCCGCCAGAGCCAAAGTTCGTGCGCACAGGCCCAGCTCAGCAGCAGCAAGGCGACGCCCCCTGCCCTGATCGCGATGTCGATGGCGATGCGTTGCGATGGTCCGGACATGCGCCCGAAATATCGGGCGCGGCATAGGCTTTCGAGCCGTGCCGCGCTTGCCGGTCATAGGTTTTGCATAGGGCTTTGCGGCGATCAGCCCTCGTCGCTCATCAGCCGGTAGCCGACCCCGAGTTCGTTGACGATGATCCGCGGCTGCGCCGGATCGGTCTCCAATTTGCCGCGGATGTTGCGGATCACCACGCGCAGATATTCGATGTGGCGATCGTAATCGTTGGGCCACACGCTGCTCAGCAGATGCTGGTGCGTGATGACGCGCCCCGGGAAACGCGCGAGGACTGCGACGATGCCGAATTCCTTCGGAGTGAGGTGCACCTCTTCCCCGCCTTTCAGGATATGCCGGTCGAGCAAGTCGATCGTCACGTCGCCCGCCACCACCTTGGTCCGCCCGCCTTCGCTGGTGATGCGATTGCGGATCGCGGCGCGCACGCGCGCGAGTAGCTCCTCGGTATCGAACGGCTTGGTGACATAGTCGGTCGCGCCGAGATCGAGCGCCGCGACCTTCTCGTCGGTCGCGTCGCGCGCCGACACGACCAGCACCGCAGCGCTCGATCGCTTCCCGAGCAGTGGGATCAGCTCCATCCCGTCGCGATCGGGAAGCCCCAGATCGAGCAGGATCGCCGACGGATCGGCCTCGCCGACCGCGGCGAGCGCATCGCGCGCATTGCCCGCCTCGGCGACATTATACCCGGCGCGTTCGAGCGTCCCGCGCAGCAGCCGGCGGATGGCGGGCTCGTCGTCGATCACGAGCACGGTCGCGCGGTTGCTCATGTCGAAGGGTCCTCGCTGTCACGCACTAGAAGGCGCTCGGGGAAATGGATGCTGAAACAGGCGCCGAGCGGCGTGTCGCGGTTCGATGCCGTCACCGACAGGCCCATCGCCTCGGCGAACCCCTTGACGATCGCGAGCCCGAGCCCGGTTCCGGTCTTCACCCGGTCCGATCCGTCGAGCCGGCGGAAGGTCTCGAACACTTCGCGCTCGCGCCCCGGCGGAATGCCCGGGCCCTGGTCGACGATCGACAGCATCACTTCGTCGGGCAAGCGGCGCCCCTCAATCGTGATCGCGCTGCCGGCATCGCCATAGCGCCCGGCATTGTCGAGCAGGTTGATCAGGCAATGATGGAACAGTTGCGGATCGACTCGCACCAACGGCAGCCGCGGCGAGACGTGAAGCACGATCGCATGCCCTTCCAGCGTCTGGCGCGTGTCCTGCACTGCGGCGGCGACCGCGTCGGTCAGGTCGATCGCCTCGACCCCGAGTTTCAGCGCACCCGCCTCGACTCGCGCCATGTCGAGCAGATTGGCGACGAAGCGGTTGAGCCGCATCGCCTCGCTTTCGACCGTGTCGATCAGCGACGCGATCGGTGCGCCACGCAGCCCCGACACGGCAGCGAGGATCGCGGTGATCGGCGTGCGCAGATCGTGGCTGACCGACGACAGCAACGCCGCGCGCAGCCGGTCGCGCTCGCGCAACTCGGCGACGTCACGCATGTCGCCCTCGAGCTGCAACCGCTCGAGCACGAGCGAGGCTTGGTCGATCAGGCTGGTGAACAACGGCAATTTGTCCGAGCGCAGCGGATCGCCATTGTCGCGCGCGAGCCCGATCGCGCCGAGCGTGCGGTTGGCGGTCTTGAGCGGGGTGAACAGCCAGTCGGACGAGGTCAACGTCTCCGACCCGCGCCCCGCCGCGATCCCGGTTTCCAGCGCCCACCCCGCCGCCGCGGTGTCGATCGCGCCGAGCGTGTTTTCGGGCGGATAGGCAGCACGGACCTGCGGCCCGTCGGGCGACGGCATCAGCAGCACGGTGCGCACGTCGAACAGGCGCGCGATCTCGGCGCAGATCGCCTGCATCAATTCCTCGTCATTGCCGGTGGAGGTGAGTTGGCGCGAGAAACCGGCGATCGCGGCATTCTGCCGCGCGCTCGACGCCGCAATGTCCGCCTGCACGCGCGCCCGTGCCGCGAAGTTGCTCGTCACCAAAGCAACTGCCAGCATGACGACCAAGGTCACGACATTTTCGGGGTTGCTGACCGTCAGCGTGTAGGTCGGCGGCAGGAAGAAGAAATTGTACGCGAGCGACGACACCACCCCGGCGACGATGCCGGGGATGCGACCGAACACGCTGGCCGACACCAGCACCGGCACGAGATACAGCAAGGCGATGCTGCCGACCTGCAACAGATGCGACAGGCCGAGACCAGCCCCCGTCGCCGCCGCGATCATCAGCAGCGTCCAGGCATAGGTGATTTCGAAGCGGAATGGCTTGCGCACCCGCGTCGCTCCCGGCGCGACGCCCTCGATCGGCAGCACATGGATCGCGACGCCCGGCGTCGCGCGAACGATCCGGTCGACCACCGAACCGTGGCGCAATTCGAACCAGCGCGAGCGCGCCGACTTGCCGATGACGAGCTGCGTCGCGCGCGCATCGGTCACGGCATCGAACAGCCCCTGCAGCACGGTCGGCGCGGGCAGCGTCATCACCTGCGCGCCGAGCCGGCTCGCCAGGTTCAAGGCCGCACTCAACCGGCGATGCTCGTCCGCGCCGAACTCGGCATGGCGCGGGGTCTCGACATGCACCGCGGTCCACGGCGCGCGCAGCGAATCGGCGATGCGCTTGGCGGCGCGCACCAGCATTTCGGCGCCCGGCAATTCGCTCACCGCGACGACTATGCGCTCGCTCCCCGCCCAATTCCCCGCAAGCGCATGGCTGCGGACATAATCGAGCATCTGCGAATCGACCGCCTGCGCCGCGCGGCGCAACGCCAGCTCGCGCAAGGCGGACAGGTTCGATTTCGAGAAGAAATGGTTGAGCGCCCGCGTCGCCTCCTGCGGGATATAGACCTTGCCCTCCTTCAACCGCTCGATCAGCTCGTCGGGCGGGATATCGACCACTTCGATCTCGGCCGCCTCCAGCACGCCGTCGGGCACCGTCTCGCGCACCCGCACGCGCGTGAAGGAGGCGACGACGTCGTTGAGGCTTTCGATATGCTGGATGTTGATCGTCGAGAAGACGTCGATCCCCGCCGCGAGCAGTTCCTCGACATCCTGGTAGCGTTTGGGATGGCGACTGCCCGGCACGTTGGTATGGGCGAGCTCGTCGACCAAAACGAGCTGCGGCCGGCGCTCGAGCAAAGCGTCGAGGTCCATTTCCGCGAGGCTGCGGCCCTCATAGTCGATCTGGCGGCGCGGCAGGATGGCGAGCCCGCGCGTCATCGCCTCGGTCTCGGCGCGGCCGTGCGTTTCGACCACGCCAACCACGACGTCGACGCCGGCGCGCGCGCGCGCGGCGCCTTCGCTCAGCATTTCATAGGTCTTGCCGACGCCCGGCGCGGCACCGAGGAACACCTTGAGACGACCGCGGCCTTCCTGCGCGGCGGCGCGCAGGAAGGCCTCTGGATCGGGTCTGGTCGGGTCGTTCACGGTGCCGGTGTAGCGGCGAGGCGGTCCAATTGTCGATTGAGCAGCAGCACGTTGACGTGGGAATCGCCGACGAAGGGCAGCAACGGCGTGTCGATCGAGCGTTCGACCAGTGCCCGGAGCGCGGCCGTCGGCAGCTTCCGCGCCTTGGCCACGCGCGGGATCTGGAACAGAGCGGCGGCAGGCGAGATATCGGGGTCGAGCCCCGAAGCCGAGGCCGTCACCAGATCGGCGGGTATCGCCCCAGTCAGCCCCTGCGACCGTCGCAGCGCGATATCGCCTTTGATCCGGTCGGCCAGCGCCTTGGACGTCGGCCCGAGATTGGAGCCCGACGACGCGCTCGCATCATAGCCCTTCCCCGCCGCCGAGGGACGCGAGTTGAAATAGCGGTCCGACGTGAACGACTGGCCGATCAGCGCCGACCCCGTCACCACGCCCCGGTCGACGATCAGGCTGCCCTTCGCCTGACGGGGAAAGGCGACCGCGCCGATCCCCATCACCGCCAGCGGATAGGCGCCGCACAGCAATAGCGTGAACAACACTGTCATGACGAGTGCAGGCCGCAGCCCCGAGATGAAATCCGAGCCCATGATGTGTTCCTTAGGCCAGACCGATCGCGGACACGCCGAGATCGATCAGTTTGATACCGATGAAGGGTGCGACCAGACCGCCAAGCCCGTAGATTCCGAGATTGCGCGCCAGCAGCGGCCCCGCACCGATCGGGCGATAGGTCACGCCCTTCAGCGCCAGCGGCACCAGCAACGGGATGATGATCGCGTTGAAGATGATCGCCGACAGGATCGCGCTGGTCGGCGTCGCGAGCTGCATCACGTTGAGGATGCCGAGCCCGGGATAGAGCACGATGAACATCGCCGGCAGGATCGCGAAATATTTGGCGACGTCGTTGGCGATCGAGAAGGTGGTCAGCGCGCCGCGCGTCATCAGCAATTGTTTGCCGAGGCCCACGATCTCGATCAGCTTGGTCGGATCGCTGTCGAGGTCGACCATGTTGCCCGCCTCGCGCGCCGCCTGCGTGCCGGTGTTCATCGCCACGCCGACATCGGCCTGGGCGAGTGCCGGCGCATCGTTGGTGCCGTCGCCGCACATCGCGACGAGCCGCCCGCCGACCTGTTCCTTGCGGATATAGGCAAGCTTGTCCTCGGGCGTCGCCTGGGCGAGGAAATCGTCCACCCCCGCTTCGGCGGCGATCGCGGCGGCGGTGAGCGGGTTGTCGCCAGTGATCATCACCGTGCGGATACCCATCCGGCGCAATTCCCCGAAGCGTTCGCGGATGCCCGCCTTGATCACGTCCTTCAACGCGATCGCACCGAGGATGCGACCGTCGCGCGACACCGCGAGCGGAGTCATGCCGGCACGCGCGATCTCGTCGGTCGCGCGGCGCAACTCGGCAGCGGCCGGCGTGCTGCCGGCCCCGGCATGCGCGCGGAAGATCGAGTCGACTGCGCCCTTCTCGATCAAGGTCTCGCCGATCCGCACCCCCGAAATGCGCGTCTGCGCGGTGAACGGGATGACCTCCGCGCCATCCGGCAGCACGGTCGTCGTCACGCCGAACTTCTCGCGCGCCAGCACGACGATCGAGCGACCCTCGGGGGTCTCGTCGGCGAGGCTGGCGAGCAGCGCGGCTTCCGCCAGTTCGGACGGCTGGACGCCGCTGACGGGACGGAACTCGCTCGCCTGGCGGTCGCCGATCGTGATCGTGCCGGTCTTGTCGAGCAGCAGGACGTCGATGTCGCCAGCCGCCTCGACCGCACGGCCCGATTTGGCGAGCACGTTGAAGCGCACCAGCCGGTCCATGCCGGCGATACCGATCGCCGACAGCAAAGCGGCGATCGTCGTCGGGATGAGGGTGATGAGCAATGCCGAGAGGATCACCACGGGCACGATGCCCCTGGCATAGCCGGCGAACATCGGGATCGTTCCGACCGCGATCAGGAAGATGATCGTGAGGCCGACGAGCAGGATCGTCAGCGCGATCTCATTGGGGGTCTTCTGCCGCTCGGCGCCTTCGACCAAGGCGATCATGCGATCGAGGAAGCCCTGGCCCGGACCCGCGGTAACGCGCACCTTCAGCCAGTCGGACACGACGCGCGTGCCCGCCGTCACCGCCGAACGGTCACCGCCGCCCTCGCGGATGACGGGCGCGCTCTCGCCGGTGATCGCGGCTTCGTTGACCGAGGCAACCCCCTCGATCACTTCGCCGTCGGCGGGAATCAGGTCGCCATTTTCGACGAGCACCACGTCGCCGACCTTCAGCGCGGCCGCCGGCACCGTCTCGGTGCCGCCGCCGACCACGCGCTTGCCGGTCAGCTCACCTTTCGTTGCGCGCAGCGACGCAGCCTGTGCCTTGCCGCGCCCTTCGGCGAGCGCTTCGGCGAAATTGCCGAACAGGACGGTCAGCCACAGCCAGAAGACGAGCTGCCCCTTGAAGGCGAGCGTCCCGCCGCCGATGCCCGCCACCGTCATGATCGTGACCAGGACGGCGACGACGGCGGTGACGAACATCACCGGGTTGCGGATCAACTTGCGCGGGTCGAGCTTGACGAACGAGTCGCCGATCGCAGGGACCAGCAGGTTGGCGGTGAACAAAGAGGGTGAAGCGGCGCGCGCCATGATATGTCCTTAGAACAGCTGGCCGCGGACCATCGCGATATGTTCGGCGATGGGTCCGAGGGCGAGCGAAGGCAGGAAGGTGAGACCGCCGAGGATCAGGATGACGCCGATCAGCAAGCCGATCCACAAAGGCCCGGTCGTCGGGAAGGAGCCCGCGGATTCAGGAACCGAGCGCTTCGCCGCGAGGCTGCCGGCAATCGCCAGCATCGGCACGATCACGAAGAACCGGCCAAGCCACATCGCGACGCCCAGCAGGCTGTCGTAGAAGGGCGTGCTCGCGGTGAGCCCCGCAAAGGCGCTGCCGTTGTTCCCGACCGCCGAGGTGAAGGCGTAGAGCACTTCGGAAAAGCCGTGCGGCCCCTGATTGGCCAGCCCGGCCAGTCCGTCCTTGCTCACCACCGCAATCCCGGTGAAGCCGAGGATGACGAGCGGCAGCACCGCGATCGCCAGCACCGCGAGCTTGACCTCGCGCCCCTCGATCTTCTTGCCGACATATTCCGGCGTTCGCCCGACCATCAGCCCCGC
>CAXTEO010000008.1:0-81327 GCA_964243205.1 uncultured Sphingomonas sp.
AGCGTTTCCGATCCCGCACCATGGTCTTTCAACGCGGGCTCCGAGCGCGACTAGGGTTTCGTCGCCGAACCAAGTCCGCACCTCAATGGGTGTGCGATGCCGCTGTCGATGGGCAAGGGCTTGGGCGGCGCTTCCTCCATCAACGCCTTGATGTGGACGCGCGGCCACCGGAGCGACTGGGACTATTTCGCAAAGGCGGCCGGTGACGATGCCTGGAACTATGACGCGACGTTGAAGACGTATCGCCGGATCGAAGATTGGCAGGGTGCCCCCGATCCGCACCGCCCAACGGGGACGCCCGGCCGTGCCCTTTATATAGAGCACCGCCGGACGAACCGATGTCAGCCGATCAATAGCGGAAGCTGAACCGCCCGCCGAAGGTGCGCGGCGGCTGGAACTGGTAGGTGTTCAGGTTCGACACGAAGTCGCGCTGTGCATTTGCGAGCACGACCTTGTCGGTGAAGTTGCGCACGAAGATCTGCACATCCCACACACCGTTGCTCGGCGCAAAGGTCAGCGAAGCGTTGCCGGTCACGAACGTACGCGACTGGGTGTCCGCATCATTGAACACCGAGTAATAGTAAGATGACGAATATTTGCCGTCCACGCGAGCGGTCACGACTCCGGATTCGAGGTGCAGCGGGTATTCGTATCCGGCCGTCGCAACCAGACTTGGAGAGTTCGGCAGTCGATTTCCGCCGATCTCGCGAGTCGTCGAACCGCCATCGGTCACCGTGATGCCACTGCCGAAGCGCGTGTGCAGATACGTGAGATTGGTATCGAGCCGACCCAAGCCCGGCAGCGCGACGGTCGCCTGCGCCTCGGCACCGTAGATCTTGGCGCTGCCCACATTGAACACGCCATTGCCGTTGAGGACACCTGAAGACTGCGAGGCCTGGTAGCCCCGATAGTCCATATAAAATGCGTCGGCATTCAACAGGAGGATGTTGCCGAAGAACCGGTTCTTGGTCCCGACCTCATACGAAGTGATGGTCTCAGGCCCGTAAACGACCGGCGAACCACTGCCGTTCGAATTGAAACCGCCAGCCTTATAGCCCGAATCGAACTTGGCGTAGATCAGCGACGTCTTGTTCGGCGTGTAATCGATTCCGCCATGGAACGACGGCTTCTTATCCTCGCTTTTGCCGTTCTGGAGCGTCTGTATCGTGATCGGGGGGGCGAACGGGCTGACGAGGGCATTGAGCAGCAGCGTGGCGACGCCGGTCTGTTCCTTCTTGTCCCAGGTGTAGCGCGCACCGCCGCTGACCTTCAGATAGTCGCTGAACTTATACGTCGCCTGGCCGAACACGGCGTTCGAGCTTTGCTTGATCGAGGGATAATCGAACAGGATGCCGTAGGTTCCGCTGGTGTCGAGCGGTGTTCCCGCGACCGGCGCGCCAGCCTGAATGTTATACAGCCCGGCGACGACGGCGTTCTTCTCCGAGAAATTGAAGAAACCACCCTGCACCGAGAAGGGATTGTCCGCCGAGGTCGAGATGCGGACTTCATGATTGAACGTCCGGGGATTTTCGGTCTGGCGGAACTGTCGCGTCGCTGGATAGCCGGGGCCGGTCTTGTTCTGGGCGTTAGCCCAGTGGATCTCATCGTATCCACCCGAATAGGTAAGGTCGATCCCGTCGGTGATGTTGTAGGTTGCTTCCCAGCGAACGCGGTCGTCCTTCAGGCGATAATAGCCCGGAGCCGCGTTGAACGGATTCTTCGCATTCTCACGGCTTAGCACCGGGCGCGTGCCGAGCGGGCTGTTCAGCACGCTATCACCGTTCTGATCGGTCGAATCGTGCTGGAAAGATGCCCAGATATGCAGTCGGTCGGTAGGTGTCAGTGCGACCTGGAAACGTCCGGAGCCGACGTCCTCATCGTCTTGCCGCTGATTGGTGCCTGAACTCAGACGGTAACCGTTATGGTGGAAGAAGATGCCAGATGCTCGGATCTGGATCCAGCTGGCCAGATCGAGATTGGTGCCCATTTCGCCGTGGAACTCGCCGTAATTCCCCACTTCCACCGATCCGAACACGTGGTCGCCCGCGACCGGACGGTTGGTGATGATGCTGATCAGGCCGCCGGTCGAATTGCGCCCCTGCAACGTGCCTTGCGGCCCCTTGAGCACTTCGACGCGCCTCAGGTCGTACATCGATGTCGCGACGCCGTAGGAGCGGTTGGTGAAGAAGCCGTCGCGCGCGATCGGCACGGCAGGGTCGCCGATCTGCGTGACGTCCGACGAGGCCACGCCACGGATCGCGATATAGGACGTGCCCGTCGTCTGCGTCAGGTTGACGCTCGGGTCGATCGACTGCAGCGCGGCGATGTTGTTTACGCCCTGGCGAACAAGGTCCTCGCCGCTGTAGGCGGTCAGCGCGACCGACGTTCGCTGCGCGCTCGTCGCCACGCGGTTGGCGGTCACGATGATGTCGCCGGCAGCAGGGGATGAGTCCATCGGCGCTGGCGTGGCGTCACTCGCTGCGCGTTCGGGTGCTGCGGGTGCGCTGGTTTGCGCGCTGGCCGAGTAACTCGACATGAACGCTGCGGAGGCCATGAGACTGGCCGTGATAGGCAGTTTGCGCATTCTATATCCTCCCAAGCGACCATGTACGATCTGGCCTAAGTCTCCCCAATAATAGAACGAGTGCACTATTTCTAGTGGGCGCGAATGTTTTTTGCGGTGCGCAGCTTCGGGAGCAGGCCACGGTGCGGTGGGCTGAGGAAGAGAATAAATCTTTTGACCGGATAGGGGGCTTTCGAGTGCCTCAAAACGACGGTTTTCAGCCACCGCATGCAAGGAGCCCGGTATCGCGGCGCGCAACACCACGCGGTTCATTCACGACCCACTATACGACGACAATGGCTCGTGAGCCGATGTGCCCGCAAAAAAAAATGCAAAAGACGAGCACGTTCTCCGATGCCATCTAATCGCAACAACATACTAGAATGGAATTATTATTCTGTTACAAAGGTGGGCAAATGCGGTAACCGCGACCTGGAGAGGACGATATGATTGCAGCGTCGAAGCTGGAAGCGCACGCGGCATTGACCGCCGGCGCGACGATGTGGACGACCCACGCCGACGTGGCATGCAACATTCCCGAAGCCAGAATGAGCGACGGCCCGATGGGCATAGCGGGCGCGCGAGTCGATGAGCGCGACGTTTCGCTGCTCACTCCCGCGCCGATCGCGCTGGGCGCGAGCTGGGATGTCGATCTGGTCGAGCGGGTAGGACGCCTAGTCGGCGGCGAAGCGGTGCGCCGCGATGTCGATCTCGTGCTTGCCCCCAATTTGAATCTCGCACGCAGCCCGCTGGCCGGACGTGCCTTCGAATATTTCTCGGAAGATCCGTTGCTTGCCGGTATGCTTGGCTCCGCCTGGTCGGTCGGTGTGCAGTCGACCGGAACGGGCTCGATCGCCAAGCATCTGGTCTGCAACGATAGCGAAACAGAGCGCGACCGCATGAACTCCGTCGTCGATCAGCGGACGTTGCGCGAAGTGTATCTGCTGCCCTTCGAGTTCGCCGCCGCCGCCGCCTGCGGCGGTATGTTAACCGCCTACAACCGGGTCAACGGCGCATGGTGCTCCGAATCGCGCGAGATCATCACCGATATCGTCAAACAAGAATGGCGCTTTGGCGGTGCGTTCATGAGCGACTGGTTCGGCACGCATTCGACGGCGGGCTGCCTCAACGGCGGCCTCGATATCGAAATGCCCGGCCCGGCCCGCTTTCTGGGTGCCAAAAGCGCAGCCGCAGTCGCCGCCGGCGAGGTGCCTGCCGCGCGCGTCGAGGATGCCGCTGACCGCGCGATCACGCTCGCGCGCCGTTTCACGGGTGACAAGAGTCCTCCTGTCGGGGACGACGAGGCCGACGAACTGCTGATCGAAACGGCTGCGGCCGGTTTCACGCTGATACGCAACACGGGACGCTTGCTGCCGCTTGATCCGACCCGCGCGCAGCGGATCGCGGTGATCGGCCCCAACGCCTCCGCGCCGTGTTTTCAGGGCGGCACGTTCGCCAAGATCGCGATCAAGCCGGACGCGATCCTGCCAATCGACGCGATCCGCGCGCGGTTCGGAAACGCGGCGCTGATCTATGAAGTCGGCGTCGATCCGCAGCCGCGCCTGCCGCGCATGCCGGTAACGCCCGCCCGCGATCTTGGGGACAAATGCCGCACCGGCATGACGGTCGACTATTTCGACACGCCGGATCTGGCCGGAACGCCGGTGGCCAGCGAGACGCGCGATACCAATTCGTTGACGTGGTTCTTCGGCGTACATGAAGCGGGCGCTTTCCAGGCGCGCGCCGGCACGCGCGCCAGCGGGCGTTTCACCGCGGCGGTTGCGGGCGAACACCGGCTCTATATCGGCGGAACCGGCGCCGTGCGCCTGCTCGTCGATGGTGCGGAAATCCTGCGGCGCGACGATGAGGTTGCCGCCTCGGACGTGATGGGCAAGCTCAAGAGCGGCGACGCCGATGTGGCCGCCGTGCATCTCGAGGCCGGCCAGACCATCGAGATCACCGCCGAGCTTCGCTACGCGCCGGCGCGCTGCCAGGGACTGTGGTACGGTCTGCGCGCGCCCGATACCGCAGAAGCGATGATGGCGCGCGCGGTCGCTGCTGCTGCCGATGCGGACGTGGTGCTGCTGATCGTGGGGGAGACCTCCGACGCCAGCGTGGAAAGCAAGGACCGCGCGGATACGCGACTGCCCAAGGAGCAGATTGCGCTGATCGAACGGGTGTTGGCCGCCAATCCCCGGACGATCGTCATCACCAATGTCGGGCATGCGTTCGATACATCCTGGGGCGAGGCGGCGAATGCGATCCTGCATTGCTGGTATCCGGGCCAGGAATTCGGCCGCGCGCTGGCGCAGGTTCTCGCCGGCGATCGCGAGCCGGGCGGGCGCATGCCCGTCTCGATCGCTATGCGCGATGCGGATTATCCCGCCTTCGCGCTCGCGCTCGATGCGGCCGGCGACCTCGAATACGCCGAAGGCACCAGGATCGGCTACCGTGGCCTCGCCGCGAACGGGACCGCGCCACGCGAAGCCTTCGGGTCCGGTTTCGGCTATGCCGATTTCACGCTGACCGACATTGCGGTCGAACCCGCCGACGATGGCGGCTGCGCGGTCTGGGTCACGGTCCGCAATGTTGCCGCGCGCAAAGGCGCGGAGGTCGTCCAGGTCTACCGCGATGTGCCCGAATTGACCCTGATCGGGTTCGCGAAGGTCACGCTCGAGCCGGGAGAGAGCCGGCGCGTCTCGATTTCGATCGCGCTGCGCCGATTGCAGATCTGGGCGGGTGGCTGGGTTCCGATTCCCGGCGGCGTAACGCTGCTGGTCGGGCGTTCGAGCGTCGAACTTCCGGTCGCTCTCGCTCTGCCAACGGCCTGAACATGTTCGATAGGAATTGCGCCTTGAAAAAAAGTCGCCTGCTGTCTCGTTTGCCATACACCGCGCTCGGTCTTGCCTTGGCGTGCGCCGGCTGTGCCCAGCCGCACGACTCCCTGCGCTCGGGCTTTCAGGCGCCACCGGCGACTGCCCGGCCGCGGGTGTGGTGGCACTGGATGAACGGCAATATTTCCAAGGAAGGCGCGAAGCTCGATCTGGAATGGCTGCACCGTGTCGGCATCGGCGGCGTGCAGCTTTTCGAGGGCGGCCTCGGTACGCCGCTGATGGCCAAGAAGCGCCTCGTCTACATGTCGCCCGAATGGCGTGACGCCTTGATCGGTTCGGTCGATACCGCGCAGCGATTGGGGCTGGAAATGTCGATCACGACATCGCCGGGCTGGAGCGAGAGCGGCGGGCCGTGGGTGAAGCCCGATCAGGCGATGAAGAAGCTGGTCTGGAGCGAAACCAGCCTGCGCGGTGGGCAGCGCTTCAATGGCGAGCTTGCGCCGGCGCCCGACGTGGCGGGGCCGTATCAGGATATCCCGTTGAGCGCGATCGAGCCGACCGACTGGATGAAGGATTCGGCAGGGTTCGTCCGCGACATCGCCGTGATCGCGTATCGCCAGACCGGCGACGATGCGACGATGCTGCGAACGCCAGCGGTCAGTGCCAGCATCGGCGCGATCGACGGGAAGCTGTTGCGCGACGGCCGCTATGCCGAGTCGATCATGCTCCCGGCCGATCCGGCCAAGGGGCCGGGCTGGATCAGGCTCGACTATGGCGTACCGGTGACGGTGCGGTCCGCCACCGTCGGCATGCCGGGCAAGCGCGGCTTCGGCGCGCCGAAGCCTGCCGACGCGCGGCTCGAAGCGAGCGACGACGGCATTGCGTTCCGCCCGGTGACGACGCTGCTGCCGACACGATCGCCCGTGCGTTCGGCGAGTTTCGCGCCCGTCACCGCCCGCTGGTTCCGCCTTTCGGTGGAGGCGGGCAGCGGCGCGACGTTCGCCGACGATATCTTTCCGGTTCCGGGCGCCGTCCTCCCGCCGTTCCAGCCAGGCAATGCTGCGTATGCGGTGTCCGAGCTGGATTTGAGCGCGCGTGCGCGGATCGATCATGCCGAGGAAAAGGCCGGCTTCGCCGCCGCACCCGACTATTACGCGATCGCAACGTCGCCAGCTGCGGTCGACCACGCGGTTGCGCCAGCCGATGTCATCGACGTCACGTCGCACATGACTGCCGACGGCCGGCTCGACTGGACGCCGCCAGCAGGCGACTGGAAAGTCATTCGTTTCGGCTATTCGTTGACAGGTCATCCCAACGGCCCGGCGCCGGCGGAGGCGACCGGCCTCGAAGCCGACAAGCTGAGCGCACGGCACATCACCGACTATCTGCACACCTACCTCGGCATGTACGACGACGTCCTTGGGCCGAACCGCATCGGCAAGGTCGGCATCGGCTCGCTGCTGAGCGACAGCATCGAGGCTGGCCCGGAGAATTGGACCGAGGACATGGTCGGCGAATTCACGCGCCGTCGCGGCTATGATCCGACGCCCTGGCTGCCGGCGCTGACCGGCGTCGTGATCGGCGGCGCCGAAGCGAGCGATCGCTTCCTGTGGGACTTCCGCCGCACCATCGCCGAACTGATTGCCGATGCGCATTATGGCACGATCGCCAAGGCGGCGCATGCCCGTGGTCTGTATTATTATGCCGAAGCGCTCGAAGACGGCCGGCCGAGCCTTGGCGATGACATGGAAATGCGGACCCCGGCGGATGTGCCGATGGGCGCGCTGTGGATGTTGCCGCCAAGCGGCAAGGCCATTCCTACCTATGTGGCCGATATCAAGGGCGCGGCCTCGGTCGCGCATGCGTATGGCAAGCCGCTGGTCGCCTCCGAGACGTTTACCGTCGGTGGTCGGCCCTGGGCGATGAGCCCGCGCGATCTCAAACCCACCGCCGATCTGGCCTTCACGCTCGGCGTCAATCGCATCGTCTACCACACGTCGCCGCATCAGCCGGTGGTCGAGGGCGGGGCGCCGGGCGTCGCGATGATGACGTTCGTCGGCCAATATTTCGATCGCAACGAAACCTGGGCCGAGCAGGCGAAGCCGTGGATCGATTATTTGTCGCGCAGCGCGTTCATGCTGCAGCAGGGGCGCTATGTCGCCGATGTCGCTTATTTCTATGGCGAAGAAGCGCCGATCACCGGGCTCTATCAGCAGACGTTGTTCACCGATGTGCCGCCGGGACGACCGTATGATTTCGTCAATGCCGCTATCTTGCGGGATCGGTTGAACGTCGCGCCGAATGGCGACCTCGTGACCGCGGATGGCATGCGCTATCCGGTGTTGATGCTGGGCGGCAGCAGCCGCCAAATGACCTTGGGTACGTTGCGCCGTCTGCGCACGCTGCTCGACGCCGGCGCGACGGTGGTCGGCGCGCGGCCCGAGGGATCGCCGAGCGGCGCCGACGATGCGGCAACCTTCGCGCGCGAGGCCGACGCGATCTGGGGTGCGGGAATCACCGCGAGCGTGGGCAAGGGACGGATCTTTGCCGACCTGCCATCCGCCCTCGCCGCGCGGGGTCTGGCACCCGATTGGGATACCGGCGGTGCCACCGTGGATATTGCTGCCATCCATCGCCGGACCGAGGACGGCGACATCTATTTCGTGGTCAACCGCCGCGCGGCGCCTGCGCGCTTCGACATGGGGTTCCGCGCGACGGGGCACGACGTGCAGCTCTGGCACGCCGAGAGCGGTACGGCCGCGCCCGCAAGCTTCACCCGCGCGCCCGGCAAGACGATCGTCCCGCTCGACCTCGCGCCGAACGAGGCCGTGTTCGTGGTGTTCCGGGGCAAACCCAAAGGCGAATCGCGGCAGGTCGCCGCGCCGGTCGTGTCGCGGCTCGCCGATCTCGATGGGGCGTGGACGTTGGCGTTCCAGCCCGGCCGCGGCGCGCCGGCAACGCCGATCGAGCTGGACCAGCTCGCCTCGTGGAGCGTGTTTCCCGATACCGGCGTACGCCACTTCTCGGGAACCGCGACCTACACCAGGAGCATCACCGTGCCGCAGCCCCCGCGCGCGGGTGTGTTCCTCGATCTTGGCGATGTGCGCGACATTGCCGAGGTCTCGGTGAATGGAAAAGCCGTCGGCACGCTGTGGAAGGCGCCGTATCGAGTTGATATATCCGGCGCGCTTCATGCCGGCGCGAACCAGGTGGAAATCAAGGTCACGAACCTCTGGGTCAATCGCCTGATCGGCGACGCGCAACCGGACGCGAAGCAACATTACACCACCGTGCCGACGCCCGCCTATCGCGCCGACGCGCCGCTGCTGCCCTCGGGGCTGATCGGTCCTGTCCGGCTGGAGCAGGAGAAATGACCGCGGCACCTCTCCTGACGCTCGGCGTCGTGGGATGCGGGGCGATCAGCGATGTCTATTTCGCGGCGATCTCCCGCTCGCCTGCGCTGACGCTGAAATCGGTCGCGGCGCGCGGCATGGACAGCGCCGTCCGGCAGGCGAGCCGATACGGCGGCGATGCCGTCCCGTTCGACGCGATGCTCGCCGATCCCGCGATCGATCTGATCGTCAACCTCACGCCATCGTCGCAGCATCTGGAGCTGAACCGCCGGATTCTGGAAGCCGGCAAACATCTCTACACCGAAAAGCCGTTTGTCCTGTCGCTTGCCGACGCGCAAGCGCTGGCGGCGCTTGCCGAGGCGCGCGGGCTGCGGATCGGCAGTGCGCCGGACACGTTTTTCGGCGCCGCGCACCAGGCCGCGCGTGCGCTGGTCGATGAAGGGGCGATCGGCCGGCCGGTCCACGGTGCCGGCTTCGTCGGGCATCCCGGGATCGAGCATTTCCATCCCAATCCGTCGGGATTCTATCAGCCCGGAAGCGAGCCACCTTACGAAATCGGGCCGTATTACATCACGCAGCTCGTCAATCTGCTCGGTCCCGTCGAGTCCGTGCTGGCGTACTCCGCGCGCGGCCCCGCGCAGCGGACGACGCGGCGCGGACCGCGTCAGGGCGAGAGCTTTCCGGTCGATGTGCCGACGAGCTATGCGGCGATCCTCGTCTTCGAACAGGGCGCGATGATCACGCTGACGCTATCGCTCGACGTGGCGCGCCATGCGCGACGCCCGATCGAACTCTATGGCACCGACGGCAGCCTCCAGCTGTGCGACCCGAACTTTTTCGGTGGGACGCTCGAGTTGTCGCGCGCAGGCGGCGCGTGGGAGCAGATCGATACCGGGAACTGGGCGCTCGGCACGCCCAATCGCGATGGTCTCGGCGGTGGTCGGGTCGCCGATTATCGCGGAATTGGCGTCGTCGAGATGGCCGAGGCGATAGCAAGCGGACGACCGCACCGGACGGGGCTGGATCTCGTCAGCCACTGTGTCGAGGTGATGGAAGCGATCATGCGCGCGGCGGCGGGCGAGATGTGCGTCGCGATCACCACCCGGTGCGCGCGGCCATCGCCCTTCGCACGCGGCCGCGACGACGCCGTGCGCGCGCTGATGCGCTCGCCCCACGAAGCCATCGACGGCCCGATCTGAGGTTCGATCAAGACATTCTAGGATTGCACCATGACGAAATTGATGAAGCATCTGATGTCACCGGTGGCACTCCTCGCCACACTGACCGCGGTCTCGACCGCTACGGCCGAAGGGCCGCCGGATGGCTCGACGCCCGCACAAAAGGCGATCATCGCCGCCGATCCTACGTTCACGCCACAGCGTCTCGTGCTGAGCGATCTACCCAAGCCGGTGCGCCCGGCAATCGCGCTGTTCAATGGCCGCGACCTGCGTGGATGGGACACGTGGCTGGGCGCGGCCGAGCCGATTACGACCTATGCGCCCGTCCGGGGCAAGTCGATCGGCCTCAACCATGACGACAGCCACGTGTTCAGCGTCGTGACCGAAGACGGCGCGCCGGCGATCTTCGCCAACGGCAAGATCTGGGGCGGCCTGCTGACCAAAGGCATTTATCAGAATTACCACCTTCACCTGCAATTCAAATGGGGTGCGAACAAGTGGACGCCGTTTCCGCGCAACAACGGCGTCCTGTATCATTCCCATGGGGCTTATGGTGCGTTCTTCGGCAGCTGGATGCAGGCGGTGGAGTTCGAGATCGTGCCGCATTCGGTCGGTATGGTGCTGACGGTCGGCAGTTCGCGCGACGGACGTTCGTTCGATGGCGTCGACTGGCGCGTCGGTGCGCAAGTTCCGGTCGGCCATGATGCGACGATTCCCTATCCGGGACGCCGCTATTTGGAGGGTGGGCGCGTCGTGCCGGTGGCGTTTCCCGCATACAATGTCGATGCCGGCAAAGATGCCGAGAACGCCATTGGTTCATGGAACACGCTCGACCTCTATGTGGTTGGTGACCGCGCCATTCACGTCGTCAACGGCGTGCCGGTAATGGTGGTAGAGAAGATCAGCACGACCGACGGGCCTGGCGGCAAACGCCACGCTCTGACACGGGGGCGAATCCAGTTGCAATCCGAAGGGGCGGAAACCTATTTTCGAGCGGTGACGCTCGAGCCGATCACCCGGCTGCCCAAAATCACTTCGGCCAATTGACCGCGATCAAAGGTTCGGACGCGCGCGGTATCAAGACTATAATTCTCATTCCGTAAGGCGCTGCGCTTCATTTATGGTAGTGCGGCGGCTATCGAACGGGAAATATGGTGCACCCAGCTATCTGGATAGAAACGTAAATGGCGACGAACCCACCGCAAAGTGCCTTGCCGCCGCTGCCGATAATGGGCGTCAAGCCGCCGCAGCAAGGCCGGAGCCGTGCCTCGTTCGAGCGGATGCTGGAGGCGGCGGAGGTTCTGATGGTGGAGCGGATTGGTGACGACTTTACGTTGAACGACGTCAGCAAGATCGGTCGGGTCTCGATCGGATCGATCTACAACCGCTTCACCAACAAAGATGAGTTGATTCACGCCGTCTGCGCGCGGGTGATGGAACGGCTTGAGATCGAGCAGGCCAAGATCGTCATGCGCGCGCGGAGCCGAAGCAATTCGACTGCGGAGTTGATTCTCGCGATCGTTGCCGAACTCGGCGAGTTCATGCGGGCGCAGGCCCCGGTGATGCGCCCTCTGATGCTGCGCGCGGCCTATGATCGCGCGGTGCAGGACCGGGGCGGGGCGGCTTACAATGCGATGCAAACCGTGCTCGTTGCCGAACTGCTGGCGCGGCGGGACGACATCGTCCATCCCGATCCAGAAGGCGCCGTGGCGACGGTCGTCCAGATCGCCTATGCCGCGTTTGCCCGAGAACTGGGCTTCGGCATGACCGAGGCGATCCCGAACGGGATGAGCTACGACAAGCTCAAAGAAGACATGGGCGGGATGGCCGCCAACTTCCTGCTTTGCAGGCTCGACGCGCAATAAAACAGGATTCCGGTCTCTTATTTCGGAAGCGTCGCAAGCCGCATGATTTGGGAGGCTTGAACGGCCACACTGGCAGCGACGCCATCGTCGGCGATCGCGCCGGAATCGTCGAAGAGGCGCTGGGTGACGCTGTTGACCGCGATTCCGGCCGGGGTCGGCCAGCCGCGCATCGCGTGCACGATCCCGCGTAGTGCCGCCAGCGTCACGCCGCCGGCCTGCCACCCTGCCGCCGATACGATCAAGCCGACCGGCATGCCGTCGAAATATACGCGCGCGTCGGTTCGCGTGTCCTCGAGCAGATCGATCGCGTTCTTGACCAGCCCGGAGACGCCCCCATGGTAGCCGGGTGTGCCGATCACCAGTCCGTCGGCGCGGCGCACCGCATCGACGAATGCCACCTGTTCCGGCGTCCGCTCGGGCTTTTCCGGCGCGAAGTGGGGCAGGGCGGCGAGTGCGGCGCCACCGAACAGCAACGTCTCCGCGCCGAGCTTCGCGGTCTCGGCGAGCACCGCTGCAACCAGTCGCTCGCCCGACGAGCCAGGGCGCGTGGTGCCGCCGATCCCGACGATCAGCGGCGCCGTCATGCCGCAGTCTTGAAGTGCGGCATGACCTTGGTGGAGAGCAGGTCCATCGTCTGATTGCCGAGGCGGATGCGCTCGTCGGTCAGCGGGCCGGTGGTCATCCCGCACAGGATGTTGCCGATGCCGAGTTCGGCATAGGGTTCGAGATGTTCGACCACCGTTTCCGGGCTGCCGTGCAGGCACCAAGTGGCGATCCAGTCCTCGGTCAGCGCGAGCGGAGTCCGGTCGGTCTTCTTGTTGGCGTCGGTCTCCTCTGCCTTCTCGTTGAAGGCGTTCTCGCGATCTACCGCGTCCTGATACCCCTTGAGAATCGTCATCAGCTCGTCGCGCGCCTGCTCGTCGCTGTCCGCGACATGGACGCACTGATAGGTGTGCGTGGTCCACGACAAAGCCGAAGCGACTACCGCCGGATCATGGCCGGCGGCGTCGAGCAGGTTCTTGTAGGCATTGAAATATTTGGTGACGTGGAGCAGCGGCTCGGTGCCACCGATCTTCGGCGGCGTGAACGCCGGGATGAAGGCGGGCCAGCCGTTTTCGGCAGCGCGGCGTGCGCTTGCTTCCTTCAACGCCACCGGCATCAGCCGGGCGTGGCCAGGCGTATAGGCGGCGGGGGCGATGCGCTGGAGCACCTCGCCTTTATAGGGCCCATTGTCGAAGATGATCGCGGGATCGGTCATCTTCTTGGCCCAGAGCTGCTCGGCAATCGCGAGGTTCGCATCGGAAATCGCCGAGGATTCCTTGTAGCTCACCCCGAAGCCGATCATCTCCTCGGGCGTGGTGCCCGAGCCGACGCCGACCAGCAGCTTGCCGTCGGTCAACTGGTCGAGGATATTGATCCGCTCGGCGAAGCGCACCGGGCTGTGCAGCGGCACCGAGGTGACCGAAAAGCCGAAATACATATGCTTGAGCTGCCCGGCGAGATAGGCGGCGAACATCATCGGGTCGCTTGCGACCGGCATATAGCCGTTGAAGTGATGGTCGGGCAGGAAGATCGCCTCGAACCCGAGTTCCGCCGCGCGATGGGCATGCGCTACGAGATTGAGGATCAGCGCACGGTCCTCGTCAGGCGACATGCAGCGGGCGTTGAGAAAGGTCGAGAAACGCATGGAAGTCACCCCTGAACTGGTTGGCGGGCGGACGCGCGGTTAGCCGCCCCGAGAAAAAGGCAGAATATCGTGCCGGCAAAGGCGATCGCGCCCATTGCGACGAACAGGCCGAGGACGCTGCCGGTCATGGCGAGCAGCGGAGCGGCGGCGACGGGGCTGACGAACTGGCCGAGGAAGAATGCGCCTGTCCAGATGCCGAAGCCGCGACCGCGGTGGCTCGACGGGAGCATCCCGGAGACCCAGAAGATCAGCGAGGAGATGCACATGCCTGCACCGATCTGCTGGACGAAAGACGCGGCGGTCATCGCCGCGACGTTACCCGCCAGCCCGATGCCGATCATGCCGACGCCGAGAAAGGCGAACATCAGCGCGAGTACGGTCAGGATACCCAGCCGCTTCGAGAGCAGGTTGAAGAAGATCCCGCCGACCGGAACGCCGATGCTGGCGATCGCGAGCAAACCGCCGAGGCGGCTCGCATCCTTCAGGCCGATCGCGGCGAACGCGAGGCCGCCCTGCACGATGAACACATAATAGAGCACTGCCGCGAACAGCGTGATCGGCGCGTAGGTCGCGGCGGCGCGCCACGGAAAGACGGTCTTTACCGCGCGCGCGTCGCCGTGCGGCGTCTGGCTCCGATCTGGTTCGAACAGATAGCGCACCATCACGAAGAACATCGGCAGCGCGACAAGGTAGATCAGGAACGACCCGCTCCAATGCCAGGCGGTCAGGACGCCTGCGCTCACGATCGTGGCGACGCCGAGGACGGGGCCGATTACCGCTTGGACAGTCAACCAGAGCCGCCTGCCGTCATGGTCGAAATAATCGGCGATCAGCACGTTGGTGACGGTCAGGATCGCCGCTTCGGAGACGCCGATCGCCAGTCGCAACGCGAACATCGCGAGCAGATGGTCGAGGAAAAACGGCAACACGCCAACGATGCCGTAAAGCAACGTGGCGAGTAGCAGCACCGGACGCCGACCGTATCGATCGGCAGCCCAACCGGCGAAAGGGGAGAGCAAAGCGATCATGATGCCGGGTGCAGTCACCATCAGCGGAATGAGCGTCGTTGCGCCGGGGACGTTTGCGAAATGCCCAAGGATCGTTGGCACGGCCGGGGCAAGCGACACGATCGCCATCACCGGAAAGAACCCGGCCAGCGCAACCGTCAGCCCTTGCGGGATCCCGCCTTCGCGCTTCGGAACGGTATCCATCTCCGCTACACCACGCCCCATACAACCACTCCAGATCGGCTCGTCTAATAGAATGCGAGTTCTGATTATGAATGTACTAGCATAGAGTCGCTGTCAATGCGTTTCGCCGGTCAGCCGGCCGCGACGACGCGTTGGTCGATCGTCCCGAACAGCGCCGGACCGCGCGGTTTCCCCGCTTCGAGCCGGACGGTGTCGCCGAAGCGCAGGAACGGCGTGATCGCGCTGCCGGTCTCGATCGTCTCGATTGCCCGACGCTCGGAAATGCATGACGATCCGACCTCGGCGTGTCGCGTCGACGACACCGTTCCAGATCCGAGCACCGTCCCGCTGACCAGCGACCGCGTCCGCGCGGCATGCGCGATCAGTTCGTCGAAACCATGCGCCATACCTTCTGCACCCGGCACCGCGCCGAACCATGAGTCGTTGATCCAGCTTCGCATCTCCAGATCGACGCGACCGTTCGACCAGCTCTCACCCAGTTCGTCGGGCGTCAGGGCTATCGGCGCCATCGAACAGGCCGGCTTGGCCTGAACCCAGCCGAACCCCGTCTTCATCTCGACGGGCGCAATCGCGCGTAACGACCAATCGTTGATCTGGATGATGAGGCGGACATGATCGAGCGCCCGGTCGGCGCCGCAGCCCATCGGCACGTGATCGAGGATCACGCCGAACTCGCCCTCGATGTCGATGCCGTCCGCCTCGGACGGCAAGGCGACATCGTCGCGAGGGCCGAGGAACCGATCCGACAGGCCCTGATACATCAGGGTGGCCTTCGTCTCGATCGGCGGCAGATTGAACGCCTTCTGCATAAGGTCGCCGTGGGATGGGTATGCCGAGCCGTCGAGCCACTGCCATGCGCGCGGGAGTGGTGCGGCCAAACGGCTCATGTCGAGCGGCGTCAGACCCGGCGCGGTTCCGGCTTCGACCGCATCGGCAAGCGTCCGGAGGGTACCCTCGATTTCGCTCCATCGCTCGATCGCACTCTGCAGCGAGGATGCGATTCCGGCGGCAGGCGCCGCATGGCTCAGGTCGCGCGAAACCAGGCAGAGCAGTCCGTCGGGCGAATTGTCGCGGAGCGTCGCAAGCTTCATGTCGTCACGCCTCGATGATGGCGACGGCGCGCGTCCACCCCGCGGACGCGCCCTTCACCTTGTGCGGAAAGCACGAGACGGTGAAGCCGTGGGCCGGCAGCACTTCGAGATTGTGCATCTTCTCCAAGTGGCAAAAGCCGATCTCGCGCCCGGCCTTGTGACCTTCCCAGATCAACGACGTGTCCCCCGTCTCCTTGACGCGCTGCGCGGTGTAGCTGAACGGAGCATCCCACGACCACGCATCGGTGCCGGTGACGCGCACGCCGCGCGAGGTCAGGTACATCGTCGCCTCATAGCCCATGCCGCAGCCGATATTGACGAAATTGGGATCGCCGACCGACGTGCCGGCGCGGGTGTTGATCAGCACGATATCGAGCGGCTCCAGCGTATATTCGATCCGGGCGAGTTCGGCCTCGACCTCGTTGGCGGTCACGACATGGCCATCGTCGAAGTGCCGAAAATCGAGCTTCACGCCGGGGCGGAAACACCAGTCCAGCGGCACCTCGTCGATGGTGATCGCACGTGCTCCGCCGTCCATCGTCGGATGGTAATGATAAGGCGCATCGAGGTGCGTGCCGTTGTGCGTGGTGAGCGTGACCCACTCGGCGGCAGCGAAGCCCTCACCACCGGGCAGCTGTTCGCCGGTGACGCCAGGAAAAAAATGCTGGAGTTCGGCGATCGTTTCGTCGTGCGTCTGATATGTGATCTTGGGGCGCATGAACGGCGGATCGGTGATGACGTCGTTTTCCAGCAGGATCGATAGATCGATGAATTGACGGGGCATCACACATTCTCCGTGGAAACAGCGCGATCGAGTCCCGCCAAGGCGCGGGACACGAGCGAGTCGAGCGTGCCATCAGACCGGAAGCCGAGTGCGTCGGCCCTCGCGGTCGACAGCAACGGCAGGCGGCCGAATTGCGCTTCGATGGCGGCATCGGGAGCGTAGTCGACGAGCGAAGAAGGCGAACCGGTCGCGCTGGCAATCGCAGCGACCAGATCATCGAGCCTGACATGGCACGCGGGAAGGGTGAACGCCCGGTCGCCTGGCGCGGACGGCATGTTCAGACCGTGCAGCAGCGCCGCGCACGCCGCTTCGGTCGAGAGCAGCCACAGCGTCGCGTCAGATGGGACCGGCAATGTGATCGCACGGTGCGCGCGCAGGGCCGTAAAGACGCCGCTCATGAAAGCGGACTTCAGCCCTTCGCCAGTGCCGGGTCGCGCCACAAGGCCCGGCAGCCGCAGCGCCCAGCCATCGACCGCGCCCGTCCGGGCATGCCGGCTGATCGCCGCCTCGACGTTAAGCTTGTGCTGGCCGTAGACCATCGTGGGCGCCGGAATCGTATCATCGTCGATCGCGGCGGGCAGCGGCGCGCCGAAGACGGCGATCGAGCCGGCGTGAACGAAACGGGCAGGGCGTTCGCGCGCCGCCAGCGCTTCGAGCAAGGCGACCGGCACATCATGATTGATTCGCAAGGATGCGGCCGGATCGGCTTGCGCAGCCCCGCCCGGCAGCGCCGCGAGATGCAGGACTCGATCCACGCCCTCGAGCAGCCCCGGCACCACATCCGGGTCGGTCAGGTCGGCGACGACGCCCGAGAAACGCCCGACCGGCACCGAGGTGGCGACGCGGTCGGTGAGCACGATTTCGCCGGGATAGCCCACCACCGCCATATATCGTGCGACCGACTGGCCCAGAAAGCCTGCGGCTCCGGTGACGAGCGTGCGCATGACGTCAGGCGAGCCCGTCCGACCAGGCTCCGTCGATCAGCACGAACGCGACCCGGCAGGGCTTCGTGCCGCGATTGACCCAGCCGTGGTTGGTGCCGCGCTGGACGACGACGTCGCCGGCGCGGACGATCGTCTCGCCCTTGTCGAGCAGCAGCGTGATCTCGCCTTCGATCACGATCCCGTAGTCGATCGAGCGAGTCCGATGAAAACTGGCGTGACGATCCGATGCGACATGCGCCTCGCTGCCGCCGATGTTCGCGAACACCGCGTCGAAATCGGCGTCGGTTCCCTCGACCGGAATATCGAGGATCCGGATGCGTGTACCGCCGGGTGGCGGCGCCAGCATCAGGCCGGCCTCGACCGGCTCTCCACCGGAGCGCTCGATCATGGCTGGCGTCGCGCCCGTGCTCCAGATTTCGTGGAAGACGAGGCCCGGCTCGCCCAGAGTGTCGAACACGCGCGAGGGTGGGCCGTCCTCGGTCACGATCGACTGCCCGGACGCGTCATGGCCGGTGACGATGCGGCGGACCGGGCGGCTCATGCGACGTGACCGCCCAGCACTTCGGCGAGCCAGTCGGCGATATAGTCCTTGCCGAAGCTCATATTGTCCACGCCGACATGCTCGACGCCGCCCTCGCGGTCGGTGAAGATCTTGAGTTCGCGCTTGGGGCTGTTGGTGAGCTGATCGAAGCTCTTGTGGGCATATTCCACCCCGATCTGGCGATCGCGTTCGCCGTGGGTGATGAGGAACGGCACCTTGATTCGCTCCATCACGCCGTCGAGCGTCATGCCCTTCGCCTTCGCCATGAAATCGTCCATGTCGCTGGCGCCGAACACCCACATCACATGACCCCAGTAATGCGGGACGGGATTTTCGCCCTCGCGGCGCAGACGCTTCTGCTGCACTTCCGCCCAGTCATGGTTCGCGCCCCAGACCGCTCCGGCCGCGAAGCGTGGCTCGAACGCGACCGCGCGCGGCGTGAAATAGCCGCCGAGCGAAATGCCGGCGATGCCGATCCGCGCCGCGTCGACATCGTCGCGCGCCGCCGCCCACTCATAAACCGGCGTTGCCCAGCGTTCGCTCTCATGGGTGACGTACAGGCCGTTCGCGCGCACTGCCTCGCCGGTGCCCGGCTGGTCGATGCAGAGCGTCGAGATCCCCCGCCGGGCAAGCGCGTGCGGCAAGCCCGACCAGTAGAGCAGTTCCTTGCAGCTATCGAGGCCGTTCACATAGACGACCAGCGGCGCGGGACCATTGACGTGCTCGGCGCGGGTGAGGAGGGCCGGGATGAAACTGCCCTCGAACGGAATTTCGAACCGTTCGACATTCTCGCGGCCGAGCGCCATCGCGCGCTTGAAATTGTCCTGACCCTTGGCGAAGGTCTCCATCCGGCCGGGGGTGCCATGCCCCTGCATGCGCTCGCCGATCATGTAATAGAGGCTCGCGCGTTGGAGCTTGGCACCGGCCGAGAACAGCCGGCCCGCGGCCTCGTCTTCGGCCGCCAGGCCGACGAGCTTGTCGGCCATCTTCACCCATTGTTGCATGAACTGTAACGTGCCGGCATCCTCGCCGCGCGCGGCGGCTTCGAGCAGCGGCCGGCACATATCCTCGATCTCGCCGATCCGCGCACCGCTCTCGATCGCGATATCGACCGAGAGATTCCAGACGTAATTGTTCGGAAAATACTGAAAGAGCGCCACCGATCAGACCTCCGGCGCCTGGAACAGGCCCGCGTCGGGCTTGGGATGCGGCATCGTGTGCGGGCCGCCGACGCCAGTGCCCCACTGATCCATCACGTCGGGGCTGGGTACGTAGACCGTCGCTTCCCAGACATCGTCGTCGACCTTCTCGAGCTCCGACGTATATTCGACCGCAAACTCGGCCGGTGTCGTGAAATAGGAGAAGGTGTTGTTGCCGGCGGTATGACGGCCCGGACCCCAGCGGATATCGGTCTCGTTCTTCTTCAGCCGCGCGATGCCGCGCATCATGTCGTCCACCGTAAGCACGTCATAGGCGACATGGTTGAGCGATGGCGGGCCGGGCAGGAAGGCGAGGCGGTGGTGCCATTCGTTGCAGCGCATGAAGCACATGAAATCGCCGAGCCAGTCCGAAATGCGGAAGCCAAGCACCGTCTCATACCAGGCGACCGTGGCCTTGTGGTCCGGGGCGTGCATGACGACATGGCTGATCTTGACCGGGATGCCCTCGCCGCGCTTGAGGTCGCGCGATGGGCCGGCCGCTACGTCGGCGGAAATCTCGGTGGTCATGCCGTTGGGATCGAAGAAGCGGAAGCCGTAGCCGCCGCCGGGCGAGGTGAGGTCATGCGGTTCGGCGATGATCTTGCCCTCCGCCGCTTTCACCTGCGCGTACAGCGCATCGACATCGGCCCGCGTGGGCGTCGCCCAGGCGATGAGGTCGATGCGCTTCGTGTCAGACTGGCGCAACCGCACGACATGATGCTCGTCGGTGCCTTCGGCCGCGAAATAGACGAGGCCATCCTCCGACGGCACCTCGCGCAGACCCCAAACGTCGCGGTAGAAACGTCGCTCGGCCTCGATGTCGGCCACGGCGTAGCCGACATATCGAATCTCTGAAACTCTCGCCATCTTCGGTTCCTCTGCGCACCATCGCCACACGATCGGGGAGCAGGTCGAACCCCGCGATCGCTCGCAGCGGCTCATGACATCTCTCCTGGCTCCCAGCACTCTCACGTGGGTAGCGAAGCAGGATTAGAATGTTACTTCTATATTTGTAAAGCGCAAACTTTGCTTCCCAGCGTGAATCGCTTTTCGCGTTTGCGCGGTCGCTGCCGCGGGTGGCCTGGAGCGAAGTTTTCAGTCAGATTGGTCACTGTACCGGAACGAGCAGCGCATGAGCGTTGTCGAAGTGCCAGCGCCTGTTCGTGCTGATCGGTTGCGCCCGCTTTCGGACATCCGATTTCCATATTATTGCGGCGGGTGAGGCGGCTGGCGAGGATTGTCGTTCTAAAGCACGCTTCGAACTGCACCGAATGTCGTGTTGGCGGTTTATGCCCGCAGCGCCGAAGCGGAGATGGCGCCGACTCTGGTCGGCCGGACAGCTTTCTGCTTCAAGGAGCGACCGGCGGATCAGCACGGAGCGTCCGGCGTAGCGCTTCGATAGCGGCGCGGCGGGATCCCAACGCGCCGCGAGAAGAAGCGCGAAAAATACGCGGGGTCGGTGAAGCCGACCGAATAGGCGACCTGCGCTACGCTCATGTTGGAATAAAGCAGCAACCGACGAGCCTCGAGCAAAGCGCGCTCGTCGAGCATCACCGCGGGCGAAAGCCCGGCAGATCGCGTGCACGCGGCGCGCAGCGCGCTCTCGCTGACGCCGAGCGCCGCTGCATGCGCGCAAACCGACTCGCGCTGACGATACCGGCTTTCGATGCGCTCTCTGAAACGCGCGACCAGCGCCGCCTGCTGGCCCGGCCGAACCGGCGCCGACGCCACGTTCGGGGCGCGGCTGCGCAGCGCGATCACGACAAGGCTCAGCAGCGAGGCCTCGACCGCAGCATGATGACCGACCGTCGACCAGCCGAGCTCGCGCATCAGCGTATCCATATGCCATTGCGTCGAGCGTGCCGCGTCGGTTTCGAGGTCGATCGCCAGCGCGGCAGTGAACAGCGCGGAGATCGCGGGATCGCGCCGCACGAGGTCGTCCAACTGGCCGCTTGCGAGGGTCAGCACCGAACCGGTCGACTCCGACGTCCAGCTGAATCCATGCACGACCGAAGCGGGTACGACGAGCAGTGCCGGCGCCGCGAAACGGAAGACCTGCGCTTCCGCCTGCATCGCGCCGCCGCCGCTCGCAATCCAGAACAGGTGGTGCAGGCCGACATGCGCATGTGGGCGGATCGTCCATTCGCTCGGGCGCGAGCGATCGTCGAGATGTTCGACATGGATGAACCCGTCCGCCACCGCGCGGTGCGGCTCGCCGTATAGATAGAAAGTCGGGACGGGACTTTTGGGCATATGGCTTGCTAGCGTCATGCGCGCGAATCGTCCAACTTTTCGACAGATCGGAGCATGGCGCCACGTTGCGCTCCCGCTAGAATTGCGACAGGCGGCCCAGAAACCGCGACCCGAGAGGATCCGGCAGTGCGGACACAAGTGGCCATTATCGGTGCCGGGCCGGCTGGCATGTTCCTGGCCCATCTCCTGCGCCAGAGCGGGATCGACGCCCAGGTCGTCGAGCGGCGTGACCGAGGCTATGTCGAGGGGCGTGTACGTGCCGGCGTGCTCGAGCAAGTTACCGTCGACCTGATGCGGCGGCTCGGCCTGGCCGAGCGGCTCGAGCGGGTCGGTCTCGTGCATGGCGGCACCAACCTGTCGCTCGACGGGCGGCTCTTCCATATCGACATGAAGGCGCTGACCGGCGGATCGACGGTAACCGTCTATGGCCAGCAAGAGGTGATGCGCGACCTGTTTGACGCGGCGGAGACGCAGGACCTTTCGATCGTCTGGCACGCCGAGGATGTCGCGCTCGCGGACGTCGATACCGATCACCCGGTGGTGACGTGGCACAAAGGCGGAGTCGCGCAACGGCTCGACTGCGATTTCATCGTCGGCTGCGACGGCTATCACGGCGTTTCGCGCCAGACGATACCGGCAAACGTGCTCAAGACCTTCGAACGCGTCTATCCGTTCGGCTGGCTCGGCATTCTCGCCGACGTACCGCCGGTCGATCACGAACTGATCTACGCCAATCACGAGCGCGGGTTCGCGCTCGCCTCGATGCGCTCGGCAACGCGCAGCCGCTATTATGTGCAATGCTCGCTCGACGATGACGTGGCCGACTGGTCCGACACGCGTTTCTGGGACGAGCTGTGCCTGCGCCTCGGCCCGGAGATGGGCAGCAAGGTGACGCGCGGACCATCGTTCGAGAAAGCGATCGCGCCGCTGCGGTCGTTCGTCGCCGAGCCGATGCGCTGGGGCCGGCTGTTCCTTGCCGGCGACGCCGCGCATATCGTGCCGCCGACCGGGGCCAAGGGCATGAACCTTGCGGTGTCCGATGTGACGATGCTCGGCGAGGCGCTCGACCAATTCTATCGTGCGCGCAGCAGCGCGGGGATCGATGGCTATTCGGGACGCGCACTGGCGCGCGTCTGGAAGGCGGAGCGCTTTTCGTGGTGGTTCACCTCGATCACGCACCGCTTTCCGGCGATGGACGGCTTCGACCGGCGCATCCAGATGGCCGAGCTGGACTATATTCGCGGGTCGGAGGCGGCACAGCGCACGCTTGCGGAAAATTATGTGGGGCTACCCCTGGAGGCGGCATGACGAGCAAGATTTACGATACACCCAAAGCGGCGCTCCAGGGCCTGCTGTTCGACGGCATGACGCTCATGTCGGGTGGCTTCGGCCTGTCGGGCAATCCCGAAAGCCTGATCCCGGAAATCCGCGCGGCCGGGTTGGGGGGGCTGACGGTCATCTCGAACAACGCCGGCGCGGATGGGTTTGGCTTGTGGATGCTGCTCGAAAGCCGCCAGATCGCCAAGATGATCAGTTCCTATGTCGGCGAGAACAAATTGTTCGAGCAGCAATATCTCAGCGGCGAACTCGAACTCGAACTGACTCCGCAGGGCACGCTTGCCGAGCGGATACGTGCGGGCGGGGCGGGCATCCCGGCTTTCTACACCAGGACCGGCGTCGGCACGATCGTCGCCGAGGGCAAGCCGGTCGAAAGCTTCGACGGCGAGGACTATGTCCGCGAGACGTGGCTCAAGGCCGATCTCGCGATCATCAAGGCGTGGCGCGCCGATCCGGCGGGCAATCTGATGTTCCGCAAGACCGCACGTAATTTCAACCCCGACATGGCGACCGCCGGGCGCAACACCGTGGTCGAGGTCGAGGAGATCGTCGAGGCGGGCACGTTCGACCCGGACTGCATCCATGTCCCCGGCATCTATGTCGACCGCATCGTACTGTCGACGATCAACGAAAAGCGCATCGAAAAGCTGACGGTCCGTCGGCGGGAGACAGTGTAATGGCATGGACACGCGAGCAGATGGCGGCGCGTGCCGCGCAGGAATTGCAGGACGGCTATTACGTCAATCTCGGCATCGGCATTCCGACGCTGGTGGCCAATTACATTCCCGCGGGCATCGACGTGACGCTGCAATCGGAAAACGGCATGCTCGGCATGGGGCCGTTTCCCTATGAGGGCGAGGCCGACCCCGACCTGATCAATGCGGGCAAGCAGACCATCACCGCGCTGCCGACGTCGAGCTTCTTTTCATCTGCGCAAAGCTTCGCGATGATCCGCGGCGGCCATATCGACATGGCGGTGCTTGGCGCGATGGAGGTCGCCGCCAATGGCGACATCGCCAATTGGACGATCCCCGGCAAGATGGTGAAGGGCATGGGGGGTGCGATGGATCTGGTCGCCGGCGTGCGGCGCGTGGTGGTGGTGATGGACCATGCCAACAAGGCGGGCGAGCCGAAGATCCTCGAGCATTGCACGCTGCCGCTGACCGGCAAGGGGGTGGTCGATCTGATCGTCACCGACCTGTGCGTGCTGGCGTGCGACAAGAAAGCGGGCGGACTGACGCTGGTCGAGCTCGCGCCGGGCGTCACGCTCGACGAAGTGACGGTGAAGACGGGCGCGGCGTTCGACCCGGGCAGGATCGGCGTGGCGGCATGAGCGAGATCGTTCCCTATGCGACCGAGGACACGGATTTTCCGCCGTCGCTCCATCCCGACTATCGCTCGACCGTATTGCGCAGCCCGCGCCAGCCGTTGATCGCGATCCCGCCTACGCTGACCGAGACGACCGGCCCAAGCGCGTGGGAACGCCTCATGGTCGGCCCGGCCGCGACCGACTTGACCGCGCAGCACGCCGGCGTGCCGCAGGGCCAGCGTATCGTCGTGTCCGGCCGCGTGCTCGATGATCGCGGTCGTGCAGTGCCCAATACCGTGATCGAGATCTGGCAGGCCAACGCCGCTGGCCGCTACGTCCATTCGGTCGACAATTGGGACGCGCCGCTCGACCCCAATTTCACCGGCGCGGGGCGCGTCGTCACCGATGCTGAGGGACGCTATCGCTATACGACGATCCGCCCGGGGGCGTATCCCTGGGGCAATCATCATAATGCCTGGCGGCCGGCGCACATCCATCTCTCGCTGCTCGGGCCGGCGTTCGCGACGCGGCTTGTGACGCAGATGTATTTCCCCGACGATCCGCTGATCGAGATCGACCCGATTGCCAATGCCGTGCCGATGCCGGCGCGCCAGCGGATGGTCGGACGGTTCGACATAATGACCACGCAGCCGGCCTGGGCGCTGGGCTATCTGTTCGATGTGGTGCTCAAAGGGCGCGACGCGACGCCGTTCGAGGAGGGCGACCATGACCATTGAGATCGCCGTAGAGGGTCGCGAGAGCGCGCCGCGGCTGGACAATCAGGACCCGGCGATCTTCGGCCAGACGCCGTCGCAGACGGTCGGGCCGTTCTTCCATTACGGCTTGCCGTGGAAGGGCGGCGCCGATCTGGTCGGCAAGTCCGATATGGGCGCGCGACCCGATCTGTTCGGGGAAGCGCATTACGTGCTCAATCTCTCGGCCCCGACCGGCACGCCCGAAGGCGGAGTGATCGAGATCGCCGGACAGGTGTTCGACGCCAAGGGCGATGTCGTGCTCGATGCGATGATCGAAATTTGGCAAGCCAATGCGGCGGGGCGTTATGCGAGCGACGATGACACGCGCGACGACGTGCCGTTCGACCCACATTTCGTCGGCTTCGGGCGCGCCTCGGTCGATGCCGACGGTATCTATCGCTTCCGCACGATCCGCCCCGGGCGTGTGCCGGGGCCGGGCGACACGCTGCAGGCGCCGCATCTCGCGGTGTCGGTGTTCGGGCGCGGTATCATCAAGCGGCTCGCGACGCGGCTCTATTTCGCGGATGGCGAAGGCAATGATGCCGATCCGGTGCTTGGCGCAGTGCCCGCCGATCGCCGCGAGACCTTGATTGCGCGTTTTCGCGACGATGGGCGCTGGTGGTTCGACATTCACTTGCAGGGGGATGCCGAGACGGTCTTTTTCGCGTTATGATCCGCGTGTGACCGATTTGCTGCGCACCCGCCCCTGGACGACGCCCGCGATGCTGGCGGTGTTCGCCGATGCCGCGGTGATCGGCCATGCGCTTGCTTTCGAGGCAGCCCTCGCGCGCGCCGAGGCCGCCGAAAACGTGATTCCCGCAACGGTCGCAACGGAGATCGCGCGCGCCTGCGCGACGCTCGAAATCGATGCTTGCGCGCTCGCCGACGAAGCCGCGCTGGCGGGCACGCTCGCGATCCCGCTCGTTGCGCGGCTGCGCGCGGTGCTCTCCGACACCGCGGCGGCGAGCGTTCACAAGGGCGCGACCAGCCAGGATCTCGCCGACACCGTGTTGATGCTGCAGGCGCGCGCTGCAACGAGGCTGCTGCTGGCCGATCTCGACCGCACCACCGCCGCGCTGGCCGCTCTCGCCATGCGCCACGCGGCGACCCCGGCGATCGGCCGCACGCTGTTGCAGGATGCGCTGCCGGTCGGCTTCGGGCTTCGCATCGCGCAGTGGCATGCGGGGATCGCCGATGCCGCGCGGCGGCTGCGCGGCGAAGTCGGGCATTGCACGGTGCAGTTCGGCGGCGCGGCCGGCACGCGCGCCGGGCTGGCAGGGTGCGGGCCGCAAATTGCCGCGCGTATCGCAGGTGAACTTGGTCTCGCCGTGGGGGAACCGTGGCATGCCCGGCGCGGAGATATCGCCGCGCTCGCAAGCGCTCTTGCCATCGTGATCGGCGCGCTCGCCAAGATGGCGCGCGACATTTCATTGCTGGCGCAAAACGGCGTCGGCGAAGCGCGTGAGCCAGCGGTGGCCGGACGCGGTGGATCCTCGGCGATGGCGCATAAGCGCAACCCGACCGGATGCCAGGTCGCGCTCTCCGCCGCGCTGCGCGCGCCGGGACTGATCGCGTCGATCTTCGCCGGATTGCCGCAGGAAGAAGAGCGTGGCCTCGGCGGCTGGCAAGCCGAAGGACCGGCGCTGGCCGATCTGTTCCTGCTCGCCGCCGGCGCGGCAGAAGCATTGGCGGGCGTCGCCGAGGGGCTCGAGATCGACGAAGCCGCGATCGCGCGCAACCTTGCCGGTGCCGGAATGGGCACCGATATCGGCGAGAGCGTCACGATCGTCGACGCGCTGCTCGCTCGCTCCAAAGGATAGGTCTCTTGCCCTTCGCGCTCAGCGGCGACGTCCGCCTTTACTGGAAACTCGACGGCGCGCCGACGCGCCCGGTGCTCGTGCTGCTCAATTCGATCGGCTCGGACATGGCGCTGTGGGAGACGACGCTGCCGCATCTGCTCTGCGCATTCCGGCTGCTGCGGATCGACACGCGCGGCCATGGCGCTTCGGATGCGCCCGAGGGCGACTATACGCTGGCGACGCTGGCCGACGATGTGATCGTGGTGATGGACGCGGCTGGCGTGGACCGCGTGGCGATCGCCGGTGTCTCGCTCGGCGGGATGATGGCGATGGAACTGGCCTTGCGCGCGCCCGGCCGCGTGGCGGCGCTGGCGCTGGTCTGCACCTCGGCGACGATGGACCCGGCCGTGTGGCGCGACCGCATCGCCACGGTGCGCGGCGCAGGGATGGCGAGCATCGCCGATCTGGCGATGGGGCGCTTCCTCTCGCCGCGCTTCGTCGCCAGCCATCCGGCCGAGACCGCGAGCGTGCGCACCACGCTGCTGGCGACATCGCCCGCCGGTTATACGGGGTGCGGCGCGGCGATCCGCGATATGGCGCTGATCGACCGGTTGCCGCGCATCGCGGTGCCGACCTTGGTGATCGCGGGCGATCGCGACACGTCGACGCCGTTCGCCGGGCATGGCGACCATATCGCCGCCGCCATCCCCGGCGCGCAGGTCGTGCATCTCGACGCCGCACATCTCGCGCCGGTCGAGGCGCCCGCCGCGCTGGCCGATGCGTTGCGGCGCTTCTTGCTGCCGGATAGCGCGGTGGAGGAAGCTGCGGATACGCTGTTCGATGCCGGGCTGCTCAACCGTCGCCGCGTGCTCGGCGACGCGTGGGTGGATGCGTCGCTTGCCAAACGCACCGCCTTCAATGCCGATTTCCAGGCGATGATCACGCGGATCGCGTGGCACGAAATATGGGGGCGCCCCGGCCTCGACGACCGCAGCCGGCGCTTCATCGTCCTCGCGATCACCGTCGCGCTGGGACGGTGGGAAGAGTTCGCGCTCCACGTCCGCACCGGCCTGGCGCGCGACGGCTTCACGCGCGAGGAACTCAAGGAAGTGCTGATGCAGACGGCGATCTACGCCGGCGTGCCGGCCGCCAACACCGCCTTCGCCGAAGCAAGCAAGATCATCGCCGACTTCGATTCGGCCAGCGACAAGGACTGACCATGGCCGAAGCCTTCCTGTGCGACGCGATCCGCACCCCGATCGGGCGCCTTAACGGTGCGCTCTCCAGCATCCGCGCCGACGATCTCGCCGCCATCCCGATCCGCGCGCTCGTCGAGCGCAACCCGCATGTCGATTGGGGCGCGGTGGACGACACGATCCTCGGCTGCGCCAACCAGGCCGGCGAGGACAATCGCAACGTCGCACGCATGGCGGTGCTGCTCGCCGGTCTTCCCGAGACGGTGTCGGGATCGACCGTCAACCGGCTGTGCGGCTCGGGGCTCGACGCGATTGGCTCGGCCGCGCGCGCCATTCGCAGCGGCGACGCGCAATTGATGATCGCCGGGGGGGTCGAGAGCATGACGCGGGCGCCTTATGTGATGGGCAAGGCCGGCGCGGCGTTCGACCGGACGCAGAAGCTCGAGGACACCACGCTCGGCTGGCGCTTCGTCAATCCGGCGATGAGGGCCGCTTATGGCGTCGATACGATGCCCGAGACCGGCGAGACCGTCGCCAGCGAGTGGCGCGTGAGCCGCGAGGAGCAGGACCGCTTCGCGTTCGCCAGCCAAGTAAAAGCGGCGGCGGCGCAAGCGAACGGTCGACTCGCGGCCGAGATCGTGCCCGTGACGGTTCCGCAGAAAAAGGGCGATCCGCTGATCTTCGCGGCGGACGAGCATCCACGCACGACCAGCCTGGAGGCGCTCGCCAAATTGAAGCCGGTGGTGCGCGCCGACGGCACGGTGACGGCCGGCAATGCCTCCGGCCTCAACGACGGCGCGGCGGCCACGTTGATCGCCTCGGAAGCCGCGGCCGCGCGCCACGGTCTGACGCCGCGCGCACGGATCGTCGCGATGGCAGCGGCGGGGGTCGCGCCGCGGATAATGGGCGTCGGCCCGATCGAAGCGGCGCGCAAGCTGCTCGCGCTGGGGGACATCACGATCGACCAGCTCGACGTGATCGAGCTCAACGAAGCCTTTGCCAGTCAGGCGATCGCGACCTTGCGTGACCTGGACGTCGATCCGTTCGACGACCCGCGCGTCAACCGCAATGGCGGCGCGATCGCGCTCGGCCATCCGCTCGGCATGTCGGGCGCGCGGATCACGCTGAGTGCGGTCGAGGAGCTCCATCGCACCGGTGGCCGCTATGCAATGGCGTTCATGTGCATCGGCGTCGGGCAGGGGATCGGCCTGCTGCTCGAACGCGCCTGACGGCAGGCAGCCGCGCCCCCGGCTATTCGAACAGCGCGTCCGACGTGAGGCGGTGCTGGGTGAGGCCGTCGTCTTCGGCATAACGGAGCATGGTTTCCAGCGTCGCGCGGTTCTCCGCGAGGCCGTAGGTCCAGGGGTCCGTACCGAGCGACGCGCGCGTTTCCGAAGCGAAGGCCGAAAGCCACGGAAGCGCTACTTTGGGGAAATCGCGATTGACGAGATCGGCGGCGGCAAGCCTGCGCGCTTCCTCGAATGCGCTGAAAATGGCGTCGCGCAAACCGGGATGGGCTTGCGCCAGTGATCGCCGCACGACCAGCACATGCATGATCGGAAAGAGCTGGCGGGTTTGCCAAAAGTGCAGTTCCTGCGCGCAATAGTCGGGCCAAAGCCGCGCGACCGGCACGTCCGGATCGGCGAAGGCGCGCGGCGCGGTCGGGCTGATCACCGCGTCGATCTCGCCCACGCGCAACAGACCGTCGAGCGTCGCAGCGGAGCGTTCGACCACGATGCCTTCGGGCAGCGTCATCGCCATGCGGTCCTCGAGCACCGGCGCATGCAAGCCGGCGGTCGTCCAGCGTATCGTATCGCGCGACACGCCGTGGTCGTCGGCGAGCAAGCCGCGCAGCCACAGCGCTGCGGTCTGCTGGAAATCGATCAGGCCGACCCTCTTGCCCGCCAGATCGGCAGGCGTCGCGATCCCGCGGTCGGTGCGGACATACAGGTTCGAATGGCGGAAGCTGCGCGAGAGGAACACCGGAACACCGACATAATGGCGGTCGCCCGCCGCGACGCTCGCGATATGCGAACCCATCGACAGCTCGGCTACGTCGAAGGTGCGGTCGCGCAATGTCTGGCGGAACAGCGTTTGCGGTTCGACGCAAGCGACGCTGCTGTCGAACCCGGCGATCGCGACGCGCCCGTCGAGCAACGCCTCGATCCGGTCGGAGAAGGTGCATCCGATCGTCAGTCGGGGCAGCGTACTCAGACGAGCACCGCGTCGATGCCCGACAGCGCCTGCAGTCGCGCAAGATCGTCCGGCCCGGCGCCTTCGATCGCGAAGCTGAACGCCGAGGTCTCCGACCCGGCCTGGTCCCACAAAGCCGCGCCGTTGCCGCCAGCGCTCGACTGCAGCCAGCGCGCCGTGCCGCTGACGATGCGCGTTGCATAGGCCGTGCCGGCGGGGATGTTGGCGGCGTCGCCGCCCGCTAGCGGATGCTCCTCGCCATCGATCGTGACGGTCACCATCCCGTCGAGCACGTAGAGGAAGACGTGCGTCGTGGCGTGGCGCAGCGTCGGCATCGCCGCGCAGCGACCGCCTTCGATCGTGCGCATATCGACCAGCCCCTTGCTCTGGGCATCGGTCAAGACCGCAGTGGAGATGTGGCCGAACAGCGCCTTGCGCAGGCCGAAGCCGGCCTCGAGGAAATAGGAATCGTGCCCCTCCGGGAGTGTCTGGTCGCCAGCGCCGATGGGCGTCGCTTCGACATAGACCGGTGCCTCGACGCGCATGATGCGATGCTTGCCCATTGCCGGGCCCATCCGCGAGAAATCGAACGGGCGGTCGGCCGGCGGCAGGCCCGTCATCCCCCAAACTTCGCCGGCATCGACGAAGAATTGCTCCCAGCCTCCCGGCGCGACGATGCCGAAGAATTGCGAGCGCGGCGCGAGGCTCTGATAGCTGTGCGTGTCGCCCGGGCGGACATAGGCGAAATCGCCCGGCGACAGCACGCGCGCTTCCTCGCCGCACCACACTTGCAGCTTGCCGCGCGTGACGAACCAGGTGTCGTGCTCGCGCTCGTGCCAGTGCATCGGGATCGGGCCGCGGTCGAGCGGCGCCTCGCACACGACTGCGCCGAAGCCGCCCGCGGTCTGGTCGACCCCGGCAAGCGTGCGGATCACCTGACCCGCGACGAGGTGCGACAGGCCCTCGCCACTGCGCAGGACGTAGGGAACGGTGCCGGGCAAAGTCGAAACGGTCATGATGGCCTCTCCTAGACTGGTTATGCGAACGGGATGGCGAGCTGTGCCGCCTTGCACGCGTTCGACTTGGGCGGGGCGATGCCCCAATGGTCGGTGCGGCCGGGGGGCCACGTCCAGTCGTCGGGGCCGCCGACGCGGTATGTCTCGTCAACCTGCAGCACGTCCGCGGTATATTCGATGACGAAGCCGAACGGATCGACGAAATAGGCGAAGACGTTGTTGCCCGGACCGTGGCGCCCTGGGCCCCAGCCGATCGGTATCTGGTGATCGACCAGCCGGCCCGAGCCGCGCATCACGCCCTCCCAGGTCGGCAGCTGGAAGGCGACGTGATTGAGCGTGTTGACGCTCGCATCGGCGATGACGATCGAGTGATGGTCGCTGTTGGTGCGGACGAATGCCATCATCTTCGAGCGATCGGTGAGCGAAAAGCCGAGCGCTTCGGTGAAAAAGGCTGCGTCGCGCAGCGTGTCGTCGCTGTTGAAATTGACGTGCGCGAGGCGCTCTGGGCGGTCAGCGACGGGGGCGAGGGCAGGGGCGAGGGCATCGTTCCGAACGAGCTGGATGGTGCGCCCCTGCGCGTCGCGCACGGCATGCAGCGTGCCGCCGCCATGCGTTGCGGGCGCTGGGGTCGCCGTCGCGCCGCGCGCGACCATCGCGGCCACCAAAGCCTCGGGGTCCGCATCGGCGGCAAGGCGGAAAGTCATCGATCGCATCGCCGCGCCGTCACCGGCGTGCAGCGCGAGCACGTGCGGGTCGGTGCCGGTCGCACGCAGCCACACCGTGTCTTCGCTGCGGTCGGCGACTTCGAGTCCCCAGGTGTCGGTGTAGAACGCGCTCGCGGCTGCGAGATCGGGCACGACGAAATCGACGCTGCGTAAGCCCGTGACGGGAAATTCGGCCATTCGCACGCTCTCCTGCCGCCCGTTCGCGACGCCCCGTTATCCGCGGGCAAAAGCATATAGTAAAATATGCGATACCTAGACTAGCATAGAAACACCCTATGGATTGGCTGTCATGATCGACCCTCGCGTCCTCCGCACCTATCTCGCCATATGCCGCGAAGGCTCGATCAGCGCGGCGGCGCGGCAGCTCAATATCTCGCAGCCCTCGGTTTCGGTTGCGATCGCGCAGCTCGAGCAGAAACTGGGCGGCGCGCTGTTCGAGCGCGGGCGGCAGGGTATCGTGCTGACCCCGGCGGGGCGCGCGCTGATGCGCCGTGCCGAAATGATGGAGGTGCTGCTGGTCGACGCCGAGGAAGCGGTTGCGCTGGCCCGGCGCGGCGCGCGCGGGCCGCTCCGGATCGGCGGCACGCCGGGCGCGTTGGTCAGTCTGGTGCCCGCCGCGGTCGCGCGGATGGAGCAAAGCGACCATATGGCGTTGCACGTGATCGAGCGACCCGACGGCGAACTGACCGAATTGCTGCGCCGAGGCGAGATCGAGGTGGCCATCGTCACCACCGGCATCGAGCAGCCGCCGGTCGACATCGCCGAGCGCAGCATCGCGCGCGATCCGTTCGCACTGATCGTCGGACGCGCACATGATGCGCTCGCGGCGGGGATTTCGCTGCGCGACATGGCGGAGATGCGCTGGGTCCTGCCGCATGCCGCGGGCGCGTTCCACCGCCAGATCGATGCTCTGTTCCTCGCTGCGCAGACCGCCTTGCCGGTCGACGTGATCCGTTGCGATTCGCTGCTGACCTCCAAGGCGATCGTCCAGCGCGGTACGCGCGTCACGGTGCTGCCGCGTGGCGTGGTCGCGGCGGAGCTTTCGATGGGCGTGCTGCGCGCAATTCCGATCGGCGGCGCCGAGATCACGCGCAGCATCGGCATCCGCACGCTGTCGAACCGCAAGCTTTCGGAACTCGGCGCGCAGTTCGTCGATGCAGTCATCACATCGCACCAACATCCATAGGTTAACGCTATGGATATCCCAAAAACCAGTATTTTACTATATCGGTCCGGTGCGAGCACAAGGTGGACGTCGCCTAACAGGGCGGCGGCGGAGAGTCCTGATCGATGCGTTGTGCCCGCGTTCCCGGTAGAGTTTTCGGCGCGCGCGCTGCGGGCGCGGCGCAATGAGCAAGGTCTATGACCTTGCAGTGATCGGCTGCGGGCCGGTCGGTGCGCTGACCGCGAACCTGGCCGCACTAGCGGGGTTGAACGTCGTCGTGCTCGACCGCGAAGCGATCCCGCATCCGCTGCCGCGCGCGGTCCATCTCGACCATGAGATGATGCGGCTGTTCCAGGCCGCCGGTCTCGACACGACGATCGCACCGACGATGCGCGCGACCGAGGGGCACCTTCACATCGGCGCCGATCACGGCGTGATCCGCTATATGGGCACGGCTGGCCGCTCGACGCCGTTCGGCTGGGCGAACGACTACTTCTTCTATCAGCCTGAACTCGAAGCGCATTTGCGCGCCGGTCTTGCCCGCTTCGATACGGTCGACGTGCGGCTCGGCTGCGAGGTAGAGACGGTCGCGCAGGACGCCGACACCGTGACGCTCGGGCTTGGGTCTGGCGAGGTTGCCGAGGCGCGCTGGGTGGTGGCCTGCGACGGCGCCCGCAGTGTTGTGCGCAAGGCGCTCGGCATCGCGCTCGACGATCTCGATTTCGAGGAGCCGTGGCTGGTCGTCGATGTCGAGGTCGATGGCACGGTGCATTTCCCTGCTCTGACCGGTGTTCCGGACACGGCCGATCTGCAGAAATTATCGGTAATGCTGTGCGACCCGGCACGCCCCGCGACGATCGTGCCCGGCCGCGGCAATTTGCGCCGTTGGGAGTTCATGTTGCTGCCCGGCGAGGACGATGCCGCGATGATGCGGCCCGAAACCGTCACGGGCTTGCTCGCCCCCTACCTGCAGGGGGTGCCGCACCGCATCGTGCGCGCCAGCACCTATCGCTTCCACGGCCTGATCGCCGAGCAGTGGCGCGACCGCCGCGTGTTCTTGGCGGGCGATGCCGCGCATCAGACGCCGCCCTTCTTCGGGCAGGGCATGTGTCACGGCATGCGCGACGCTGCCAATCTGATGTGGAAGCTCGATCTGGTGCGGCGCGGCCTCGCCGACTCGAGCTTGCTCGACAGCTACCAGCCCGAGCGTGACCCACACGTGCGCAGCGTCGTCACTGCCGCGGTCGAGGCGGGGCGCTACATTTGCGAGCTCGACCCGGTCCGCGCTGCCGAGCGCGACGCAGTGATGCGGGAGCGCGCGAAATCGGGCGCCGCCGGCACTGCCGCCGATCTGATTCCGCCATATCATGCCGGCGTGATCGCCGCCGGCACTCCGGGCGCGGGCGAGCGCTTCGTTCAGCCTTGGGTCGAGGCCGATGGCGTGCGCGTCCTGCTCGACAGCGTCACAGGCGGTGGCTGGCGGCTGTTCGCGATCGATGCTGCGACCGCGACTGCGGCGTTGACGGCAGTGGTCAAGCTCGCACCGCTGGTGGTGACCATAGTCGATCTTGGCACGATCCATGACGACGGCACTCTGTCGCACTGGCTTGCCACGCGCAGTGTGCGGGCGGTGCTCGTGCGACCTGATTCCTATGTCTTCGGCAGCACCGCATCGGACGTCGCGGCGCTTTTCGCCGATGCGGCGAAGGCGCTTCGGCTGATCCCGCATCCGGCGACGTTGAGCCTCGCCCATGTCCAGCACGCAAACCCCCAGGGTGACGAAACCGGCATGACGCCGGCGCATGTCGCCACGCATCGAGGATTTTCCTGATGGCCTATGTCAGCTTCCGCCGCTCGGACGGCAGCGCCGGATATGGACGGATCGATGGCCACCACGTTATCGACTTCACCACCGTCCCCGGAGCGCCCGCCGATTTGAAGGCGGCGATCGCCGCTGGCGTGCTCGCCACGCTCAACAGCGGCGAGCGCTTGCCGCGCGCGAACATCGTGCTGCTCCCGGTCATTCCCAACCCGGGCAAGATCCTGTGCGTCGGCCACAATTACGAGAGCCACCGCGCCGAGACGGGTCGCGCGAAAGTCGATCATCCTTCGATCTTCACGCGCTTCGCCGACACCTTGCTCGCCGACGGCCAGCCCATCATCCGCCCGATCGTCTCGACCAACCTCGATTTCGAAGGCGAGCTCGCGATCGTCATCGGCAAAGGCGGCCGCGCGATCGCAGAGGCCGACGCGCTCGACCATATCGCCGGCTATGCCTGCTTCAACGATGCGTCGATCCGCGACTGGCAGTGGCACACCACCCAATTCACGCCGGGTAAGAACTTCCCGGCCACCGGCGGCTTCGGTCCGATGCTGGTTACGCCTGAGGAAGCCGGAGACCTGTCTGCGGTGCATGTCACCACGCGGTTGAACGGCGAGATCGTGCAGGATCAGCCGATCGGCGACATGATCTTCCCGATCGCCAAGATCATCGCCTACATTTCCAGCTTCACCCCGCTTTCGCCCGGCGACGTGATCGCCACCGGCACGCCCGGGGGAGTCGGCGCGAAGCGCACCCCCCCGCTCTGGATGAAAGCGGGCGACGTGGTCGAGGTCGCGATCGGCCCGATCGGCACGCTCACCAACCCGATTATCGATCAAGCGTAACCCTACCGACCAGCCACCAAAGAGCGGCAGTGCATCAGGAGAGAGATCATGACCAAGACCTTCGCCACTCTGTTCGTCACCGCCAGCGCGATCGCGCTGGCGAGCCCCGCCTTCGCGCAAACGCAATCCAGCACCGTCGCCGGCCGGCCGGCCGGCAGCACCGATCGTGCCGACGAAGCGACCTCCGACATCATCGTGACCGCGCAGCGCCGCTCGGAACGCGTTACCGACGTGCCGATCTCGATCACCGTCGCCAGCCAAGCGCAGCTCGAGCGCCAGCAAGTCAATACCGTCAACGATCTCAACCGCATCGCCCCCAGCCTCGAGATCCAGCAAGCGCCGGGGCAGAATACCGGTGGCGGCGGTGCGATCCGCGGCATCGGCACGCAGACCTTCTCGGCCGGCGCGGTCGCCTCGGTCGGCGTGGTGGTCGACCAGGTCAGCCAGGGCAACGCCAATGTCGGCGACCTGTTCGACGTCGCGCGGATCGAAGTGTTGAAAGGCCCGCAGGGCACGCTGTTTGGCCTGACCACCTCGGCGGGCGTCATCAACATCTCGACCAACGCGCCCGACCCGACGCATTTCGAGGGCCGCTTGCGGACCGAACTTTCGGGCGCGGGGATCGCCGGGTCGAAGTTCGGCAATCAGGTCGTGCAGGGGTACGTCAATCTTCCGATCAGCGATACTGCGGCGCTCCGCATCGCGGGCCTCGCGAACTTGCGCCAGGGCGTCGATCGCAACGCGTTCAACGGCAAGTATAACGACACCAACCGCTTTGGCGGGCGCGCGCGCTTCCTGTGGAAGCCGACGGACGACCTGACGATCAACTTGATCGGCGATTTCACGCACAGCACGGCCGACAATGGCGGCGACTTCTTCACCTTCGTGAAAACCGGCGGCCCGGGCCTCATCTTCGGCGCGGCGCCCGATTTCACTGGCATCACCGCCCGGCTCGCGAGCTGCGGCGTGACCGTCGGCGAAGGCAATCGTTCCTATTGCTCGAACCAGACCTATCAGGAGCGGACCGACAATTTCGGCGCGTCGGCGCAGATCGATTACCGCGCCGGTCCGTTCACGCTGACTTCGATCAGCGCCTATCGCGGCAATCGCGACAGCGGTGGCGGCGCTGCGACCAACGTGTTCCGCGCCGATCCGCTCGAGCTGCAAGTCGGCAACGGCAATATCAACCGCCGGCTCAACCTGTTCACCCAGGAATTCCGCGTGTCGTCGGCGCCGAGCACCACGCTCGATTACACGATCGGCACCTTCTATTCGAACCAGACCGAGAAGCGCGATCCGGAATCGCTCAGCGTCACGCTCAATCCGGCGCCGGGCGTGTTCGTTCCGATCGTTCGCTCGCTCGGCGCGAACGACACGATCCGCTCGGAGTCGCTCGCGGTGTTCGGGCAGGCGACTGTGCACCTGACCTCGGCCTTGCGGGTGATCGCGGGTGGCCGTTACACCAGTTCGAAACTATCGCTCGACCGCTATAATTTCGACGTGCCCGGCCCGCAGGCGCAGCGGCTGAGTTCCGGCGTCGCCTCGTATCGCTTTGGCGCGCAATATGACATCGCGCCGCGCACGATGGTCTATGCGACCGTGTCGCGCGGCTTCAAGGACGGGCAGATTGCGACGCCCGCACTGCCGCTCACCCCGTTCGTCGTTCGGCCCGAGATCCCGCAAGTCTATGAGGGCGGGCTCAAGACCACTTTGTTCGGTGGCTGGGTCGCCGATCTCAACGTGTTCTACGAAAAGATCCGCGATTTCCAGGCGCAGCAATGCACGGTCAGTTCGACCGCGGTCATCTCGTGCATCCAGACCAACATCAACGGCGTGAAATCGCGCGGCGCCGAGCTCAACTTTTTCGGCAAGGTCACGCGCCAGCTGTCGCTCAACACCGGCTTCATCTATTCCAAGGCGACCTATCCCACCGGCTTCATCGGTACCGACGGGACCAATATCGGGGGAACGCAATTGGCTTACGCCCCGAAATACAAGTTTACGCTGTCGGGTGAATATGAGCAGCCGCTGGGCGACACGCTCAACGGCTTCCTCGCTGCCGATACGGTATGGAAGTCGCGCATCCGCTACGAGGCGAATTCGCTGACCGAGACGACCTATCGGCCGCACTGGATGGTCGGCGGCCGCGTGGGCGTTCGCTCGGTCAACGATCGCTATCAGGTGGCGGTGTTTGTGCGCAACGCCTTCAACCAGCATGAGCCGTCGCTGATGCAAAGCGACTTCCCCTATGGCGGGGCGACCAATGTCGGCGCGATCTATGGCCCGCAATCGTTCCGCCAGGTCGGCCTGAGCCTCGACGGCAAGTTCTGAGCCGGTGGCGATGCAACCTTCCGAGGAGCGCGCCGCCATCGCCGAGATGGGGCGCGTGCTCGGGCCGGACATGCTGAAGGCGGTGTACGCGCTGTATCGGCCCGAGCAGGATCGGCTGGCCGCGCTGCAACCGGCAAGTGCGATCGATCTGGCTTATGCCGCCGCGCCGCGCCAAACGCTCGATGTGTACGCGCCCGAGCGGATCGGTCTCCCCGCGCCGGTACTGCTCTGGGTGCATGGCGGCGGCTTCCTGCGCGGCGAGAAGCGCAGCCCCGACCATCCATTCAACGCCCAGGTCGGGCGCTGGGCGGCGCGTAACGGGGTGGTCGGCGCGGTGATGAACTATCGGCTCGCGCCCGTCGACCAATGGCCGGCGGGCGGCGAGGATGTCGGACTGGCGATCGACTGGCTGCGCGCCAATGTCGCAGGCTATGGCGGCGATCCTGAGCGGATCGTGCTGGTCGGCACCTCGGCCGGCGCGGTCCATGTCGCCGGCCAATTGCGCCAGCGTGCCGATGCCGGTGGCGCACGCGGCGCGGTGCTGCTGTCGGGGCTGTACGGATTTACTCCGCTCGACGAGCGCGACACCGCATATTACGGCCCGACCGACCTGTACCCGGATCGCTGGCCGCGCGAGGCGGTGATCGATACCACGCTGCCGCTACTGATCGCTGGCGCGGAATTCGATCCACCACGCTTCCAGGCCGAGTTTGCCGGCCTGCTCGCCGCGCGTCTTGCCAAGCATGGCGAACTGCCGCGCGCGCATTTTGGCAGCGGCCACAATCATTTCAGCCTGGCGTATCACTTGGGCGGATCCGACACCCGACTTGCCGACGAGATCCTGGCGTTCGTGAACCAGGCAACGGCCCCCTTGAGGAGAGAGACATGATCATCGACCGCCGCGGCCTCCTCGCCGCTGGTGCCGCCAGCGGCGCGCTGCTTGCCGCCCCGGCTTTCGCCGCCGAACGCCGAATCACTTTCCCCAAGGGCTTCCTCTGGGGCGCCGCCACCGCGGGTCACCAGATCGAGGGCAACAATACCAACAGCGACGTGTGGTTCCTGGAGCATGTCAAACCCACCGTCTTCGCTGAGCCCTCAGCGGACGCCGACAACAGCCTCGAACTGTGGCCGGTCGATCTCGACCTGGTGAAATCGCTCGGCCTCAGTTCGTATCGATTCAGCCTGGAATGGGCGCGGATCGAGCCCGAACCCGGCCTGTTCTCGATCGCGATGCTCGATCATTACAAGAACATCATCGATGGCTGCCGCGCGCGGGGTATCCGGCCGCTCGTCACCTACAATCATTATACCACGCCTTTGTGGTTCGCGAAGCAGGGCGGCTGGCTGCACGCCGACTCGCCCAAGCTGTTCGCGCGCTTCTGCGATCGCGCGACGCGCCATCTCGGCGCCGGCATCAGCCATGCGATGACGCTCAACGAGCCGAACATCATGCGCATCCTGACCTATGTGCTGCCGCCGTTCGTGCTCGACTTGCAGCACAAGATGCTCGATGCCGCCGCCAAGGAGGCAAACGTCCCCAAGTTCATCGCCGGCAATGCCGTCAATGCCGAGGACGTCGATGCGATGACGGTCAACCTCATCGCCGGCCACCGGGCCGCCCGCGCCGCGATCAAGGCGGTCCGGCCCGATCTGCCGGTCGGCTTCACGCTCTCGATGTTCGACGACCAGGCGGCCGGAGCGTCCACCGCCAAGCGCGACGCTGCACGCAAGGAGCTGTACGGCGCGTGGCTCGAAGTCGCGCGTGACGACGATTTCATGGGCGTGCAGAATTACGAGCGCGTGCTTTGGGGGCCGGAGGGGCGCTTGCCGCCAGCCAAGGGCGCGATCCTCAACGCGGCGGGGGGCGAAGTCTATGCCCCGTCCGTCGCCAATGCAGTGCGCTATGCTTTTTCGCAGACGCGCAAGCCGATCATGGTGACCGAGCACGGCGTCAACACCGCCGACGACACGATCCGCGCACGGCTGATCCCGGAGGCGCTCGCGGAATTGCGCAAAACGATCGACGAAGGCGTGCCGTTGCTCGGGTATGTCCATTGGTCGCTGCTCGACAATTTCGAATGGGTTGGCGGCTTCAAGCAGCAACTCGGGCTGGTCGCTTTCGACCGCACCACCTTCAAGCGTATCCCCAAGCCCAGTGCCGCCGTGTACGCCACGATCGCCCGGGCGAACGCGCTGTGACGCCGCGCCTGGTCCTGCTCGCCGCTTTGCTGACGGCCGCCCCCGCGCTTGCGCAAGTCCCGCCGCCGGGCGCGTTCAAGATTACCGAGCGCGCCACCCCACCGCTGGCGATGGGCGAGTTCGCGCTCTACCCCGATCGCGCACCCCTGCCGGCAACCGAGCAGTGGATGACAGTCAATGGCGATCCGGTCGCGCGCAACGTCACGCACCCGACGCTCACTGCGTTCCTGCCCGATCCGGCGAAGGCGACCGGTGCTGCAGCGATCGTCGCGCCGGGCGGCGCGTATTACATGCTGGCGATGAAGAGCGAGGGCAGCGATGTCGCGCAATGGCTCGCCGATCACGGCATCGCCGCGTTCGTGCTCAAATACACGCTCGATCCGACGCCGCGTGACATTCCAGGCATGATGGCGACCGCGGGCAAGCGGCTCGGCGCGCTGTCCGGCCCGCACGTGATCGGCAATATCGATGTCTCGCACAAGCCGCAGGCGGTGGACGATGCTAAGGCCGCACTAAAGTTGATTCGCTCGCGCGCCGGCGACTGGAAAATCGATCCGGCGCGTGTCGGGATGATCGGCTTCTCGGCCGGCGCGATGACCGTGCTCGACGCGACGCTGGCCAGCAGCCCGGCCGAGATGCCGGCGTTCACCGCGTCGATCTATCCGCCGATGAACACGGTCCCAGTGCCGGCGCACGCGTCTCCGCTGTTCGTCGCGCTGGCGGCGGACGATCCGCTGTTCGGCGGGCGCGGCTTCGGGCTGGTACAATCGTGGCAGACCGCCGGGCGACCGGTCGAACTGCATTATTTCCAGCGCGGCGACCACGGCTTCGGGCTCGGCCGTCCCGGCACCACGACGACGTTGGTGATGGAAGAATTCCGCTTGTGGCTGCAGACCAACGGCGTGCTCGGCAAATGAGCATCGCATCGCACTTCGGCAGGACCGCGGCGCTCGCGGCATTGCTCGCCTCGACCGCAGCGTTCGCTCAGACCGCCGCACCGGCGCCGGCTGCGGATCCGCTGCTCGAAAGCTTCCGCACGCCGCCCGACAGCGCACGGCCGCGTACTTGGTGGCACTGGCTCAATGGCAACATCACCGAGGACGGGATCGTCAAGGATCTCGAATGGATGAAGCGAGTCGGCCTGGGCGGCGTGCAGGCGTTCGATGCGTCGCTGCTGACGCCGCAGGTCGTCGACAAGCGGCTAGCCTATATGACGCCCGAATGGCGCCATGCTTTCCGGCTGGCCGCGAGCACTGCCGACAGGCTTGGCCTCGAATTCGCGATCGCCGGGTCGCCAGGCTGGAGCGAGACCGGTGGGCCGTGGGTACCGCCGGCGGACGGCATGAAAAAGCTGGTGTGGAGCGAGACCGATCTGGTCGGCGGTCGACGTGTCACGATGAAGCTTGCACCGCCGCCAAACGTTACCGGGCCGTTCCGAGGGCTGCCGTTCGACGATCCGCTTGCCGCGTTCGAGGGCAAAAGCGGGCGCACGCCGCCCCGTTTCTACGCCGATGTCGCTGTGCTGGCCTATCCGATCACCACCGGTGCCATCGCCACGCCGACGATCAATGGTGGCATCGCGCCCGTTGGTGACATTGCGCTGGCGCGAGGGAAGCCCGATGCGCCGGCGATGCTGGCTCTCGAATATGCCGGGCCCGTAACGATCCGATCGGCCAACCTGTTCGTTCGCGACGCGCTGCCGCCGTTCGGCGACGCCGACGTCCTGCCCGTCCTCGAGGCGCAGACCGCCACCGGTTGGCATCGCGTTGCGCCCCTACCGCTCGGAACGGTGCCGACGACGGTAAGTTTCGCGCCGGTCACCGCCCGCGCGTTCCGCATCGTTTTCGGCCCGAACACCGCACCGCCGACGATCGGGCTCGGCGCGCCAGCTCCGGGCGTGGTGATGGAGGGCATGTTCCCCGGCGGAGGGGCCGCGCCGCCGCCGATCCGGATCGCGCATGTCGGCCTGTCGGGCGCGGCCAAGGTCGACCGGTTCGAGGCCAAGGCCGGCTTCGCGACGGTCGGCGACTATTATGCGCTCAGCACCACGCTTCCCGACGAGAGCGGGATCGATCCTGAGCGCGTGGTAGATTTGACGAGCAAGATGCGCCCTGACGGCACGCTCGATTGGACTCCGCCGACCGGGAGGTGGCGCGTGCTGCGGCTGGGTAGCTCGCTGCTTGGCACGACTAATCATCCAGCGACGCCTGAAGCGACAGGCCTTGAGGTCGACAAATACGACAGCGCCGCGGTGAAGCGCTATCTCGACACCTATCTCGGCAATTATCGCGCTGCGACCGGCGCGGGCCTGATCGGCAAGGCCGGGGTGCGCGCTCTCGTGACCGACAGTTTCGAGGCAGGCGATGCCAACTGGACGCCGCGCCTCGCCGAACAGTTTCGTCGGCTGCGCGGGTACGACATGACGCCCTGGCTGCCCGCGCTGACGGGCGCCGTGGTCGGATCGCGTGCGAAGAGCGACGCCTTCCTTTACGACTATCGCCGCACGCTCGCCGACCTGCTCGCGAGCGAGCATTATGGCACCGTCGCGACCGTCGCGCATGCCAATGGCTTGAAACTGTATGGCGAGGCGCTCGAAAACGGCCGTCCGGCACTTGGCAATGACATTGCGCTGCGCGCGCATACCGACGTGCCGATGGCGGCAATGTGGACCTTCCCGAGCGAGGGGCAGCCGCGACCGACGCTGATCGGCGACGTGCGAGGCGCTGCCTCGGTCGCGCATGTCTATGGCCAGAATCTGGTGGCGGCGGAATCGTTTACTTCCGCCTTTGCCCCCTGGGCGTTCGCGCCCGCCGACTTGAAGCACGTCGCCGATTTCGAGTTCGTCAACGGCATCAACCGTCCGGTGATCCACACCTCGGTGCATCAGCCGACCGATGACAAGTTGCCTGGCCTGTCGCTCGCCATCTTCGGCCAGTATTTCAACCGGCACGATAGCTGGGCCGAGATGGCGCGGCCGTGGATCGACTATCTGGCGCGGACCAGCTTCCTGCTCCAGCAAGGCCGAAGCGTCGCCGACGTCGCCTATTTCTTCGGCGAGGAGGCGCCGCTGACGCAGCTCTATGCGCAAGCACCGCTGGCCGACGTGCCGTTGACGCACGGCTACGATTTCGTCGATGCCGATGCGCTGATCGGCCAACTGTCGGTCGAGGACGGCGCGCTCGTCGCGAAAAGCGGCGCGCGCTATCGCGTGCTCTATCTCGGCGGGACCGCGCGCCGCATGACCTTGCCGGTACTGAGACGGATCGCGGCCCTGGCCGAGGCCGGTGCGACGGTGATCGGGGACGCGCCGACCGGATCGCCGAGCTTGAACGACGACCGCGCCGCTTATGCCACGATCGTGCAGCGGCTGTGGGGTCGCGCGCCGATCACGCAGGTCGGGCAGGGGCGCATCATCGCGGGCCACAACGTGGAGGCGGCGTTGCAGCAGATCAACGTCGCGCCCGATTTTGCGTTCACCAAGCCCAGGCCCGACAGCGACGTCCCCTTCCTGCATCGCCGGCTCGAGGACGGCGACCTGTATTTCGTCGTCAACCGTCACGCCCGCGCCGAATCGATCGAAGCGCGCTTCCGTGTCACGGATCGCGTTCCGGAACTGTGGCATGCCGATAGCGGGCAAAGCGTGCCGGCTTCCTATCGCATCGAGCGGGGACAGACGATCGTTCCGCTGGCGCTGGCCGCCGGAGACGCCGTGTTCGTCGTGTTCCGCAAGCCGACCAGCGCGCTGTCGGCGACGATCGCGCCCGTGCCGCGCGGGGTAGTCCGTTCCATAGACGGCCCTTGGTCGATCGCCTTCCAGCCGGGACGTGGCGCTCCGGCCACGATCCGTATGGCCACGCTTGCGCCGCTCGAGACGCAACGCGACCCCGGCGTTCGCTATTTCTCGGGAATTGCGACCTACACCACCACCATCACCGTTCCGGGGACACCGGGATCACATCAGATCCTCGATTTGGGCCGCGTCGGCGACGTCGCCGAGGTGCGCGTCAACGGTCGGTTGGTCGGGGCGACGTGGCATGCGCCGTATCGCGTGGATATCGGCGGAGCGGTGACGTCGGGCGCCAATCGCATCGAGGTTCGCGTCGCCAATTTGTGGGTCAATCGCCTGGTCGGTGATGCCCAGCCGGGTGCAGCCAAGCATAGCTGGACCGCGCTGCCGACCTATCGCGCCGATGCACCGCTTCGCCCGTCGGGACTGATCGGCCCGGTTACGTTGAGTGCCCAGCCGTGACGCCGGCCCACCGACGGTATTTTGCGATCGAGATGGCGATTGCTGCGGTGATCAACGCGATCCTTAGTGCGGCTTTCACGTTCGTGGTGTTCGGTGGGTATTCGCACATTGCCGTCGCAGGTATGCGCGGCATCGCAATCGACGCGGCGCCACAAAGCTTCATGATAACACTGATGAGTTGTGTAGTGCCGACGCTTCTTGCGCGTCGACGGGTGGCGAGCGGAACGGTGACGCTGATGACGCCCGCTTATGGCCTGCCGCGCCGTTTGGCTGTCAGGGCGGTTGTGCTGGCAACAGCGGTGGCCGGTCTCGCGGTCGTAATCCAGGCGATCGTGCTCCCCTGGTCTGGGGACAGCTGGTCGTTCCAATATCTCCTCGCGTTCAAGTGCGTCTACGGTGCGCTTCTCGGTTCCGGTATCGCCGCTTTTTCAATTCGGTTCGCCTTGGGCGAGGCAACGAGCGGCCGGCCAGTGAGCTGCGTAGAAGACCAATGACGCGCGACGCGTCGTTCCACGATAGACACTTGCTGAACAGAGGTTGGTCACAGTTCGATCATGGATATAAACAAGCAATCGTAAAAAATCGGGCATGGCTAATTTGCTGGCGCATCCTCGTTGGATTGCGACAGACTCTACGAGCGTTTGGAAACGACTGTGATGTGATTGACCGGTTCGCGTCAAAGACGACACGAACCGGATGCTGCGGTCGCAACGTTGCGCCACTGCCAGCTTTCGACGGGCTTGCCACGGGGAAGGTATTGCAGTTGCAGGGGCTGACCAGCACGGCGCACCGTCAAGCTCATCTCGCGCGACGGGTCGCTCTGGAGCGCCGCCATCGGCGTGCTCGACACGATCGCGTCATTCTCCTTGAGACCGGCGCGCGCGGCGGCCGAGTCCGCGCGCAGGTCCTTGACCACGCCGAGCCGCATCTCGTCGTAACCGAGCTCGAACGGGCGGCTGCTGGTCTTCACGACCGCGAGGCACGGCCCGAATGCGTTGGCCGGCGGCACGATCAGCGCGCCGGCTTGCATCGCGTCGAACGCGGTGCCCGCCGCGGCGCCGAGCTCGGCCACCACCAGCGCGCGCCATTGCACCAGGCCGATCGTCTCGCCGGCGCGCTGGCGGCGCAGCACTTCGAGCACGAGATCGTCGAGCGAGCGCGCGGCCGATCTATAGGCGGGCAACCCGTAAGATAATTGAAAGATGAACCAACGTCCGCTGCTGGAAAACCGAAGATTGGCCGCGAACGGCCGAGATTGGTTCGTATCGTTCGTCCCGCGGGCAGCGTCGGTCGGTTGCTGAGGCACGCTCGACGACCTCCATTCTCGCCGCCTGTCAATCGCGGTGAAATGTCGTGACAAGAACGTCGCGGATGGTTTTCGGTGCGCGTCCGAGAAGCCCTTCCAGCGCCGGGTCGGTCGCCGCGAAGTCTCCCTTTCTGGCCGCCCGGAACGTCCCTAGCAGCATATTCGCGTACATCTTCGGCATGCCAGCCGCCATTTTCGCATCGCGCCAGGCTTCGTCGGAAATCGTGGCGTGCCGTATCTCGCGCCCGGTCGCCTCCGACGCGATGGCTGCGATCTCGGCCATCGTGACGGCTTTGGCCGCCGTTAGGGGGGGCGTGATTCCGTTCCATCCACCTTCGGCCAGGATCGCCGCGTCGGCTTCCGCCAGATCGTCCCGCGCCGTCCAATTGATCGGACCGTCCTCGGGTGTTTGCAGTAGCCCGCTGCGCAAACCCTCACCGATCATATGGAGGCAACTCTCGGCATAGAAGCCATGACGAAGCGACGTGAACGGCGTGCCACTCGCCGCAAGGTCCGCCTCGGTTCCGGCGTGCTGATCTGCGGGTAGGAAAGGCGAGCCTGCGCGCGCGCCCACATGGCTGGTATAGAGCACGCGGCGCGCGCCAACCATCCGCGCGGTTGTCCGCGGAGATGATCAGAACCTGATCCGCTCCATCGAATGCCGTTCTCAGGCTGTCAGCGTCGTTGAAATCGCCGACGCGAACCGCGACCCCGCTTGCAGCGAGGTCGCCCGCCTTGGAGGCGTCCCGCACACTGGCGACAATGTCGTCGGCAGGAACGCGTCCGATCAGGTTTCGGACGATGGCTTTGCCCAGATGGCCAGTGGCCCCGGTCACGACGATCATGATTTGGCACCTTGTAGCATTGAAAGCAACTTACCGTTATCATCGATAACATCGGGCTGTAATCAATGCTACCGATTTGATGGAGCCGGTGCTAACACTCGATCCGATGACAGAGCCCGATGTTGAGGCGGAAACGCAGGATGCGCGCGCGCGGGTGCTCGACGCAGCATCCCGACTCCTAGCCGGTGGCGGCAGACAGGCGCTGACGACCCGCGCCGTCGCCTCGGCCGCGTCGGTTCAGGCGCCGACGCTCTATCGCTTGTTCGGCGAGAAGCAGGGGCTGCTCGATGCGGTCGCGGAACATGTGCTGGCAAGCTTTGTCGCCGATAAGGCAGTGCATCCGCCACACCCTGATCCGGTCGAGGACTTACGCGCGGGATGGGATAGCTACGTCGCCTTTGGGTTGGCTAATCCAGCGGTCTTCGCGATCATCAACGAGATCGGTGAGCCGACATCCGGCTCGCCGGCCACGCTGGCGGGTGTCGCAGTGTTGCGCGAGCGAGTCGAACGGGTCGCCCGGGCGGGCCGCTTAGGGGTATCGGTCGACCGGGCAGTCGCGCTCATTCATGCAGCCGGGCTTGGCACAGTCGCTACACTGATTGCGACAAAGGAGAAGGCGCGCGATTTGCACCTTTCACCATCGACGCGAGATGCCGTATTGAGCGCAATTCTCACGCCATCGTCGACGCCTGGGAAAGACAGTGGACGGGCTTCGTTGGCGATTGCTCTTCGCGCACGCCTCCGCGAGATCAGCGACTTGACGCCGGGCGAACATCTTCTGCTGACGGAATTGCTCGACCGCCTTTCCAAGAGCCATTGACCAGCCCGCGATTCCACCAGCCGAGAAGGTCTGATGCCTGAACGCGCCGTCTGCGGCGATGAACGAATGGCCCACCCTGGGAAGCGCGCAACCCCCGCGCATCATGGTGATAGAGCGGGAAGCCCGTAGCAAATAGTCGTCAAGCGACGACCGGTTCGTCGATGACGCCACCAGTGGCTGCTATCAAGTCGTGACCGAGCAGCAACGAAGCGACGTCGCACCACATTTCGACATCCGCGCTGCCGATTTCCTTGGCGAGGCGAATCTGCTCGAAAGTGGCCTTCAGGGCGCCTCCACCGAACAAGTCGGTCATCGCCCGAGCGAACACGTCGATCTCCCGTTCGGATGCCGTTGTCATGTGCCCTCGAATGCGCTGAACGGTAGAGCCGACCTGGCTTGGCGACCTGTTCTCTAGCTGCAACTTGCACAACAATTTCGCCGGGAAAGCAAACAATCATACTTTGGGCCTATTGTCTAATCGACCGGATGTAGAAGGTTTGGCGCGGAGACGGCAACGATCGCGCCTTCGGTGGTGTACTCGCCGCGGAGTTCGACGATCGAAAGCCGAACCGTGAGCTCCACTCCCGAGTTCGTCAGAAGTCGACTGTCGAGTTTGACAGGCATGTGCTGTGAAAAGAGTCGCTCCAGGGCCTCGTGGAAAGCGGCGCGCGCGCTTGTGACGAGCAGTCCCGAAAACTTGGCGCGCTTCAGCGCCGCGTCGCTAAGGCCCACCATGTTACGCAAAGCGTCATCCGATGTCTCGATCATCTCACGCGGAGAGATCTTCGCGTAGCCCATGCTGCCGCAGAAGCCGAAGGCATCGAGCACCGCCTGCTTCACGTCCGCGACGCGGTGCGTTTCGACGTCGGACGTGATGTCGCTGAACAGTATCGCCGCGCCTTCTTCGACGGGGATCGTCTCGATATGAAGCCAGAGTCCCTCATGCGTTATCGATGGTACGTCCGTTGCCGAACGCTCGCCCACCGACAGCGTTTTGAGCAGATTGCGCAGCGCAAAGGATTGCCTGAGTTTCGGCAATGCGCGCTCGATCGACGCGCCGACCATCTGCGCGGCACCGAGCCTGAAAAAGTCGCACGCCGCAGCGTTCACCCGCATCACGGTCAAGTCTTGGTCAACGACTATGATGCAATCGCGGACGCTATCAGAAAGCCTGTCCGTCAAATCGGAGGGTCTGGCGCGTTCGGTGACCTCCGACCCGCCGATCAGCGAGAAGGCCTTCGCGGAAAGCAGGACGTGAGTGTCGCGGCCGTGGTTCGTGATGACGACTGGCGCTTCGCTCGCCTTCTCGCGCCAAACTCCGAAACCTCTCACGAAATCCGCAGCCGATACGCGCTCGGATGATGCTACGATGGAATCCATACGAACCCCTTTTTACTGGAGCAAATACACGCATTATGAGATCGATCAGCATGTTTGCGCACTAATGATGTAACGGCGTGTGTCCGTGGCTTTCAAGGGAAGCTGTCCCAATCATCTAGTAGAAAAACCCGTTTTGATTGTGTTTGGGCAGCGGTGCGTTGGCGGCGTCACGCGACGTGCAACTGAGCATCCAACGGATTTCAGCCGTCGTCATCAGGGGAAACGGTTCCCAAAACACAAACTTTTAAGACCGTTAATCCTGTCGCACTTCTCGTGGGGAAGGCGATGCGAAATTTGCGTGAATCATGTACCTGCAGTGGTGCGGTTACGCGCTCACTAACCAACGCGATAAGACACTGAGCTGATCGTCATTTGCAGTGGAAAGCTCAGGGCCGGTGGCGCGACGGTCGGCAAGGCGCTTCCATTTGCGTCTTCGGGAAATTAACCCAGGTTTATGAGTCGGAAGAAACTGCTGTCGCCGCGCCAAGCGGAATGCCTGCGGCGGGTCCGCGCGCTTCAAAGCACCGATGAGATCGCGCGCGATCTCCAGATTTCGACAGGAACGGTGAACAGTTACATTCGTGAGGCGATCGTGAGCCTGGGTGCGCGCGACCGACGGCACGCCGCTCTGCTTTTCGAGGATGTCGAGCGTGGAGCGACCGATTTCGGGACGGAGTCGCGGGACGTTTTGGGGAGGGGCATAGACCGGTTGGCACCACCCATCTCCAATGTCGGCGACACCCCGCAGTCGATCGTCAGGGATGCGGTCGGCGAAGAACTGCCTTACGAAAAAGATACGCGTTTCGCGCAGATCCTTCGTGAAATTATGGACGGATCAAGGCCTGAAGGCTGGTCGATGGTAACGCGATCGGCTCTCGTTCTTGCCGCCGTAGTGACCATCGGCATGGCAACCCTTCTCATGAGTGCCTCCCTCGGCATACTGTATTCGATCGCAGCGGGGATAAAGTCGGCGGCGGGCTGAGCCATCGCTGTGTGCCGTGCATGCCGACCGCTGGTCCATGCCCCCTATATATTGAGGGGGCGAATATCTCTGTCTGGGAGACCACGCCTTTCGCATGCACCCCGCCAGTCGCTGGACCGAGAAAGATTTGATCTTGGTCGTCTCCAGCGGGAGGCCGGCGTCGTCGGCCAATCAAGGATGCGGATAATGCACGACGGGCAAGTACATCTGGACGCACGCAAGGCGGCAGCGTTCAACACTATCGCAGACGCGGTACTCGCCGCAGAGGATGCCAGCGACGCAGCGATCGCCGCGGCGGGGTCGTTGCTGACGATGGCATCGACAAACCGCGTCGCAACCGGAGTGCCGATAAATGCGGCCCAGCGCGTCTTGAATCACCTGGAAAAAATGGTGATTTCGCAGTTCGACAGCCGTCGCGCGTTACTTGACGCTCACAGTAGCCTTAGTGCCATCGCGCGGGTGGCGCGCAGCGGATCGGAGACGGCTTGGGGACCAGATAGCAAATGCCCAGCTGCGACGGTTGGTTCGGAGGTGGTCGAGCTGCGGTCGGTGGCATGATGACATTGACCTCTCGCACGGGTGGTCGTCTACGTGGCGCGTGATCTTCGCCGTTTTCCTCGCGTTCTGGGTAGCGATCTGTGGCTACGCGTTATGGCGCGGTGGGGCGCCGGAAAGGTTGGTGGGAGTCATCTTCCTGCTGGCCTTCCCGGCGTCACGTCTGGCGTATGCGACCGGATGGACGTTCCAGGGGCTCGCGGTGGGTGTGTTTGCCGTCGACGCGATGATGTTGATCGCGATGTTCTGGATCGCCATGAATGCCAATCGGCAATGGCCGATTCCGATGGTCGCGATGCAAGGGCTCCAAGTCCTGGGCCACTTCCTCAAACTGTCCGAGCCATCGATGCTGCCCTTGCTGTACTGGCTGGGCCGGATCGCCTGGTCGTATCCGATGCTGGTCCTTCTCGCCTTGGCAACCTTGCGCCATGTGAACCGCGAACGGCGGCTCGGTGCCGAGCCGTCCTGGTCGAGATCCTGCGCCCGGTCGAGGGCCGAGCGGCCGACGCCGTAGCAAAAATGCTGATCGGTGAGTTCGGCTCGCTTCCCAATTTGCTGACCGCCTCGCCGGAACGACTTCGCCGAGCCGGGGCCAGCGATCAGACGGCGGCCGTGCTGGCCGCTACCCGGGACGTGGTCAGACGCGTGACGACCGCACGCCTTGAGTCCCGGCCGCTGCTGCCCGGCTCGAACGATCTCAGAGAATATCTGAAGGTGCACATCGCCCATGAGCGCGTGGAGACGGTTCGGGTCCTTTACCTCGATGCTGCAAGACGACTTCTGGCGGAGGAGGAAGTCGGACGCGGGGATCCGGATCAAGCACCGTTTTACGTGCGCATGATCCTCGCGCGCGGGTTGGAGCTCGGCGCCACGGGTATCATAGTCGCGCACAACCACCCCTCGGGCGTGATGCGCGCAAGCAATGCCGATCGCGCGATCACCCGGCACCTTGCACGGGCGGCCGAGATCGTCGGGATCATCCTCTTGGACCACCTCGTCGTCACCCGAGCGGGATGCGTCAGCATTCTGGCGGATTCGATCGATCGCCCCGTCGCTGACGAGATTCAACCGCGGCCCGCCGCTATCGTGTCGAGCGGAGCGGTGTCGAGCGGAGCGGTTGAGCGGTGCGAGATAGAACGGTCCTTCGTTTCGGCAGAACCAGCTTGGCCGACCGTTCGGCTAAAGGAGGATTTCGAAGAACGCCGACGTCTGGCCGCCGAAATCCGGGCGATGATCAGGGAACGGCGCGGACGGGACGCATTGTTTCCACCCGGGATCTTCTTCGATCCGAGCTGGAACATCCTGCTCGACGTCTTCGCCTGCGAGCTCGAGTGCGTGTCGGTGAGCGTGAAAAGCGCGTCTCTGGCAGCGGACGTTCCAACCTCGACGGCATCGAGATGGATTGACACACTTTGCGAGAAGGGCGTTCTCATGCGCTGGAAAGATCCACACGATCGGCGGCGGTGGTTTCTGGGCCTGTCCGTTGATGGATGGAACGCGATGGTTGCCTACGCGCTCGCGGCTCAGCTGTAGTCGGTTATTTTACCGAGTCTGTTGACGCCCCCCACGCCGATAAGCGGACGGTTAGGGAAAGTGAACGAACGTCGGAAAGTGGTAGCGTCAGAGACCGCCCGGACGTCCGGGAATGAGTCACTTTCGCCGTGCAGCTCGATCGCTGCCGCGGGCTTGAGGCCCACGCGGAAGTGCGTTGAAGGTTTCCGCCCGACTTTATACTAGCACCGGATCGGTTGCTTCAACCGCCTCGCGCTCGGGAACCGCGCCCAGCAGCACGTATCAAGGTAAATCGTCAGGATTTCTGAGTCGCAATGAATTATCGTCATTCCTTCCACGCTGGCAATAGCGCCGATGTCGTGAAGCACAGCCTGCTGATCGCGCTCGTGCGGGCCTTGCAGCAAAAACCGGGCGCGCTGACCCTGATCGACACCCATGCCGGCTGCGGGCTGTACGACCTTGACGGCGAGGAGGCCCAACGCACCGGCGAGTCCACGCAGGGCGTGCTGCAGGCCTTTGCCGACCCGAACCCTTTGCTGAACGACTATCGCGCCGCGGTACAGGCGGTGAATGTCGGGGCCGAGCCACACGTCTACCCCGGCTCGCCGCGGATTCTGGCGCAGCTTCTGCGCCCGCAGGATTTCCTGATCCTGAACGAAAAACATCCCGATGATGCTTATACCCTGCGCGGCGTGATGCGCGACACCTCCGCTGCCGTGCATGAGCGCGACGCCTACGAGCTTTGGCTGGCGATGCTGCCGCCCCGAACCGCGCGCGGCGTGGTGGTGGTCGACCCGCCGTACGAGCAGCCCGATGAGCGCGCACGGATCACAGCCACCCTCGCTGCCGCGCACCGCAAATGGGCGCATGGCGTGACGGTGATCTGGTATCCGCTGAAAGACCGCGCCACGCATTGGCGGTGGCGGGAGCAGTTACGCAAGCTCGGCATCCCGAAATTGCTGAGCGTGGAGCATTGGTTGTACGATGCCGATCAGCCCGGCATCTATAATGGCGCAGGCCTTTATATCGTCAACCCGCCCTACGCCTTCACGCAGGCTTTGCCGCCTCTGCTGGAAGCCCTGCGCGCCGTGCTGGCGCCGGAGGGGCATAGCGGCGAGATCACAACCGAATGGTTGGGCGATTGAAGTAAGCCCTCATCGCCGGTCGACCACGAAGCCATCGCTCATTGGCCATACGCCTCAGTGCCGGCGTCCGCGATTCCGATCAGAACCCCTTTACGACCGTCTTCCTGATCGAGGCGCCGCTCTCGACCCGATTATGCGCGTGCTTCAAGATGTCGGCAGAAATAGGCGAAACGCTAAGCTTGCCATAACGCGCGGCGAGGTTGCCAAGCATGGGTGCCACATGCAGCCGACCAAGCGCTCGACAGCCTGAGGGAGAAGGATGCCGATCCACCTGAATGGCCAGCATGTGCTGGCGATCGGGATCGCAGAGTTTGGGGAGCGGCGAGGGGGTTTTGCGCGCGCGGGGCTGGGTCTTCGCGGCCCCGCTGCTGCGCTACCAGCGGATACCGATGCCCCTGTCGCATTGCGCGAAAACGCGAACTGTAGCTACGTCTTGCGCGGTTCTGTGACTTCGTAAACTCGCAGGTTGCGATCACCAATGCCGAGGCTGGGCCAAGCCGCACGCCACTCGGCAATGTGCGTCGAAGCAAAATGGTGATCTAACACCGTTTGATCGGTCCACATTTCTTTCACGTGTATGAGGCCGGGGTCGAACACATCTTCAGCATAACAATATTCAATGCAGCCCTGCTCCGAGCGGCTGGCATTAACCATACGCTTCATGATCGGGCGAGCGGCGTCCATGTTTTCGGCCGGCAAGCGGACGGTTCCTACGATCAGCAACATTAGGCCAGCGTATCTCCGCCACCACGCGATGGGAAGACAGGGCCGGCCAGCGATTCTTACCGCGCCCGGACTCAGCCCGTCGCCTAACACCGAGAGTGTCGGTCAGGTGTCGACTGCGTGGGGCGAAAGCGGCGCTTCCTCCGGATAGACGAACCGCCGTTCTTGGGACCGGCGATATGGGCCTGAATGGCGGGTAGGGGGCGTTCCTGTCCTGGATATGACTTGGCGCCATCGTCTTACAATGCCGCGCATCTTGAACGTTTTCCGCCGCGCCGATCGCCTCACTTCGTCTCACCGTCATCGACTGGTCGACCTGCCGCAACGGCTGCCCGAAAGAATCTGGTTGACGCTGTGAATCTCGAAGACATTAATTCACAATTGAATGAGCATTGACAGGTTAGGCGGATCGGGAATAGCACCAGCGTGAGGCGCCCCGCAGAGCGCGCCCGTCTGGAGAGGATAAAATGCGCACTTTCATACTATTCACGTCTGTGTCGATTGCGGCGTTGACGACTGTCGGCAACGCCCACGCGCAAACTGTGGAAACGCCAAGCCAGGCGGCTTCGCAGACCGATGTCCAGGCCGCCAGCGTCGCGAGCGGGACCGGTGCCGATATCGTCGTCACCGCCGAGCGTCGATCGACCAGCCTGCAGCGCACCGCTGTCGCCGCGACCGTGCTGACCGGCGAGGATCTGGTGCGCAAAAGCATCAACACCGTCGAGCAATTGCAGTTCGCGACGCCCTCGCTGACGGTCAACACGTCGGGCCAGAGCAACAGCTTCAACATTCGCGGCATCGGCAAGACCGAGATCACCAGCTCGATCGGCGTCGGCGTCGTGACCTATCGCGACGGCGTCGCGACCTTTCCCGGCTATTTCCAGACCGAGCCTTATTACGACATTTCCTCGGTCGAAGTGCTGCGCGGGCCGCAAGGCACCTTCGCCGGCGGCAACGCGACCGGCGGCGCGGTGTTCATCACCGAAACCAACCCGATCCTCGGCAAGGTCGGTGGCTATGCCTCGGCGCAATATGGCAATTACAACGACGCCAAGCTGCAGGGCGCGATCAACCTGCCCGTCAGCAGCACGCTCGCGGTGCGCGCCGCGGTCAATTTCGAGCGCCGCGACAGCTTATTCAACGTCACCGGACCCTATAGCGGCAACCCCGGCGACCTGACCTCGATCAGCGGCCGCCTCAGCCTGTTGTGGCAGCCCGATTCGCACCTGCGCGTGCTGGTCAAGGGCGACTATAACAACGTGAACTATGGCGGCTTCCCGGCGACGCCAGCCTATTCGATCATCGGCGGCGTGCCCGTTGCGAACCGCGCCGATCCGTTCAACGTCACCAGCAATTCCTTCCTCTCTGGCAAGGACGAGTTCGGCCGTGTTTCGGCGAACATCAGCTACACTTTCGACAGCGGCCTGCTGATCCGGTCGATCTCGGCCTATCAGAACGGCACGACGCAGGAGACGCTCGACGCAGACGGCACCGCCGCCGGCAACCCCGGCGTCAGCGTCGGCAACGATACCTTCCAGGATTTCGCGAAGGAACATATCTGGTCGCAGGAAATCAACGTCGTCTCGCCCGACAGCAGCCGGTTCACCTGGCTCGCCGGCGGCTATGTGCAGCGTGACAGCTACACCTTCCCCGCGGGCAACGGCTATGTCTCGCTCACCCCGAACAGCCTGCTGACTTCGCTGCGGATCGTCGGCACCAATCCGCACACCGCGCTCGCCGCGTTCGGCCAGGTCGGCTACAAGCTGACCGACGCTCTGCAGATTACGCTCGGCGGCCGCTGGTCGCGCACGACCTCGCGCAACGACGTGGCCTATCCCGTCACGATTCCCCTGCTCGGGCTCAACACGAGCCTGATCCAGCACGATTTTGCAGCCAATAAGAATGTCGACGGCAAGGCAGCGATCAACTGGACGATCAGCCGCAACCAGTTCCTTTATGCCTTTGTCGCGACCGGCACCAAGGCGGGCGGGCTCAACGGCGCCAACATCTTCGGCGCGACGCCGCGCGCTTTCGATCCGGAACGTGTAACCGACTATGAGGGTGGCCTGAAGAGCACGTGGCTCGGCGGCCATCTGCGCACGCAGCTCGGCGGCTATTACAATCGCTACAAGAACTTCCAGGTGTCGATCGTCGACCCGAGCACTCCAAACTACAATTCGGTCTTCAACGTGCCCAAGCCGACGACTTTGTACGGCTTCGAGGGATCGGCGCAGGGGTCGTTCCACGAGTTCCAGTTCGATGCGGCGGTGTCGGTGTCGCATTCCGAGCTCGGCCAGTTCTACGCCCGCGATCCGCGCGTCGCGACGGCGGGGACCTGCGACCCGGTCACCGGCGCCGGCACGGCGCCGGCCGGAACATGCGTCGCGCTCGGCGGTCGCCGCCAGACCTATTCGCCGCAGTTCACGCTCAGCACCGGCGCGCAATATGCCTTCACGCTCGGCGACAATGTGTCGCTCACCCCGCGAGTCGATTTCGCCCATCTCTCCGGCGTATGGGGTACGCTGTTCGAGAAGGCCGCGTACGGCGATTATCTCGGCGAGCGCAACATCCTCAACGCGCAGCTGACGCTGGTGAAGAACAATTGGACGATCGGCGGGTACGGCACCAATCTGACCAACCAGCATTATATCGGCTCGCTCACCAGCAACCGCCTCCGCCTGCCGGGGCAGCCCCGCCAATACGGCATTCGGGCCAGCACCAAGTTCTGATGCCATGGGCGCGATTCCGCACGGGATCGCGCGCTTCGACCTCTTGCCGAGTATAGCTTCATGACGGTCGACCAAACCCAGCCGCGCCCCAGCCGATATGCGTGGCTGGTGCTGGGCATCCTGTGCGTCGTCTATGTGCTCAACTTTCTCGACCGGCAGTTGCTGTCGATCCTGGCGAAGCCGATCCAGGACGATCTCGGCGTCACCGACGGGCAGCTCGGCCGGCTCGGCGGGCTGTATTTCGCGCTCTTCTATTGCGTGCTCGGCATTCCGGTCGCGTGGCTTGCCGATCGTGGCAATCGCGTGCGCGTATTGGTCATCGCGTGCGCTTTGTGGAGCGCCGCGACGATCGCCTGCGGCATGTCGACCAGCTATGCCCAGCTTGCCGGCGCCCGCATGAGCGTCGGGATCGGCGAGGCGGGCGGCGTGCCGCCGTCTTATGCGATCATTTCGGATTACTTCCCGCCGCACCGCCGCGGCATGGCGCTCGGGCTGTTCAATCTCGGCCCCCCGCTCGGCCAGGCACTCGGCGTCGCATTCGGCGCGAAGATCGCCGCAGCCTATGACTGGCGCCACGCCTTCATCCTGCTCGGTGCGACCGGGCTCGTCGCCGCCGGCGTGGTGTGGGCGATCGTGCGCGAACCCCGGCGCGGCGCGACCGACCCGGCCAGGCAGGTCTCCGCGCGCGATCTCGCCGGCGAAGCGACCAGTTTCTGGCAGACGGTCAAAATGTTCGCGTCGCGCCCGGTACTGCTGTTGGTGTCGCTCGCCGCCGGTGCGACGCAATTCGTCACCTACGCGACGCTTGGGTTCACCACGCTGTTCCTGATGCGCGAGAAAGGCATGACACTCGACCAGGTCGCGCTTTGGTATGCGCTGTTGCTCGGCTTCGGCGTGGGCGGCGGAATCTTCCTGTCGGGGCGGCTGATCGATCGCTTCGGCATCAAGGCGCGGCATATCTATGGTACGATGCCGGCGATCGCATTGCTGATCGCCGTCCCGTTCTTCATCGGCTTCGTCTGGGCGCCGACCTGGCAGTTGGCGATGCTGTTCCTGATCCCGCCGACCTTCCTGAACTATTTCTACCTCACCCCGGCGGTGACGCTGGTGCAGAACGCGGTCGCGCCGCGCCAGCGCACGCTCGCCGGCGCGGTGCTGCTGCTGATCATGAATCTGATCGGGCTCGGGCTCGGGCCGACCTGGCTCGGCGGCGTCAGCGAGTGGTTGCATGCGAGCCATCCGCACAATTCGCTGCAGCTCGCTTTCTATACGCTGGTGCCCTTTTACCTCGTCGCGATCACGCTGCAATTCGCGCTCGCCCGTGCGCTCAGACGCGAAACTTTCGGAGACGCTCGATGATATCGCGCAAGATCGCCTGTCGACGGGCCGCGATCAAGACCGGCATGAAGCCGATTTTTGGGGCCATGCAATCCTATCCGCTGACGCTCGACACGTTCATCGACCACGCCGCCAAGTGGCATCCGACCCGCGAAATCGTCACCGGCAGTGACGGCGTCTCCGGCCGCGTCGAATATGCCACGCTGCGCCAGCGCAGCAACCTGTTGTCGGGCGCACTGCAGGCGCTCGGGCTCGGTCGGGGCGATCATCTCGCGACGCTCGCCTGGAACAGCCAGGCGCATATGGAATGCTGGTACGGCGCGACCTGCGTCGGCATCGTCTGCCATACGCTCAACCCGCGGCTTGCACCGGCGCATCTGGCCGGAATGATCCATCAGGCGCAGAACCGCGTGCTCGCGGTCAGCGCCGGGCTGGCGCCGTTGGTCGAGGCGCTGCTCGATGCGTGCCCGACGATCGCGCATGTCGTCCTGCTCGACGAGCCCGGCGCGGATTTGCCCGTCCCCAAGTCGGATCGCGCCCGCATCTGGCGGCAAGCGGAATTGCTCGCGACGCATGGCGCGCCGGTGGCGTGGGGCGGGTTCGACGAGAACGCACCCGCCGGCCTGTGCTTTACCTCGGGAACGACCGGCGCGCCCAAGGGCGTGACGTACACCCATCGCTCCAACTATCTACACACCGTGCATTTGCTGCAGGCCGACGTGATCGGCATCCGCAGCCAGGACAGCGTGCTGGTAGCGGTGCCGATGTTCCACGCCAATGGCTGGGGCCTGCCGTTCGCCGCGCCCGCGGTCGGCGCCAAGCTGGTGCTGCCGGGGCGCAACCAGGACGGGGCGAGCCTGGCGAGGCTGGTCAATGACGAGCAGGTCACCGTTGCGGCGGGTGTCGCGACGGTGTGGCTCGGGCTGGTCGATCATCTCGAGCGCACCGGCGAACGGGTGCCGTCGCTCGAGCGCCTGCTGCTGGGCGGCTCTTCGGTGCCACAGGCGCTGATGGACCGGCTCGAGCAGCGGCTCGGCATCATCGTGCAGACCAGTTGGGGCATGACCGAGCTTTCGCCACTCGGGACCGTCACCCCGGCAAGCGAACGCTCGCGCGTCTCGGCCAAGTCGGGCCGCCCGCCGATCGGGGTCGATCTGTTGCTCACCGACGCGTCCGGCGTCGCGCTGCCCGAGCAGCGTGGCGTCGAGGGACGCCTGCGCGTCAAGGGCGCGAGCACGGTCGAACGCTATTTCGGCCAGGACCCGCCCGCGACCGACGCCGACGGCTGGTTCGACACCGGCGATCTCGCAATGCTCGATGCGAGCGGCAATCTCAGCATCACCGGGCGTGCGAAGGATCTGATCAAGTCGGGCGGCGAATGGATCAACCCCGGCGAGATCGAGGCGATCGTCGGCGCGTTGCCGGAGGTCGGACTGGTCGCGGTGATCGGTCGCGCGCACGACAAATGGGGCGAGCGCCCGGTGCTGGTGATCGAGCCGCGCCAGGGCAGCGAGATCAGCGACGAAGCATTGCTCGACGCGCTCCGCGGCAAGATCGCGAGCTGGTGGATGCCCGACGCGATCATCCGCCTGCCCGCGATGCCGCTCGCGCTGACCGGCAAGATCGACAAGATGAGCTTGCGGGCAGAGCATGGCTGAGTCCATTAACCCCTGGAGAGCCGCCGCCCAGCGCGTGGCGGGCAAGAGGACAGCATGAGTGAAACCGCCAAACCTGCGAAGCGCGCGCCTGTCACGAAGGCCGACCAGCGTGCCGCGACGATGGAACAGATTTTCGATGCGGCTGAAGAGCTCTTCTCGCAACACGGGTTGTACGGCGTGACGCTCAAGGACGTCGCGCAGAAGGTCGGCGTGCACAATTCGCTGCTGCATTATTATTTCAAGGACAAGAAGGAGCTGTTCGACGCGGTGATCGCAAGGCGGGCGCCGATCACGATCCAGCGGCGGATGGCGGCGCTCGACCAATATGAGCGCGATCTGGTGGGCGAGCCGACGGTCGAGGGCGCCTTGCATGCCTATCTCGACACCGATCTCGACCTGCACGGGCAGGATGATATCGGCTGGCGCAATTATGGCGCGCTCGGGGCGCAGGTCAGCAACACGCCGCAATGGGGCGCGGAACTGATGGACACGCATTTCGATGCGGTCGTGCTGCGGCTGATTGGCTTGCTCAAGCGCGCGATTCCGGATTGTCCCGAGGAAGATCTGTTTTGGGGGTATCACTTCGTCACCGGCGCGCTGATGCTAACGCTCGGGCGCACCGGGCGGATCGACAAGCTATCTGGCGGGCTGTGCCGCTCGGACGATTTCGCTGCCGTGAAAGCGCGGATGGCGCGCTTCATGGCGGGCGGCTTCATCGCAACCTGCGATGCGCGCAGGGCCGAGCGCGCCGGCCGCTAACGCGTTGCCAAGATACTGGGCGGTTTCATTACCTAATAGCCACGGCCGTTGGCCTGGACGCCATCGAGCGTCAGCCTCCTACCAGGCCGCCCAATCTTCGCTAACGATTTAATGAACGTCTTTCCTTTTGCAGGCGCTTCTGTCACGCCGTGGCGCAGCAATCGGTAGGGCGAGGCGATCCGGAGAAGAACATGTCCGACGCAGGTATCGAACGCTCGCGAAAGCCGCGGCGGTGGCGCCTGCGGCTGGCGATCGCAGCGATCCTGATCGTGCTTGCATCAATCGGCCTCAGCCATTGCGATATCGTCCAGGCGATGCGCTCGCCCTCGGCGCCGTTCGATCCGAAGTCCGCGCCCCCCGCTCCCGATTACGGGCAGCGCAAGGCATGGCTCGCGCTGCCCGACAGCAACGGCATGGAGCGTTCCGCACCCGCAGGCGTGGTGCCGATCGACCCGGCAAAGGCCCCGGCCGACGTGTTCTTCATCCATCCCACCACCTTCAAGGGCAACAGCGTCTGGAACGCCGCTTATGACGCGTCCGACGAAGTTGCGCCGCTCAATCCGCCGGTGCTGCTCGAGCAATTGAGCGTGTTCAACGGCTGCTGCCGGATGTTCGCGCCGCGCTATCGCCAGGCGTCGCTGGCGGGGCTCAAGAACGCGGGATCGTTCGACCTCGCTTATGACGACGTGCGCCGCGCCTTCCGCTACTTCATCGCCCGCCAGAGTGCCGGGCGTCCCTTCATTCTGGCCGGGCACAGCCAAGGCACGGGGCACGCGCTGCGGCTGCTGCAGGACGAGATCATCGGCACGCCGCTGCAGGCGCGGATGGTCGCGGCCTATCTGATCGGCGGCTATGCGCCGCACGACTATGACACGATCGGCCTGCCGATCTGCGATGCGCCGCGCCAGACCGGCTGCGTGCTGGCGTACAATACCAGTCAGGCAGGGCGTAACGGCGCGCGGATGCTGATCGATAACAAGACCTATTGGTGGCAGGGCAAGGTCAAGCTGCACAATCCTTCCGCGCCGATCTGCGTCAATCCGCTGACGTGGCGCGACGAAGCGCGCGACCAAGCCGCGGCGCCGGCGGGCGCCAATGCCGGCAGTGTGCCGTTCCCGAAGGCGCCGTTCACGCCCGGGCCAGCGGTGCTTCCGCTCGTGTCGCACCTGACAGGCGCCGCGTGTCGACGCGGATTGCTCGAGGTCGATATCCCTTCCTCGGCGCCGAAGGGCTTTCGCGATACGCTAAGCTTCCTCTTCGGAAGCTATCACCTCGGCGACTATGGCATCTTCTACAGTGCGCTGCGGAGCAATGCGATCGACCGCGTCGCCGCGTGGCAGGCGGCCAATCCTGCAGCGTCGCGATAACGGCTGCCGGGCCGGATCCATCAGAGCAGATCAGCCTTTGCGCGCGCGCCGAGATAGCGCGCACTCGGCTTGAGCGTGCGTCGAAACGTTGTTCGATCGACGGCCGCCAAACCGAAATGCTTGGCATAGCCCGATACCCATTCGAAATTGTCGAGCAGCGACCAGTAGATATACCCTTTTACATCGATCCCCTCGGCGCGGACCGCTCGGATCTGATCGAGCGTCGCCTGAATGAAGGCGACACGCCGCGCATCGTCGTCGGTCGCGATTCCCGTTTCGGTGAGGTAGATCGGCTTGTGGATATGCGTGGCGGCGTAGCGTAATGTAGCGCCGACCGCGGATGGATAATATTCGTAGCCGGCTGCGGTCAGTTCGACTCCAGGCTCGGATGGCAGCAAACCCTTGTCACCGATCCGCAGCCGCGAATAGGTCTGCACACCGACGAAATCGGATGCGTTCGCCGCATCGATCCAGCCGCCATACATCGTCCGTTCCGCATCCAGCGCGCGATTGTTCGGACCAACGCCCTGGATTTCCTGCATCGACAGGGTGACGCCGACCGGAAAGTCGCCCGGACCCGCCTTGATCGCAGCATAGGCCTTGGCATGCGCGTCGAGCATCACCGCACTGATCGTGTCGGGATCACCGAACAGAAGCGACGAGAATTTCGGAGAATCAGACCTGCGGGCGGCCGCCGCGATCATCGCTTTTGCATTCGCCGCGGCGGCGGGACTGGAAAAACGCGGCAATACCTTGCGCAACAGCACGATATTAGCTTCGTTAAAGGTCGAGGCCATGCCGATCAGATGCCCGAGCCGCTCGGTCGTGCGACCGCAGAAGCGCGCGAAAAGGTCGGCGCCGTCGGCGACCTCAAATCCGCCGCGCATCGCGAACCAGCGCGGTACGGTGAAGTGGTTGTAGGTCACCATCGGCAGCAGACCCCGCGCGTGGCACGCCGCAAGTACCCTGGCATAATGGTCAAGCTCGGCTTCAGAGAAACGGCCTTCTTCGGGCTCGATCCGCGCCCATTCGATGCCGAAGCGATAACAGTTGAGCCCGAGCGAGGCTGCGAGATCGAGATCCTCTTCGTAGCGGTGATAACTATCACACGCATCGCCCGAGCGGTCGACGAACGCGGTCGGACTGCCGTTCTCGAGCAGCCAGGCGTCCGAATTGACGTTATTGCCTTCGCTTTGGTGGCCCGAGATGGCGGTACCCCACAGGAAGCCGGGCGGTGCGTGGCGGGGGGGCGGGGCCGCGGGGGCGGGGGTGGCGGCCGTCAGACCGAGAACGGAGACTCCGGCAACGATCTGGCGGCGGGTAGGGTTGGTGTCTTGCATCGCTATGCTCCTGCGCGGCGCCGCCTCATCATGCGGAGTTCGTCCCGGCATCCGGCCCGCCGCTAGTCGTGAAGCCGTTCCTTCGAACGACGGTGGACCCCGGGGCGGGGGCGCTCACTCGTTGATCGTCGCCTTCACGGCATCGGCATCGTTGCCCACCCGGCCACCGCCTTATCGAGCACGAGCGCCTGCACCGTTTCCTGAACCGACGTGAGCTTGGCCGCGTGCGTTTGCGCGGCGATCACCAGATAGCCAGTCGGCTGGTTCTTGACCGCGGGCCATTCCGGCGCGCCTGCGCCGTTCGGATTTCCGGTGCGCGCGAAACGCACCCAATAATCTCCCATCAGCTTGGAGACCTTCGCGTCGTTCGCATCCCAGCGATGCTCGACCGGCTTGTTGCCAAACAGATACTCGATCTCGCCACCATGTTCGGCACCCTTGGCGCTCGTCCGCGCGTCGACCGGCACCTGATCGAAATAGAAGCCGTAAGCGGTGCCGCCCGCGGCGGCGTGCAGATCTGCGAGCGAAAGCGAGGGCAGGACCGACAGCGCGTCTTCCGCCAGATCGAGCGCGGCGCTTGCCTCGGTGGCGCCGGGTCGCTTGGCATAAGCAGCGAGCAGTTCGGGATAGGCAGTGCCGAGCACTGGTTTGGCGAGCGCGGCGTTGTTGCCGATCAGGCTACCTTCGTTCGAGTTCGAGCCGATGATCAGCGGGATTTTCACCTCTGTGCCACGCTTGAACGGGTCGCCCGGGCTGCGCACCACCACCTTGCCGTCGATAAACGGGAAAGCGCGGCCCTTGATCACGTCGGCAAGCGGGATCGCGCGCAATTGTGCGGCGGTGGCGTTGGACAGACCAAGGCTCCCGCTCCAGGCCGCCCCAAGCGCTTCGGCATTGACCGGTCCGCCGCGGATCGGAAACAACGCCGTGCCGCCCGAGCCCGATTCCGACACGGCCTTTTCGAACAGCCCGGTCGCAATCGGCGATCCCATCAGGATCTGCACGACGCCCGCGCCGGCGGACTCGCCGAACAACGTGACATTGCCCGCATCGCCGTCAAATCGCGTTATGTTGCGCTTGACCCAATGCAGCGCCGCGATCTGGTCCATGATGCCGTAATTGCCTAGCTGGCCTGAGGGACTTTCGGCGGTGAGCGCAGGATGTGCGAAGAAGCCCAGCCGGCCAAGTCGGTAGTTCAACGTGACGATGACCGCACCGCGCTTGGCCAGCGCCGCGCCGTCGTACAGCGGCACGCCTGCCGCGCCGTAGACGAAGCCGCCGCCATGAAGGAATACCATCACCGGATATTTGCCGGGCTTGGCGGGGCGCCAGACGTTGAGGAAAAGACAGTCCTCGCTCATCGCGCCGACTTGCGCCCAAGCTTCCTTGTGTTCCGAGCCCTGCGGACAGGCGGCGCCGAAGCTGCGTGCGGCGCGCTCGCCCGTCCAGGACAATGCCGGTTGCGGTGCTTTCCAGCGTAGCGGCCCGACCGGTGGCGCGGCGTAGGGAATGCCACGGAAAACGACGGTCGCAGCTTCGACGCTGCCAGCAATCCGGCCGGTCTCTAGCGTCACCCTGTTGGGTTCGTGAGGTGCCTGTGCTGCAGCGGGCAAAGTCGCCAGCGCGGCAATGGCCGATAAAAAGCGTCTCCGGTTCAAGCTCCGTCTCCTGATCGCGGAACGCCTTGGCGGCGCGCCTGCGATCGCTCGGATAACATTCATTCAATGATTAGTGAAGTTCAATTCGGGCGCTTTCAGCGATAGGTTGGCTGGCTAAGACAAAGGCCGACGCGCCCTCGCCTGAAATCAACCCAGGTATTTCTCCAGCGGCCAATGAGCCGTGGCGAACGACCACATGTGGATGCGCCGCACATGGACGGCGTTAAAACGCACTCAGTGTTGCACCCAATCGAAGTGATTTCGCCGACCACGTCACGGTGTTGGATGTGCCGAAAAAACCCGCACGTTTAACGGCAGGGTTCATCAGGTCGAATCGTTCGAGCGAAGATGCAGGGCGTCGCAAAGCGTTGTGGATTGGAGATGAACAGACGTCGGAGTTTGGTGAGCCGCTGGCCGCCGCCGAATGGCCGGATGTGAGTCAGCCCGACGTAACGGTGAGCATGGACAGCGCTTGAACCGCCGAACGACCACTTTCAGGTCGTGGCAGGTCCCAGAAGTTGGAGTTAGTTTGCGGTCCAGTTGTGGTGTTCTACAATGATCCTCGTCGTCATCCGGAGACGGTCGCTGTCATCGTACTTGACCTGCTCCGCCCCGATGCTCCGCTCGCAAGTCAGGTTCATGCGTGCTAGCCGCGGCTGATGATGGTTGTGATGCAATCGCCAGCCAGACGGCGCGATCGCCGTTGCGCAGAAACAATCGCTGACGCTGCATCTCCAAGAGCCGGGCGAGCTGGCTCTGTGAGGAGATCGACGTGCGCGTGAAGGCGTTTCGCGAGCGCTCCATCGCAGGCGACCGGCGGTATATCTGGGTCGACGCGACGTACCTGAAGGTTCGCCGGGCGGCCGCACCGTCTCGGCGACGGTTGCGAGCGAGATGAACGCGTGGCCGCTACTCGGTGCGCTTGAGCAGTTCGACCAGATCCTGTTTCCAGAAGCGCGCCGCGGTGTGTGTGCCGTGGCCGCGTGTTTCCGCGCTTTCCGCAATGAGCCGGAAGCGCGCGTCCTTCATTCGTGCGACCGCCTGCCGGGGATAATCGAGGTTGCGCGGGTTGATGAAATCGTCTGCGGAATTGATCCATGTCGTCGGCACGGTGATCGCCTCCAGCCGTGACCATGGTGCGTAGGTGCGCGAGGCGTTGATCTGGTAGATCAAGTCGTTGGCGTCGGTCGCGGCGATCGATGCCGCCACCCGTTCGCGTGCAAAGGCCTCGGCCGCCTCGCGATGCGGATATTGCGCCTGGAAATAGAGCGGGGCCGCACCCGCCACGAACAGCAGGCTCGCGGCGGTTCGCAGGCCACCGGTCGGCGGGGCGCGATAGTCGCCGCCGGCCCAGGCCGGGTCTGCCTTGATTCCCTCCACCGCAAGTTCGCGCCACATGCGGTTCAACCCCGCGATCTCCACCGGCTCGCACGCGAGCGGCATCAGCGCGCGGACGAAATCGGGATGCGTCTCCCCCCACATCAGGCTGTGCATGCAGCCCATCGACGTGCCCATGATGAGACGCATCCGCTGGATGCCCAGCGCGTCGTGCAACAGCCGATACTGCGCTTCGACCATGTCGTCATAATCATACTGCGGAAAGCGCATGTGCAAGCCGTCAGAGGGCTTGGATGATTTGCCGTGGCCGATGCCATCGGGAAGGATGATCCAGTAGCGCGCGATGTCGAGCGGCTGGCCGGGTCCGTAGAGCTCGTCGGCGAATTGCGGGCTGAGGAACTGGCGGCCGGTGCCGCCGGTGCCGTGGAGCACCATTACCGCATTGTCGATCTCGCCCCGCGCGTTGCGGTGCGGTTGCCCGAGCGTGGTGTAGTTGATGCGAAGTTCGGGCAGGGTTTCCCCCGAGCGGAAGCGGAAATTGCGAAAGGCGACCTGCGCATCGCGCGCGGGCCATTTCGACGTCGGCGCGGCGGGCGCGGTGGCGGCGGCGAGCGGAGGGGTTTGCGGCGCGGAGGCCTGGGCAAGGAGAAGAAGAAGGGTTGGCAGCATCGCGTCAGTCTGCGTCAAATCGGCCAATACGCCAAGCGGCTTGGCCTGGCCGATCCAATCGACGGATCTCCCGCTTGATCCGTCCCTGCGGAAATGAGAGACGGACTGATGGCGCCATGGCAGTTCTGGATCGATCGCGGCGGCACCTTCACCGACGTCGTAGCGCGCAAACCCTGCGGCAAGATCGTCACCGCCAAGTTGCTGTCCGAAGACCCCGAACGGTATGCCGACGCTGCGGTGGAGGCGATCCGGCGCTTGACCGCGCGCGCGGACGTGCCGTTCGAACTGCGCATCGGCACGACCGTCGCGACCAATGCGCTGCTCGAGCGCAAGGGCAAGCCGACCGTTCTGGTGATCACGCGCGGATTCGGCGATGCGCTGCTGATCGGACATCAGGAGCGGGCCGACATTTTTGCGCGCGACCTGACGCGCCCCGCGCCGCTGTTCGCGCACGTCGTGGAGATCGACGAACGGATCACGGCGGACGGCGCGGTGGCGACCCCGCTCGACCGCGACGCGGCGGAGGCCGGTTTGCAGGCAGCCTTTGCCGCCGGTTTCCGGTCGATCGCCATCGTCCTGATGCACGGCTATCGCTTCAGCGCGCACGAGGCGGCGCTGGCCGAGCTGGCGACGGCGATCGGTTTCACGCAAATCTCGATCAGCCACCGTGTCGCGCCGCTGATCAAGCTGATCGGCCGCGGCGATACGACCTTGGTCGATGCGTATCTGTCGCCGGTGCTCGACCGCTACGTCGCGGGGCTGCACGCGGCGCTCGGCCGGAACGCGCTGTTCATGCAATCGTCGGGCGGCCTCGTCGATGGCGCGAACTTTCGCGGCAAGGACGCGATCCTGTCGGGGCCGGCGGGTGGCATCGTCGGTATGGCTGCGACCGCGCGCGCGGCCGGGTTCGACCGAATCATCGGGTTCGACATGGGCGGGACATCGACCGACGTGTCGCATTATGCCGGCAGCTACGAACGCGATACCGAGACGCTGATCGCGGGCGCCCGCATCCGCGCGCCGATGTTGCGCATCCATACCGTGGCAGCGGGCGGGGGGTCGATCTGCAGTTTCGACGGGCAGCGGCTGCGGGTGGGGCCGGAAAGCGCCGGCGCGATGCCGGGGCCGGCTTGTTACCGCCGTGGCGGGCCGCTGACCGTCACCGACTGTAACGTGATGCTCGGCAAGGTGCGCCCCGAATTCTTCCCCGCGCTGTTCGGAGCGCAGGGCGATCAGCCGCTCGATCCGGCGGCAGTGACGGCGCGTTTCGCCGAACTGCCGCTCGATGCTTATGCCGCCGCCGAAGGCTTCGTCGCGGTGGCCGTGGCGAACATGGCCAATGCGATCCGCAAGATCTCGGTCGCGCGCGGGCATGATGTCACGCGCTACACGCTCGCGTGTTTCGGCGGCGCCGGCGGGCAGCATGCCTGTCTCGTCGCCGACGCGCTGGGGATGGATCAGGTGATGATCCACCCGCTCGCCGGCGTGCTGTCGGCTTATGGCATGGGGCTGGCCGATCGCCGCGTGCTGCGCGAGCGGACACTGGGCGCGGGGATCGCGGATAGCGCGGCGATCGCCACCGCCTTCGATGTGCTGGCGAGCGAGGCGCAGCAAGCGCTGGTGGCGCAGGGCGTCGCACCCGACACCGTCGTCGTCGAGCGCCGCGTCCACCTGCGCCGCGGCCAGACCGAACATACGATCGAGCGCGATTTTGCGGACACTGCGACGATGACCGCCGGTTTCGACGGCGCGCATGTCGCGCAATTCGGTTTTGCGAGCACACAACCTCTGATCGTCGATCGTCTCGTCGCCGAAGCGGTCGCGAAGAGTCCGCCGGTCGAGGCCATGCTGGTCGATCTGCCTGGTCATGCCGCCGCGCCGCTGGCGATCGTCCCGGTGCATATGGCGGGAGCGTGGCACGATACGCCGGTGATGGCGCGCGAGGGCCTGCCCGCCGGCCATACGCTCGACGGGCCCGCCTTGATCATCGATCCGATGTCGACGACGGTCGTCGAACCCGGCTGGCGCGCGCGCGTGGACGAGATCGGAAATCTGCTCCTCGATCGCGTCGCCGCCCGACGCGTCGCCAGCGTCGGCACGCAAAGCGACCCCACCCGCCTCGCGATCTTTGCCGGACTGTTCATGAGCATCGCCGAAGAGATGGGCGCCGCGCTGCAACGCTCCGCCGCGTCGGTCAATATTCGCGAGCGGCTCGATTTCTCGTGCGCGCTGTTCGATGCCGCGGGCAATCTCGTCGCCAACGCGCCGCATATCCCGGTGCATCTCGGCTCGATGGGCGAGAGCATCCGCACGATCATCGACGCGCGCGGGGGCAATGCGGACGGACGCGGTATTCGCCGCGGCGACGCTTATGCGCTCAACGCGCCGTATCGCGGAGGCACGCACTTGCCCGATATCACCGTCATCGTGCCTGTCTTCGCCCGAGAATCGTCGGGCGGCAGCGACGCGCCGGACTGGTTCGTCGCCGCGCGCGGCCACCATGCCGATGTCGGCGGGATCACGCCTGGATCGATGCCGCCCAACAGTGTCTCGGTCGAGCAGGAAGGGGTGTTGCTCGACGACGTGCTGGTGGTGGACGAAGGACATTTCCGCGAAGCCGAACTGCGCGCACTGTTCGCCAGCGGCCCTTATCCAGCGCGCAACATCGACCAGAATATCGCCGATCTCGCCGCGCAGCTGGCCGCCTGCACGCGGGGTGCGGGCGGCCTGGCGCGGATCGCCGAGGAATATGGCGCGGATGTCGTCAGCGCCTATATGGAGCATGTCCAGGCCAATGCCGACGCCGCCGCGCGTCGCCTGATCGCCCGGCTCGACGACGGCGCTTTCGCCTATGAGATGGACGACGGCGCGGTCGTGCGGGTCGCCATCCGGATCGATCGCGCAGGCAGGACCATGACGATCGATTTCGCCGGGACCAGCGACCAGCGCCCGAACAACTTCAACGCGCCGGTCTCGATCGTTCGCGCCGCCGTGCTGTACGTCCTGCGCGTGCTGGTCGACGCAGAGGTGCCGCTCAACGATGGCTGCCTGCGCGGCGTCACGATCCACGTGCCGGAAGGGTCGATGCTCAATCCGCGCTTCCCGGCCGCCGTGGTGGCGGGCAATGTCGAGACCAGCCAGGTCGTCACCGACGCTTTGTTCGGGGCGCTGGGCGCAATGGCGGCGAGCCAGGGCACGATGAACAACTTCACCTTCGGCGACGACACCTACCAATATTATGAGACAATCGCCGGAGGATCGGGCGCCGGCCCGGGTTATGACGGCACGGCGGTGATCCAGACGCACATGACCAACAGCCGCCTGACCGACCCCGAAATCTTCGAGACGCGCTTTCCGGTGCTGTTGGAGGCGTTCGCGATCCGCCGGGGCTCGGGCGGGGCGGGGGCGCGCACAGGCGGGGATGGCGGCCTGCGGCGCGTTCGGTTCCTGACCGACATGACCGCCTGCATCCTCGCCAATCGTCGCCGCGTGCCGCCGTTCGGGCTGGATGGCGGGTCGGCGGGCGCCGTCGGCGCCGCGCGCGTCGAGCGCGCCGACGGATCGATCGATCGCCTCGGATCGACGGCAAAGGTGGACATGCGGGCGGGAGACGTGTTCGTCATCGAAACGCCCGGCGGCGGCGGATTCGGAGGCGATTGAATGCTTGTTCTGGCCGGGATCGCGGTGATCGTCGCGGGCTTCCTGCTGCGCTTCAACCCGCTGCTGGTCGTGGCGGTCTCGGCACTGGTCACCGGCCTTGCCGCGGGGATCGACCCGCTCGCGATCCTCGCTGCGTTCGGCAAGGCGTTCAACGCCAACCGTTTCGTCAGCGCAATCTACATCGTCTTGCCCGTCATCGGCCTGCTCGAACGCCATGGCCTGCAGGAGCGCGCGCGCGGCGTGATCGCGGCGCTGCGCGGCGCGACGGTCGGGCGGTTGCTGATCGGCTATCTCCTGTTCCGGCAGATCACGTCCGCGCTTGGCCTCACTTCGATCGCCGGGCCGGCGCAGAGCGTGCGCCCACTGGTCGCGCCGATGGCCGAGGCGGCCGCCGAGCGGCAAGGCGTCGCGCCGGGCGGCGACGCGATCCCGGCGCTGGCCGCCGCGACCGACAATATCGGACTGTTCTTCGGCGAGGATATCTTCATCGCGATCGGATCGATCCTGCTGATGAAGGGGGTGCTGGAGGGCTATGGCATAGTCATCCAGCCACTGCATCTGTCGCTCTGGGCGATCCCGACGGCGATCGCGGCGTTGCTGATCCATGGCGGCCGCCTGTGGTGGCTTGATCGCCGCCTGGCGCGCGGCGCATGATCGGCACGAATTTCATCTACTCCGTCGCCGGGCTTATGTTCGCGGCGTTCGCATGGCTGAGCGCGACCGACCGCAGTAATGGCAAGCGCTTCGGCAGTGCCGGTTTCTATGCCTTGCTTGCGGTCAGCTTCATGTTCGGTGACCGGATCGGCGATATCGGCAATGGTGTACTCGTTCTGGGTCTCGTCGCAATCGCGGGCACCGGCGCGATGGGACGCGGCGCGCGCGCCACCACCGGCGCGGTCGAGCGACAGGCCGAAGCGGCCACGCGCGGCAATCGGCTGTTCCTGCCCGCTTTGGTCATTCCCGCGACCGCCCTGCTGGGGACTCTTGCCTTCAAGGCGATGCCCGCGCTGGTCGATCCCAAGCAAATCACGCTGGTGGCACTCACGTGCGGCGTCCTGCTCGCGCTGACGATCGGTTACGCCTGGTTTCGGCCGCGCGCCGCCACGCCGTTTGCCGAGGGGCTGCGGCTGATGGATGGCGTCGGCTGGGCGGCGGTGCTGCCGCAGATGCTGGCGAGCCTCGGCGCGGTGTTCGCGCTCGCCGGTGTCGGGCACGTCGTCGGTGGCATTGCCGGCGCCGCGATCCCCGAGGGCAGCCTGATCGGCGCGGTGCTCGTTTACGCGCTTGGCATGGCGGCTTTCACGATGGTGATGGGCAATGCCTTCGCGGCCTTTCCGGTGATGTTCGCGGCGGTCGCGATGCCGCTGCTGATCGGACGCTATCACGGCGACCCGGCGGTAATCGCGGCGATCGGCATGCTCGCCGGGTTTTGCGGCACGCTGATGACGCCGATGGCGGCGAACTTCAATCTGGTGCCCGCCGCCCTGCTCGACCTGAAAGACAAGGGCGCGGTGATCCGCGCGCAAGTGCCGACCGCGCTGCCGCTTCTGGCGGTCAATATCGCTTTGCTCTACTGGCTGGGATTTCGCTGATGCTCGACGCTGCCACCGCCGAAAAGTTCGCCACGCTGACGCTTGGCCATTTGACGCGCGAATGGCCCTACAAGCTCGATCAGGTCCTTAACCGCCCGTCCGATCTCGCGCTTCCCGCGACGCTACACCCGATCTTCCATGGTAGTTTCGACTGGCACAGTTGCGTTCACGGCTGGTGGCAAGTGATGCGGCTCGCCCGCCTGTTCCCCCTGATGGAGCGGACGGCCGCGATCGAAGCCTTGGCGGATCGCATGCTGGTGCCGCACCGCGTGGCGGGCGAGGTCGCCTATCTCGATCGGCCGATGACCGGCGGTTTCGAACGCCCGTACGGCTGGGGCTGGCTGCTGGCGTTGCATGACGAGCTCGCGTTGCGCCCCGATCGGCCATGGGCCGCGGCGCTGGAGCCGCTTGCGCGGGCCTTTGCCGCGCGCTTTGCCGCGTATCTGCCCAAGCTCTTGTATCCGGTGCGTAGCGGCAAGCATGACAGCACGGCGTTCGCGCTGATCCACGCGCTGCGCTGGGCGCGAACGCATGACACGGCGCTCGCCGGGTTGATCGAGGCGCGATCAAGGCTTTGGTTTGGCGCGGACTGCGCGGCGCACCCATGGGAGCCGAGCGGCGAGGACTTCCTGTCCGCCACTTTGTGTGAGGCGGTCCTGATGCAGGAAGTGCTCGACACGGATTTTCCGGCGTGGCTCGGCGCCTTCCTGCCGCACCCTTACGGCGCACCGACCGCTTGCCTGCGCACGCCTGCGATCGTCACCGATCGCAGCGACGGGCGGCTCGCCCATCTCGACGGCCTGAACCTCGCGCGGGCGTGGTGCTGGCAGCGCCTCGCCGACGATTTGCCCGAGCCGGTGTCGGCCCGCACAATCGCCCAGGCACACCTCCAGGCCGCGATGCCCCATCTCGCGGACGATTATATGGGGGAACATTGGCTAGCAACGTTCGCGCTGCTCGCGCTGACGGACTGAAGCGCCGGTTTCGTGGATGATGCCAAGCGCAAGAGTGTGAAACGAAAGACGACCATATCCGCTGCTTGGTAGCGGTTCGCTACGCATATCGTCATCCGGTCCAGCGCGATCCGCGGATGACGCTGCAGAAGTTGCCCTTGTGGAAGTGCGGCTCCTTGTCGGCGACGACGTCGCCTTTGACGTTGCCGAACGTCGTGTCGGGCTTGTCCTTGATCCCGTCGTAGAACGCCTGGATGATGTCTTCCTTGAAGCTGGACGGACGCGGGAATGCGGCGACGACGGCCTCGCGCGTCTCGTCCGAATACTGACCGTAGGTGAGGCCGAGCACATCCATCTCGACACCTGCGGTGGTCAGCGCGATTACGGGATGCATGATTTCCGGAACGCCGGGCGTCGTGTGCAGCGCGATCGCGGTCCACACCGTGTCGAGCTCCGTCTGCGCGATGCCGTGGCTCCGCAGGAAGTCGCGCGCCGCATTGGCGCCGTCGACCTCGAAGCGGTGATCGTGGGTGCTGTGCTCGTGCATCAGCCCGAGGTCGTGGAACATCGCGGCCGCGTAGAGGAGCTCGGCGTCGTAGCGCAGCCCGCGCTGTTTGCCGGCGAGCGCACCGAAGAGGTAGACCCGGCTCGAGTGGTTGAAGAGCAGTTCGGTTTCGCTGTCGCGGACAAATTCGGCGATGGCGCGCCCGAGCGCGCTGTCCGGAATCGTGACGCCATCGATGCTGTTCGGAAGGGCGAGTTGGGTAGCCATGGTCGGTCTCCGTCGTTGCGCGCACGGCATCGGCCGTAGATCGGCTGCCACGCACTGTTTCAGATGGATGTCGGCCCCGCGGCCGTCCTTGGGGGCAGGGGGGCAGGGGCCTTCGGAGCCGACGAGCACTCTATGCTCCCGCGCCGCTCGACCCTACAACGCCGGCCAAGCCGCAGATGCTGCCAAACACCCCGGAAATCCCGCCGGACCCGCGCAAGTGAGTGATTCATGACCACGCGATCCGTAGCAATCGTCATCCACGAGGGCGTCCAGGCGCTGGACGTCGTCGGGCCACTGGACGTGTTCGCCGAGGCCAACGGCTTCGTACCGGAGGGCGATCGCTACGACATCACCGTCATCGGCGCGGACACGCGTCCGATGCGCGCGTCCAACGGGCTGTCGATGACCGCCGACCTGGACTTCGCGGAGGCTACTCGGTCCTTCCATACGGCGCTCGTTGCCGGCGGGCCGGCTCTTCCCGACCGCCCGATCGATCGCGCGACCAACGACTGGCTGCGGGACTGGGGCACGAAGGCGGAGCGCTACGGCTCGGTGTGCACCGGCGCCTTCACGCTGGGCCTTGCGGGTCTGCTCGATGAAAAGACCGTGACCACACACTGGCAGAACGCCGGAAAGCTCGCGACCATGTTCCCCCGCGCTCGCGTCGAGCTTGACCGGATCTATCTGCGCGACGGTCCGCTCGTCACCTCCGCCGGCGTCACGGCGGGCATCGATCTGGCCCTGGCGCTCGTCGCGGAGGATCACGGGTCTTCGGTCGCGCTGTCCTGCGCGAGAAGGCTGGTCGTGGCGGCGCAGCGCCAGGGTGGTCAGTCGCAGTTCAGTCCGAACCTGCTGCCGCAGTCGCCCCCCGGATCTCCGCTCGCACGCGTGCAGGCGTATGTGCAGGACCATCTGGACGAGACGCTCTCGGTGGATCGCCTCGCCGAGATCGCGGGCACGAGTTCGCGCAGCCTCGCCCGGCTCTTCAAGCAGGAACTCGACGTCACGCCGCACGAATTCGTGGAAAGCGTCCGCATCGACCAGGCACGCAATCTCCTGGAGGGCACCGATCTGGCGCTGAAGATCGTCGCCTACGATTGCGGCTTCGGCGGCGTCGAACAGATGCGCGTCGTGTTCCAACGCAGGCTCGGCATCAGCCCCGGTTCCTACCGCAGCAGCTTTGCGCCTGCGCGAAGCATTGTTGCCGCGGTCAGGAGGAACGATCATCGAGCGACTCGATGAACGCGATGATATCGGCAATATTCGCTTCGCTCATGACCGGAGGCTGCCCGCGTTTGCGGTCGAACGGCGCGTCCGCAGTGTCGATATTGCCGCGATAACGCTCCGGTAGATCGTCATAGGCCGTCACCCGGCCGGTCGCATCGCGTGGGTAGATCATGCCGGGCCGCGTGTCGCGCAGGTTGTAGAAGTCGAGCACCTGCTTGAGCGTGTGGTACATCCCGTTGTGGAAATAGACGCCGCGCCGTGCCGTGTTGCGCAGGCTCGGCGTCAGGAACATCCCGCAATAGGGCGTCTGCTGCGCGAGATCGGTTCGGGCCGGCCCGCAGAGTCCGAGGTCGAAATGACGCGGGTCGCGGTTCGCCACAAGGGCGCGGTTGCGCGGCACGCCGAGCGCCTCATATTCGGTGTCGGTGAACAGCGGCGGGGTGCCGTCACGCCCCGGCTGGCTCAGATGGCAGGCGGCGCAATTGCCCTTGGCGGGATCGTTGAACAGGTCGAGGCCGCGCAGTTCGGCGGCGCTCAGCCGCGCCTTGCCCTCGAGCCACCGGTCATATCTGCTGTTGAAGCGGTGAAAGGCTGGGTCCTCGATCTGGTAGCGCCCGACCGCCGACATCGCCTCGGCGAACAGCAGTTCCGGGTTACCGGCCAAGCCGTTCCCGAACAACGGCGCGAGTTGTTCGGCATAGCCGGCGCGGACCAGCTTGGCGGCGACCGCGGCGATGCTGCGATTGGCCATTTCGGCGGGGTTGAGCATCGGCCCGACCGCCTGATCCATCAGCGAATCCGCGCGTCCATCCCAGAACAGGCCGCCGCGCGGAACCAGCGCGACCGCCGGCGTGGCGCCGGCCGCCTTGGTCGCGCGTGGCTTGCCTTGGGCTTGCGTAGCGAGCTGGTCGAGCGGAACGGGGAGATCGTCGTCACCGGCCGGACCGATGCCGAAGGCCTCCTGGCGATAGAGATAGGCGAGCGACGGCGGCGGGCGCAGTCCCTCGCTCCGCATCTCTGCGCCGCCCAGCTGGACCATCCGTGCATCGGGCGGCCCGAAGCTGTGCGCGGGGCTGTGACACGAGGCGCAGGCTTGCCGGCCCGAGGCCGACAGGCTGGCGTCGTTGAACAGCCGCCGCCCGATGAGCGCGAGCGCGCTGAGCGGTTGCACCGCCGGGCGCAGCAACGCGACCGGATGCGGGTTGGTGCCGGAGGCGACCGCGGGCGCGGCGGGTAGGCGCTGCGCGTGCGTGCCGAGCATCGCCACAAAGAGCGCGATCGCCGCAACAAGACCGGCCCGCGCCGATCCGCGCAGCCGCCGCGCGGCCCGATCGACGCCGGGAGGGGTGGGGGCCGGCATGGCGCAGCGTCAGGCTGGCGCGTGGGCGGTCTTGGTCCCCGCAGTCGGATCGAGCAGCAGCGGCTGCACATGCGGCCGCGCGGTGAAGTCGAACAGATTGAGCAGGCTGCCGGCGATGGCGTCGTTCGAGCCGCCGCCGATCCGCTTTCCGCCTAGCCAATTATCCTCGATGAAACGGATCACCGAAGCCTGGGTGACGGGCGTGTGGTCGACGAAATTGACCTTGGCGTAAGGCGAGATCAGCAGGAACGGGATGCGCGACCCGGGGCCGCAGCGGCCGTTGACCGTGCCGCCATTGACGCCGACGCCGCGCTTGGCGCCCGGGCCGTCGCAATGCCCCGGTCCGGTCAGCTGGTCGAAGGTCGGATCCGACGACGCCGTCAGGATCGTGGGCGCCTGATGATCGTACCAGCCGTCCGAATCGTCATATAGCACTAGCACGGCGGTGTTCTTCCAGTCGGGCTGTTGCTGGAGGAAGTTGATTGTGCGCACGAAGAACGCCTGTTCGTCGAGCGGGTTGGAGTTGCCGGGATGGCCGTCCTGGAAAGCCGGCGCTTTCAGATAGCTGACCGACGGGAAGTTGCCCGCGCCGACCGCGGCGACGAAATCGGTATAGTCATATTGGTGATGCACTGGTGTTGCCGATCCCGGCGCGTCGAGCGTCGTCTCGGTATGGCCGATCGCCGCGACCGAACGCGGCCGGGTGTGCCGCGGGTTCTGCGTCGAGGCGTAATATTGGAACCAGGCGTGGTGCGGGGTGTAGTCGGTCACCGTGCGATGCGTATTGGGCGAGACCGTGCTGCGCTTGCAGCCGGTCGAGCCGTTGGGGTTGGTCGCGGCGGTATCGAACCCGCCCATGAAGCCACCCCAGCTTATGCCGGCGTCATTGAGCAGATTGCCGATATTCCTGCCCGACATCAGCACCGGGTCCTTGCTGACGGTGCAGATGTCGCCGGTCGGATCGGGATCGTTGATCATCGTGAAGCTGCCCTGGCCGTCGGGCACGGTACCGCTGCCCGAAGCGTTGGAGGCGCCGTTGGTGGTGCCGCCGACGACGTTGAGCGCCCCCGGGGTCGATGGACCGAACGTGTCGGTGAAGGCATTGTCGTCGATCGCGAAATGCTGCGCGTAATTCCACAAAGCGGTGACGGTATTGCCGTCGAAATAGCCCATCACTTGCGCCGCGGTGCCGAACGCGCCCGCGCCGGCCTTGGAGCCCTTGCCGGTATAAGCGACGAAAGCGTCCATCCGGCCGGCGTTCGAGGCCAGCTGCTCGGGTTTGTACGAATGGTTCTGACCGGCGGTGTCGAACTGCGCGCGGTCGATACGGAATGGGTTCATCAGCCCGGGCGCGATGCCGGTCGCCAGATTGGCGGCATTGGTCGTGTTGGGGTTGGCGGTCAGCAGGCTGGGAGTGCGCAGATAGCCGTTGACCTGCGGCGTGCCGGGTGCGGCGGTGACACCGGCTCGCCCGCCGGGTTGGCGGCGTGCGGATAAGTGCCGAAATAATGGTCGAACGACTGATTTTCGCCGAAGATCACGACGAGATGCTTGATCTGGGTCCGCGTCGGCAGGGCATCCTGCACGGTCATCGCCGGCGCTGGGGGTGTCCGGGCGAGAACGCCGCCGCACGAAAGCAGCCAGGCGGCGGCGGTCGCGGCGAACCGGGTCTTTGGATTGAGCATCGTGTCCCTCATCGTATCCGAATGGCGGTGTTCAGGTGTCGGCGCACACCGACTCGCGCTCGATCAGCGCCGCCGAGAGCAGCATCTGCGTATTGGTCTCGTCCTGCGTGTTCAGACGATGCTCGAGCGCAGCCATGATCTGCTGCGCATAGGCCTGCGGATCCTGGCGAAAGGTGGTCAGGCGATACGCTTCCCACGCCGCCATCGGCACATCGTCGAAGCCGATCACCGAGAAATCCCGGCCCGCCTCAGCACGGCGCGACCGCCGCGCCGCATCGATCACGCCGAAAGCGATATGGTCGTTGAGGCAGAACAGCCCGTCGGCAATGCCGTCAGCGCCGATCAGCTCGGCGCCGAGCGCGAGCCCGCCGGCATAATCGGCATGGCCGCTGTCGCGCAGCGGCGGCGGCGCGGTGACGATCCGCGGCGGTGCGCAGCCCAATTGCTCGGCCTCGGCCAGGAATCCTTGCAGGCGCGCGCGCATGCTGAAGGTCGATCGCGCCGGCGAGACCGCGCAGATGCGGCGGCTGGTCGCGGTGAGCCGGCGGAAGGCGATCCGCCCCGCGGTAACATTGTCGGCGCAAATCAGGTCGAGCCCGGCTTCGTCGCGATTGAGCGCGATGATCGGAATGCCGGTGCGCTGCGCCGCCTCGATGAAGCTGCCGGGCGGAGAGCCCGAAAGGATCACCACCGCGCTCGAACGCAAGCGGATCACCTGCCGCAACGATTCCTCGGCGATCTCCGGTGTGGTGCCGATATTGATCAGCAGCGGGGCATAGCCGCCGGCAATCAGGCGATCGGTGATGGCGGGCAGCATCATGCCGGTGAACGGACTGCCGAGCGAGGACGAAACCAGCGAGACGATCATGCTGCGATCGTCGAGCAGCCCGCGCGCGAGCATGTTGATTTCGTAGCCGAGCTCCTCCGCCGCGGTGAGGACGCGCGCCTTCAGCTCGGGCGAGATGCTCGCACCGTCGGTCAACGCGCGCGACACTGCCGAGCGCGACACACCGGCCCGCTCCGCGACTTCGCGGGCACTGACGTAATGGCGGGGGGGCATGGTAGTCCTTGATCATGAACAGCTGTGCAACAGGTAGCACAGCCGCGCCGCTATGCCAGCCCGAAACGTGGCACGCCTGCGAAACGAGTCAATTGCTGCCGGCACAGGATCCAAAAGGCGAGCGCAAGCAGCCCGATCGCGCCAAGCAGCAGGTATGCCACGCCATCGGTCCAGCGTTCCGCGACATAGCCACCGATCAACGGACTGGCGGCGGTGCCCAGGCCCTGGAGCAGCATGACGCAACCAAAGCGCGTGCCGATTCGTCCGCGCATCGGCAGCGGGCCGCCGACCGCACCTGCGATCGCCACCATTTGCGCCGCTTCACCCAGTCCGTGCAGCATTTCGACCGGCAGCAAGGCGACCGTCCCAGGGAGGAGCGCAGCCAGTGCGCACCGCAGCGGCAGGATCGCGAAACTGCCGGCGAGCACGCCCCAATAGCCCCAGCGCCGCAGGGCCGGGATGGCGAGCAGCGACCCGACGATCATCGTAACCTGCGCGATGATCGTGCTGCCCGACGCCAGCAGCGGTGCGCTGATCCGCGTCGTGTCGATGAGCGAAATGCCAAGTAGCGTCGGTAGCGCGGCGTTGCCGATCTGGAACAAGCCGAGCGTCACGCCGAGCAGCAGCAGCGACAGGCCGCTGGTGCCCGGCGCGGCGACTCTGCGCGCGCGCGGGGCCTCGCTGGTGAACGGCGTGCGCCAGACCAGCAGCAGCAGTCCGACCAGATACAGGGCCTCGAACGCGATCAGAGTGGCGAGGCCGAAATGATTGCCGATCATGCCCGACAGGGTCAGCCCCGCGACGCGACCGATATGGCCGAACGCCTGGTTGCGCCCGAGTTGCTCGATCAGCGCACCGGGCGGGACATCGTGTACGTTCATCGCCAGCAGGGCCGGCGCGATCACCGCTTCCGACAGCGACATCATCGCGACCGCGCAAAGCAAGGCGGCCATGCCGTGCGCCTGTAGCAGAAGCAAGGGCGCGCCGAGGGCGAGCGCACCAGCGCCGATCAGCCAGCGCGACCGCGAGCGTGCATGGTCGACCAGCATGCCGACCGGCACCGTCGCGGCCAGCCCGACCATGCTGCCAAAGGCCATCACGGCACCGATCGCTGCGGTCCCGAGCCCGCGCTCGTGCAGAAACAGCGCGAGGAAGGGCATGAACCCGCTGCGCAGCAACGCCGTCGCCAGATTGATATGGTCGACATGCCGCGCGCGCGACCGGAGCGAAGAAGGGGCGGGGCAGACGGCAGCGATTATCCGCGCGGCTTACCTCAGAAAAATGACAGCAGAGGGTGGCCGGCGTCACGAAGCTGTCACGACTCGCGGCTATTTGCACAGCTGTGCAGAGAACATAAAAACTGCAGCCCATCCCTGATCCTTTCACCTCAGGCGCGACCCGCATCGGGCGCGCCCGCGCGAGCGCGTGCTCGTCGGCCTGGCCGGCGTGGTGCGGAATTGCCGTCTCATGGAGAACTCATCGTGGCTACCTATCAGAACGCCCTCCGCGCTTGCTCCGCGTTGCTAGGCACCAGTGCGCTGACCTTGCTCGCGGCCCCGGCATGGGCTGCGCCGGATGCATCGACCCCCGACGCCGAAACCGCGCAGGACTCGACCAGTGGCGAGATCGTCGTCAACGGCAAGGTGACGCATGCGAGCGGGATCGGTTCGGCCGAGCAAGCGCGCGCAAAGCAGAAGGCCGCGCCGAACATCATCGTGGTGGTCTCGCAGACCGAGATCAAGCAGATGCCCAATTTCGTGCTCGGCGACGCCGCGCGCCGCTTGCCTGGTGCCTCGGTGATCAACAAGAGCGGCGAGGCACGCTCGCTGCAGGTCCGCGGAATCGACCCCAATCTCAACGGCATCACCTATGAAGGCGTGTTGCTGCCGGCAGGGTCGATCAATTCGGGCGGCCGCGCCGTTCCGCTCGACGCCATCCCCGCCGCTCTGGTCGGTGGCCTGAAGCTCATCAAGACCAACGTCCCGTCTCAGGAGGCGACCGCGCTCGGCGGCCAGCTCAACATCCTCTCGCGCGACATCGGTCCCGACGACAAGCCGTATCTCGAAATCATCGCCGGCGGGGGCTTCCGCCAACCGCATGCGACCGGACTGTTCGAAGGTACGATCAGCGGCGGGATCCGCTTCGGCCTGCACAGCAATCCGTTCGATCCCGGTGCGACCGAGCGCAAGCCGTTCAGCCTGTCGTTCTTCGCGACCGATCTGGGCGACACGATGAAGCTCGACAACATCCAGCAGACATTCGCCGACAAGAGCACGCTGCCGTCGAACACGCTGAGCAAGGCGCAGCGCATCGAATATGCGCAGACCAAGCGTCGTCGCGGATATGGCGGCACTTTCGCCTGGGACGTGGACGATTCGACAACGCTGTATTTCAAGGGTTTCGCCTCGGGGATCGATTATCACCCGGTCAAATATCCGCTCGTCTACAG
>CAXTEO010000009.1:0-80863 GCA_964243205.1 uncultured Sphingomonas sp.
GTACGGAGGCGCTCGTTTTTGGCTTCGTCAGCCAAACACCTCGCGCGCCTCTGACGTTCTCGCAATGTGGCGATTTCCAGCATGTCTACCATGGATCACATCCCAACGGCACAAATACCCGTTATCTGACGCGTCGGACATTCGGGAAAATCGCAATGCGTTAGTGCGGGAACGTTTCGCGTTAGAAACACTGTCCCACGACGGTCATGCGGTCGGCCGGACCGGCTGCTGCAGCGCGACCACGTCATGATCGCTGCCGCATAGCAAGCGCTCGTGCGCGCCGGACTCAAGCGATGTGATCAGCGATTTCGGACGGATCGGCGCACCGAGTTCGTTGCCGTTGCTCTTACCGTGGTGAAGCCGTTGCTGTCGGCGGCGGCTTGCCAACCCCGCAACAACGAACAGGGCAATCCAGATTCAAGACGTGATCTTGGTTAGAGACAAAAGCGGGCGCCATAGCAGATACTTTAATCTTGTCGCTGAGTCGCGCTTTCGGGCCGCCGCCCGGCTTTCGAAGGCGCTATTGTAAAGGCTATTCTTCATGTCGGTGTTTGAAGTTCCTCAGTGTAAAACCAATGGCCACGAGCCCGACTTGAACAAAATTATCAGCTCATCCGATGGCGTGTGGACTCGATGCTTGACTTGCCAATCCCAGATTCGTCGTGAAAGAAATAAGCAATGGCAGGCAACGCCGAAGTTATAACGAGAAATATATCCCGCTAATTCTGTCTCAAAGTGTCGAGGTCGAAATGTTTGTCCATCGGCGACTGTCGAAAACCTTCGCAGAACCGAGTGCATGCCCTGTGACGCCCATCGGCCACGAAGGGTGCGGATGAGGTCGAGCTAGACCCCGACCGGTCAGTTCGCGGTCGAAAGCGCGCATCAGACTAGGCCGTGCTGGCCTGTCCTTCGGAAGAAGCGTACGCTTCGGGCTGGAAGGAATCCTGAATGATAACGCCGCGCGAAAAGCAAAAACGGCTCCACTACGATGTCACGAATGTCGGCCTTCGAGCTCAAGCAACCGCAGTCGGATTTATACAGCTCTGCGTCGAGCTCCAACGCGTAAACGTCATCGACGATCGGGCGATCCGACGGATCAAGGACGCCATCGTAGATGAATTGATTGTGACCGCGCCCCGGCAGGTAGCGTCATCCACCTACCGTCAAGACGTGCTGGCACGACTGGATCGCCTGTTTGCTGGCGAAGAGGAAGTCGGCACCGCGGATGCGTTGGGACCGGACGCGACGCCAATTGGCTAATTAAAAAGCGGAGCAGGTCCGTTTGAATGCCGTCAATTGGGTCTCACTGTTCCTTGGAAATCGGGCTGGCGGCGCCGGGCAAGCGAGCTGCATAATAAGCTGCTACCGCGTCGATCTCCCCGTCTCCCAGCCGATGGGTGATCGCAATCATCGGATTGCCGCCCACCTTCTCGGGACGCGTGCGAAACTGGCGAAGCCGGTCGGCAAGATACACCCTGTGCTGGCCGTCTATCATCGGGAAGGCTTTTGCCGAAGCTTTGGTGATGTCGTGACAGCCGGCACATCCGCCCAGTCCGCGCGCCGGGATGCCAACCGTTGCGATCTGGCGGCCCCGCATCAGCATGTCGGCGCTTGTCGTCGCGCTATCGGAGCGGTGATGCGGCTGTGCGCTGTAGTAGCTTGCGAGCTGACCGATCTGGCGATCGTCGAGCTGTGTCGCTACTGGCTGCATGAAGCCGCTGTGCCGTTTTCCGCTAGCAAAGTCGGTAAGCGCCTTGCGGATATAATCGGGCGTCAGGATCGCGATGTTGGGGATTGCGCCGCCGTCACGCCCGGTACCGCCATCGGTGTGACAGCGCGAACAGGTCTTTATCACATCACCGTCGATCGAGAAGGTGTCGAAACCGATCGCGGGATGCGTATAGCTGCTTTCCAGCGGCCATTCATCCGAATGCGCGAAGCTATAAGAACGTTTGAGGAAGGTGTCGCCGAGCGGGCCCACTCCGACCGAGTCGGACGGTTTCAGCGCGTCGCCGTAGGCAAGCGCGCGATATTGTGCGGTCGTCATCTTGGGCAGCGCGCGCAGGAACGACACAATCGACCAAATCTCGTCGTCGCGGTCTTGCGCCGGATAGGCTGGCATGCCGCTATATTTGACACCATGCTTGACGATCCAGAACAGTTCGGGCGCGCTGAATGTCCCGATCTCGCGGACCAGATATTGGGGGCGAGGGCGCATCGACAACACGATGGGATTCTGGCCGAGCCCTGGCCCGCCGTGACAATGGGCGCAGGCGGTCCCGTAATATCCGGCGCCCTTGGCAATAAGTGCGGTGTTCGCGAGGTCGGCCGGAGCCGTGATGTCAGCAGCATGGTGTGCGGTTGAGCGCTGGAAGGCGTAATGCAGCAAGCGTGCCCAGCCTTCCGGATGCGGGGTTGAGGCGGCCAGGTTAACAACGCCGGTTACCAAGACCAAGGATGCGAGCAAGCCACCTATGACGCCGGCCAGGAGAAAAGGTCCTATCCATTGCGTCAAGCGCAACGGGAAGAGCGTTGCTATCCAACGCATTGAGATAACCGGCTTCGCCATCCTCGGCTCCGACTGTCGCTGCAGGAGCTATGACTCGTTGTGGGGGTAATGGTTCCCGCAACACCCTGTAGGTAAAACGGATGACCAGCGACTCTTGGAAAGGACAGACAAAGGCAGCTATCGCGACCTGACATCCCGAAATGGCATGTCGCTTACCCTCTGAGCGCCTTCACGGATATCATGGCCGCGAGATTGACGAGTGGCAGAATTTGGGAAGCGGAACGGAAGCTTGGAATGGCTGCGTCTGGGAGCATCCTGTCCAGCTAAAGAGACCTTGGCGGCAATCTCGAGGAGGGGCTGCTCGACGCGTTCGTCAGTTTCGCCTGCGGATATCCAATCCAGTCGAGCAAGGATAAAGTACCAAGCCAGGTATCTACCTCTTCGCGCCATTCAGCGACCGCGATCACGTGCATCGAAACCACGGTTCGCTAAAGGAACCAGCGGCCGGTTTCGGGAACTGGCGACGGGCCATGAGGGACCGGGATTGGGTCTCAGCGGTCCTCGTCCAAGACTGGGACGTGGTCAAAAGTCGAAGCTGGCGTATTCATCGAGCAAGTCGATCACCGGCCCGATAACAGGGCTCGATCGAAGGTTTGCTGCGTTGAGCCCGACACAGCTAGAGTGTAGATACACAACGATATCAGCCAAGGATCCCGAACATGTCCATCCAAGTGAATGGTTCGGCAGTGCCAATTCCAGGCGATCCCCGCATGTCGTTGCTCGATCTGCTGCGCGAGGAACTGCACCTGACGGGAACCAAAGTGGGCTGCAACCAGGGTGCGTGCGGCGCCTGTACGGTGTTGGTCGACGGCGAGCGGATTCTGTCGTGCCTGGCGCTGGCAGTGCAGTATGACGGGCGCCAGGTCACGACGGTCGAGGGCCTGGCCGCGGGCGGTGTCCTGCATCCGCTGCAGGCCGCCTTCATCGAACATGACGGCTTCCAGTGCGGCTATTGCACGCCGGGTCAGCTCTGTTCCGCGATCGGCATGGCCGGCGAGATCGAACGCGGCGTGCCGAGCCATGTCACGGAAGACCTTGGCGCCGAGACGATCACGGTCAGCCGTAGCGAGTTCCAGGAACGGATGAGCGGCAATCTGTGTCGCTGCGGCGCGCACAACGGCATCATCGATGCGATCAGCGAGGTCTATGGCAGCGACCGGGGCGCACTCGAGACGTTCGCCCTGGTCGAGGAGCCGGCGCAATGACTCCGTTTAGCTATTCGCGGGCCGACGACACGGCACAGGCGCTCGATCTCGGACAGGCGCCGGGCAGCAAGTTTCTCGGCGGTGGGACCAATCTGGTCGATCTGATGCGCGAGACGATCGAACGGCCGAGCGGGCTGATCGACGTGACCGCTCTTTCGGACGCGATCGAGGAGCGCGCGGACGGCGGCGTGCTGATCGGCGCTGGGGTAAAGAACAGCGCCCTGGCGGCGCACCATGCGATCCGCACGCGCTATCCGGTGCTGGCGCGTGCGATCCTCGCTGGCGCCAGCGCGCAGATCCGCAACATGGCGACGGTCGGTGGCAATGTGCTTCAGCGGACGCGCTGCACCTATTTCTACGACACCGACGCGGCGCGCTGCAACAAGCGCGACCCCGGCGCGGGCTGCGATGCGATCGGCGGGTTCAACCGCATCCACGCCATCCTCGGCGCGTCCGACGCCTGCGTGGCGACGCATCCGTCCGACATGTGCGTGGCGCTTGCCGCGCTCGGCGCGATCGTGCACGTCAACGGCGTGGGCGGAGCCCGCACCGTCGCGTTCACCGATTTCCATCGCCTGCCTGGCGATCGGCCTGACATCGAGACGGTGCTCGAGCCGGGCGAATTGATCACCGCGATCGAATTGCCGCCGCTGGGGTTCGCCGCGCATTCGACCTATCGCAAGGTACGCGACCGGGCGAGCTACGCCTTCGCGCTCGTTTCGGTCGCCGCCGCGCTTGAGGTAAGCGAAGGTCGGGTGAGCGACGTGCGGCTCGCGCTCGGTGGCGTGGCGCATCGACCGTGGCGCGCGACCAAGGTGGAAGGGCTGCTGCGCGGCGGACCGGCGACGGTCGCGGCGTTCCGCGCCGCAGCCGACGCGGAGCTGGCCGACGCCAGACCGCTCAACGGCAATGGGTTCAAGATCGAGCTGGCCGCGCGCGCCATCACTGCCGTGCTCGCCGAGCTTGCGGGGGCGGACGCATGAGCAATATTCTCGAAGATGCCAAGAATGCCGTCCAGGGCTTGGCCGGGATGGTGACGCAGAAAGCGATCCAGCTCGCGCCCGACAGCTTCATTCCCGGCGGCAGGCCGGACCCGCTGATCCGCGAGCAGCACGGCAATATCGGCAAGCCGCTGTCGCGGCTCGACGGACCGATCAAGGTGCGCGGCGCCGCGCCGTTCGCGGCCGAATTCGCGCTCGACGGCATGCTCTATGCGTCGGTCGCGTTCAGCAGCGTAATCAAGGGCCGCATCAGCCACGTCGAAACCGCGGCGGCCGAGGCTGCGCCCGGCGTGGCGCTGGTGATGACGCATCTCAACGCGCCGAAAATGGCGAACGTGCCGTTGTTCATGACTCAGCCCAAGGCGGCCGGCGGGATCGACCTGCCGATCATGCAGGACGACCGTGTGCATTGGAGCGGGCAGCCGGTCGCGGTCGTGCTGGCCGAGACGCAGGAGCAGGCCGATCACGCCACGTCCTTGCTCCGTTTCGACTATGAGACCGAGCCATCGGTGACCTCTTATGCGGTCGCTAAGGCGAACGGCACCGAGACCGGCCAGTTCATGGGCCAGCCGATGAAGATGGAGCGGGGCGACACCGCTGCGGCGCTCGCAGCCGCGCCATACAAAGTCGATCTCGCTTATACGACGCCGCGCCATAGCCATAATGCCATCGAGCTGCATGCCTGTACCGTCGTTTGGGACGGTGATGCACTGCAAGTCCACGACGCGTCGCAACTCGTCTCGCATACCGCCTGGAGCCTCGCCCAGGTGTTCGGCATCGAGGAAGAGCAAGTCCGCGTCACGTCGCCGTTCGTCGGCGGCGGCTTTGGTGGCAAGTGTTTGTGGTGGCATCAGGTGCTCGCCGCCGCCGCGGCGAAGCTGGTTCAGCGGCCGGTGCGGCTGGTGCTGTCGCGCGAGGGTGTCTACCGCGTCGTCGGCGGCCGCACCTCGACCGAGCAGCGCGTCGCGATCGCCGCGCAGGCGGACGGGACGTTCAGCGCTCTGGTTCATACCGGGACCGTGGTGATCAGCCCGCACAACACCATGCCTGAACCGTTCATTCTCCCGGTCATGAGCGCTTACGCAAGCGGGAGCCTCAAATTCGATCTCGACGTCGCCCATATCGACACGCTCGCCAACACCTTCATGCGGGCGCCGGGTGAATCGGTCGGCACGTTCGCGCTGGAAAGCGCGGTGGACGAGCTCGCCGTCGCTATGGGCATGGATCCGATCGAATTGCGGCTGAAGAACGAGCCGGAGAAAGACCCCGTCACCGGTGCCCCGCCATCGCAGCGCGATACCGAAAAGGCCTATCGCGACGGCGCCGAACGGTTCGGCTGGTCGAAGCGCGGCGCGCCCGGCAGCCGGCGCGAGGGCGAGTGGCAGATTGGTATCGGGGTCGCCACCGCGACCTATCCGTATCACCGCATGCCAGGCGGCGCGGCGCGCATGACGCTCAAGCGAAATGGTGGCGTGACGGTCGAGATCGCTGCACACGAAATGGGAATGGGCACGATGACCGCGCATACCCAGGTGGTCTCCGACCGGCTCGGTCTGCCGCTCGACAAAGTAGATTTCCGCTATGGCGACAGCTTTCAGCCTGGCGTCGTGCTGGCCGGCGGTTCGCAGCAGACGGCCTCGATCGGTTTCGCCGTCATCGCCGCGCAGCGCGCGTTGGTGACCGAATTGCTCAAGCTTGCCGGCAATGACTCGCCGCTTGCCGGGCTGAAGGCGGAAGAAGTCGGTGGCATGGATGGTGGGCTTGCCAAGCTCGACGAGCCGGGCCGGAATGAAAGCTATGCCTCGATCCTTGCGCGGGCACAGCGCGACGAACTCGTGGTCGAAGCCAGCGCGCCGCCACCGCTCGAACTGCAGCATTGGTCGATGCACAGTCATGGCGCGATGTTCTGCGAAGTCGGGGTGAACGCGGTGACCGGCGAAATCCGCGTGCGGCGCTTCCTCGGCTCGTTCGATTGCGGCCGGATTCTCAACCCCAAGACCGCGATGAGCCAGTTCCGCGGCGGCATCATCATGGGGATCGGCATGGCGCTGATGGAGGAAACGCAGTTCGACGAGCGGCTGGGGCGGATCATGAACCCGAGCCTCGCCGAATATCACGTGCCGGTGCACATGGACGTGCCCGAGATCGACGTGATCTGGACCGACATCCCCGATCCGCATGCACCGATGGGCGCGCGCGGCATCGGCGAGATCGGCATCACCGGCGTCGCCGCGGCGGTGGCGAACGCGATCTACAACGCGACCGGCAAACGTATTCGTGACCTGCCGATTACTCTGGACAAGTTACTATAGCTCCCGTGGCGTTCGGGTCGTTACGCTAAACGGCTTGTACCGACCCGTTTTTAAGAGGAGTAGGCGACGCGTTGCCGGAGGTGCTTTTCCGCCGCTACTCCTATCACTTCACTCGTTGGTGCGCGCCAATAACGCACTTAACAAACGCAGTACGGGCTTCGTGTTAATATTGACGACGTCGTCTTCAATAATACACTTCATGACATAAACTAACGCACTTGCCGTCGGACAATCCCATCTGGATGCGAACATCGCGCCTGTGGTATTGAAGGTGCCCGATTCAGCAAATTCTTTTGCTGTAAAATCTTGAATGATATTTGCAAGAAACAGCAAGAATGCTGGCAACTGCCCGGTCGGATCAGGGAGCCGTAACCTTAACCAGGCGATCGCCCCAAATCTGGACAATCCACCGTTCAGGCGATCTTGCGCAACCGGTAACACGATGTAATTAGCAACCTATTATTTATCCGCTAGGGCGCGAGTCGACCCAGCAATGTCCGGGGGGATGATTATAATGAACGTTGCAAAAGCACTCAAACCCAGCATGATTTTCGCGGCTGGCACCTTCGCTACCGGCGCGCATGCGGCAACGACCGTCGATACAACCGGGTACAGTTCATCTTTCTCCGGATCGAATATTACGCTTGCCGGGGCAAGCACGCCTCAATATTCTTTCGTGAAGAACGCGTCGTCTCCCCTCTCGGCGGACTACGTGCTGAATGGTCTCGACGGCGCGACCGTAACGGCGACCAGCCAAACCAATCCCTTCTTCCCATCGAGTACCTCGGGAATGGTCAGCTCAGTCGTCACAGGCGTGAAGTCTAGCACGCCGAGCTCGGCCGATCAATATTATGGCTTGGCATTTCAAGCCAATAACGTCGACTATACGGGCTATGCCAAGCTCAATGGCGCCGGCGACTATATCGACGAGATCGATTACAAGACGATGGTCGCATCGGTCCCGGAGCCCGAAACCTGGGCGCTGATGATCGCCGGATTCGGCGGCATGGGCCTGGCGATGCGTCGCCGCCGCCATCAGGGCATCCGCGCCGCGATCGCATAAGCGAAATAGCTTTCGGTCCGCAGATGATCGGCCTCGCTCCGCTTGGCGAGGCCGATCGTATCGCGCACGTGCTCGTCGCAATCGAAGCGGATGTGGGTGTGCCCATGCGCGACGGTCTCTTCCGAGAAGCGCTGCAACAGCAGGGCATTGGCCGCGCCGCGCCGCCAGCGCGGGTCGACCACGTTGCAAATGATATTCGCGGCGGGCGGGTCCGTGACGCGCTGGCTGAGCAAGGCGCCGGCGACGATGCCGTCGGCGACCAGCACGAACGATCGTTCGCGGTCGATCGGTGCGGTTTCCGGTGGCTCGATCATGGCGCGCGCGAGCATCGCGTTGAGCTGTGGCGGCGTGGTGGTCAGCTCGTCGAAGATCAGCCATTTGACCTGGTCGAGGTGGCGCTCGGCCAGAGCTTCGACGACAAAGTCGTCCGAAACTCTGCCATGCGCCGCAAGTCGATCGACGATCCGCGTCATCTGCGTCAGGAAATCAAGATTGGTCGTCTCGAAATAAAGCTGCCGCTTATCGGCCGTCGCGCCGCACGCGCCGGCAAAGCGTGCTGCGTCGCCTGCCTCGTCGATCGGGCGGATCGACCACAAGCGGTCTGCCTCCTGTGCCGCAACGGTCGCCAATGCATCGAGCAATGCGCGACCAACGCCACGACGCCGGTGCTCCGGCAGCACTTCGATCCATGTGGGCAGCCCGGCCGGATTCTGCCAAGCACGCCACAGGACGGCGCCCGCCCCGAGCAGGCTGCCATCCATGGCACGCGCCGCGAACACGATCGCATCGGGACTTGCCAGCTGTGGCAACAATGCGAAACAGGCCGGCAGGATCGCGTCGTCGGCGTGGTCGACCGCAAATTCAGCCACGATTGACCCCATTATGTCGAATGTTCCCAAGATGCTGATCCTTGGCCTGGGTGGTATCGCCTGGAATGCCTTGGTGGCAAGATCGGGGAACGGCAAACTGCTGGCGATGGCCGCTTTGATGCGGCGCGGAACCGCTCTTCGATTGATCGACGACGTCCCCACCAATCGTGCGGGCGCGTGGGCGACGCTCAGCACTGGGGTGCTGCCGCATCAGCACGGCATCGTGACCTTCGAGGAGCCGTGGCCGGGCGGATTGCGCCCCACGGGTCGTGCGAGTTGGCGCTATGCACCACTCTGGCAGCGGCTCGGCGCGGCGGGGCTGACGACCATGTCGGTCGCCTGGCCCTTCACCACACCCGGCGCGACATGGGAGGGCGTCCACATCGACGACCGTCTGGCGCGTGCTTCGGGTCGGGACTGGCAGGACTGGCTCGCTCCGCGCGACGTCGTCGACGCGCGATGGCGCGACGCGTTGAGCGAGCTTCGTGTGCACCCGACCGATATTAGCGGTGATCTGCTTGCGCCGTTCGTTCCGATGTTGGGCGCGGTCGATCAACGGACCGATCGCGCATTGATCGACCTGGCGATGATGATAGCGCGGCTTTCGACGAACCACGCCGCGCTCCAGCATCTGCTTGGCGAAGCCAAGTGGGACGTCGCTTTCGCATTCCATAGCTGGCTCGCCGATATTCAGCAGCGATTCGCGGGATTGCCGGCGCCGTACGACGCAGTCGTGGACGCGGCGTGGACGCTGCTCGACACGATGATCGCGATCACCGTGCAAGCCGTGCCGCGCGATACCGCAGTGGTGCTTGTGTCGCTCGGTTGGCAAAGCGAGCCGGGATTTGTCATCGCGGCGGGCGCCGGGATTCCCCGCAGTGTGCGGGCCGATGTCGCGCACTCGGTCGATATCGTGCCGACGGTGCTGGCACGATACGGCCTGCGCGATCCGTTGCTCGGTGGCCGGATCGTCATCGGCAAGGGCGACGATATTCTCCATACCCTGCCTCCGGCGCCCGATCTTGCGCCTCAACAGGTCGTTGATCGCGATGCGCTCGCGCGGGTCGAGGCTGCCGGCTATGCCGCCCCGGGCGTTCCGGTCGAATGGACGGCCCGGCGCTTGCTCGACCTCGCGGCGCTGACGATGCCGCATGATCCGGTCGCCGCTGGCCGCTTCGCTGAGCACGCCAATGGCGTGGCGGGCGATTCCGCCGTTGGCGTCGGTCTGGTCGCGGCCGCAGCGGTGGCGGACGAGCAATATGACAGCCTTTCCGGACTCGCCGATCGTATTGCGCGGGTTGCGCCCGGTCATATTTGGGAATCGCTTATCCGCGGCGGCCATCATGCCGCGCGCGGAGAGCTCGATCGTGCGCGCCCCTATCTAGTGCGAGTCGAGGCGGAGGGTCAGGCAAACGAGAGGATGAGGGCAGGGGCGGCCTGGCTGTTACTCAAGCGGCCAGCCGACGCGCGACGCGTATTCGAAGCGATCGTCGCCGTAGAGCCCCTTCATATCGATGCGCGTGTCGGGCTCGGGATCGCCCTGGCGAGCTTGGACCGGATCGCGGCCGAACAGACGCTGCGCCAGGCGCTGATAATCGACCCGGCGCGCAGCGATGCGCGTACCATATTGTGCGACATCCTCCGCCAGCTCGGCCGCGCTCCAGAAGCCGAACGGATCATGTCGGCAGGGACCGTTTATCGACGTGACTGAGTGCGTGCCCGGCGCGCGCAACTCGGAGCATACGCTCTCCAAAAAACGCTGGTCGCGCGGATATGAGCGAATGACTGAGTATGAGATGCTGCGAACGCCCGCTTCTGGGTCTCTTCGGCCTCGTCTCACCAGCGAGCCCTTGCGGTAGCCACGGTCCGTGTCAGGCGGACCGTGCTTCTCCAAATCTCAGCCCAGCCGGATGGTGAGTTCGACCTCGTCAGTAAACGCCACCGAGAGATACCCATTTTCCGGGTCGGCGATATGTTCGAGATACTCCGGGCAATGGGCGGCATTGTCTGCGATGACTCACCGCGCCCAGCTTCGGCCCGCTTTCGACAAGCCCGAGCACGTCTACGTAGAGCGACTTGGCGCCATCGGGCAGGAGCAGGTCTATCCTGTCGAGCAGGTCCAGCGAAAGCGTATCGAGTGCGTCGCCTTCGCATATCTCGACGAGGTCAGCGAACTCGCCGGCCCCCAAATTCTCACGCGCGCGAGCGGCCTTGGATGGCTCGCGTTGGTGGTGATCAGTCGGCCGCCGCCGTTGTCGCGCAGCGCCGCGGCGAGATCCGTCACAGTGGAGGCCAACATCGGGCTGTCGATCCCCATCATAGCGCCGAGGCGCATCGGATTGGTGAAGAGGGACTCGATCTCGTTTGTGATGCCGTCGATCCCGTGCTCGATCGTCTGGCGCAGATGCGCGGTGCGCATGACCAGATGCACGGTGATCCGTGCGGCCAGGCCCGGCTCGATCGAGGTGTCGGGTGGCGTCGTGCGCAGGATCGCGACATCCTTGCCCAAGTCCTGTTCGAACGCGGCGATATCGTCGTCCAACGTCAGTTCGCCGGGCGTTCCCTTGCGTGAATAGGACCAGTCCGCCCCCGGAACAGGCGTCACACCCATGAACGGATGACCACTTTTGGGCGCCGGTAAGTCGCTCTTGAATGTCCACAATAGGGTCTGAGCCCGCCACCGATGGCGGAAGTCACCGCGAGAGGGCATATCGGCGGCTACGCGCGTAGATAGCGCCATTCTGCTTGGCCGGCGATTTCCGCGTAAGCTGCCATATGGTCTTTCATCTAATCACCTCAGTTAAAGGCATCGCGATGGCCCATCGACCATCCACCGCCCGTCGCGCGGACCAGCCCGATGCTCGCCTGCAACCGCCGTGTCCCCAGTTCTAGCGCGACGCGTCGCGTGCGCAGCGCGGTGGTCTGCGCGGTCACCACGTCGAGATAGGTCACCGCACCCTTCACATAGCGGTTGAGCGACAGCGCTTCGGTCTGTCCCGCCTGCTGCACGGCGCGATCCTCGGCTTGCGCCTCGTCGCCCAAATGGTGGAGCTGGGCGAGATTGTCCTCGACGTCCTGGAACGCCTGCAACACCTGGCCGCGATAGGCGGCGGTTGCTTGGGTCCAGGCAGCGCGCGCGACCGCGACTTGCGCGCGCCGCTTGCCGCCGTCGAGCAGGTTGAGCACCGCACCCGGCCCGATCGACCAGAACGTGCTCGGTGCAGCGAACAGCCCCGGCACGCCGCCCGACTGGAAGCCGGCCTGGCCGCCGAGCGTGATCGCCGGAAAGAACGCCGCCTTGGCGACGCCGATCCCGGCATTGGCCGCGGCCATGCGGCGCTCGGCGGCGGCGACGTCGGGGCGGCGCTCGAGCAAGGTGGCGGGCAGGCCAATCGGCACCGCGGGCAAGGCGAGCGGCACCACCGCGCTGCGAATCGCGAAGCTCGAGGCCGGCGTGCCGACCAGGCTGGCGATGGCATGTTCAGTCAGTGCGCGCGCGGCCCTCACATCGTCGAGCTGCGCTTGCGCCTCGGCAAGCTGCGTGCCCGAGCGGCCGGTGTCGATCCCCGAGGCGATCCCGCCCTGGAAACGGCGCTGGGTCATCGCATCGGCCTTGGCATAGGCATCGACCGTTGCCGACAGCAACGCCATCTGCTGGTCGTCGCCGCGCAGCCGCAAATAGCTGTCGGCGAGCTGCGCTTCGAGGCTGAGGCGGATCGCGGCGAGGTCGTCGGCACTGGCCTGCGCTTCTGCTTTACCGGCGGCGACGCTGTTGCGGACGCGGCCCCACAGATCGAGCTCATAGCCGATGCTGATGCCGGTGGCGGCATTGCCATATTCGGCCGGCTGGGCCGTGCCGCGCAACGGACGGGTGTCGGACTGGCGAATGCGTTCCACGTCCGCTTCGGAGCCGACGGTCGGGAACAGCCCGGCATGCGCTTGGCGCAGATAGGCGCTCGCCTGGTCGTAGCGCGCGAGCGCGCCGCTCAGCGTCGGATTGTCGGTGTCGATCCGGACTTCGAGCGTGTCGAGCGTGGTGTCGCCGTATAGCGTCCACCACGGTCCGCGCGCGGCAAGGTCGGCCGGCCGCGCTGCGGTCCACGGGCACGCTTCCTTGAAGGCGGGCGGCGCGGGCGTGACGGGCGGGTGATAGGCCGGCGCGAAAGAGCAGCCGGCGAGCGTGCTGGCCATCATCCCTGCCAGCAGGGCGCGCTTAGCCATGATCCTTGCCCCCGATCCGCACCAGCTCGCCCTGCGCGATCGAATCGGGCGGGCTGTCGATGATCTTGTCGCTCGGCAGGAGGCCCGTGGTGACCTCGACCGTGCTGCCGAGATCGCGTCCGATCTTCACCGCGCGCATCTGGACGTGCGCGTCGGGGCCGACCATCGCCACTTGCGTACCCTGCGACCGGAACAGCAGGGCGCTCGACGGGATCTTCACCGTGCTGCCCTGGCCCTTCACGTCGAACGCGACCTGCGCGTAGCCGCCGGGCTTGAGCACCGCGCCGGGATTGTCGACCAGCAGCTGGGCCTGGAAAGTGCCCGATTGCGGGTTGATCGCCGCCGACGTGCCAACCGGTTGCGCGGGGAAGCTGCGCCCGGGGAAATCGGGGACGCTGAGCTTGGCGGTCAGCCCGGGCGTCATCGCCGCCGAATAGGCTTGCGGCACGCTGACATAGACGCGGATGCGGTGCACATCGGCGACCGAGAAGAGCGGCTGCTGCGCGGCCGCGCCCGGGCCGACGAGGTCACCGATATCGGCGCTGCGCGTCGTCACCACGCCGGCGAACGGCGCGCGCACCGTGGCGAACGCCTTTTGCGCGAGCAGCCGCTCGAGATTGGCGGCAGCGCCTTGCGCGGTGGCGGTCTTGACGAGCAGATCGCCATTCTTCTCGTCGGCTTCCTGCTTGGAGACCGACGCGGTCGAAAGCCGGTCGTTCCAGCGTCCGGCGGTGCTGCGCGCGAGGCCAGCATTGGCGCGCGCGCTGGCGAGATCGGCGCGCGCCTGGACGATCTGCTGGTCGAGCTCGGGAGTGTCGATCGCGCCGAGCACGGTGCCGGCGCCGACCTGCGCGCCGATATCCTTGTACCAGCCGCGCAGATAGCCGCCGACGCGCGCGAACAGCCGGGCATTGTTCCACGCCTGCATCGTGCCGGGCAGCGCCAGCGCGTCGGACGCGGACGAGGTGGCGACCGGCACGAGATGCACCGTCGGGATGGCGCGCGCGTCGGACCAGCTCTTGGCGCTGCTGGTCTCCTCGGCGCGGCTCATCGATCCGGCGATCACCTTCGCGAGGGTGACGGGCGATGGATCCATCAAGGTCATCTTGCTCTGGAGCCGTTCGCCAGCGGAGAGGGCCCCCTCGACAGGCTCAGGGCGAACGGGGTTGTGTTTCAAGCTCGGTGAAACGACCCAGGCAGCGGATGGTGGCGCGTAATCCGGGGTTCGCATCGGCCAGTTCGAGTTCGAAATGGTGCAGATGCACGATCGCCGCAACGACGCTGAGGCCAAGTCCGGATCCTGGAATCGCCGCGGTGTCGATGCCGCGATGGAAGCGGCGGAGCACCGCCTGGCGCTGGTCGGGCGCGATGCCCGGGCCGGTGTCGCGGACTTCGATTGCGGGCGCGGGCTCCGCAACAACGCATACCGTCACCGCGCCGCCGACCGGGGTGAATTTGATCGCATTGTCGAGCAGATTGCTGATCGCTTCGAACAGCAATTGCGCATCGCCCTCGACGATCGCCGGCGTATCGCCGGTGATGCGCAGCGCAATCTCCCGCTCCTCTGCCAACGGCTCGTACAGCTCGCCGACCCGCGCCGCGAGCGCGGTCAGGTCGAGCTGCGCGAAACCGGTGCGGCGGCCGCTCGCTTCCAATTCGGCGATGCGCAGCAGCGCGGCGAAGCGCTCGAGCACCAGATCGAGATCGCTGATCGCCGAAGCCGCCAGCGCCGCCGCGTGTGGATCGATGTCGGGCAGTTGCTGCATCCGCCGCAGCGCGGTGCGGACATGCGTCAGCGGCGTGCGCAAATCGTGCGCGATCGCGTCGGTCACGCCCTTCACCTGCGCGACGACGCGGCCGACTTCCTCGATCATCACATTGACCGTCCCGGCGAACAGATCGAGCTCGTCGCCGCGCCCGGCGATCGGCATTCGCGCCGACAGCCTGCCGGCGGCGATCTCCTGGCTGGCGCGCTGCAGATCGCGCACGCGGTGCAACGGGCGCAAGCTCAGCGCGACCGCGGCGGTCAGCATGCTCAGCACGATCGCCACGCCGCTGCCGATCAGAATGTCGAGCACGCGCGCGCGCAAGTCGAGGATCGGGCTGATGTCGCGGCCGACGACGATCGTTTCGCCCGATCGCGTTCGTGTCGCCAGCAAGCCCAGCGGGCCGTGGATGGGCTCGGCCGCGGCGATGTCGGTCAGGCGATCGTCGCGCAGCGGCGCGGGCGGCTCGAAATTGCCCGCGACGCGCTCGCCCGAGGCGGAGAGCAAGGCGAAATAGTTCATGCCGAGCGTGCCGCGCGCGATTTCGGCGTCGATCTGGCGCGGCAGCACTGCGGGATCCGTGGCCATCAGTCGCGCGCTGGTCTGGCGGATGACGTGGTCGCTGCGCACCGACAGTTCGCGTACCGTCAGCACATAGATCAGCCCGAGCAGCAGCGCGACGCCCAGCGCGAACACCAGCCCGAGCAAGGCGGTCAGCCGGAACGTGCTGGTGTTGCGGATATCGCGGAAGCGCAGCCGTTCAGACAGCATCGAGGCGATACCCTTCGCCCTTGAGCGTGGCGATCGGCGAGGGAAGGCCGGGCCGGTCGAGCTTCTTGCGCAGCCGCGCGATATGGACGTTGATCAGATTGGCGCCAGGATCGAAATAATAGCCCCACACCTGTTCGAAGATGATCCGGCGGCTCATCACTTCGCCCTGATGCCGCGCGAGGAATTCGAGCAGGCGGAATTCCATGTGCAGCAACCGCACGGCCTCGCCCGCGACATGGACCTGGCGGCGGATCAGGTCGATCTCGAGTCCGCCGACGCGCAGCACCGCTTCCTCGGCGGGGTCGCGCTGGCGACGCAACAGCACTTCGATCCGCATCGCCATTTCCTGCGGCGCGAACGGCTTGACCAGATAATCGTCGCCGCCTGAGCGCAAGCCCGCGATGCGATCATCAACATCGCTGAGCGCGCTGATCATCAGCACCGGCACCTGGATCCGCCGCGCACGCAGCCGCTCGATCAGCGCCAGACCGTCGAGCCCGGGCAGCATGCGGTCGAGCGTGATCGCATCGAAATGCTGCCGTGTCGCACGATCGAGGCCATCGATCCCGTCGCTGGCGCGTGTCACCTGGTGACCGTGCCCGGCCAATTCAGTTGCGATTTCCTCCGCGGTCGCCGAGTCGTCTTCGATTACAAGAATGCACGCCATTTCTCCGCCTAGGAGGTGAAGCCGGCAACGCAAGACACGAACGCAATACGTGCTAAATTCTGCAGTGCATGATCGGCATTTTGGCTCCGACAGCGGCGGCTGATGCGACTGGCGGGCTCGGAAGCGGTCGGGCGGCTAGCGTTCAGGTTACGTCAAATTCCGAATCCGAACGAGCCGGGGGTTTTGGGAAGCTTGCAGGCCCGTCTGAATGTCACTTTTGGGTTCGAGACGACTTGTCCACTTGCTGGTCACCGGTGGCCATGCTTGAAGTATCGGCATGGCGGTCAGGGCAATTATGGTCGACGTCGACGGCGTGCTTATCGTCCATCCGGACGCGCGGGGGGAGCGCTGAGCTAGAGCGCGATCTCGGCATTCCTGCCGAGGAGCTGCAGTCCGCGTTGCTCCCGCATTGGGACGACATCCCAACGCCTCGACCCAGGCGGATCGGTGCATACAGGCTTAACTTTTTGCCGTTACTTCATGACACTTGACCGTCCAGCAAGGATGGAGAGAGAGGCGTGAACCAGACATGCATCGTGTTGGCACGGGTTTGCTGCCCGACGACTGGCGCGGACCAGCCGCTCCCGCTGCTCCAACGGTTCGTGCGGTTGCGCGAACGACCACGCAGCCCAGGCTCTATCGCCATGCCCGGCCCACTACGCTCGCCGCCGAAAAGATGCGCGCCGCCGACATCACCCGCGAAGCCAAGACTATTGTCGAAAACACGTTTCGCGATGTGCGCCTGGGGCGCGCGATCACCAGCGCCGCGCTTTCACCGATCGTAGAGAGCATAGCGGCGTCGATTGCGCGCAATCCAATTGCGATTCCAAGCGTTACCCGCCTCAAGAGCCGCCACGAATATACCTACCTGCATTCCGTGGCCGTGTGCGGGCTGATGATCGGCCTCGCCCACGCATTGCATCTGCCCGATGCAGACATGCACGACATCGGCATGGCCGGGCTTCTGCACGACATCGGTAAGGCGCGGGTGCCAACGCTGTTGCTCGACAAACCTGGACCGCTCGACGATGCGGAATTTGCTGTGGTCAAGTCGCATGCGGAACGCGGCCATGATTTGCTCGCTCGTTCGGGCGGACTTCCCGAAATCGCACTTGACGTCTGCGCCCACCATCACGAGCGAATCGATGGAACAGGGTATCCCTTCAGATTGTCGCAGGATCACCTTAGCGTTCATGCCAGGATGGGCGCGGTTTGCGACGTGTATGACGCTGTTACATCTGCACGGGCGTACAAACCGGCTTGGACGCAGAGCGAGGCGCTCGAATGGATGGCCTCAACGCACGGCCAGTTCGATTCCCACATATTCGATACGTTTCGCCGGATGATCGCAACCTTCCCAACCGGCTCGATCGTCCGTTTGCAAAGCGGCCGTCTCGCACTCGTGCTGGATGACGCTGCTACCGATCCTATCGCGCCACCGGCCGTAGTATTTCTCTGCGCGGAAACGCGGCGCCCGCTTGCCTGGTGCCGTGTCGACACGACACGCGATCAGATCGTGGGTATTGAGCGGCCGGAGCGATGGGGCCTGCAGGACTGGCCGGCGACGCGCCAGGCAATCTTTGACGCTTTCTAGACTTGCCACCAAGCGTCTGCCGAAAAAGGGGCTGCAGCGCCCGGTGCGTGAGACTGCTACTGTATGGTGGAACAGTCGATTTCGCGCGCGGACATCCGTACGATCGGCGCGAACACGAAAGCGGACCTGCCGGGCGGCGCATGGTCACTTCGACTCTGGCCTGTCGGATAGATTAATCGGACGCCGACGATGGTCCGTGCCGTCTCCCAATCGTGCGCAGGATGATTGCGATGAAATCGTCCCACAAATCTTCGACGATCTGGTGTCCCATTCCCGGGTAGAGGTGCAGTTCGGCGTCGGGGATGAGCGCCGCCATGTCGATGCTCGCCTGATATTTGAGGAGGCGGTCGCCGCGGCCGTGGATCAGCGCGACCGGCAAATCGAGGCGCGCCAGGTGCGGGCCGCGGTCGGCCGCGCCGAGCATCGCGGCGGTCTGCCGGCCGGCGCCGTCGACGCGATCGCAGCGGTCGTAGCTGCGCGCGCCCAGGGTTCGCACCCAGGCCTCGTCGAACGCAAAGCCGCTGGAACCACAGAAGCGCTGACTTTCGACAAAGGCTTCGATGAAGTCCGCGCGGCCGATATCGTCTGCCATCGGTGGCGCGGCCACGAGGCGCTGCAGGACTTCGTCGGTGAGATAGGCCGGCGTGAAGCTCGGCACGGTGTAGAACAGCACCATGGAGCGAACGCGCGCCGGATGGTGGATCGCGAGCAGCTGCGCGATCGCGCCGCCCATCGACTGCCCGACGATATGCGCCGATGCGAGTCCTAGCGTATCGAGCACCGCGCACACATCATCTGCCATGTCGCCGAGCGCGTAGGGCGGCGGCGCCCCTTCGGCTGCGCCGAACTTCGCCGACAGGCCGACATCGCGATTGTCGAGCCGGATGACGAAAAGACCCTGCGCGACCAGCCGATCGACAAAGTCGTCGCGCCAGCCGATCAGCTGCGCGCCGAGGCCCTCGATCAGGACGAGCGGGGTGCCGCTCGCGGGGCCGCTGGTTTCATAATAGATCGGCGAGGCGGTGTCGGTATACGGCATGGACGGTTCCTAACCGAAGAGGGCGGGATAGAGCTGGTGGTGCAGCTCGGCGTCGAGCGCGTGCGGATCGACTCCGGGCACCAGCAGATGCTGGACCATCGCGACGACCGCGAGATCGCGCTCGGGATCGACCCAGAACACCGTGCCGGCCGCACCGTCCCAGTAGAAGGTGCCGGCGGTGCCGCCCGACAGCGTCTTCGCGGGATCCCTGATCAGCGCAAAGCCGAGCCCGAAGCCGAGACCCTGCACGTCCCACAGCATCGGGATATCGCCGAGCTGGTCGGTGGTCATCAGCGCGAGCGTTTCCGGCGCGAGGATCCGCTGTCCCTCGAACGTGCCGCCGTTCAGCAACATGCGCGCGAAACGGAGATAGTCGCCGAGCGTCGAATACAGGCCGAACGCGCCGCGGATATAATGCAGCGACGTGTCGTTTAGATCGACCAGGGCCGCGGGCCAGGCGAGATCGAAGGGCAAAGCCGGCGGGTCCTCGGGCGACCAGCTGGCCAGCGCGTCGTCCTTCACTCGGTAGAGTTTGGTCAGGCGATCGACCATGTCGGGGCGCGGCGCGAAGCTGGTATCGGCCATGCCGAGCGGATCGAGGACGCGTTGCTGCAGGAAGGCGTCGAACGGCTGTCCGCTCAAAATCTCGACCAGCCGTGCCTGCAGATCGGGCGCGAGGCTGTATTGCCAGACCGAGCCCGGCTGCCAGCACAGCGGCGTGCGTGCCACCTTTCGCATCTGGTCGGCGAGAGTCTCGTCGGGCTGGTACATCACTTCGCGCGCCAGCAACTGTTCGCCGGCGCCGCCCATGCCGAGCCCGAGCCCGAGACCTGCGGTGTGGCGCAGCACGTCGCGGATCGAGATGGGGTGCGCTGCGGGGACGGTGTCGTCGGGCGCCGCCGTGGCGGAGCGGAGGACGCGCAGCTCGGCGAATTCGGGGAGATAGTTCGCAATCGGCTCGTCCAGTGAGAAACGGTCGTCCTCGTACAGCAGCATGAGCGCGACCGCGGTGAGCGGCTTGGTCATCGAATAGAGGCGGAACACCGTATCGAGCGCGAGCGGCGTGCCGGCCTCGAGATCGGCATAGCCGATCGCGCTTTGATGGATCACGCCATCGCTGCCGGCGACGGCATAGGCGATCCCCGCGATGCGGCCGTCATCGACCTTGGTCTGGTAAAACGCATCCACACCGGCAAGCCTGGCGTCGGTCATCCTACACTCTCCATCCATGCGCCTCCTCTCCTTGCCAAGGCAGAAGGAGGAGGCTACCGCTGGGTTGACGCGTTACCACTTAGTATTAAACGTCCGCAAGAACGAAAATTCCATGTACCGTTTGCGCGAACGCATCGTTCCAGTCGGACTATCGAAAAGGCGCCTACATGGCACTCCAGGTCGTTGCAAAACCAGCCAAGTCGCCTTGGGCGACGGTACGCGACCGCGAGAGCGAGCGTGCCGAAAAGCGCGAAGCGGTGCTGCATGCGGCAGCGCAGGCGTTCAGCGAAAAAGGCTATTATCGCACCTCGCTGGACGACATTGCCGAGCGACTCGGCATCACCAAGCCGACGCTCTATTATTATGCGAAGAACAAGGAGGATCTGATCGCCGCAGTGATGGACCGCGCGCTCGAGCAGATGCTGATGGATTTGCCGATCGATCCGTATGCATCGGCTTACGACCAGTTGCGCGTCTTCCTGAAAAACTATGCCGAAGTCGCTGCGACCGACTTCGGGACCTGCCTGATCCAGTTGCGCCACGCGGGTCTGAGCGACGCGACCGATGCGCGCATCCGCACGGGCAAGGCCGCCATCGACACGCGCATTCGGCATTTTCTGGAATTGGGCATTGCGGATGGATCGGTTGCCGATTGCGACGTCAAGCTCACCGCCTTCATGATCGCCGGCGCGGTCAACGGTATCAGCCACTGGTATCGTCCGGGGGCTGGGCTTGATGCCGCTTCGGTTGCGGAAGTGTACGTCAACCAGCTTGGCGCAGGCCTGCGCCCACGGGTCCAGAATTTCTAGCTTGCTACTCACGAGTAGCATAGATACTAGCGAGTTGCCGAGTCGATGAATCGACCGGCCGGGCAAGGACGTGCCCGCGCCTTTTCCTCGAGAAACGCGCGGACTGGAGTGGGATGGTGACGGCCGTGACGGACTATGTCGGCGCAATCAGGGCCGCGGCGCAGCAGCGTCTCGACGCGCCCGCCGCGATCTTCGACGGGCGCGAGACGAGTTGGGGCGGCCTGCTCGATCGCGCGGCGCGGATCGCCGGTGGGCTTGCCGCGCTCGGCGTTGTCGCGGCGGACCGGGTCGCGATCCTGTCGGCCAACAGCATGGATTTCCAGGCGCTCTATCTCGCAGTGCCCTGGGCGGGCGGGGTACTCGCCCCGCTCAATTTCCGCTGGAGCCCGGCGGAAAACAGCTTCGCCCTTGCGGATTGCACGCCGCGCGTGCTGTTCGTCAGCGACGATTTCGCCGAGGCCAATGCGGTGATGCTGGCGGAATGGTCGGATCGCGTCGTCATCGTCGCGCTGGGCGAGGGGCGGCCGGGCTGGGTTCCGCTCGCGACGCTGCTCGCATCCGCACCGGCGCCGGCGACCCCGCGCACCGGCGACGACCTGCTGGCGATCTATTATACCGGCGGCACGACCGGCCGCCCCAAGGGCGTGATGATCAGCCATGCCGGGCTGATCGGCAATTGTCGCGCGATGCGCGCGCTCGGCATCTGCCCCGATGGCGCGCGCATGCTGATCGTCGCGCCGCTGTTCCACATGGCGGCGGGCGCGGCGCTCACCATGACGATGCTGGCAGGCGGCGCGGCCGTCATCGCCGCGACGTTCGATCCGGCCAGGACGCTCGATCTGATCGCCGATGCGGGCGCGACCGACGCGCTGCTCGTTCCGACGATGATCCAGCTGCTGGTCGATCATCCCGGTTTCACGGCGGCGAAGCTCTCCGCGCTCAACACCATCATGTACGGCGCATCGCCGATGCCCGAGGCGGTGATCGACCGGATGATTGCCGCCGCCCCACACGTGGATTTCTACCAGGCGTATGGCATGACCGAAGTGTCGTGCACCGCGACCATATTGCCGCCTGATTTTCATCGCGGCGCGCATCGCGAGGCCGGCAGGCATCGCGGCGCGGGGCTTGCGCTCGCAACCGCCGAAGTGGCGATCGTCGGTCCGGATGGCGCGCACCTCCCGGCCGGCGAGGTCGGCGAGATCGCCGTGCGCGGCGCGGGCGTGATGCTCGGCTATTGGAACCAGCCCGAACAGACCGCCGCGGTGGTGCGCGACGGCTGGATGTACACCGGCGACGGCGGGCGGATCGACGAGGCGGGCGTGCTGTACGTGGTCGACCGGCTCAAGGACATGATCGTCTCGGGCGGCGAGAACATCTATTCGGCCGAGGTCGAGAGCGCGATCAGCCTGCATCCCGGGGTCGCGCAGGTCGCGGTGATCGGTGTGCCCGACACGCATTGGGGCGAACGCGTCCACGCCGTGATCGTGCGCCGCCCCGGCGACGAGTCGAGCGCCGACGCGATCGTCGCGCACTGCCAGACGCTGATCGCGCGCTACAAATGCCCGCGCAGCCTCGAATTCCGTACAGCGCTGCCGCTCTCGGCGGCCGGCAAGGTGCTCAAGGTCGAGCTCCGCGCCCCCTATTGGCAAGGACGCACCCGCAATGTCGCTTGAGCAGAGCTTTCGCTCCCCGTGGATCGACGACGAACTGGAGATGCTCGGCGACCAGGTCGCGCGCTTCCTCGACCGCGAGATGGTGCCGCACGCCGAGCGCTGGGACCGCGAGGGAATGGTCGACCGCGCCGCCTGGGCCAAGGCGGGCGAGGCCGGTATTCTCTGCGCCAGCGTGCCGGTCGAGTATGGCGGCGGCGGGGGCACGCGCGCGCATGAGGCGGTGATCATCCAGGAGATCGCGCGCGCCGGGCTCGGCGGCGGGTTCGGCGTGGGCAACACGATCAGCTCGGGGATCGTCGCGCATTATATCCTGGCCTACGGGACCGAGGAGCAGAAGCAGCGCTGGCTGCCGGCGATGGCGCGCGGCACGCGGATCGGCGCGATCGCGATGACCGAGCCCGGCGCCGGGTCCGACCTGCAGAACATCCGCACCCGCGCCGTGGCCGCGCAGGGCGGCTGGCTCGTCAGCGGGCAGAAGACGTTCATCTCCAACGGCCAGAATGCCGATCTGATCGTCGTCGTCGCGCGCACCGGCGATGCCGGCGCGAAGGGCATTTCGCTGCTGGTGGTCGAGACCGAAGGCGCGGAGGGTTTCCGCCGCGGACGCAACCTCGACAAGCTCGGCATGCATGCGCAGGACACGTCGGAATTGTTCTTCGACGACGTATTCGTCCCCGCCGACAATGTGCTCGGCGCGCCCGGCCAGGGCTTTCCGCAACTGATGAACCAGCTTGCCTGGGAGCGGATGATCATTGGGCTCGATGCGGTGGTCAACATGGAGCGCGCCGTCGCGCTCACCACCACCTATGTCCGCGAGCGCAGCGCGTTCGGCAAGGCGCTGATCGATTTCCAGAATACGCAGTTCGTACTGGCCGACTGTGCGACGCAGGCGACCGTCGCGCGCGCGATGATCGACACGATGATGACGCGGCTGCTGGCAGGCGAGCTCGACGCGGTCACCGCCGCCAAGGTCAAATTGTGGACCACCGAGACGCAGTTCAAGCTGATCGACGCCTGCCAGCAGTTGTTCGGCGGCTATGGCTACATGACCGAATATCCGATCGCGCGGCTGTTCGCCGATGCGCGCGTGAGCCGCGTCTATGGCGGCGCCAACGAAATCATGAAGCTGATCATCGCCCGCGCGCTGTGAGCCTGGGCCTGACACTGGAGATATCGATATGACCAAGGTTTGCGTTGCCGGCGTCGGCATGATTCCCTTCACCAAGCCCGGCCAGTCCGAGGACTGGGACGTGATGGCCGAAAAGGCGGTGCGGCAGGCGCTCGCCGATGCCGGCGTGACCTATGACCAGATCCAGCAGGCCTATGTCGGCTATGTCTATGCCGATTCCACCGCGGGGCAATCGGCGCTTTACCGCGTAGGCGTGACCGGCATCCCGATCGTCAACGTCAACAACAATTGCTCGACCGGATCGACGGCGCTGTACCTCGCGCGGCAGATGATCGCCACCGGTGCGGCGGAGTGCGTGCTGGCGCTCGGGTTCGAGCAGATGCTGCCCGGCGCGCTCGGCATGGTGTTCGGCGATCGCAAGCGGACGCTCGATCTGGCCCTGCTGCGCCAGGACCAGTTGCAGGAGAAGGACGATCACTCCCCCTTTGCCGCGCAGCAATTCGGCGGCGCCGGGCTCGATCATCAGGCGCGCTACGGCACCAGCGACGAGGCGTTCGGGCTGATCAGCGTCAAGGCGCGGCGGCACGCGGCAAACAACCCGCTGGCGCTGTTCCGAGCTCCGATCACGCTCGAGGAAGTGATGGCGTCGAAGCATCTCTACGGCCCGGTCACGCGCTTCCAGGCCTGCCCGCCGACCTGCGGTGCGGCCGCCGCGGTGCTGGTGTCGCCGGCCTTTGCCGCGAAACACAATCTCGACGCCTCAGTCGAAATCGTCGCGCAGGCGCTGACCACGGATGTGCCCGGCACTTTCGAGGGCGGGCCGGAGGGGCGGGGGATGATGAGCGTCGTCGGCTACGACATGGCGAAGGAAGCCGCGCGCCAAGTTTACGAGGCGGCCGGCCTCGGCCCCGACGATATCCAGGCGGTCGAACTGCACGATTGCTTCACGCCCAACGAGCTGATCTCGTACGAGGCGCTCGGGCTCACCCCCGAAGGCACTGCCGAGCGTTATATCCGCGACGGTGACAACACGTATGGCGGGCGGCACGTCACCAACCCGTCGGGCGGCCTGCTGTCCAAGGGCCATCCGCTCGGCGCGACCGGGCTGGCGCAATGCTATGAACTGACCCAGCAGCTGCGCGGCACCGCCGACCAGCGCCAGGTCGAGAACATCCGCTTCGCGCTGCAGCACAACGTCGGGCTCGGCGGCGCCTGCGTCGTCACGCTCTACGGCAAGGCCGCGTGATGGCGATCGATCGCGAGCGCCATGTCGGCGTGGTGTCCGAGCCGCGCGAGGTCGCGGTGGAAACAGGCTTCCTCAAATTCTTCGCCAAGGCGACGGGCGAGACCGACCCGATCTATTTCGACGAGAACGCCGCGCGCGCCGCGGGGCACCCGTCGCTGCCCGCGCCGCCGACCTATCTCTTCTCGCTGGCGCTGTCGGCCCCGGCCAGGCGCGGCGACGTGTTCGACGCGGAGAACGGGATCGGGGTCGAATTGGCCAAGGTGCTGCACGGCGAGCAGAGCTTCACCTACCATCGTCCGATATATGCCGGCGACCGGCTGACGCTGACGACCACGACCAGCGACCTCTACGCCAAGAAAAACGGCGCACTCGAATTCATCGTGCAAGACACGGCGGCGGTGAACGATGCCGGCGAAACATGCGCCGAAATGCGCATGGTCACGGTGGTGCGACATGGTTGAGGGCGAGCATCTCCCCGAACTCGTCCGCGGGCCGATCACGCGCGGCACGCTCGCCTTGTTCGCGGGCGCCAGCCACGATCATGTGCCGTTCCACATCGACAGCGACGTCGCCAGGGCGTTCGGGATGGACGACGTGTTCGCGCACGGCATGCTGTCGATGGCCTATCTCGGCCAGGCGGTGAAAAGCTGGGTGCCGCAGGAGCGGATCCGCAACTGGAATGCGCGCTTCACCGCGATCACGCCGCTCGGCGCGGTGGTCCACTGCCGCGGCACGGTGACCGAGCTGTTCGAAGCCGAGGGCGAGCGCCGCGCGCGCATCAGGATCGGCGCCTGGACTGAACACTCTGTGCAGACGCTCGACGGCGAAGCCGTCGTCGCGCTCGATTGAAGGAACACGACATGGGTAATCTGGCAGGCAAGGTCGCGATCGTCTCGGGCTCGGGGCGCGGCATCGGCCGCGCGATCGCGCTCAAGCTGGCGTCGGAGGGGGCGTCGGTGGTCGTCAACGATCTCGACACAGGTCCCGCAAACGAGACCGTCGCGGCGATCGAAGCGGCGGGCGGCACGGCGGTCGCCTGCATCGGCAACGTCACCGCGGAGGATTTCGGCGAGCGCTTCGTCAAGACCGCGCTCGACAGCTTCGGCGGGCTCGACATCATCGTCAACAATGCCGGCTACACCCGCGACGGCGTGATCCAGAAGCAGACCGACGAGCAGTTCCAGGCGATGATCGACGTCCATGTCACCGCGCCGTTCCGCATCCTGCGCGCCGCGGCCGAACCGATCCGCATGATGGCCAAGAAGGAAGCCGCCGAAGGGCGCGAAGTGATCCGCAAGGTCGTCAACATCTCTTCGATGGCGGGTACCAACGGCAATCCGGGGCAGGTGAACTATTCGTCCGCCAAGGCGGCGCTGGTCGGCATGACCAAGACGCTGTCCAAGGAATGGGGACGGTTCAAGGTGTGCGTCAATTGCGTCGCGTTCGGCTTCATCGAAACCCGGCTGACCAAGGCCAGTGACGATCCCGAGACGCGGATCGAAATCGAGGGCAAGACGATCCAGGCGGGCGTGCCGGCGCAGGCGCTCGACACGTTCAAGACGATGATCCCGCTCGGCCGCGCCGGCACGCCCGAGGAAGCGGCGGGCAGCGTCTACCTGCTATGCCAGCCGGAAAGCGATTATATCAGCGGGCAGGTGCTGCTGGTTGGGGGCGGAATCAGTTTCTGAGTATTCCACGATATAGAAAATACGTGACAAAATTGGTGAGCATGGAATAGAGTTGGCGATCGACGTTCCGGAGCCGATTGCCATGACTCTTGCTGCCCCCGCCGATTCCGCGAGCTTTCGCAAATCGATAGAAATGCGCTTTTCCGAACTCAGCGATCGGCTGCGGCGGGTGGCGGGGCATGTCTTGAACGAGCCGAACGATTTCGCGTTCGAAACGCTCGCTGTCATCGCCCAGCGTTGCAACGTCCAGCCCTCGACGATCGTGCGCTTCGCACAGGCGTTCGGCTTCACCGGGGCGAGCCAGATGCAGAAGATGCTGCGCGACGATCTGCTGCGCGACAATGAAGCGCTCGGTTACGCCGAACGGGTGCGCCAGTTCGGCCATGCCGTGCAGGACGGTGTCGACAGCCCGCGGCAATTGCTGTCCGAATTCGCCGAGGGCAATATCCTCGCGCTGCAGAACCTGCATCATGCGATCAGCGCGCAAGCGCTGGCGCAGGCGACCGAATTGCTGGAGCAGGCCGCGACGGTATATGTGGTCGGCTTTCGCCGGTCGTTTCCGGTCGCGGTGTATTTCACCTATCTGCTGGCGCAGGCGGGCAAGCGCACCATCCTGGTCGACGGGATTGCGGGCCTGCAGGGCCAGCAGGCGCGCGGCATGGCCAGCACCGACCTGCTCGTCGCGATCAGCTTCTCGCCCTACAGCCCCGAGACGACGCTGACCGTCGAGGAGGCCGCGGCCAAGCGCGTTCCGATCATCGCGATCAGCGAAAGCGTGGTCAGCCCGATCGCGCAGCAGGCGCGGGTGGTGCTGCAGGTGCGCGAGACCGAGATCCGCGGCTTCCGCTCGCTGTCTGCGTCGATGTGCCTCGTCCAGGCATTGGCGATTGCCTTCGCCACGCTGGCGACGGAGGAGGAAGCCGCCTGACGCTCAGGCCCGGCCAAGTTTCACGCGGAACGCCGCGATCCCGCCGAGCAGCGCGAGCACTGCGCCCGCGGCGAACAGACCGGGGAAGCTGCCATACTGGATGATCGCTGCGGCGATCGCCGGCGCGAGCACGGTCGGGCCGGAGGCGGCGACTCCCATCAGCCCGATGTCACGCCCGGCGGCTTCGGCCGACGGCAGCACGAGCGAGGCGAGCTTGAGGTCGACCGCGAAATAGATGCCGAAGGTCAGGCCGAGCCCGATCGCGTAGAGGATCATCGCGATCCAAGTGTGCGAGAGGGCAGGGATCGCCAGCACCGCGCCGATCGCGACCGAGGTATAGCCGACGATCGTCGGCGTGTGCCCGATCCGGTCGGAGAGGATGCCGGTCAGCGGTGCGACCACCAGCCAGGCGACGGTGACGATGCTGAGGATGATGCTGATCGATCCCGCCACGTTGCCGCCGGGCAGATTGGCGACGCCGACATAATCCTGCAGCACATAGAAGGTGTAGCCGCTGACGGTGAAGTAGGACAGGAACAACACGAAGCGCGAGATGAAGGTGAGCGTGAAATCGGCGCTGGCGAAGGCGCTGAAGAAGCCGGTGCGCACGATCGGCGACGCCCCCGCCTCACGCGCGGCATCGTGGAGCGAGGAGGGCTCGCGGCCGAACACGACCAGCGCGAGCGTCGCGAGCGCGTGCGGGACGGCGAGGATCGCATAGCCGATGAAGGTGGTGGGTGCGAACGCGGCGACATTGACGCCGACGAAGATGCCGACCGGCACGCCGAGCGCGATCGCGGCCGAGGCGAAGCCACGCTGCTCGTCGGGGATGCGGTCGGGCATGATTGCGACGACGACGGTCTGGTAGAAGTTCGCGCTGAACCACATCAGCGGCATGACCACCATCAGCTGCACCACCGAGGATGCCGCACCGAGCAACAGCATCAGGACGATCGTCACGATCGAGGAGAGGACCAGCCACGGCGTGCGCTTGCCGAACCGGCTGCGCGTGCGGTCGGACAGGGCCCCGCCTGCGAGCAAGGCGGCGACGGTGGTGACCGCCGAGAGCGTCGACAGGATCGCCAGCGTCGAGACCTTGCTCCCTGGCGCGAGTTGCTGGACGACCGCGGGGATGAGGATGTTCTGAATCCCCTGGAACAGCGCGATAAGCGAGGCAAAGGCCGCGAACAGCAGGATCGGCAGCAGCCGCGAGGGGCGGGCGGCCTGCGGCACTACCGGAATTGCTAGCGTGGACATTTGCGGCTCTCCATGCCCCGCGTCCGGCTCGAGCGACCGGCGTCGGGGATGAAAAACTGCTACCGGCATTTTACGGCTATTGCAACTATCATTCTATAAATGTAAATGATGCAAATAATGTTCTAAAGACGAATCATGGCTCAGGGCGAAAGCGCTCGGGACACTCACAGGAGAGGATCTATGCGAACTTCGCTTTTGACCTGCGCCAGCGCGCTGACGCTCATCGCCGCCGCCAGCCCGGCGTTCGCCCAACAGGCGCCCGCGACCGCAGCGCCGCAAGCCGTGGACGACACGACCGGCGTGACCGACATCATCGTCACCGCGCAGCGCATCGCCCAGTCGCTCCAGCGTGTGCCCGTCAGCGTCCAGCCGGTGACCGGCCAGGAACTCGAGACGCGCAAGCTGAGCGACCTGGTTCAGTTGCAGAGCGCGGTGCCGAGCCTCGGCGTCGGCACCGACAATTCCTTCTCGCTGCGTGGCGTCGGCAGCCTCAATTTCAGCCCGAACGTCGATTCGAGCGTCGGCGTCGCGGTCGACGACGTGTCGCTCGGTGTGCCGCTGTTCATGAACTATTTCGGCTTCGAGGATGTCGACCGCGTCGAAGTGCTGCTCGGGCCGCAGGGCCTGCTGTTCGGGCGCAATGCCTCGGCCGGGCTGCTCAGCGTCGTTACCAAGCGGCCCGACTTCAACGGCGTGTCGGGCCATATCTATGGCGAGACCGACTATCGCGACACTACGCCCGGCGGCGGCTGGGGCGAGATTGTGCGCGGGACGATCAACCTGCCGCTGGCGTCGAACGCGGCGTTCCGCCTCAACGGCTTCTATTCGAACCAGGACCCGATCGCGGCCGTCGTCAACCGCTCGGCCGGCGCAGATTTCGGCAACTACCAGCGCCGCTTCGGCCTCAAGGGCAAATTGCTGTTCGAGCCGACCGACCGGCTGTCGATCTACCTGATCGGCGACTTCGCGCAGAATCGCGGCATCGGCGGGATTTACGACCGCACGTTGCGCCATCTCGCGCCCGGCAGCCTGACCGCGCTCGGCGCTGCCGCGGACGGGATCACGCCGGGTCCGAACAATCTTCAGCTCGGCTATAGTGCGCCGACCGGCGGGCTCAACGTCGACACCGGCGGCGCGTCGGCGACGATCAGCTACAAGGCGTCGGACGCGATCACGATCAGCAACATCTTCGCCTGGCGGGCGTACCATGTTTTCGTGACGGGCGATCTCGATTTCACCAGCCTCGACGGCGTCGATCTCAACCGCCGCGTCGGCACGTACCGCCAGTTCTCCAACGAATTCCGCGTCGCGATCGATGCGGGACCGCTGGTCGATGGCCAGATCGGCGCCTATTTCTTCAACTCGCATTTGACCGAAGCCGATGCGGTCGGTGCCGCCGCTTATGGCGCGCTCGGTCCGTTCAACTCGAACACCGCGCCGCTGATCGGCTCGGACATCGCCTCGCGCGTCAAGGCGCAGAGCATCGCCGGCTTCGGCCAGTTCAACATCCACCCGGTGGAGCGTGTGACGCTGATCCTCGGCGGGCGCGTAACGCACGACGACAATTCGACGCAATTGCTGCAGAACCAGCTCTTTTATCCGATCCCGCTCGGCGCGAACCATTATGCGGCGAGCGAGCGCGTCAAGAATACCGACTTCAGCTGGAAGGTCGGCGGCCAATATACGCTGGGCGATGTCGGCATGGTCTATGCCAGCTTCTCGCGCGGCTATAAGGGGCCGGCGTTCAACGACACCGCCGCGGTCGCCGGGCAGAAGCTGGCGATCGGCCCGGAGACGGTTCATGCGCTCGAGCTCGGCGCGAAGACGACCTTCTTCGACCACCGGCTGCGCGTCAATGTCGCGGCGTTCCGCGAACTGTTCAACGATTTCCAGGTGCAGGGCTTCGACGTCACCAGCAACTCCTATTACACCGCCAACGCGGCCAAGGTGAAGACGCAGGGCATCGAGGCGTTCATCGAGGCGCGGCCGGTCAAGGCGCTGACGCTGAGCGCCGCCGCGACGTTGCTCGACAGCACGTTCACGCGCTACCCGAACGACCATTGCTATCCCGGCCAGACCTGTCCCGCGGGCTTCACCAATTCGGCCGGCAACCGCACGCCGAGCTCGGCCAAGTTCACCTCGACGCTCGGCGCCGTGTACGAACGGCCGATGGTCAAGGGCGCGACGCTCGCGCTCTCGGGCAGCTGGTATCATCGCTCCTCGGTCAACTTCTCGAGCAACGCCAACCCGCAGACCTTCCTCGGCGCGATCGACACGTTCGACGGATCGATCGGCACGACGATCGACGGGCGCTTCAAGCTCGCGGTGTTCTGCAAGAATTGCACCGACAAGCGCTATCCGATCTTCATCGGCTCGGACAGCGTCGACTCCGCCCTGCTCGGCGTGAACAGTACGGTGCAGACCTGGGGGTACAATTCGATCCGGACGATCGGCATCAGCGCGTCCGCCGCCTTCTGATGTCGCCGCAACGGAGGGACCGCGTGACCGATACCATCCAGGAGGCCGGGCAACTCGACCTGATCGCGGTCGGGCGCTCCAGCGTCGATCTGTACGGCGAGCAGATCGGCGGCCGGCTCGAGGATATGGCGTCGTTCGCCAAATATGTCGGCGGGAGCCCGACCAACACCGCGATCGGCGCGGCGCGGCTGGGCCTGCGCGCGGCGGTGCTGACGCGCGTCGGGGCGGACCATATGGGGCGCTTCATCCGCGAACAGCTCGCGCGCGAAGGCGTCGACACCGCCGGCGTGCTGACCGACGCCGAGCGGCTCACCGCGCTGGTGCTGCTGGGGATCCGCGATCCCGACACCTTCCCGCTGATCTTCTATCGCGAGAATTGCGCCGACATGGCGCTGTGCGCGGACGATGTCGATCTGGCATGCTTCGCACGCGCCGGCGCTTTGCTGATCAACGGCACGCACCTCTCGCGTCCGGGCGTTTTCGCGGCCAGTATGAAGGCGGCCACGCTGATGAAGGCGCAGGGCGGAAAAGTGGTGTTCGATGTCGATTACCGGCCCGTATTGTGGGGGCTCGCCGCCAAGGAAAATGGCGAGGACCGCTTCGTCGAAAGTGCCGCGGTGACGCAGGAGCTCCAGCGCGTGTTGCCGCTGTGCGACCTGATCGTCGGCACCGAGGAGGAAATGCACATCCTTGGCGGCAGCACCGACACGATCGCGGCGTTGCGCGGTATCCGCCGGGTCAGCGACGCGCTGCTGGTGTGCAAGCGCGGTCCACTCGGGTGCTCGGCCTTTCCCGGCGCGGTGCCCGATACGCTCGACGAAGGCGTGGTCGGCCGCGGTTTCCCGATCGACGTGTTCAACGTGCTGGGCGCGGGCGACGCCTTCATGGCGGGCTTGCTGCGCGGCTGGCTGCGCGACGAACCGCTCGAGACGTGCTGCACGTTCGCCAATGCCTGCGGCGCGATCGTCGTCTCGCGTCATGGTTGCGCGCCGGCCGAACCGAGCTGGGGAGAACTCCAGCTGTTCCTCTCGCGCAGCGACTGGCCGCATCGGCTGCGCGAGAGCGCGGAACTCGAACAGATGCATTGGGCCGAGCATCGCGACCCGTCCTATGCCGAGCTGACCGTGCTCGCGATCGACCATCGCAGCCAGTTCGACGAACTGGTCGAGGCGCTGGGGACCGACAATGTCGACCGTGTTCCGCACTTCAAGAGCCTGACGCTGCAAGCGATCGACCGCGTGTCCGGCGGCGACATGGGCTTCGGGCTGCTCGCCGACGGGCGCTTCGGGATGCGCGCGCTCGAGGCGGCGGCCGATACAGGCTATTGGATCGGACGGCCGATCGAAGTGCCGGGATCGCGCCCGATCGCTTTCGAGGGTGGCGCCGATATCGGGACGACGCTCGCCAGCTGGCCGACCAACCATGTCGTCAAATGCCTCGTCTTCTATCATCCCGACGATGACGCCGAGCTGCGCGCGCGGCAGGACCGGCAGATCGTCCGGCTCGCGACCGCTGCGCGCGCCACGCGGCACGAGCTGCTGCTCGAGATCATCGCGTCCAAACATGGTCCGATCGGCCCGCGGACGATCGCCGACTTGATCGACCATTTCTATGACCTCGGCGTATACCCCGATTGGTGGAAGCTCGAGCCCGCCGCCGACGCGGCGACCTGGCAGACGATCGAGCGCGTGATCCGCGCGCGCGACCCGCTGTGTCGCGGCATCGTGCTGCTCGGCCTTGCGGCGCCGCGCCAGGAACTGCTGGCGAGCTTCGCGGCGACCGCCGACATTCCGCTGGTCAAGGGCTTCGCGGTCGGGCGCACGATCTGGCAGGAGCCGGCCGAACGCTGGCTGCGCGGCGAGATCGGCGATGCGGAGGCGATCGACCTGCTGGCCGCCAATTTCCAGGAACTGGTCGATGGCTGGCGGGCGGTGCGCGGCGCGAAGGTCGCGGCATGACGCGCGTCCGCCTCACCATGGCGCAGGCGCTGGTGCGCTGGATGGCGGCGCAGCAGGTCGAGATCGATGACGCGATCGTGCCCTATTTCGCCGGGGTATGGGCGATCTTCGGGCATGGCAATGTGGCCGGGCTGGGCGAGGCGCTGGCGGCCGCGGAAGACGTGCTGCCGACCTGGCGCGCACATAACGAGCAGGGCATGGCGCATGCCGCGATCGCGTTCGCCAAGGCCTCGCGTCGTGGGCGGGCAATGGCGTGCACCTCGTCGATCGGGCCGGGGGCGACCAACATGGTCACCGCCGCCGCGCTGGCGCACGTCAACCGCCTGCCGGTGCTGTTCCTGCCGGGCGATGTCTATGCCGGCCGCCGGCCCGATCCGGTGCTGCAGCAGATCGAGGATTTCGCCGACGCGACGGTCAGCGCCAACGACTGTTTTCGCCCGGTCAGCCGCTATTTCGACCGCATCACCCGGCCCGAGCAACTGCTCGATGCCTGCCCGCGCGCGATGGCGGTGCTGACCGATCCGGCGCTGTGCGGTCCGGTGACGCTGGCTTTGTGCCAGGACGTACAGGCCGAGGCGTTCGACTATCCCGAAAGCTTCTTTGCGCCGCGCGTCTGGCGGGTGCGGCGCCCGGGGCCGGACGCCCGCGAGCTGGCCGAACTGGTCGAGGCGATCCGCGCCGCCAAGCGGCCGCTGATCGTGGCGGGCGGTGGTGTGCTGTATGCGCGCGCGGAAGGGGCGCTCGCCGCCTTTGCCGCGGCGACCGGCATCCCGGTCGCCGAGACGCAGGCGGGCAAGGGCGCGCTCGCCTGGGATCATCCGCAGGCGCTCGGCGCGATCGGCGTGACCGGCACCAGCGCCGCCAACGCCGCTGCGCAAGACGCGGATCTGGTGATCGGCATCGGCACGCGGCTGCAGGATTTCACCACCGGCTCGCGCACTCTGTTCGGCGGACGGCTGTTCCAGGTCAATGTGGCGCCGGGCGACGCGGCCAAGCATGCGGCGGTCCCGGTGGTGAGCGACGCCGGCGTCGTGCTGGAAGCGCTTATCGACACGCTCGCGGGCTGGCGCGTCGCCGACGACTGGCGCGCGACGCTCGCGCGCCTGGTCGACGGCTGGAATGACAGCTTCGACGCCGCCACAAGGGCTGGCGAGGGGTTGCCCTCGGACGCGCAGGTCATCGGTGCGGTGTGGCGGCAGGCGTCGGCCGACGCGGTCGTCGTCTGCGCGGCGGGCGGATTGCCGGGCGAACTCCACAAATTGTGGCGGACGCACAAGCCCGGCGGCTATCATGTCGAATACGGCTTCTCCTGCATGGGGTATGAGATTGCCGGCGGGCTCGGGGTCAAGATGGCGCTGCCCGACCGCGATGTGATCGTGATGGTCGGCGACGGCAGCTATCTGATGCTCAATTCCGAGCTTGCGACTTCGGTGATGCTCGGTGTCAAGATCACCGTCGTGTTGCTCGACAATCGCGGTTTCGCCTGCATCAACCGCCTGCAGCAGGCGAGCGGCGGGCGGCCGTTCAACAACATGCTCCCGGACGTACGCCATGTCGCGCTCCCCGCGATCGATTTCGCGCTCCACGCGCGCAGTCTCGGCGCGGACTCGGAGAAGGTCACCGGCATCGCCGAGCTGGAGGCCGCGCTCGTCCGCGCCGCGGCGAGCCCGAAGAGTTATGTCGTGGTGATCGACACCGACCCGGCGATCGTCACCCCGGCGGGCGGGTGCTGGTGGGACGTCGCCATCCCGCAAGTCTCCGATCGCACCGCGGTGACGGCGGCGCGCACGCAGTATGACATCAAAGTGAAGGAAGACCGTCCATGACGATCCGCTGGGGCGTGAGCCCGATCGCCTGGGCCAATGACGACATGCCCGAACTCGGTGGCGACACCACGCTCGACCAGTTGCTGACCGACGTGAAGGAGATCGGCTTCGACGGGGTCGAACTCGGCAACAAATTCCCGCGCGATCCGGCCGCGCTCGCGCCGATCATGCAGGGGTATGGCCTCGATGTGATCGGCGGCTGGTACAGTTCCAGCCTGCTGGTGCACAATGCCGACGCCGAGATCGCGGCGATGGCGCCGCATCTCGCCTTGCTTAGGGCGATGGGTTCGAGCGTGTTCATCCTCGCCGAGACTTCGAACGCCGTGCATGGCGACCGCGGCAGCCGGCTCGACCGCCATCCCGAGCTCGACGACGATCAGTGGCGACTGTTCGGCGCGCGGCTCGACGCGGTCGCGAGCTACGTCAACGCGCAGGGGCTGCGCTTTGCCTATCACCACCATCTCGGCACCGCGGTCGAGACCGACGCCGAACTGCAGCGCTTCTTCGCCGTGACCGGCGATCATGTCGGCCTGGTGCTCGACACCGGCCACGCGCTGTACGGTGGGATCGATCCCGTCGCGATCCTCCGGTCGCATCCCGAGCGGATCAGCCATGTGCATTGCAAGGACATCCGCCGCGCCCGCCACACCGAATTTTTCGCAGGCGGGACGAGTTTTCTCGATGGCGTGGTCGGCGGCATGTTCACCACCCCGGGCGACGGCGATTACGACTATGCCCCGTTCCTGCAGGCGCTCGCCGACATGCGCTATTCGGGCTGGATCGTGATCGAAGCGGAGCAGGACCCGGCGATCGCCGATCCGCGCCGCTACAGCCAGCTCGGGCTCGACACGCTCAAGCGGCTGGCGCGCGAGACGGGACTGATCGCATGACCTTGCTGGTACGCCCGCACGCGCCCGACGCGGACGGCGTCGTCGTCGAGGTCACGCCCGAAAGCGCCGCGTGGCGCTATGTCGGTTTTCGCATCGTGCGGCTCGCGGCGGGGCAGAGCTACCGCGCCACCGAGGACGGTCGCGAGGCGTGTCTCGTCATCCTGTCGGGCAGCGTGAGCGTGACCGCCGGCGACGCGCGCTTCGAAGCGCTTGGCGCGCGCGCGAATGTCTTCGAGGGATTGCCGACCTCGGTCTATCTCCCGGCCTCGCTCGCCTATGCGGTTTCGGCGGACACCAATGCAGAGCTTGCGATCTGCACCGCCCCCGGCTCGGGCTGCGGCGCGCCGCGCGTCATCCGTCCGGGCGATGTCGGCGAGGAGCTGCGCGGGACGGGGAGCAACACCCGCCATGTGCGCAATATCCTCGACGACAAGGCCGATGCCGAGAGCCTGCTCGTCGTCGAAGTCGTCACCCCCGGCGGCAATTGGTCGAGCTATCCGCCGCACAAGCATGACGTGGACGATTACCCGCGCGAGACGCTGCTCGAGGAAACTTATTACCACCGACTGTCGCCGCCGCAGGGCTTCGCCTTCCAGCGCGTCTATACCGACGATCGCACGATCGACGAGACCATGGCGGTCGGCGATGGCGATGTGGTGATGGTGCCGCGCGGCTATCACCCGGTCGCCGCCGCGCATGGCTATGACCTGTATTACCTCAACGTGATGGCGGGACCACGCCGCGACTGGGTGTTCGTCAACGATCCGGCGCACGACTGGATCGTCCGCCAACCGCAGCCAATCGGAGACATCAAGTGACCTACAATGTGGCACTATTCGGCGCCGGGCGGATCGGGCGCATCCACGCCGCCAATGTCGTCGCGCACCGCGAGCTCGACTTGACGCATGTCGTCGATCCGGTCGCGGCGAACGCGCAGGCGATCGCCGACGATCATGGCGCGCAGATCGCGACGCTCGAGCAGGCGCTGGCCGACCCGCGGGTCGACGGCGTGATCGTCGCAAGCTCGACCGACGTGCATCTCGACCATTGCCTGGCGGCGCACCGCGCGGGCAAGGCGATCTTCTGCGAGAAGCCGGTCGACATGGATCTCGCCCGCGCCGAGGCGGCGCGAGCGGAACTCGCGTCGGCGCGGCTGTTCGTCGGCTTCAACCGGCGCTTCGACCCCAGTTTCCAGGCGGTGAAGGCGCGGCTGGCGGACGGCGGCGTCGGCGCGCTCGAATCGCTGCAGATCACCAGCAACGATCCGGCGCCGCCGCCGGTGAGCTATGTCCGCGTCTCGGGCGGGTTGTTCAAGGACATGGCGATCCACGATTTCGACATGGCGCGGCACCTGCTGGGCGAGGAACCGAACGAAGTGTTCGCCTGGGGCAGCTGCCTGGTCGATCCGGCGATCGGCGAAGCGGGCGATGTCGATACCGCGCGCACGCTGCTGCGCACCGCCTCGGGCAAATTGTGCGTCATCGCCAACAGCCGCCGCAGCGGGTTCGGCTACGACCAGCGGGTCGAGGCGTTCGGCTCGGCCGGGATGGTCAAGGCCGACAACCAGATGGAGAGCAGCGTCAGCATCTGGGGCGAAAGCGGCGCGCGCTCCGACAGCTTCCAGAACTTTTTCCTCGACCGCTACGCCGCCGCCTATCGCGCCGAGATCGCGCACTTTGCCGACTTGCTCGCCGGGCGCGCAACGCCCGCGATCACCTATGACGACGGCGTGGCGGCACTGCGGCTGGCCGAAGCGGCGGCGCGCTCGCTCGCGAGCGGGCAGCCCGTGCCGGTGCAGGCGCCCTGATGCCGGTCTGCAGCGCCGATGGCGTCGAAATCTATTTCGAAACGATGGGCCCCGCGGACGGCGCGCCTTTGCTGTTCATCGAGGGCTTCACCGCGCAGCTGATCGGCTGGCACGACGCATTCTGCGCGCTGTTCGTCGCGAAGGGCATGCGCGTGATCCGCTTCGACAATCGCGACGTCGGCCTGTCGCAGAAGCTGGGCGGACCGCGGGATCTCGACGCGGGATATACGATCTCGGACATGGCGCGCGACGGCATCGCCGTGCTCGATGCGCTCGGCATCGCCCGCGCGCATGTCGTCGGCCAGTCGATGGGAGGCATGATCGCGCAGGTGATGGCGATCGAGCATGCCGCGCGGATCGCGTCGCTGTCGCTCTTCTACACCGCGCCCGCGATCGAAGGTTATGCGCTGGCGGGGGCGGCCGAGGTGGACAGTCTCGGCCGGGTCCAGCCGCGTCTCGCCCGCGCCGAGGCGATCGCGGCGGCGGTCGACCGCGAGCGCCAGAGCCGCTCGCCGGGCTTCGCCTTCGACGAAGCCTGGGCGACGACGCTGGCCACGCGCAGTTTCGATCGCTGCTACGCGCCCGACGGCGTCCCGCGCCAGCTGGCCGCGATGCTGCGTCATGCCAGTCGGGCCGCCGAACTGCAGGCGCTCGATCTCCCTGTGGCGATCCTCCACGGTCGCGACGACGCCTTGCTGCACGTCTCCGGCGCGCTCGATCTCGCTGCCTGGCTGCCGCAGAGCGAAGTGCATCTCTACGCCGGCATGGGCCACGAGCTGCCGCGCCCGTTGTGGCCCGACTTCGTTGCGATCGTCGCGCGCACGCTCGCCCGGGCGAGCGCCTGAGCGCGACCGCCTTCACTCCCATTGATGCACTTCGAATCGAGAACCCTCATGCGCATGATCACCCACTTCATAGACGGCAGCGCGCGGCGCGGGAGCGTCGGGCGCTCGGCCGAGGTGTTCGATCCGAACACCGGGCTGGTGCAGGCCGAGGTCACGCTTGGCGACGCATCCGACCTCGATCGGGCGGTGCGGGCAGCTCGCGCAGCCCAGCCGGCCTGGGCCGCGACCAATCCGCAGCGCCGCGCGCGCGTGATGTTTCGCTTCAAGGAACTGATCGAAGCGAAGATGGACGAACTCGCGCACCTGCTGTCGTCCGAGCACGGCAAAGTGATCGCGGATTCGAAGGGCGACATCCAGCGCGGGCTCGAGGTGGTCGAATTCTGCTGCGGCATCCCGCATCTGTTGAAAGGCGAGTATACCGAAGGCGCGGGGCCGGGTATCGACGTCTATTCGATGCGCCAGCCCTTGGGCGTGGTCGCGGGGATCACCCCGTTCAACTTCCCGGCGATGATCCCGCTGTGGATGATGTCGCCGGCGATCGCCTCGGGCAATGCGTTCATCCTCAAGCCGTCCGAACGCGATCCGTCGGTGCCGGTGCGGCTCGCCGAGCTGGCGCTCGAGGCGGGGCTGCCGGCGGGCATCCTCAACGTGGTGCACGGCGACAAGACGGTGGTCGACGCGATCCTCGACCATGCCGACATCAAGGCGGTGAGCTTCGTGGGATCGTCGGATATCGCGCAGTATGTCTACGGGCGCGGTGCATCGAACGGCAAGCGGATGCAGTGCATGGGTGGCGCAAAGAATCACGGCATCGTGATGCCCGACGCCGATCTCGACCAGGAGTCGCCGACATCATCGGCGCGGCATACGGTTCGGCGGGCGAGCGCTGCATGGCGCTGCCGGTGGTCAGCCCGGTCGGCGCGGCGACCGCGGTCGCGCTGCGCGAGAAGCTGATCGTGGAAATCGCGAAATTGCGGGTCGGCGTGTCGACCGATGTGGACGCGCATTACGGTCCGGTCGTCGGCGCGGCGCACAAGGCGCGTGTCGAAAGCTATATCCAGATGGCGGTCGACGAAGGCGCCGAACTGGTGCTCGATGGCCGTGGCTTCAGCTTGCAAGGGCATGAGGCGGGCTATTTTCTTGCCCCCACGCTGCTCGATCACGTTCGCCCGGAAATGCGCAGCTATCAGGAGGAGATCTTCGGCCCGGTGCTGCAGATCCTGCGCGCGCAGACCTTCGAGGAAGCGGTCGGCTATGCGTCGCAGCACCAGTACGGCAACGGCGTGGCGATCTTCACGCGCAACGGCGATTTCGCGCGACGCTTCGCCAGTTCGGTCGAGGTCGGGATGGTCGGCATCAACGTGCCGATCCCGGTGCCGGTCGCCTATCACAGCTTCGGTGGCTGGAAGCGCTCGGGCTTTGGCGACCTCAACCAATATGGCATGGACGGAATCCGCTTCTACACGCGCACCAAGACGGTGACGCAGCGCTGGCCTTCGGGCGGGCTGGTGGTGGACCAGAGTTTCGTGATTCCGACGATGGGATGATGACCCTTCCAAAGCCGCTGAGCCGCCGCCTTTACAGGCGAGGCGGGGAGCAAAAGTCGGCGATCAGGTCGAGCGAGGCGACCGGATCGAACGCGTGGGCGATGACCGCAGTACCGCCCGACAGCATCGTCGTTGTCCGCGTCGCTGCGGCGGCAAGGTGGAAAAGGGGCGAGACGATCAGCGGTTGGGCGACAATGTGCCGATGCGGTCGCCGCGTTCGACCCCAGCGGCGTTCAGTCCGCCGGCGATCCGCGCGGCACGATCGAGCATCTCCGCCCAGTTGCGCGTACGCCCTTCGTCGATCGAGCGAGCGCCGATGGATCGCCCGGCACCGCCGCGCGGATAGTGCTCACATAGCCGGCGCTAGCGGACATCGGTTCCATCAGCGTGCGGCCAGCTTACGCATGAAGAAGCTCGCCATCAGCGCATTGGCCTGGTCGGTCTCGGGCGCGTCGAGCATGAAGGTCCAGAAGGCGTGCGGCAGTCCGTCGAAAATCACCAGGCGCGCATCGACCCCCTGCTCGACCAGCGCAAGACCGAAGATCGCGGTGCTGCTCAGCGCGAGATCGCGTGTACTGGTCACCAGCAACGTTGCGGGATAGGTCGCCAGCCTGCCGTATAGCGGCGACAGGACAGGGTCGGTCAGCGGAATAGCGTAGGTCGGATCGGCCCCCAGCGGGCCGCCCGGCATTGGCATCCACGACATGGAATCGCCTTTCCGGCTGGCGTCGGCATTACCCGAGAAGAAGCCGAGCGCGGCGGGAATCGGGCGGCCGAGGCTGGCCAGCCGGGCGATCAATTGTCCGCTCAGCACCGCACCGGCCGATGTGCCATAGACGCCGATCCGTGATGCCGTGCGGTCCTTTTCCAGCGCCTGGTACACCGCCAGCGCGTCGTCGAGGCCGGCGGGATACGGATGTTCGGGTGTGAGGCGGTACAGCACCGCGACCACGGGAATGCCGGTCAGCGCCGCGATCTGGATGGTCTCGGTGAGCGATCCCGCATCGACCTTGCCGCCGCCGCCGTGCAGGTCGAGCAGCACCGGGGCCTTGCCGAGCGCCGTCACGCCCTTGGGATAGATGATCCGCACGGGCACGCCGGCGATCACCGCGTCCTCGATGCGGACCGCATAGCGCTTCTCGAGTTGCCTACCCATTGCGGCCTGCATCCCGCCGACCAGCTGGCGGATCACTGGCATCGGCGGCAACGGATCGGGCATGACGAAGCTTGCCGCGGCCGTGGCCGCGGCGCGACCTGCCGGGCTGACGGTCTCGGGCGTCGGCCAGGTCAGAATATTGCGCTCGGGCGGCTTTGCGGTTTGCGCCGTCGCGGGGCCCGCCAGTGCCGTCGCCAGCAACAGCGCCAGCACACCGCTTCGCTCGTTCATCATCACCATCACCGGCCCGCGAGGTGCGACTTGAGGAACTTGGCCATCAGCGCATTCGCCTGATCCGCCTCCGGAATCGGCATGTACGCCCAAAAAGCGTGCGGCAGCCCGTCGAACACCACCAGGCGCGCATCCACGCCCTTCTCGATCAGGGCGCGGCCGAAGATCGAAGTGGCGCTGAGCAGGACGTCGCGCGTGCTGCTGACCAGCAGGGTAGGGGGGAAGCGCGACAGGTCGGAATGGAGCGGCGACAGGATCGGGTCGGCGCGGTCGGTCTTGCCGATATAGCCGGCAATCGACGCGGCGAGCGTCTTCTCGCCGGTCGGCAGCGGCATCCAGGATTCGGAGTCGCCGCTCGTGCTCAGGTCCGCACTGCCCGAGAAGAAGCCGAGCGCGGCGGGCATCGGCCGGTTCAGGCTGGTAAGCTTGGCAAGCAGTTCGCCGCCGAGCACCGCGCCGGCCGAGGTGCCGTAGACCGCGATCTGTGATGGCGCGCGGCCTTTCTCAAGTGCCTGATAGACCGCCAGCGCATCGTCGAGCGCCGAGGGGAAGGGATGTTCCGGCGCCAGGCGGTAAAGCACCGCGACGACCGGCAGGCCGGTCAGCGCGGCGATCGGGATGGTTTCGGTGAGCGATCCCGAATCGACCGTGAAGCCGCCGCCGTGCAGGTTGAGCAGCACCGGGCGCTTGGCGTAGCTGGTCACGCCTTTGGGATAGACGATCCGCACCGGCACCCCGGCGATCGTCGCCGCTTCGACGCGCACGTCGTATTTCTTGAGCATCGGCGCGCTCATCGCCGCCTGCATGCCGTCGAGCATTTGCCGCTGCAGCGCGACCGGCGGCAGCGGATTGGGCAGCACCGTCTTGCCCATCGCCGTGGCCATCGCGCGTCCTTCCGGACTCACCGTGTCGGGCATCGGCCAAGTCATCATGTTATGCTCGGGCGTGGTTTGCGCGAGGCACGGGGCGGCGCTTGCCAGCATAAGCGCCGCGGTGCAGCGCCGGATCATTCGGCCATTGAAATGCGTCATGCGTCCACTCCTGTAGGATCAATTGTCGGGGTTCTTGACGGCCAGGCGAACACCACGCCGAGCGCCGCGAGAACCGCCATGCTGAGATAGGAAAAGGTGATGCCGTACGACCAAAGCAGGCCCGATCCGGCAGTCGAGACCGCCAGTACGACGCCGAAAAGGACCGCGTTCAGGCCTTGGGCTGCGGCGCTGGTCTGCAACGGCACGCGCGCGGCGATGACCAGCATGATGCCGAGGATCGCACCGGTCGCCGTCACGCCCTGCAGCAATTGCGCGGCGAGCAGCACGCCGAAGCCGGGATCGGTCGCCATCACGATCCAGCGCAGCACTGCTGCGGCGGCGGCAATGCACAGCAACAGGCTGGGATCGCGCGGTCCGAGCAGCTTGGCGCCGAACCAGAACGCAAGAATTTCAGCGCTTACCGCCAGCGCCTGAAGCACGCCGATGCTACTGGTGGAGATGCCGTGGGCGGCCCATTGGATCGCGCCGAAGCTGCTGAGCACACCGTGGCTTCCGATGATCAAGGACGCGGCGATCATCGCGCGCATGAGCTTGCGATCGGCGACGACGTCGCGCCAATTGCCGCGCGGCCCTTCCTCGACCGTCGCGAGGCCGCGGTCCGACGGGAGCAAGCGCGCGACCCCGGCGGGGAGCAGCAGCAGCAGCGCGCACAGCAACGGCAGCAACTCGATCCCGAACAGCCCGAACGCCCAGCCGCCGACGATGTTCGACGCGACCACCGCGATCGATCCCCAAACGCGCATCCGCCCAAAATCGAGCCCGTGGCTGCGCACCGCCATTACCGCATACGCGTCGGTCAGCACCGGCAACTGGTCCCACATGATCGAGAAAGCGAGCACGACCGCGATCCGCCCGGCGTGGCCAGGTTGCCCGAGCAGCAGCAGGATGATCGCCGCGGACAGCAAGGCGGTCGCGACGATCGCATCGCGCACCCGGCCGCGCTTGCCGGCCCAGGCCGAGAAGGGCGCGACCGTCAGCAGCCGCAGGATCAGCGGGATCGCCATCAGCACGCCGATCTCGGCGGGCGCGGCACCGGTCTTCTTCAGCCATAACGGGAAGAAAGCGAAAAAGCCGTAATGCAGGTACAGCGCCAGATAGAGGCCCGAGACGCCGAGCGTCAGCCGCTTGCCGGTGGCATCCGGCGAACCGGCGGGCGCGGCTTGCAGGCCGATCGGATGAGTCGCTTCGGTCATTTTCCGGCCTCGCCATTGCATTGCGCGTCACGCTGATTGATATCGATGTCATTCAAAACGAGAGGAATGCCATGCTGGATCGAGACATCGCCGCTTTCATCGGGGAGCCCGCTCCGCTGCCGCCGCTCACGCCCGAAATCATGCCGCTGATCCGCGCCGGCATGGCCGCGATGGGCCGCACGCTTCCCGGCGTGGATCTGGCCGAGGTGCGGGACTTCGACGCCGATGGCGTTCCGGTCCGGCTGTACCGCCCGACCAACGATACCGTGCTGCCGCTGCTCGTGTTCGCGCATGGCGGCGGTTGGATGCTGGGCGATCTCGAATCGCACGACGCGATGTATCGCCAGCTCGCCGACCGCGCCGGCTGCGCCTTGCTGGCGATCGCATACCGGCTCGCGCCCGAGCACCCCTTTCCCGCCGGGCTCGACGATGTCGACACTGCGTTCGCCTGGGCGCGGCGCGAGGCGGGAACGCTGGGCTGCGACGCGGCGCGCATCGCCCTCGGCGGCGAGAGCGCCGGCGCCAATTTGAGCGCCGCACTTGCGCTGCGGCTGCGTGACGCAGGCGAGGCGCAACCGCTGTTCCAGCTGCTGGTCCACCCCGCCACCGATCTGGCGCTCGACATGCCGTCGATCGACGACATCGCCCAGCCCGGCCTGACGCGCGATTATCTCGAAATATGCCGGTCGATGTACGCCGGAACCACGGATTATCGGACGCCGCTGATCTCGCCGCTGTATGCCGAACGCCATGACCGGCTGGCACCGGCGATCGTCCTGACCGCGGCGGAAGACCCGCTGCGCGACGATGGCGAAGCCTATACAGCGGCGCTGGTGCGCGATGGCGTCGAGACCGTCGCCTGTCGGTTGCCCGGACTGCCGCACGGCTTCCTGTTCCTGCCCGCGACGATCCCGGCAGTGTCGCGCGCCTTCGATACGATTGCGCGACTCGTCCGACGCTCTTTCGGCAATACCTGACCGGCGCCCAAGCCGTCTCATACCTCGATCGCAATCGATCATCCCATCCTCATCCGTTGCTACCGATATCAACCGCATCGTTGCCGTCACCATACCTTCATACGGAATATTGGCAAGCATGATTGACATCGATACCATTTGCTGACTAAATTCAGATCATAGACCGGCAGCAATCCGGCACACTTATCAGGGAAGGATCACTCCATGCGTAACGCTTTCTTCTGCGCGCTCGCCATCAGCAGCAGCCTCGTTTCGGTCGGTGCGCTCGCCCAGTCAGCCCCGGGCGTCGAGGATTCGGTCGTCGCCGAGCCCGCCGCCGCCATCGGCGGCTTGGAGGACATCGTCGTGACTGCCCGCCGCCGCGCGGAAAATCTTCAGGACGTGCCGCTGGCGGTGACCGCTTTCTCGTCGGAAACGTTGGTGGCTAAGGGCATCACCGATCGCACTTCGCTCGCCGACAACACACCGTCCTTGTTCACGATCTCCGGCGGCTATCCGCGCGAGTTCGCGTTCTTCGCGCTGCGCGGGCAGGGGCCGGCATTTGGCTCGACGCCGGGCGTGGTCAATTACTTCGCCGAAGTGCCCAATCCGCTCAATATCGACGGGCGCGTCGGCAGCTATTACGATCTGGCCAACGTCCAGGTGCTGGCCGGTCCGCAAGGCACCTTGTTCGGCAAGAACGCGACCGGCGGCAACATCCTGTTCGAGCCGGTCAAGCCGCAGGACGGGTTCGGCGGTTATGTCCGCGCGGAGTATGGCAATTACAATGACCGCCGGATCGAAGGCGCGATCAACGCGCAGCTCGTTCCGGAGAAATTGTTGCTGCGCATCGCCGGCGAGATCGGACGGCGCGACGGCTATACCAAGGATGTCGGCCCCAATTTCGCGGGCAAGGATTACGACAATCTTTCGTATGAGAGCTTTCGCTTCGGCCTGACGATCAAGCCGACCGACGGGATCGATCTCTACACCGTCCTACGCTATTATCATTCGGACAATAATGGTGGCGGGACGGCGCTCGCCGCGTTCAATCCGGCCGCCGGGGCAGATCTTGGCCCGCCCTTCGGGTTCATCCCGGTACTGGCGCTGTTCCCCGGTGCGGCCACCGCGGTCTCGGAGCAGCAGGCGCGCGGGCCGCGGCGCGTCGCCTACGACATCGACCAGTTTTCCGAGACGAAATACTGGCAGGCGCTGAACCAGGCGACGGTCGACATTACTGACGAGATCAAGCTGCGCAACATCATCAGTTATTCGGAATTCCGCAACTCCTACGGCTATGATTACGACGCGACGATCTTCCCGCTGGGCGGCCAGTACAGCCGCAACATACCCACTACCGCGCCCAATTTCTTCACCGAGGAATTGCAGCTGCAGGGCGCCGCGCTCGATCACGCGGTAACCTTCTCGCTCGGCGGTTATCTCGACCGGCAGACGTGGAAGACCCCGTCGGGCATCGAGCAGATCACCTCCTTCCCGATCGGCGCGCTGATACCGCCCGTCTCGGCGTTCGCCGAGCAGCGCAGCCACAGCGAAGCGGTGTTCGGACAAGCGACGGTCGACCTCGGCAAGGCGTCCCCGGCGCTGACCGGGCTCAGCGTCACCGGCGGCCTGCGCTACACCTGGGAGCACAGCTTCGTCTCGCAGACGATCATCGCGCCGCCGGCGGTGACCGGCACAGCCGACAGCAAATATCTGAGCTACACGGCGACGCTCGATTACGACCTGACCCGCGGTGTGCACGCCTACATCACGTCGCGCGACGCGTACAAATCGGGAGGCGTCAACGGACCGGTGCCGGTCGGCTCGGCCTTCCGCACCTTCCCGCCGGAGAAACTGTCCGACATCGAACTCGGCGTGAAATCGCAGTTCACGCTCGGCACGGTGCAGTTCCGCGCCAATGTGGCGGCGTATCGCGGCATCTATGACAATATCCAGCGCACCACGCCCGAACTGGTCGGGCCGCTGATCCTGAACGTCACGCGCAGCGCTGCCAAGGGCAAGATCCAGGGCATCGAGTTCAACGGTTCGGTCGTGCCAGTGCGCGGGCTGACGCTGAACGCCAGTTATTCGTATATCGACGCGAAATATACCAAGGTGACCGACGCCAGCGCGGGCGCGATCCTGACCGGCGCGCCGTTCCCGTATACGCCCAAGCACAAGATATCGGTCGGCGGCTCGTATCAGGTGCCGGTCGGCAAAGCCGGCGCACTGCGCGTCGCGGCGAACTATGCGTACCAGACCAGGGTCTCGACCGCGCAGACCAACGCCTCGTTCTACACTTTCCTGCCGGCGTACGGCTTGCTCAACGCCAGTATCGGGTTGAACGACATCGGTGGGCGGCCGCTCGACATCAGCGTATTTGCCACCAATCTGACGAACGAGACACGGCCGGTCGGCGTGCTCGATCAATATGCCACCTCCTCCGGCGCGGTCAGCCTGACCTATACCGAGCCGCGCATGTATGGCGTCCGTATCGGCTATCGGTTCGGCAAGTGAGCGACATGCCGCATCAACCGCCGTTCTCGCTGACGGTCAGCGCGGCGGCGCGCGCAGTAATGACGCCGATGCTCGACCCGTCGGCGCAACCCGCTCTGACGCCTGAAATGCTGCTCGACCCGGCGACGCTGGCGCTCGTCCGCGCGGGCGCGACCGCGATGCTCGAGCCGATCGAGCGGCAGCGCCTCGCGCGGTACGGCGTGGATATTCGCGATGGCGAAATGGGCGGCGTACCAGTCAAGATCGCCCGGAAGATCGGTGCCGCACCGACCGATCGGCTGCTGATCAACTTCCATGGCGGCGGATTCGTGGTCGATTCGGGATCGCTTACCGAGTCGATCCCGATCGCCGGACTGACCGGGATAAAGGTGGCGACCGTCTATTACCGGCTCGCGCCCGAACATCCGTTCCCGGCGGCGGTCGACGATGCGCTTGCGGTCTATCGCGACGCGCTCACGCGCCACGCGCCGTCGGCGATCGGGATTTTCGGCACGTCGGCCGGTGCGATCCTGACGCTGCAATTGCTCGCCCGGCTGAAGGCGGAAGGGCTGCCGATGCCGGCCGCCGCCGGCCTGTTTTCCGGCGCCGGCGATCTGTCGGTGGTCGGCGATTGTGAAGCCTATCTCCCCTCGCTCAGTGCCGGTCGACCCTCGACCGAGATCCTCGACAGTTATTGCGCAAACACGCCGCGCAACGATCCCTTGCTGTCGCCGTTGCACGCCGATCTTGCGGGCCTGCCGCCGACGATGCTGATGGCCAGCACGCGCGACCAATTGCTCAGCCACACGCTGATCGTCGACGCGGCCCTGCGCTGCGCCGGGGTCGAGGTCGATTTGCGCGTCTACGAGGGCATGATGCACGCCTTCTGGGCGTGGATCGACTGTCCCGAGGCGGATGCCGCGCTCGCTGCGCAGGCCACGTTTCTGGCGCGCCACCTGTGTGCGTAGCGGGCATGGTCAACGAGACTCCCGCAAGCCTCTACGGTGCGCTGTTCGCGCGTGTGCAGGAGCGCGGCATTCTGGCCGACGGCAAGACCTTCGTCGATGCGGTGCCCAGGCGACCGGCGGCCGCGATCCTGGCGGACTTCGCCGCACTGGACCCGTGTGACATCGCACTGCGCCAGTTTCTTAAGGCGAATTTCGAACTGCCCGCAGCGGTCGATCCATTCGTGCCCGGCCCGCGCAAACGCCGCTTGCGCGCGCATATCCGCGCGATGTGGCCGGCGCTCACGCGCGATGCCGTCGTGCCGCCGGCGCATTCATCCGCGCTGGCTATCGGCCATCGCCATGTCGTGCCCGGCGGGCGGTTTCGCGAGCTGTATTACTGGGACAGCTATTTCACGATGCTGGGCCTGATGCGCGACGGCCAGCATGACCTCGCGTCAGATCTTGTCGATGCGATGACCGACCTGATCGAGCGCTACGGTTATATGCCCAACGGCACGCGCAGCTATTATTGCGGTCGTTCGCAGCCGCCGGTCTATTACCTGATGGTCGCTTTGCTCGATGATCGACGGTCCCATGTTGCGGCGCGACGGCTGGCGGCGATGAAACGCGAACATGGCTGGTGGATGGCGGGCGAACGCGATCTGCCGCGAGGTGCGCAAGCATCCCGCGTCGCCCGCCTTGCCGATGACAGCCTGCTCAATCGCTACTGGGATCCGCAAACCACGCCGCGCGACGAAAGCTGGCGTGAGGATGTCGCCACCGCGCGGGAGAGCGTGCGCGACGCTGCCGATGTCTACCGCGATCTGCGCGCTGGCGCGGAAAGCGGGTGGGACTTTTCGTCGCGCTGGCTGGGCGGCAATTCGCTGTCCTCGATCCGCACGACGGCGATCGCACCGGTCGATCTGAACGCTTTGCTCTATGGCCTCGAATGCGCGATCGCTGCGAGCGACGACGCGGATGGCCCGTCCTATCGCACTCGCGCCGACCGGCGCCGTGTCGCCATGTCCACGCATCTGTGGAACGCCGAAGCAGGGTATTTCGCCGATTACGATCTCGAGGCGAACCGCGCCCGTTCGCAACCGACGGCTGCGATGCTCGCCCCCTTGTTCGTCGGGCTCGCGACGGAACAACAGGCGAGGACGACAGCGCACTTCACGCGGAATGCGCTGCTCGCGCCCGGCGGCTTGCGCACCACGCTCGTCGATAGCGGCGAGCAATGGGACAGCCCGAACGGCTGGGCACCACTGCAATGGATCGCGGTGACCGGTTTGCGGCGCTACGGCCATGACCGGCTGGCGCAGGAGATCGCCGAGCGCTGGATCGCAACAGTCGACGCGACCTATCGCGACACCGGGCTGCTCTACGAAAAATACGATGTGGAGAATGCCACGATCGGCCGCGGCGGCGAATATGTCGCGCAGATCGGGTTTGGCTGGACCAACGGTGTGACCGCCGCGTTGATCGACCAGACTTGGTCCGCGCCGTCCGCCGATACGTCCCCGGTTTCGCCTGCATCCCCCGCTTCACTGAACATAGACGGCAGATCATGACCCATCAGAACACTCCATCGCTCGCCCGCTGGGTCAGCCCCGCAGCGCGCGCCTGGTTCGCCGACCATGTCGTCGGTCAGACCGCCCCGCCCGGCGACATCCGATTGGTTCGCGACCATTACGACGCGACCAATCGCACTCGTCTGGCAACGGCGCTCGAGGCGTTTTCGGTGAATGTCGCGCGCAGTGTCCTCGGCGGGGTGCCGGTCGATATCGTCACGCCGACGGGCGGCGCGGTCGATGGTGCGACGTTGCTTTGCTTGCACGGCGGTGCGTTCATGTGGGGCGCTGGGGCAGGGGCGTTGATCGAAGCGGTGCCGATCGCCGCGATCACGCGGCGCACCGTCATCGCGGTCGATTATCGGCTGGCGCCCGAACATCTGTTTCCGGCCGCGGTCGACGACGTATTGGCCTGCTATGCCACTTTGCGCGAGACGCGCCGCGCGACGTCGATCGGCGTGTACGGCTGTTCAGCGGGGGGCATGCTGACGGCGCAGATGGTCGCGCGCCTGATACTCGACGGCGGCGCCATGCCGGGGGCGATCGCCATGCTGCACGCCACCGGGCTGGAACTGGACGGCGATTCGCTGCGCCTGGCCGCGACGCTTAATGGCCTGGCGGCGGCCGATATCGGCACGACATTGCACGCGCTGCCGTTTCTTGCCGGCACCGACGCGGGCGATCCGCTCGTATTTCCCGGCGAGCATCCAGCGATCCTCGCGGAGTTTCCACCGGCGTTGCTGATCAGCGGTACGCGCGACTTTGCAGCGAGTTCGATCGCGACGATGCACCGCCGCTTGCTGTCGGCCGGCGCGGTGGCCGATCTGGCTCTGTTCGACGGCATGTGGCACGCGCATCATGTCGATACGCAGTTGCCCGAGGCGCGCGAGACGTTCGAGATCATGGCGCGTTTCTTCGCGCAGCACTTGACGACGGACTAGCCGGCAGTCGATTCTCGGACGACCAGCTCGATCGGCAGACGCGTCGGCACGGACCCATGCCGCTCGCCAAGCTGAATCAGCAGCGCTTCGGCCAAAGCGCGGCCGGCGCCGTGCCAGTCTTGGCGGATCGAGCTGATCGGCGGACGATGATTGGCGGCGACGGAGATATCGTCGAAGCCGATCACCGCGACACCGCCGGGAATTGCGATATCGCGGGCGATCAGCGTGTCGCACGCCCCCGCGGCGATATAGTCGCTCACTGCGATCACCGCGTCGAATGTCGTGCCGCTGGCGAGTTCCTGTTCGACTGCCGCCGCGCCGCCCCGACGCGAGAAATCGCACGGCGCGACCGCCACCAGCATCGCCTCGCTCGCCGCCAGCAGGTCGCGCACTCCGTCGAGCCGGCTGGCGACTTCCGGATGCGAGGCATCGCCGAGAAACAGGACGCGACGACGGCCCAACGCAACGATGTGCTCGGCGGCGATCCGGCCGCCGAGCCGGTTGTCGCTTCCGATGACGTTCGGTTCGTCGTCTCTAACGGCGCCCCAGGTCACCATTGGCAAACCGAACGCGGCGACGTCGGCAACGCGGCTGTCTTCATTGCCCTGGCCGATCATGATGATCCCGTCGGCCGCGGTGCCGAGCGCGCCGAGAAAGTGATCGCGCGTCGTGACCAGCATCGCATGGTCTGCTGGCGTCAGCACCTCAAGCAACCCGCCGAGCAGCAGCAGCAGGATCGGATCGGCGATCGGCCGGTCGCCGTCAATCAACTTCTCGACGACGACGGCGACCGTACGACTGCGCCGCGTGCGCAGGTTGCGCGCGGCGACGTTGAGCCGATACCCTGCATCCCGCGCGACCTGCACGATCCGCTCACGCACCTCCGGTCGTACCAGCGTACTCCCGTTCAACGCTCGCGACACCGTTATCTTGGAGACACCGGCGAGCTCAGCAATAGCCGCCATTGTCGGTCGAGCCTGCTGGCCATCTCTGTTCTGCATGTCCCACTCTTATAACGCTTGCGCCGCCCGGCCGGCAAGCCTTCGGCAGGCGATTGTAGACGAACCTGCAGATCGTCCCGGCTTGTGGATGGGGGCGTACCGGCTGCTGTCGCGATGATTCGGGTGATGGACAGACCGGCTGCTTTTTGGATGAAGGATGGAAATCGGACCAGCCACTTTGGAGCAATGGGTTGAGGTAAGTGGACGTTTGTTCATCGACGCACGGTGGCCGCTACGGTGCGCCGACGAGCGCCTGGCGAATGGGCTCCACCCAGCGATCGTGATCGATATCGTAGACGATGAAATCGCCGTCGAACTGCCAGTAGGCCCAGGGAATTCCGTGCATCTCGGCATCGAGGCGGACCGTAGCCGTGTAGCGCACGCGGTCGGCGATCGGCGTGCCGCTCTTGTCGAACGCGCCGATCTGCCTCCAGAACGCCGTCAGCTTCGGCAGGCATGCATCGGGTCTTTCGACAACGGATCGTAGCCGAGCACGTTGACGCCGCGATGCAGTTTGGCGGCGGTCGCGAAGGCGTCGGGCGCCGCGCTCGCAGCGGTGGGCAACACGGTGCAGCATGCGGCAAGCGCGGTCCATAGATGTCGGGTCATGCAGATGTCTCCAAAAGCGTTGCGATCGCGGTGTCGGTCACGCGCAGATTCTCGCGGACGGCAATCCCGCATTGGCCGGGACGGCCAACCCCTTGGCAAGCGCCGCCGCCTCTAGTGTCGGGCTCGGGCCAGGCAGCGACAGATCGCGCGCGGCCGCATAGAAGGGATCGGCCTCGGCCGCCTGTAGCGTGGTCAGACCGAACCCCATCGCTTCGTAGAGCGACAATAACCGCGGCAGCATCCGCGCGTCGAACGCGCCGAGGTGCATCAGCAACACACAGGGAATGTCGCGCCCCAGAACGCTTTGCGCCAAGTCGCGCGACCGCTGCGCCTGCACGCGCGCCGCCGCGAGATAGCTCGTCTCCAGTTCGCCGACGGTAATATCAGCCCGGGCAAACGCTCCTCGACTTGCGCGATCCGACCGCGGTCATCGCCCGGCTGGTGGAACCGTTCCTGCGCATCGACCCCGCCGAAGCACAGGGGCAGTCGGCAATGTCTGCTTCGCCGAAGGGCTGGTCGCGTTTCAGGAGCGCTGGTGGCTCTATGTCGGGTTGGCCGATTCCCGCCTGGGCGTGTCCGTCGCGGCTTTGCCGTGTACCCGGGTTGCTGCGCTGTTACACCGCTTCGAAGCGTTGACGCTGCGCCGCGAAGCGCGCGCGTGCCTGTTCCAGCTCGAACGTCTCGGTGACGTCCATGAAGGATTGCAACACGCGATCGAGATGATGGCGCATCGCCGCCCGCGCGGCCGACGGATCACGCTCGGCAAGCGCCCGGATGATCGCGTCATGCTCTTCGATGCTCGGCGTGATGCCTGCCAGATGCTTCTTGCTGCTCATCAGCTGATATTGCGGGGAGCGGAGTCGCGTGTCCCACATCGCCTCGATCGCCAGGAACATGGCGCTGTTTTGAGTGCATTCCGCGATCTTGAGGTGAAACCGGCGGTCGATGGCTTCGGCGAGCACGATATTGCTGCCCGCCGCCTTCATCTCGTCGAGGAGCTTGGACAGGGCGGCCAGGCCTTCCGGCGTGATACGAACGGCAGCCAGCGCGCACGCTTCCGCCTCGAAGGCGCGGCGGGCCTCGAGGAGTTCGAACGGCCCGACATCGACTTCGACCTTGGGCGCGGCGCCAGGTTTGACGACGAAGACGCCCATGCTTTGCCGGACCTCGACCAGGCCATCGACCTCGAGCGCAAGGATGGCTTCGCGAACCGTCGGCCGCGATATGCCGTAGCGTTGCGCGAGTTCGCGTTCCGACGGCAGCCGTCCGCCTATTTCGAGTTCGCCGGCGGCGATCTGCCGAGCGAGGTCGGTGTGCACGCGCTCGTAGAGGCGACTTGTCGTACGACGGCTCATGGCGGGCCACCGGTCGGGCAAGCGCAGATTTGCCCCGCCAACAATGGTTCGCATCGGTCGTTGGTCAGGCCGGCCGTAACAACACGCGGTGGCACATCGGCGGTCTGCGCTTGAAAATCGTTCTGGGAGGGAAAAACACGCACCGCCACAGTATAAACGGGACGGCTAGCCGGTCAATACGGCTGACCGGCTATTGCCTGAGCTGGTAATACCGGGCATCGACTTGGTAAGACCAAACCGAATGGATACCCGATGGACCTACGACCGGCTTGGCTGCGCGATCTTTCGAGATATCAAATAACGGTCTTCCTGGTGGTGGCGCTGGCATGGGGCTTCGACAGCCTCGACCAGCGGATATTCTCGCTCGCGCGTATCCCGGCGCTGGCCAGTTTGATGGGCCGGCACGGCAGCGACATCTCAGTGCAGACGACGGCGAAGATCGCGACCGCAGCGTTTCTGTTGGGGTGGGGCTTCGGCGGCATCATCATCGGCGCAGCGGGGGATCGACTGGGCCGCTCGCGGATGCTGGCGTTTTCGATCATCGGCTATTCGGTCTGTACCGGGCTGACCGCGCTCAGCCCAAGCGCGACTATCTTCACGATCTTGCGCTTCCTGACGGGTCTCGGCATCGGCGGCGTCTTCGGGCTGGCGGTCGCGACACTTGCCGAAACCGTCGCAGGATCCGCGCGCATCGCGATGCTCGCCTGGCTGCAGATCATTTCGCTGTTTTGCAACGTCGCGGCGGGTTTCATCAAAATGGGGCTCGACGGACTCGCGGTACACGGCTGGATCGCGCCATCCGAGACGTGGCGGTGGCTGTTCGCCATCGGCGCGCTTCCGGCGGTCGTCGGGATTTTCGCCGGCTTGAAGATCGAGGAATCGCAAAGCTGGCGCAAGATGAAGGCCGAGAACAAGCTGCCGACGAGTATCGCGGCGGCTTATGGACTGCTCTTCAGGGACAGGACCGAGCGTCGCGGACTGGTCGTCGGCACGGCCCTGTCGATCGCGGGGGTGGTCGGCCTTTGGTCGGTCGGCGAATTTGCCGTCGATCTTCAGGAATCGGTCTTCACATCCTATTATTCCCGCGCCTCTGCTGCGGCAGATGTGATCGGCCTGGTCGCCGCGGCCAAGAACTGGGCCTTCGTCTTGCAGATGTTGGGCGGCGCTTGCGGCATGTTGCTGTTCGCAGCGGCTGCGAACCGATTTGGACGCCGCGTCGCGTTCATGACCGGGTTCGCGGCGGCGTGCGTGATAACCCTGTTCGTCTACCGCTATCTCGATTCCCCGTTCGACGCTTATTGGATGATGCCGCTGATGGGTGCAGCGCAGCTGAGCGTGTTCGCCGGTTTTTCCATCTATTTGCCAGAGCTGTTTGGCACACGCGTCCGCGGAACGGGGATTTCGTTCGCGTATAATTCCGGCCGATTTGCCGCCGCCGCGGGGAGTTTCGGATCGGCCTATCTGACCACTTGGGTCTATGGCGCGCTCCCTGCGCCACTACCGCTTCGCTACTCGGCGATGACGATGTGCGGGATTTTCGTGCTCGGTTTCGTGGCCGCGGTCTTCGCGCCCGAAACCCGCGGACGCGATCTGCGCGACTGAGGACCGCCTATCCCAGCCGGAGTGCCACGCGGCTGAGTTCCTGAATCGCGCAGACGATATGGTAGAGATAGCGGCCGAGGGACGGCGTCGCCGAGAAGACGCCATCGCGGTCCAGCTCCATGAACCAGAGGCCATCGATCGGTGTGTCCAGATATCGCCGCAGGCCGGCAGCCGCCGCGACCACGCTTTCAAGCGCGCTCTGCCGTTCCGATGCGGTCTCTGCCGTCATCGCAAGCGCTGCCCAGGCCTTTATGCGTTCGGTTTGTGGCCAGAGCAGCGCCGCGGAGTCCTGGAGCGTGAGATCCTCCCACAATGCGTTCACCGCGACTCCAGCGACGACGCCGCGACGTTCGGCGAGATCGGCCATCCGCCTGGCGGCGTCGACCGCATCGGGGCGGTGCCGCAGCTTGCCCCAGCGCACCAGCAGCCATGCCCATTCGAACTGGTGGCCCGGCTCGACTCGGCGACCCAAGTCGCCCGGGGCGAAACTCCAGTCGCCATCAAAGAATTCGTGCAGCGCGCCGGTGTGTGGCGAGATGAAGCTGCGGAGACACAGATTTCCGATCTCGTCGGCGAGCGCCATCCATGGTGTGCGCGCGATTCCGGGCACCGCAAGCCACTCCAGCGCGGCTTCGAACAGATGCATATGCGGATTTGCCCGCAGCGGCAGCGTGCGCGGCACGGCCTCATCGAAGCCGCCCGCCGGATGAGACCAGCCGCCTTGGATCGCGCACAGCGTGTGCAACGCGCTGCGCTCGACGTCTTGCGGCGTCGCGGATCGTCCGGCGACGATCGCCAGCGCAAAAAGGACGAAGGCATGGTCATAGAGATCGAACCTGTCGTCGCAGTGCCCGGTCGCCGGATCGAACGCGCTGGCATAAGTGCCGTCGGGGTGACGGAAGCGCGACGTCAGGAAGTCGAGCGCTCGCCGGGCAGGGGTGGCGCCGTCCCATCCGAAATCCGCGGCGATCGCGAAGACATACACGTGCCTTGCAGCCACATAGCAGCGCCGAACGCTCGCTTCGGGGCGGCCGTGCATGTCGATCGCTTCGAAATACCCGCCCGCCGGGTCAGCCGCGCGTGTCGCCCATAGCGGCAATGCCTTGTCGACCAACCAATCGGTAAGGACAGCCGCTTCTCGTCGAATGGCTGACGTCATTGCGAGGTCATCGCATCGCGCTTGTCGGACGCAGCTTCGGCTGGGGCGAATTGCCAATTTCGCAGTCGTTCTCTAAGCATCTATGCCTCGACGTGGTCATACCGGATTGCAGCCGCCTAAACGAAATATCGGCTTCTGGTAATATATTTCTTGCGGTCTGGTCATACCACGCGATATAGCTTGTGCATCGAGATGAAGGCGGGCCCGCGGGGTGCGACTTTCGCTAGCGCTTCGGCGGATGAGTGGGGAACCGACATGCACAGCTTTACGGTGAGGACGTTGCGGGCCTCGGTCGCTTTGTCGGCGTTGTGGCTGTCGGCAGGATCCCAAGCACAACCCCAGCCGGATGCGGCCGCCCTCGATCCTGCGACGATGCGGGTGATCGGCACCGTCGACGAACGGTATCAATCCTACAATATCGAGATGATCCAGGTGATGGGCGGCAAGTGGTGGGCCCCCTATGCGGCGCCGGCGGCGGAACCCGCCGCGGCTGCTGGAGGCTTTGCCAACGCGGCGATGCGCTACCGCGCGCCGACCGATCTCGCCGCAGCGAAGCTTCGCAAGCTCGCCGCCGGGCTCAGCCCGGCTTATGTACGCGTCACCGATACCTGGGCGAACACGGTCTATTTCCAGGACGACGACGCTGCAGAGACAATGCCGCCGCCGCCGGGCTTCAAGGCCGTCATCACGCGGCGGCAGTGGAAAGGCGTGATCGATTTCTCCAATGCGCTCGATACGCCGATCGTCACATCCTTCTCGATCGGGACCGGCGTTCGCGACGCGAACGGCGTGTGGACGCCCGCCGAAGCGACGAAGCTGCTGGCGTATTTCAAGCGCGCCGGCGGCCATATCGCCGCCGTCGAATTCTTCAACGAGCCCAATCTCGGCGTCGTCAGCGGGACCCCCAAGGGATATGATGCCGCCGCTTATGGGCGGGATTTCAAGATCTTCCGCGCGTTCATGCGCGCGACCGACCCGAAGATCGCCTTGCTGGGGCCGGGTCCGGTCGGCGAGGACAAGCCGTTGCCGGGCCTGCCCAAGGGTATCGGCACCGAGGACATCCTCAAGGCCAGCGGCCCCGGCCTCGACGGCGTTTCGTATCATTTCTACGGCGCGGTATCGCAGCGCTGCGCGGCGTTCGGGCGCGATTTCCAGACCAGCCCCGATCTCGCGCTGACGCCCCAATGGCTGGGGGCCACGAACATGCGGGCCGATTTCTATGGCAAGCTTCGCGACACGTACGAGCCCGGCAAATCGCTGTGGTTGACCGAAACCGCCGATGCGGCGTGCGGCGGCAATCCATGGGCGGCCGATTTCATCGACAGCTTTCGCTACCTCAACCAACTCGGCACGCTGGCGAAGCGTGGCGTCAAGGTCGTCATGCACAATACGCTGGCCGGCAGCGATTACGGGCTGATCGACGACGTGACGCTCGCGCCGCGGCCCAATTACTGGGCGGCTTTGCTGTGGCGGCGGTTGATGGGGACAAAGGTGCTCGAGGCAGGGGCATCGCCAAACCCCGATCTGCATCTCTACGCGCAATGCCTGCGCGGACGACCCGGCGGCGTCGCAGTGCTCGCGATCAATGCGGATCGTGCGGCCAGTCACGCGGTGACGTTGCCGGTGGGATCGCTGCGCTACACGCTGGCGGCGCACGATCTTTTGGGCACGGCGGTGCAGCTCAACGGCGTCGACCTGAAAGCGACACCTCGTGGCGACCTGCCACGGCTCGCCGGCGTCGCGACGCGCAGCCGGAGCAACATGCTCGCACCGGCGACGATCGCCTTTTTCGCGGTTCCCGACGCCGGCAATACGCAATGCCGTTGACCCGCAAGGCCACGCGCTTGACGACACGCGTCGCCGGACTCCTCGGCTTCGTGCTTGCGTCGCTCCTGATGTCTGCCGGGCCCGTGATTGCGCGGGAAAAGGCGGCGGTCGCGCAGCCGACCAGCCCCTTCGTCACGCGCTCGGGGACGTCGCTGCGGCTCGCGGGGAAAGCGTTCCGCTTCAGCGGGCCGAATATCGAATGGCTCGGACTGGTCGGGTACGGCCCGCACGATCCGGTCGGGCCGCGCTATCCGACGCATTTCGAGATCGACGACGCGATGGACACCGCCAAGGCGATGGGCGCGAAGGTCGTCCGGTCGCAGACGATGGGCGACAGCATCGGCTGCGACCTGTGCATCGAGCCGCGTCTGGGGGTGTTCAACCCCAAGGCGTTCGATTCGATCGATTATGCGATCAAGGCGGCGCACGATCGCGGCTTGCGCCTGGTCATCACGCTGATGGGCGACTGCGCGACCTGCACGCTGAGCGGCGCCGGCCAATATCTGAAATGGCTCGGCAAGCCCGACCCCAAGCAGTTCTTCACCGATCCGGCGGTGATCGCCGCGACCAAGGCGCATATCGCGGCGGTGATCGGCCACCGCAACGCGCTCACCGGTATCGCCTACAAGGACGATCCCACGATCATGGCGTGGGAGAATTGCAATCTGTGCGGGCTCGGCGTGGCATGGACGACCGCGTCACGCGACTTCGCGCCCTATACGCCGTGGGTCGATATTATCGGCGACCATATCCGTTCGCTCGACCGCAATCACCTCTATCTCGACAGCACCGGTTTCTTCCGCTTCGACAAAGCGGCGCTTGGCAGCCGCACGCCCGACATGGTGACATGGGAATATTACCAGCATTGGGACAAGCATTTCCCCGGCCAGACCACGACGGTGCAGTCGTTCGTAGACGACGCTGCCGCGGTCGTGGCCAGCGGCAAGGTGTATATCGTCAACGAATATGGCTGGGACGCGACGAACTGGAAGACGCGCCAAGACTTCCAGGCGCTGCTGCGCACGCTCGAGCGGGACGGCAATGTTTCGGGCGACCTGTTCTGGGCGCTGCAGGCGCATACCGACAATTTCGGATGGCAGGCGATTCCGGCCGATACGAAGGATCGTGCCTTCGCCGTGGCGGGCGAGAGCGGTCACTGGTGGTCGCTATATTATGGCGGCGTCGATACGCTGGCGAACAGTGCGAGCGATATGCGGGCGCGGGCCGAATTGCTGCGTACCCACGCCTTCGTCATCGCCGGGCTGGCGGTGCCGCCGCATCCGATCCCCGTCGCACCGGTCATCACCAGCAAAGGCCGTGGCTTGATCGGCTGGCGCGGTTCCGCAGGGGCCAGCGTCTATAGCGTACAGCGCCGCCTGCGATCGGCCGACCCGTGGGAAACGATCTGCGACAAATGCGCGACCGATGCGGATGCGCCGTGGATCGACCGCAAGGCGCCCGACGCGCTCGGGGCGCACTATCGGGTGATCGCCTACAATGCCGACGGCGTCGCGGGGCCACCGTCGCCGGAGCGGTGAAGCCGGCCATCACTGCACCTAGAATCAAAATCACAATCAGCGGCGCTCGACCGCGTAAGGGAGATGTCTGAAATGAACCGCACGAAATTCGTGGCTTTGGCCAGCGGCGTTGCAACCCTGTCGCTCTGCCAGCCGGTGTTCGCACAAGAGGGGTCGCCGCCGGCGACACCTGCGAGCACGAGCGAGGCGCCGCAGAGCGATGCCACCGCCGACATCATCGTCACCGCCAACAAGCGGTCCGAACGCCTGCAGAACGTCCCCATTTCGATCACCGTGGTCGATGGCGTCCAGCTCACGCGCCAGAATATCAACGAGGTCGGCGATCTTACGCGGTCGGCGCCATCGCTCAACACCGTCGGGCCGTATGGCGCGCTCAGCATTCGCGGCGTGGGCAGCCTGTCCTTCGCGCGTTCGGCCGAAGGCAGTGTCGGCGTCGTCGTCGACGGCGTGGCGCTGGCCAACACCTCGGCCAACCCGCCACAGCTGTTCGACGTCGCGCGCGTGGAGATCCTCGAAGGACCGCAAGGGACGCTGTTCGGCCGGAACTCTTCGGCCGGCGTGCTGAGCATCGTCACCAACGCACCAGATCCCACCAAGGTCGAGATGATCGCCCATGCCGACATCGCGACGCGCAACGATTATATCGGCCGCGCCGTGCTGAACCTGCCCGTGGCCGACAATGCCGCCTTGCGCGTATCGGGATCGTTCAGTCAGGCTCCCGAAACGCAGCTGAACCGGTTCGACAATTCCTGGTATCGGGTGATCGGCAAGAGCGGCCGCGCGCGCTTCAAATGGACGCCGAGCGGCGACATCACGATCAACCTGATCGCCGATTACAGCAATTTCGAACGCAAGGGCGGCGCGCCCTGGACAGTCTATTCCTCGACGCCGGGCAGCCTGCTGACCCAGCGGCTCGCCGCGTGCGGCGTCGTGGTGGGTGATCAAAATCAACAGGGTTGCATCGACGGCGGCAACGACACGAAAACCGAATCCTATGGCTTTTCCGGTCAGGTCGACATGGCGATCGGCAGTCATACGCTGACGTCGATCAGCGCCTATCGCGCCCAGATCGTCAGAAGCTTCGGCTCCGACGCGGACAGCGTTCCGGTCGATCGTCTGAACATCAACGCCTCGCCGATCGACATCCGCAACTTCAGCCAGGAACTGCGTCTTGCATCGCCGACTGGCGGGACGCTGGAGTATGTCGGCGGTCTCTATTTCTTCGACAGCGCGCTTAACGGTTCGAACACGCAGAGCGGCTTTTTCCTGGCCGATCTGGGCCGGCCGTTCCGTGTCGGCCAGATCATCACCACCAGATCGGCGACGACCAGCTGGGCGGCATTCGGCCAGGCGACCGTGCGGGTCACGCCGGCATTTCGGCTCATCGCCGGCGGCCGATACGGCAATGAAAGCGTCAGTGCTGTCGCCACCGGCGTGCTGGCCCCCGGCGCGCTCGGAGCCTTCAAGAGCATCGCCGGAGTGCGCGGCCAGATCAGCGACGATTACTTTTCCTACCGGCTCGGCGCGCAGTTGGACGTCACGCGGCATGTGATGCTCTACGGGACCTACACGAAGGGGTATAAAGGGCCCTCGATTAACGACCAGGCGGCTGGGAGCACCGTCCCCGTCGTCGTCCAGCCTGAAATTCCGCACGCCGCCGAGATCGGGCTGAAAAGCACGGTTCTGGACGGCAAGCTCGGCGCCAATATCGCGCTGTTCTACAACCGCATCACCAATTTCCAGGCGCAGTTCTTCGATCCCAACACGGCGCAGTTCATTTTCGGCAATGCGCCGAAATTGACCACGAAAGGCGTCTCGGTCGAACTGTTCGGGCGCCCGCTGCCGGGCGTGAGCGTGAATGTCGGCGCGCTCTATAACGATGCGAAATACGGCGCCGGCTATTTCGTGGCCTGTGGCCAGCTCGAGACCGCGGCACAGGGCTGTCTTCCCGTCCGCAACGGCGCCGGCGCGCAGATCGGCACTGCGGATGACGCGGGTGGCAATCAATTGATCGGCGCTCCGAAGTGGAAGGTCACTGGCAGCGGCGAATACAAGGTCGGGCTGGGCAGGGGGCTGTCAAGCTTTGCGGGTGTGGATATCGTCTATACGTCACGCGTCAATTTCAGCGCAGCGTATGAACCGCTCGATGCCAACGCTCCCGCAGCGATCTTTGGCGGACGCATTGGTTTGCGTACAAACGACGATCGATATGGGATTTCTCTTTTTGCGAGAAATCTGTTTGATACCTATCGCTCCGTAGTACGGTTCGCGACACCGACGAGCGCGCAGCAGCTCGATCCAAAATCCTATTCTCAAATATCAGGGCCGGAATCGCGTCGTGTGGTCGGGCTTTCGCTCGACGCCAAGTTCTAATAGCAATAATGCGGCTTTGAGAGCCGCACTTCAATTGAACAGATCTTGGTTTTATGGGCACAGAATTAGACAATCTCAACTTTTTCTCGAACGCCAAGGGCCGAACCGAGATTGTCGACGGCGTTTGATATAAGGAGCGTGTCGCCTATCGCCGCACCGCACTCATACGCTCAACGCGATCGCGCGGCTGCGCGAAAAAGCGCGACGTACAAAGCGTAATTGGCTGCAAAACGAACTATCGTTTGACGGGCGTAGCCGGTTCGCAAGTTAAAATGGAAGCGCGTCCCCGCAACCAACTCAAATTGCGATTTCCCCGTTGCGAAAGCAGCGGGGCTTTTTGCGTTCTGCGTCGTCGCAATCGCCAAATTTCCTGCCAGATCGCCCTGTACGTCGATCGATAAATCAGCGTCGTTTGGCGTCAACACGATCGCCGCGATCAGCGATCGCAGGATCTCCGATGCTTTCATACGTTCGATCTCAGGTCCACACTCCAGCAACTCATGCGGCGCAGCGACGTGGCGGCGGCATTAAACTGGCAGCGCATGCCTCATGCTGCTCGGTTAGAGGCGTCCGGCAAAGCGGCTGACTGCCAGATTTGCAAATCCGGTGATACTTGGGCACGATTTGCGCCGCATCGGAGACATTGTCAGCGTAACTTGTGCCGGGCCAGATACAGGACGGTTTATCATGCGAGGTGACACATTTAGCACGATTCTAGCTGTTATCGCATCGTGTGACCTGTTGATGTCGTCCGCCCGTGGCGAGCGGTGTTGACGATATGGCCCCGATCCTGGCTATAAGCGAATTCGCGACCCCCGCGGGAAAACCGGCCGGCATCGGACGGCTGCTGACCTGGCGCCTGTTGCCGTATTGGATGGCCCGGTTGGGCGCCATATTGGGCCAATTGTCCGGACGCCCGCTGCGCCTCGGCGATACTGTCATCGCGTTGCGCCACGCCGATGTCGCCGAAGCACTCGCGCGCGACCTCGATTTCTGCTTGCAGCCGGTCAATGCGCCCAAGTTCGACCAGATCGGTTATCATTTCATCCTCGGCATGGATCGCTCCGCCGAGCTGATCCGCGAACGCAGGGTCCTCTACCAGGCACTTTCCCAAGTCGACGCGGCGAAACTCCAGGCCGACGCCGCAGCCGACATCGCGACGGTGCTTGCTCGCGCCGGCGGCGGCCCGATCGATATCGTTGAAGAATATGCGCGCCCGATCGCCGCCAACACCGCGCGACGCCTGTTCGGCATCGCGCCCGATAATAAGGCGGCGTTCGTCGACGCCGCGCGCGCGATCTTTGGCAACAGTTTTCTCAACGTTTCAGGCGATCTGGCGATGACAGAACGGGCACTTGCCGCTGCCAACCAGCTCAGCGACTGGTTCGAGGCAGAGATCGCGCGGCGCCATGCGTCAGACGCGTTCGGCACAGATATGATGGGTGCCTTGCTCGGAGCCGGGGTCGATGACGATCTGGTGCGTCGCACGCTCGGGGGCATGCTGGTTGGTGCGATAGATACGACCGCAACCTGCGTCGCCAAGGTGCTGACGGTGCTGCTCGGCGATCCCGCGCTCGCAAGGCAAGCCTCGGCAGATCGCCACGATCTCACGCTGATGTGGGGCTGGTGTAACGAGGCTTTGCGCCGCTGGGCGCACGGGCCGGTCCTCCTGCGCCGCGCGGCGAACGATACGGAGCTGGCAGGCACGCCGGTCAAGGCCGGCGACGCAGTGTTGCTATGGACTCAGGCGGCGATGTTCGACGAGCGCGCGTTCCCGCGCGCCGGCGCGCTCCTGCCCAATCGGGTCGGCGCCGCCTATTTTCATCTGGGTGGGGGGCTCCATCCATGCGCGGGGCGGGGCGTCAACGCCTGGCAGATTCCGCTGCTCGTCGCCGGCCTGCTAGACCGCGCTCCGCACAGACTCGGACCGATGCGTTGGGCAGGACCTTTCCCCGCGCATCTGCCACTCTATTTCCGGAGGTGAGTATGGGACATGCGCTGGTCACGATCGTCGCCCCGCTCGATCCAGGGTTACTCACCACCGCGCGGGCGGCGATCACGGCGCTCGGCAATCCCCCACGGCCTGACATCGCGGAGAAATTGCAAGCGCTCGACGAAGATTTTGGCGTGCATTTCGTCAGCCTTCACGCGCTTGAAAGTTTCACCGCTGGCCACGCCTATCTTCTTCTCGAATTCTCTGCCGACCGCGATCAGCGCAGCGCGATCAAGCAGCTCGCAGCAGCAATCGGTGCCGACCTGACGCCAATTTTCGCTTTGGCACGCGGCGGACGTGACGCGCCGATCGAGGTCTTTCTTCGACGCTCCGCAATTGCCCCCGGGTTCGGACTCTTTGCCCATCCGGGGCTCGGGCATATTGGCTCGCCCAACATGACCGTCGGGCGCATCCGGCGCGAACGCGACCTCTTCATCGACGCCAGTGCCATCCTCACCGCCCAGCCGGGCGGGATGCGCGCACTCGACCGGCTCGATGCGGTGCGCCGCGCATTGCCATTGCGCCACGCCGAGATGCTGGCGCTGGCCGATCCGCCGCCACAGACCAGCGCTAGCGGCACTGGCGCAGCGGTTACCGCGGTGATTGGCGGGGCCTTTAAAACCTATCTCTGGCCGCTCTTGGTGCTGCTCGGCCTCGCTTGGCTAGGCGGGGTCGCGCTCGCGACACATGCTGCGATCAAGCTCCAAGCATGGGCCGTCACCGTTCCGGCCACAACCGTCCCGCTAGATGACCGCTGGTGGTTGCTCGGGGGTCACGGGGCGCTGGTCGAACATCTGATACCGGTCGGGCTTGGGCTCGCCGTCAAGCTCGTCCTCGGCCTCGTGGTCGGGCTGCTCATCGTTGCCGGCATACTCTACGCGCGGCTGCGGCAGCAGGAAAACAGTGACTGGATCAGCAGTCGCGCACCCGATCGCGCGACGCTGCACGCGATCTTCGCGCGCGAGAACCAGCCTGGGTTCGCGCATAACCACATGATCTCGCTGACCGAACGCAAGCCCGGCTGGCTGCGATACTTTACGCAGCGGCTAATCTTCTTCGCGATCGCCACGATCGGTCCGCGACTCTACAAGCCGGGCTATCTCGGCGAGATTGGCACGATCCACTTCGCGCGCTGGATCACCGTGCCGGGCACGCGCGACCTCGTTTTTCTGTCCAACTATGGCGGCAGCTGGGAAGCCTATCTCGAGGACTTCATCACGCTCGCGCATAACGGGCTGACCGGCGTTTGGTCCAACACCGTCGGGTTTCCCAAGACTACCAACCTCGTCAACGACGGCGCCACCGATGGCGAGCGGTTCAAGCGTTACGCCCGCCAGTCGATGCTACCGACCTTGTTCTGGTACTCGGCCTATCCCGATCTCGACACGGACATGATCCGCGCCAATGCCGAAATCCGCCGCGGTCTCTCGAGCGCGATGACCGAAGACGCCGCGCAGCTTTGGCTGAGCCATTTCGGGTCGACCAAACGTCCCGATAGCAAGTTCGTTACCAACGAGATCCAGAGCCTGGTGTTCGGCGGGCTCGGCTTCCTGCCCGCTGCCACGGCGACCTTCTGGCGCGTCCCGGCCGAGCAGGGTGAGGCACGGGCCTGGCTCGCTGGCGTCTCCGAATATATCGCGTGGAGCGATGGCCGGCGTTTCCAGGACAATGCTGCGGTCCCGGCGATCGTCCAGCTCGGCTTAAGTGCTCCTGGCCTCGCCGCGCTCGGCCTGCCCGACGAAGGGCTGGCAAGCTTTCCGCCGGCCTTCCTCGACGGCATGGCCGCCCGCGCCCGTATCCTCGGCGACAGCGAGGCGAGCGATCCCGCATATTGGTGGTGGTCCGAGCCCGCCGATGCCGCGCTGATCATCTATGGCGAAAGCGCGCTTGCCGTCGACACGTTGCACAAGCGCCTCGCCGCGCTCGCCACGATGCACGGGGCACGTCTCGTCCACGAGGTGCCGCTGCGCGATCTGCCGCCCCAGCAGCCAGTACTTGTCAGCGCCGAGGACACGGCGAGCGGCAATGCCCGCCACGCCATCCAGCGCCACGATCCGGAGCCGTTCGGGTTCGCTGACGGCATCTCGCAGCCGCTGATTGCGGGCACCTACAAGGCCGAACGACCGCAGGCGCATCCGCTGCACATCGTTGCCCCCGGCGAATTCGTGCTCGGCTATCCCGACAACCGCGGCAACCGACCGCCCGGCCCGACATTGGCGCCGATCCACGATCCGACCAACATCCTGCCGGTGTTTGACGATGATGCGTCCGGCCCGGTCGGCGACGTCAATCGTCCGCGCGATCTCGGCCGCAACGGCACCTTCCTCGTCATCCGCCAACTCGAACAGGATGTCGAAGCGTTCCATGCTTATTGCAAGGAGCAGTCCGCCAAGCTCCAAGCGACCTATCGCCTTTCGCCACCGTACATAGTCACCCCTGAATTCATCGGCGCCAAGCTGGTCGGCCGCTGGCAGAACGGCGCGCCGCTGGTGCGCTCAGCGTATAGCCAGTCGGCGACACCCTCGATCATTGCCGAGAACGCCTTCATGCCGGGGTTCGAGGACCCCGAAGGCCTGCGCTGCCCGTTCGGCGCGCACGTCCGGCGGTCGAACCCGCGGGATAGCCTCAACCCCGGCTCCACCGATCAGATTGAGATCAGCAATCGTCATCGCCTCCTCAGGGTCGGCCGCAAGTACGACCCGGCGCCAAACCAGAAGCCCGGAATCCTCTTCATGTGCCTCAATAGCGATCTCGAACGGCAATTCGAGTTCGTCCAGCAGACCTGGCTCAACGGCAATGTCATCTCGCTCTCATGCCCGACCAATCTGGCCGGCGAGCGCGATCCCATCCTCGCTGGTGGCCAACCCAATAGCGGGTTCACCGTCCCGACCCGCGATGGCCCAGTGAAGCTGGACTCGCTCCCGACCTTGGTAACGATGCGCGGCGGCGGCTATTTCTTCCTCCCCGGCAAGCGCCTCGTCCAGTATCTCTGTGGTGCTGTGGAATGAGTGCGCGCGCGGCCTATAGGTTGCTCACCTTCGCACCGATGATCGACAGCGAAACCGCGCGTCTCCTCTGCCGCTGGTACGGAACCGACTATGACGAGCGCGATCACCTGTTCGGCTGGGTGTCGCTCCTGACGCTGCTACATGGCGGTTATGGCCGCGCGCCGCTCCTCTATGGTGATGGCACAAGCCTCAGCGGCCCCCGCGAGATGGTCGAGCGGTTCGACCGTCGCGCGCCGCCGGCGCGCCGGCTGTTGCTTGCCGTAACGCAGGCGGCCGGTGTCGAGGCTGATTGGGACGCCTATAACGGGTCGCTCGCTAGCGATGTCGCGGTCTTCACCTATTTCCATCTGTTGCCCGAACGCGCTCTGATGACGCCGGTCTTCGCCGCACGCGTACCGCCGACCGAGGCACGTCTCACGCCGATGCTCTATCCAGCGCTGCGCGGCCTCTTGTCGCGACTGCTGCGTTTGCGCCAATCGCGCGCTGACGCCGCCGAACGCCGCATCCAGACGATGTTCGGCGCGGTCGATCGCCGGCTCGGCGATGGCCGCCCGTTCCTGACCGGCGCGCGGTTGACACTCGGCGATATCGCGTTTGCCGCCGCGGCCGCGCCGCTTTTGCAGCCAACGGGATTTACAGCCCCGATCCCTCCGCTCGCCGCGATGCCGGCCGCCGTGCGGCAGTTGACCGAGCGGCTCGAAGCGAGCCGCGCTGCCGCGCTCGTCGCCCGGGTCTATGCCGCGATTGATAGCGACCCGGCGTCGACTGGGTCGTCACTTTGAAGGGTTGCGTCCTGGACCCGACACGCGTGCACCATGGCAGTGCGGTCGCTGCATGCTGAAGCAGTGGGCGATCACCCGGCGGCCAACGCCTCGCCTAGCTCGGCTTGCCGATCGTCATCTTATCACGACTGTTTTCGGCCTGCTGCGGGCCAATGGACACCCCGGTCGCGGCTTCGCCCGATGCGGTCGATCGGCACCAATCGCTGCGCAAGCGAAACCAACCGTCAAGCTTGCCGTCGCGTGCACAATGGCGGCCTTGCCGCTCGTCTTCCATTTTACGGTGACCGCGCCGTTCGGTCTCGCCGCTACAGTCCGTTTCCTCGTCGCAACCCCATTCCAGCACGGCGGTGGCGGGCACTGATTATGATGCCGATCAGGAAGAGTTTACGATTTGCGGCGGGAACCTGCCGCAAAATTCGGATCGCCACCCATCCGGGGTCGACCAACCAGATATTGCGGATGCGGCTCGATATTTCCAGCGGCGACGACATCTGTGCCGCTCGACCCAGGTTTCGCGAAAGGCCGAGACTGTCCTCGGTCAGGGATTGTTGCGTCTTCTTCCCGAACTTCGCGAGCGGCTGGGAACTGCGATAGCGGCCGAGAGCGCGGTCGGCGTAACGCGCCGGGCCTGCGTTGTCGGCGGCGAACATTCCAGGATAGCCGAACGCATCGTACATCCGCCGCAGGTACGCAGCGCCTGCAAAGATATTTTCACGCGGATCGTCAGAGTTTGGTCCAAGCCGATACGGCGCGACGCACGTAGCGGATGGGAGACCGCATCGACCTCAATCTCCTGCATTGGCGTGGCCGCGTGCCGCTGGCGGAGACGGTTGAGGCGATGCAGCGGCTACAGGCGGACGGCAAGATCCGCCACTGGGGCGTGAGCAACCTGGACACCGACGACATGGAGGAACTGCTCGAGGCCAGCGGCGCCGCGTGCGTCACTGACCAGCTCCTTTACAACCTGACCCGCCGCGGGCCCGAGCACGCGTTGTTGCCGTGGCTCGCCGGCAAAAGCATGTCGGCGATGGCCTACAGTCCGGTCGAGCAGGGCCGTCTGGTCGGCGAACGAGACTCGCGTCGATCGCCCGTGAAGCAGGGCTCATGGCAGCGCAGCTGGCGCTGGCCTGGGTGCTCAGGCAACCGAGCGCGATCGCCATACCAAAGGCGACCTGTTTCCGGCGCTTGTCGGCGATCGTGCTTGGCTTGTTCCGCCGCTTCGCGCGCGACGCTCTACCCTCATGAACCGCAATCATGTAGGGCGCGTTGGCGAGACGGTCAGGGCGGTGTGAAGCTCTTTCTCCTGTTCCACCAACCTCGGATCGATCCCGGCATCGAGCTGCTCGTGAGCGCTGCGGCCAGGGTTCGTACGGCGACAATCGAACATGTCGGGAACGCGCCAAACGTACGTTTGAACGTTCATGTCGGCGCCGGCAACGCGCCGCCTGAACTGCCAGACAGGCCGGCCCTTGATGAACTCGACCCAGAGACCCGAGGTTAGCGGATCGAACAACTTTCCCTCGCGGAGCGATTCGATGCTGGCGGGGTGAGCGTGGTTTTTCGAGCCATATTCCAATTCCAAATTGGCCTCGGCACTCACTGAACTCGTACACAAGAGGCGTCCAAACCGGTCTAAAACCGACTAAATCAGGCCAACCGCGATGTTCCAGCATCGCGCCAGACCCGAGCATTCGCGCCTAATAAGTCGGATTTAAATGCAGTGAGTTCAAAGAGATGGGCCAATCCCAGAGGAATTGGAGTGGTGCCGGCTGCAGGAATCGAACCCGCGACATCCAGTTTACAAAACTGGCGCTCTACCAACTGAGCTAAGCCGGCACGCCCGCTAAATGCGTCAGGATATGCCGAAGGTCCAGCCCTCCGTGCGAGCGATTTCGGGGGTGAGGGCGGCGGGGTGCCAGAATTCGGTGCGGGCAGCGTTGGCACGGAGCCAGGCGGCGGTGAGGATCGCGTCGGTCGCATGGTCGGTGTAGCGCGCGAGCGGGGCGTGGGGCTTGCTGCCGAGCGCCACCAGCGCCGTGTCGAGCGAGGCGGCGTCGCGCAGCTTGCTCAGTCCCTTGCGGATGCCAGCGGCGCGCGCCGCGATCGTGGTGTAGATTTCGACGATGCAGGCGCCGTGCCGGGGTGACGGGTCGAACGGCCAGACCGGAACCGCCGGGCCGAGATGGTGGAGCAGTCGCATGCCTGCGAAGCTCGCCTTGGCGACTTGCGACGCGCCGATCGCGTCATAGACGGTCGAGGGCTTGCCGAAGCCCGCGGCGTTGTGATGCGCCTCGCAGCGGCGGAAATGGAGGAAATCCGCCTTGGTCCCGTCGGCCGCGCCGAGATAGAAATGCGTGCCACGGCGGGCCACGAGAAAGGCTGCGGCACCGAGATCCGCATCGGGCGAGGCCGCATCGACATAGGACCAGAAGCCGCGCGCGGTGGTGGGCGTGGCCTCGCCCGGCAGATACGCACCGCGCAGCAGACAGGGCGGTGCGAAGCTGAAGTCGAAGCCGACCAGCAACGGCGCCGCCGCATTCTCGCGCAACCAGTGGAGGATGTCGGTGCGCGACCAGGCGCCGCGCGGCGGCGCGATCAGGTTGGGCGCGGCAGTGCCGGATTCGCATATCGCGAGCGCGATGCCGGGATGGCGTGCGCCCTTGGCGCCCGACCAGTCGATCGCGGCGAAGCGCGTGAAGTGCGTCGGGGTCACGCCGGCTTGCGCGGCCTGGCCGGTTTGCGGGCGGCGGCCTGCTCGCGCCCGCGCGCGACCATCGCTGCGACGCGCTCGGGATCGGTACTGTCGTAGCGCACCAGCAGAGCGGGCCAGCCTTCGTAATGCGGCGTCTGCCAGAAAGTGGCGGGGTCGGTCTCGATCAGCATCGCCTTGGTATCGGGATCGATCGAGAGCACGAAGGAATCGGGCTCGCGGCCGGCCGACACGAAGGCACGACCATTGCTGACGACCTTGATCGCCGGGCCGCCATAATGCGATCCGGCGACGGTGTCGGGCAGCGTGAGCGCGAAGCCGGCGAGCGTATCCCAATCCTTCATCCGCCGTCCTTCAAGCTTGCCCACCATGCCATGCGCTCGGCGATGCGCTTTTCGACGCCGCGGTCGGTCGGCACGTAGAAGGTCTGCGGTTCCATTTCGGCCGGCCAGTAATTCGAACCCGAAAAGCCCTCGGCCGTGTCGTGGTCATAGGCATAGCCTTTGCCGTAGCCGATGTCCTTCATCAGCTTGGTCGGCGCGTTGAGGATGTTCTCGGGTGGCATCAGCGACCCCGTCTCGCGCGCCGATGCCCAGGCCGCCTTCTGCGCTTTGTAGGCCGCGTTCGATTTGGGCGCGGTGGCGAGATACAGGCAGGCCTGCGCGATCGCGAGTTCGCCTTCGGGCGAACCGAGGAAATCATAGGCATCCTTGGCGGCGAGGCACTGCGTCAGCGCGTTCGGATCGGCGAGACCGATGTCCTCCACCGCCATCCGCACCATCCGGCGCAGCAGATAGAGCGGCTCCTCGCCCGCGGTGAGCATGCGCGCGAGATAATAGAGCGACGCCTGGGGATCCGATCCGCGCACCGCTTTGTGCAGCGCCGAGATCAAATTGTAATGTCCCTCGCGGTCCTTGTCATAGACCGCGACCCGGCGCTGGAGGAAGGCGGAGAGGGCCGCCGGGTCGAGCGGCTCGGGCAGATTCACCGCGAACAGGGTCTCGGCCTGGTTGAGCAGGAAGCGGCCATCGCCGTCTGCGCTGGCGATCATCGCGTCGCGCGCCTGCGCGGTAAGGGGGAGGGGCTGGTCCTCGATCTGCTCGGCGCGGTCGAGCAACTTGCCGAGTGCTGCATGATCGAGCCGATGCAGGATCAGCACTTGCGCGCGGCTGAGCACGGCGGCGTTGAGTTCGAACGACGGATTTTCGGTGGTCGCGCCGACCAGGGTGACGGTGCCGTCCTCGACATAGGGCAGGAAACCGTCCTGCTGCGCGCGATTGAAGCGGTGGATCTCGTCTACGAACAGCAAAGTGCGCTTGCCGATCCGGGCATGGTCGCGCGCCTCGGCGAACGCCTTCTTCAGATCGGCGACGCCGGAGAACACCGCGGAGATCGCGACGAAGCGCAAGCCCACCGCATCGGCAAGCAAACGTGCGATCGTCGTCTTGCCGGTGCCGGGCGGGCCCCACAGGATCATCGAGGAGAGCCGGCCGGCGGCGACCATCCGGCCGATCGCACCTTCGGGGCCGGTGATGTGCTCCTGCCCGACGACCTCGGCGAGCGTCGTCGGGCGCAGCCGGTCGGCGAGCGGCGCGGTCGCGCCGGGCGCATCGCCGGCGGGGGGATCGAAGGCAGCGAAGAGGTCGGGCATCCGCAGAAGATAGGGTGCGCGGCGCGGAAGTCACGCGTCGCCCCGGCGCAGGCCGGGGCCGCTCGGTTGTCCGGCACGAACGTCGCCACATAACGCGGCGGGCCCGGCCCGCGCCGGGGCGACGGAATATTTCAAGATATATCTTGACTGATCTCACTCAAGATATATCTTATGGCCATCGTGATACAGAAAGGAACGATATGTTTGGAATGAACAAGCGTGGGGGGCACCGCATGGGCGGGCATCACCACATGGGAATGCATGGCGGCTTCGGCGGCGGGCGTGGCTTCGGCGGCGGTCGCGGCGAAGGCGAAGGGCGCGGCGGACCGCGCAGCCGGCGGATGTTCGATGGCGGCGAATTGCGGCTCGTGCTGCTCAAGCTGATCGCCGACGAGCCGCGGCATGGGTATGATCTGATCCGCTCGATCGAGGAACTGACCGGCGGGGCCTATGCGCCAAGCCCGGGCGTGGTCTATCCGACGCTCACCTTGCTCGACGAAATGGAGCTGATCGAGGCGCGCCAGATCGAGGGCGCCACCAAGAAGCTGTTCGCCATTACCGAAGGCGGCACCGCGCACCTAGCGGACAATGCCGACCTGGTCGAGACGCTGTTCGCACGGCTCGCGCAGGTCGGCGCCGAGCGGGCGCGGACCGACAGTGCGTCGGTACGTCGCGCGATGGGCAATCTTCGCGAAGTGCTGATGCACAAATTGCGCATCGAGGACGTGGAGCAGGAAACGCTGCACCAGGTCGTCGCGCTGATCGACGAAGCCGCGCAGAAGATCGAGCGGCTGTAATGACTCGACTCCAGCTTCTGCGCCGACGCCTCGCGATCGACGCGGGGGCCGGGTCGCCAATGAGGAAAACGGACATGCCCCACACCGCCACCGCTCGCGTTCCCACCGCGAGCGCCAGCAAATACCTCCAGCAGACGTGCAAGCATTGGGAGCACAATCTCGCGGTCGTCTTCACGCCCGAACACGGCACGATCGTCTTTCCGAGGGATGCGCGCGGTGCCGATCATCCCGGCGACGCGACAGTGACCTTCGATGCGCATCCCGATGTGCTGGCGGTCAAGATCGCGGCGACTTCCGAGGCGCAGCTGGAAGGATTGAAGGGCGCGGTAGCGCGCCATGTCGACCGCTTCGCTTTCCGCGAGGCACCGCTGACCTACGATTGGCAGGACGCCTAAGACTGCAAAATCTACTTCCCCGGCGAAGGCCGGGGCCCAGTGGTCGGCAGGCCGATTGCGGGCGCTAGCGCTTCGTTACCCCGGCCGTCACGACTGGGCCCCGGCCTTCGCCGGGGGAGCAGTTTTCAGCGGTGCGCCCCGAGCTGGCGCTGCGCCGGCCCGCCGCGCCAGCACCTTCAGATACGTATCCAGCACCACTTCGTTGATCCGCTCCCATTGATAGGTCGCGGCCTCGGCATGGCCCGCCGCGCCCGCGCTGGCGCGGAACGCATCGTCCTCGCAGAAGCGCTGCAAGGCGTCGGCATAGCCTTCGATGTCGGTCGGCGGAACGATCAGCCCGGTAACGCCGTCTGCGATCAGTCCGACCGCGCCGCTGGCGCGTGCCGCCACCACCGGCACGCCGGCGGCCATCGCCTCGAGCGTCACGTTGCCGAAGGTCTCGGTGACGCTCGGGTTGAAGAACACGTCCATCGACGCGACCGCCTTGCCGAGATCGTCCCCGGTCATATAGCCGGCGAACACCGCATCGGGCACTTCCTGGGCGAACCAGTCGCGCGCCGGCCCCTCGCCGATCACCACGGTGCGGTGCTTGACGCCGCGCTGGTCGAGTGCGTGCATCGCCTGCGCGAACACGTCGAGGCCCTTTTCCTTGACCAGCCGGCCGAGGAAACCGACCGCGATCTCTCCGTCGCCGATGCCGAGGCCGCGACGCCATGAAAGATCGCGCCGGGCGGGGTTGAAGCGCTGGTGGTTGACGCCGCGCGACCAGCGCGTGACCGGCGTCGGCACGCCCCATTCGGCGAGAATCTCGCCCATCATCTGGCTCGGCACCAGCACGTCGTCGACGCGGCTGTAGAAGCGCTTCTGGATGCGGATCATCGGCGGCACGAGGAAGCCGAGATGGTAATAGCGCATATAGGTCTCGAACCGCGTGTGGTAGGACGCGACCGCGGCGATGTTGTGCGCTTCGGCGTAATTGAGCGCCTTGTGGCCGAGCCGGTCGGGCGCTGAGACGTGGATGATGTTGGGCGCGAAGGCGTCGAGATCGCGCCGCACGCGGTGGCCCATGCCGCGGGTGAGCTTGTACTCGCCGCGAAACGGGACTTTCAGCGATGGCGCACTGACCAGATCGCCGGTCGGCGGGAAGGCCGGGGTACGGCTGGTCGGCGCGTAGATGCGCACCTTGACCCCGCGCTCGAGCAAATGGCCGACGAGCAGATTGAGTGTCTGGTTCGCGCCATCGCGCGTGTAATTATAATTGCCGCTGAACAGTGCGACGCGGAGATCGGAAGCTTCCATCGGACGGCGCCATAGCGAAGCGCGGGCGTCGTGACTATCTTTCCCCGCAGCCATTGGTTGGCCAAGGAGTCGCGCGTGACCGATCTATCCCCTTTTCCGATCACGCAGCGCTGGCCCGCGCGTCATCCCGACCGGTTGCAGCTCTATTCGCTGCCCACGCCGAACGGCGTGAAGGTCTCGATCCTGCTCGAGGAAACCGGATTGCCCTACGAGGCGCATCTGGTCGATTTCGCGAAGGACGACCAGAAGACGCCCGAATTCCTGTCGCTCAATCCCAATGGCAAGATCCCGGCGATCCTCGATCCCGACGGACCGGGTGGCCGCCCGCTCGCTTTGTTCGAATCGGGGGCGATCCTGTTGTATCTGGCCGAAAAGACCGGGCAGTTCCTGCCGGCCGATCCGGTCGCGCGGCTGGAGGCGATCCAGTGGGTGATGTTCCAGATGGGCGGGGTCGGCCCGATGTTCGGGCAAGTCGGCTTCTTCGTGAAATTCGCCGGCAAGGATTTCGAGGACAAGCGCCCGCGCGATCGGTACGTCGCCGAGGCGAATCGCTTGCTCGGGGTGATGGACACGGCGCTGGCGGGCAGGACGTGGTTCCTCGGGGACGAGTATACCATTGCCGACATTTCGATGCTGGGTTGGGTCAACGGGCTGACCGGCTTTTACGGTGCGGGCGAACTGGTCGGGTTCGACGGCTTCGCCAATGTGAAAGCGTGGTTCCAGCGCGGGCTGGCGCGGCCGGCGGTGCAACGCGGGCTGAAGATACCGGCGCGAGAATAGGGCTCACGCGCTCGCGAGGGTCCAGCATCCGACAAATCTGTTCCCCTATCGTTCTGTATCCGCTATGCGCGGCGGCATGGCAAAACCCCAGAAACGATACGTCTGTCAGGCCTGTGGATCGGTCTCGCACCGCTGGCAGGGGCAGTGTGCCGATTGCGCCGAGTGGAACACTTTGGTGGAAGAAGTCGGCGCGACCGTGACGCCGTTTCAGGCGAAGCATAATCTGCAGGGCGGTGGCCGCACGATGACCCTGGTCGGGCTCGATGCCGAGATCGCGCTGCCCGACCGGATGGCGTCGGGCATTGCCGAACTGGATCGTGCGCTCGGCGGTGGGTTCGTCGAAGGCTCGGCGACCCTGATCGGCGGCGATCCCGGGATCGGAAAGTCAACCCTGTTGTTGCAGGCGGCCGCGAAGATGGCGCTGGCCGGGCTGGCGGTCGCCTATGTCTCGGGCGAGGAAGCCGCCGATCAGGTGCGATTGCGCGCGCGCCGGGTCGGCCTGGGGCATGCCCCGGTGCAACTCGCGGCGGCGACTTCCACCCGCGATATCCTGACGACCTTGGGGCAGGGGAAGCCGCCCGCTCTGTTGGTGATCGATTCGATCCAGACGATGCACAGCGACCTGATCGAGGGCGCGCCCGGCACGGTCAGCCAGGTGCGCGCCTCGGCGCAGGAATTGATCCGCTTCGCCAAGGAGCGCGGCACCGCGGTGGTGCTGGTCGGGCACGTCACCAAGGACGGGTCGATCGCGGGGCCCCGCGTGCTCGAGCATATGGTCGATACCGTGTTGAGCTTCGAAGGCGAGCGCAGCCATCAATATCGCATCCTGCGTGCGATCAAGAACCGCTTCGGCGGGACCGACGAGATCGGCGTGTTCGCGATGGTGGCGGAGGGGCTGGCCGAAGTCGGCAATCCCTCGGCGCTGTTCCTGACGCAGCGCGACGAAGGCGTGACGGGCACGACGGTGTTCCCCGCGCTCGAAGGGACGCGCCCGGTGCTGGTCGAAATCCAGGCGCTGGTCGTGCGGCTGGCGAGCGGCGCGACGCCGCGGCGCGCGGTGGTCGGCTGGGACAGCGGGCGGCTGGCGATGGTGCTGGCGGTGCTCGAGGCGCGCTGCGGACTCAGTTTTTCCTCCAGCGAAGTCTATCTCAATATAGCCGGCGGTTATCGCGTGCAGGATCCCGCGGCCGATCTGGCAGTGGCGGCGGCTTTGATCTCGGCTCTGTCGGAACGGCCGGTGCCGGCCGACGCGGTGGTGTTCGGCGAACTCGCTTTGTCGGGCGAGATCCGCCCGGTGGCGCATGGCGCGTTGCGGCTCAAGGAAGCGGGCAAATTGGGTTTCGAGCGTGCGCTGCTGCCGGCGGCGGTGCAGGACGACAAGAGCGGGTTGAAGCTGAGCGGGTTCAAGACGCTGGGAAGTTTCGTCGAGCATATGTTGGGGCGGTGATCCGCCGGGGGGGAGGCGCACGGAAGGGGCCTCGACTTATCCCACCGCTCCCGGATAAAGCGCATTCATGCATCTTACCGCACTCGACATTCTCGTCCTCATCGCCGTCGGCGGCGCCGCCACGCTCGGGCTGCTGCGCGGCTTCGTGACCGAAGTGCTGTCGCTGTTCGCCTGGGTGGCGATCGTGTTCGCGGTGAAGCTGTTCCACGTTCCGTTGACGCACGCGCTGTCGGGCGTCGTCGGGACGACGACGGGGGCGGCGGTGCTGGCCTTCGCGATCCTGGCCGGAATTACCTATTTCGGCGGGCGGATGGTGGCGAATGCGATCGGCGCGCGCACGCGCGATTCGATCCTCGGCCCGGTCGACCGCGCGCTCGGCTTCGGCTTCGGCGCGCTGAAAGGCCTGATCCTGGTGAGCCTCGCTTTCCTGCTGGTCGTGCTGATGACCGATACCGTCAGCGGCGGCCCGGCGCATCGGCCGAGCTGGCTGAAGGATGCGAAGGTCTATCCGTTGCTCAACACGACGAGCGCGAGCATCGCCGATTTCGTCGACCGCCGCCGCAAGGGCGAACCGGTGTTCGGCCACACGGACATCACGCCCCAGCCCGACAATATCAGCGAGTGACCGCCACGGGGTGACGAACGCGGCCGGCTCTTCTAAACCGTCCGGCATGAACGCCCCGCTCTACAATATCGAAATCCTCCGGCTCGCAGCGACGATCCCGCACCACCAGCGCCTGCCCGATCCGATGGGCACGTCCGAACGCCGCTCGCCGATCTGCGGCAGCCGCGTCACGGTCGATGTCGACATGGATCGTGATGGACGCGTGTCGGGCCTGGGCATGCTTGTCAACGCCTGCGCGCTCGGCCAGGCCTCGGCATCTTTGATGGGCGCGAGCGTCATCGGCAAGTCCGCCGCCGAGATCGCCACGGCGCGCGATGCGCTCACCGCCTGGCTTGCCGGCGCGGGCGCGGTGCCCGATTGGCCCGGTTTCGCGCTGTTTACGCCCGCCTTGCCGCACAGCGCGCGCCACGCCTCGATCCGGCTCGCCTTCGAAGCGGCCGCCGAAGCTGCCGCGACCGCCGCCGCGAAGGTCGCGGCATGACGCAAACGCTGCTGCTCGATGGCGTGATCCTCGGCGGCTTCGCGCTCGTCTTCGTGCTGATCTTCCGGCGCTTCGGGCTCGGCGCGACGCTCGGCTATCTCGTCGCCGGCGCGGTGGTCGGGCCGCAAGTGCTGCACCTGGTTGGCAATGCCGAATCGAAGATCGGCGTGGCCGAACTCGGTATCACGCTGCTGCTGTTCATCGTCGGGCTCGAGCTCAACCCGACGCGATTGTGGGCGCTGAAGAAGGAGATTTTCGGGCTCGGACTGCTGCAAGTGGTGCTGTGTGGGGTCGCGGTGACCGGCGTGGTGTGGGTCGCCAGCCACACCGGATCGACGCAGCATTTCACCTGGGCGGCGGCGCTGGTGCTCGGGCTGCCGCTGGCCTTGTCGTCGACCGCGCAGGTGCTGCCGATGCTGCAGTCGGCCGGCCGATTGCGCACGCCGTTCGGCGAGCGCGCTTTCTCGATCCTGCTGTTCCAGGATCTGTCGATCGTCCCGCTGATCACCTTGGTGACGATTCTGTCGCGCAACCCGGTCGACGCCGGCGGGCCCCCGGGATGGCTGCTGTTCCTTTACACCGTCGCTGCGGTGGCCGGGCTGGTGCTCGCCGGGCGCTTCCTGCTCAGGCCGCTGTTCCGCATCATCGGCAATCTGGGCGAGCGCGAGATGTTCGTGTTCGCCGCGCTCTTCACCGTCGTCGCTTCGGCCGCGATCATGGAATCGCTCGGCCTGTCGACCGCGCTGGGCGCCTTCGTCGCGGGGGTGATGCTGGCCGATTCACCGTATCGGCACGAGCTCGAGGCCGATGTCGAGCCGTTCCGCTCGATCCTGCTCGGCCTGTTCTTCCTCGCGGTCGGCATGATGCTCGATCTGCATGCGATCGCCGAGCGCCCGTTCTTCGTGATCGGCATGGCGCTGGCGCTGATCGCGACCAAGGCGCTGATCATCTTCGGCATCGGCATGGCGTTCAAGATGAAGTGGCGCGGCGCGCTCGCTTTGGGGCTGCTGCTGAGCCAGGGCGGCGAGTTCGGCTTCGTGCTGTTCGCGCAAGCGCAGCATGCCTTCCTGATCGCGCCAGAGGCGGCGAGCCTGTTCGGTGCGATCGTCACCTTGTCGATGGCGACGACGCCATTCCTGATGATGGTGACGCAGCGCATCCGCGAGGAGCCGGTCGTGGCGGGCGAGCGCGACGGGCCCAAGGCCGATGGCGCCAACGCGCTGATCGTCGGCTATGGACGCTTCGGCCAGACCGTCGCGCAAATGCTGATCGCGCAGGGCGTGCCGGTGACGCTGATCGACACCGATATCGAGATGATCGACATCGCCAGCGAGTTCGGCGCCAAGGTCTATTATGGCGACGGCACGCGAATGGACATGCTGCGCCAGGCGGGGGCGGGCGAGGCCGAGCTGATCATGTTCTGCATGGACGGCGACCAGATCTCGGCCGATCTCGTCAAGGGCGTGAAAGAGGCGTTTCCACACGCTGCGATCTATGTCCGCGCTTATGATCGCCGCGCGGTGATCAAGCTCAAGGGCGCGCCGCTCGACGGCGTGGTGCGCGAAGTGCTCGAATCGGCGGTGAAGATGGGCCGGATGGCGCTGAAGAGCATCGGCGTCGACGAGGCCGAGATCGACCGCACCGAAGGCCTCTATCGCCGCAAGGACAAGGAACGGCTGCGCGCGCAGGTCGCGGCGGGCGATATCCGCGCGGCGCGCGACATCATGATTACGCAGGAGGAGCGCGACGCCGCGCTGCCCGAGGACGAAGCCGCCGTGGAGGATCCGCGATGAACTGGATCATGCTGCTGGCCGCGCTGTCGGGCGCGATCGCCGTCGGCGCGGGCGCGTTCGGTGCGCATGGCGCGAGCGGGCAGCCGGCCGAGTGGCTCAAGACCGGCGCGCACTATCAGTTGATCCACGCGGTCGCGGCGCTGGTCGCGCTGCGGATCGAGGCGCGCGGGCCGGCGTGGCTGTTCGTCGCGGGCGGGGCGATCTTCGCGGGCACGCTGTACCTGATGGCGCTCGGCGCACCGCGCTGGTTCGGCGCGATCACGCCGATCGGCGGCGCGCTGCTGATTGCCGGCTGGCTGTGGCTGGCCTGGAGCGCGCGGGGTTAGACCCAGCAATTCCAGTCCGACCGCCGCCAGCGCCGTTTCGCGCCTATAGCCGCGGCAACGTCACCCCGCGCTGCCCCATATATTTGCCCGCGCGGTCGGCGTAGCTGGTTTCGCACGGCTCGTTGCCCTGGAGGAACAGGAACTGGCACGCGCCTTCATTGGCGTAGACCTTCGCCGGCAGAGGCGTGGTGTTCGAGAATTCGAGCGTGACATGCCCCTCCCAGCCGGGCTCCAGCGGCGTCACGTTGACGATGATCCCGCAGCGCGCATAGGTCGATTTGCCGAGGCAGATCACCAACACGTCCCGCGGCACGCGGAAATATTCGACCGTACGGGCGAGGGCGAAGCTGTTGGGCGGGATGATGCAGCAATCGGTCTTGCGATCGACGAAGCTGT
>CAXTEO010000010.1:0-79586 GCA_964243205.1 uncultured Sphingomonas sp.
GGCGGCCGCCCCGCCGCGCATGATCGGCGCGGAAATGTCGGTGACGCCCGCGACCAGCGGGCTTTGCGTCAGCTCGACCTCGCGCGTGCGGACCAGATCGGCATAGGTGCGAAAGGCGTCGAGCGCGGCGGCGTCGAGCGGCGGCGCGAACAGGCCCTCCCAGCGGCGGCGCACCTCCTCGGGCTGGAAGGCGTACAGGACGGCGCCCGAGGCAGTCTTCGTGATCGGCCGACGATAGCCGACCCGGACCGAGAAGCCGACCTGCTCCCCCGATTCGACCCGCGCCACCACGACCATTTCGCCACGGCTGTGGAACGCAAGGTGACAGGATTCGCCTGAATCCTGCACCAGACGCCGCATGACGGGAATCGCCAGCTCGATCAGGTTGCGGGTGCGCGGCTGCCGCATCCCCAGCGCGAACAGCCGGTCGGTCAGCCGGTAGCCCTCGGAGCCGGGATCCTGGTCGATATAGCCGCGGAACTGCAGCACCTGCACCATGCGGTGCAGCTCGCCGCGCGAGCGGTCGAGCAGATCGGCGATCGCCGCCAGCGGCAGCGGGTCGGCCGCATCGGCGAGCAGCTCGAGGATATCGAGCCCCTTTTCCAGCGCGGGCGCCTTGTAGCGCCGGTCTTCTTCTTCGAAATCGTCCATCATTCCCCCGGTGCCGCGCCCCCGCATGCGTCGATCCTGTCGATCATAGTGCGCCGCATGAAATCCGCACAAGCCGCGCGATGCGTCAGCGCCCGATCACCGTGACCAGCGCGCCGAGATCCTGCCCGCTCGGCAGCTTGCCCGATGCGGTCAGCCGCCCGGTCGCATCGTCCCACCGCAGCGTCGCGCTGCTGCCGCCCTTGCGATAGGTGTTGCTCACCCCGTCATCGTCGTACAGCGCAAAGCTGGTCGAGCGGCCGGGATAGACCCGGATGCTTTCGAGCGGCTGGCGCGTCGCGGTGCTCGGCACTTGCGCGCCGAGCGGCACGATCGAGCCGGCGCGGACAAACAGCGGGATCCTGTCGATCGGCGCGGCGGCGGTGATCGTCTGGCCGCCGGCGTGGCGTTCATTGGTCCAGTAATCGTACCACTCGGCGCCGGCCGGCAGATAGACCGACCGGCTGGTCGCGCCCTGCTCGGTCACGGGGGCGACGAGGAAGGCGGGGCCGAACATATATTCGTCGCCCATATCGGCGACCCTGGGGTCGTTCGGGAAATCCATGAACAGCCCGCGCATGAACGGCGCGCCGCTCTCATAGGTGTGGTGGCCCAGCGCATAAAGATACGGCACCAGCGCGTAGCGCAGCTTCAAATACTGCGCGAGCACCGGCTCGGCCGCCTTGCCGTAATCCCAGATCGCCGTCGCCGGACGCTGGCCGTGGATGCGCAAAGTCGGCGTGAAGGTGTTGTACTGGAACCAGCGCACGAACAGCTCGGGATAATCGGTATAGCCCGGCGCCATCGCGGCAGCGCCGGCGGGATCGAGCAGCACCGGATGCTCGGCCTTGGGGCCGTTGGGCCATTGCCAGCCGCCGGTGTCGCTGCTCCAATAAGCGAGGCCCGAGGCGGTGAAGTTCAACCCGGTCGGCACCTGCCGCTTGAGCGCTTCCCACGTCGCCTGCACGTCGGACGACCAGAACAGGCAGCCGTTGCGCTGCGTGCCGAGATAGGCGGCGCGGCACAGGATCAGGTTGCGGAAGTCGGGCCGGTCCCTGGCCGATCCGTCGGCGACGCTGGCGGTGTGCACCAGCGGGAAGACGTTGTGATAGCGATCGCCCGAACCGATCGCGAACTGATGGCCATCGGGCACCAGATCCGGCTCGGTCTCGTCGAGCCAGAACCAGTCGAAGCCCTGCGACGCGATATTGTCGCGGATCTTGCCCCAATACCAGCTGCGCGCGTCGGGGTTGGTGCTGTCGAGCAAGGCGCCGGCGCGGTCCGAGCGGACCGGCAGGCCGTCGACCACCGATCCGTCCTGGTCGTGCAGCAGCCAGCCCTTGGCGGCGAGCATGTCATAGTAACGCGATTCCTTCTCGAAGCGCGGCCACACGCTGACGATGCTGTGCATCCCGAGCCCCTTGAGCTTGGCATTCATCGCCGCCGGATCGGGGAAATAGGTGCGGTCGATGTCGAGCTGGCCCATCCGGCTCCAGTAGAACCAGTCGAGCACCATCACGTCGAGCGGATAGCCGCGGCTGCGATAGCCCTCCGCCACGCCGAGCAATTCGGCCTGCGTCTCGTAGCGCGCCTTGCTCTGGATCAGCCCGAACGCGGCTTTCGGCGGGAGCGGGGTCTTGCCGGTCAGTCTGGCATAGCCGGCGTAGAGATCGTCGGTGGTGTCGCCGGTGATGACGAAGAAGGAGACACGCTCGCCGACTTCGGACTGCCAGTGCGTACTGTTGTGCAGCCCGGGCGACACCGTCGTGGTCGAGGGATTGTCCCACACGATGCCATAGCCTTTGTTGGTGACCATGAACGGCACGCAGACGGTCTCGCCGGCCGGCGCATCGTAATTGTGGCGGCAGTCGATCGTGCGGCCGCGCAGGTCGAGTTTGCCCTCCTGATTCTGGCCGAGCCCGTAATAATGCTCGTCGAGCGGCGCGGCGAAGCTCGCGCCGACCTTGAAGGTCTTCTCCCCCGCCACGGTGTGCGGCGCCATTTCCCAGCCGTTCATCTGCGTGATGACATGGCCATCGGTGCCCTTCACCGTGATCGAGACCGGCGGCAGCGACGGCGCGAAATAGCGCTCCATCTGCGTCGGCGCCTTGGGCCAGGGCTGGGCATTGACGGTCAGCGACAGTGCCGAGGAGGTGAAGACGTCGCCCGACGCATCGGCGCGGTGCGTCCAGCCCGACGCATCGGACTTGGCGTTGGGCCCCGGTCCGGGCGCGGCGTCGGCGAGGTCGCGGTCGAGCGCGATCGTGACGCGAACGATGTTGGGCGCATAGGGTTCGATCGCGACGCGGCTGCCGTTGCGGTCGAGCGAGGCGAGCGGATCGGCCTGTGCGGCGCCGAGCGGGATCAGCGCGACCATAGCGGCACCGGTCCATCTCGCTAGCGCGCGCTTGCGTGCCGATACCGTTGCCATGTCGCTCATCCTCTTCTTTGCCGCCGGTGGTTGACGCACGCGCGGTCGCCGGTCAGGAGCGTTCACCTATGATCATTCGTTTCACTGACGCAAGCGCGAAAGCGGTCCGCACGCTGGATCGGACCGTGGCTTGCGGCGGGTTGGCGGTGTTGGCAACCGCGCCGATGGTCGCGGCTGACGCTGCGCGCGCGGTGCGGTACCGCTGGCGAACGTGGCGGCATGGCGACCCGCGGGGAGAAGATTAACAATGAAGACCATGCCATTATTCCTGGCCGCGCTCGCCGCCGCCGCGCCGGCCTTCGCGCAATCGAGCGAAGTGCCGCACATCGCGACACGCGACGGCCACCACGCGCTGATCGTCGATGGCGCACCCTTCCTGATGCTCGGCGCGCAAGTCAACAATTCGAGCAACTACGCGGCGGCATTGCCGGCGGTGTGGCCGATGCTCGACCGGCTCCACGCCAATACGGTCGAAGTGCCGATCGCCTGGCAACAGCTCGAGCCGGTCGAAGGCCGTTTCGACTTCGCCTTCGTCCAGACCTTGCTCGACCAGGCGCGCGCCCACGACAAACGGCTCGTCCTGCTGTGGTTCGGCGCGTACAAGAATACCGGCCCAAGCTATGCCCCCGACTGGGTCAAGCAGGACAATCGCCGCTTCCCGCGGATGAAGCTGCGCGACGGCACCGATCATTACGTTTTGTCGCCCAATGCGCGCACCACGCTCGAGGCGGACAAGCGCGCCTTCCTCAAGCTCATCACCTATCTGCGCGACCATGACCGCCAGAACACCACGATCCTGATGCAAGTCGAAAACGAGACCGGCAGCTATCGATCGCCACGCGATTACGGTCCCGATGCGCAGAAGCTGTTCCTCGGCCCCGTCCCCGCCGCGCTCGGCAAGAAGGGTACCTGGACCCAAGCTTACGGCGCGCAGGCCGACCGCGCGTTCAACACTTGGTACACCGCGGCCTATTGCGGCGAACTGGCAGCGGCGGGCAAGGCGATCAAGCCGTTGCCGATGTACGTCAACGCTTCGCTCGCCGATCCCTTCAAGATCCCCGAGCCGGCGGCCGTCGCGAGCGGGGGACCGCAGCAGGACGTGCTCGCCATCTGGAAGGCGGCCGCCCCCGCGATCGATTTCCAGGCGCCCGACATTTACGACCGCAAGAGCGCCGACGTGTTCGCCTATCTCGACGCCTATCGCCGCCCGGACAATGCGCTGGCGGTGCCCGAAATCGGCAACGCCGCCGAATATGCGCGCTTCTTCTGGGCGGCGCTCGGCCGCGGCGCGATCGGCTTCGCGCCGTTCGGCATGGATGCGACCGGCTATTACAATTACCCGCTCGGCGCCAAGACGCTCGACGATGCGACGCTCGACGCGTTCGCCGCGCCGTACCGGCTGTTCGCCGACATGCAGCGCGACTGGGCGAAGATCGCGTTCGAGCATCCGACCTGGGGCACCGCCAAGGGCGACGATGGCCTGGCCCAATCGACCACGCTCGGCGCGTGGACGATCACCGCCAGCTATGGCGAGTGGGAATTCGGCCACCGCACCGACACGTGGATCAAGAGCGAGGCGCCGCCCTGGGCGAGCACGGCCGTCGGCGGCGCCGTCGCCGCGCAGATCGCGCCCGACCAGTATCTGGTGGCGGGCGACCATGTCCGACTCGACTTCAAACCCGCCGCCGGCGCGCCCAGGAATGCGATGATCTTGCGCGTCGAGGAGGGCCGGCTGGTCAAGGGCGCGTTCGTCGTCGACCGCGTGTGGAATGGCGACCAGACCGATTACGGCCTCAACTTCATCGCGCGGCCGGCGCTGCTGCGGGTGACGACCGAGCGCTACGAATAGCGTTCACCTATGAACTCCGCGACCACCTATCCACAAATTAGTTGACCGACCGCCTCGACGCGATTAGCGAATCGCAATCGGAGACCTCCTCGACACCTTTGGTGAAGCGAGGGAGGCTTGCAGGGAGAGGCAGGCGGCATCCTAGGCTGTAATCCTTCCCGAGATGATCTTTACGACCTTCGCGCCAGCGGGGTTTTTTGCTTTGGAAGGAAGTCGAATGTCTGCTGTCGTCGAGGCCCGTCGCCTGGGAATGCGCAAAGCGCTGTTGCTGAACGCGTCGATCCTGCCACTCCTCGCGATCGCTGCTCCTGCCATTGCGCAGACGACCGCTCCCTCCGACGACACGGCTCCGACGACCGCTGCGGCCCCGGCTAGCGCGGCCCAGGCCGACGCCGCCGTCAGCGAAGACATCGTCGTCACCGGCGTGCGCGCCAGCCTTCAGTCGGCGCAGAACATCAAGCGCAATTCGGACCAGGTGGTCGATTCGATCGTCGCCGAAGACATCGGCAAGCTGCCCGACCGCAACATTGCCGAAGCACTGCAGCGCATCTCGGGCATCCAGATCCAACGCAACTATGGCGAAGGCAGTTCGGTCGCAATCCGCGGCCTGACGCAGGTCCGCACCGAACTCAACGGCCGCGACATCTTCACTGCGAGTGGGTCGAACAACGCGCTGAGCCTCGAGGACGTGCCGTCCGAGCTGCTCGCCGGCATCGACGTGTACAAGAATCCGTCGGCTGAACTGATCGAGGATCAGCTCAGCGGCACGATCAACTTCCGCACGCGCAAGCCGTTCGATTTCGACGGTTTTAAGATTTCGGGTTCGGTTTCGAACAGCTATTACGATCTCGCCCGCACCAGCCAGCCCGCCGCATCGCTGCTGATCAGCGATCGCTGGCACACCGGCATCGGCGAGATCGGCGTGCTGGTCAGCGCCTCCTACCAGAAGACCGCGTTCCGCCAGGACACGATCTCGACGGAGCCGTTCTACACGCTCGACCAAAGCCTCAAGGCCGACGGCACACCGACCAGCCCTGCCGATGTCGCGACCGCAGCGGCGCTCGGTCGTACGGGACAGGTGACGACGCTGCCGCACGGCACCGGCATCGGCGAAGTGTACGGCGATCGCCGCCGCTTCGGCATCGACGCATCGGTGCAGTGGCGCCCGACCGACACGCTCGAACTGACCGGCGAGGTGTTCCGCAACGACTATAAGTTCCGCTTCGACGACTACAGCTACTTCGCCTATTCGAGCGGCGCCTCGATCAACCCGCTGCCCGGCGCGAAGTTCACCTACGCCCCTAATGGCGATTTCCAGAGCGGCACTTTTGCCAACCTGCCGATCGGCGCCAATACCAGCCTCGACACGCGCCACTCGGTCACGACCGATTACTCGCTCAATGCCAAGTGGAAGGTCAGCCCGCAGCTCACGATCAGTGCCGACGGGCAATACATCGACTCGACCACCACCGACCTACGCTCGATCGTCGGTCTGAATGGCACTGCGACCACGCTGGTCCAGAACATTTCCGGCACGATTCCGACGTTCAAGATCACGTCGGCCGCGGGCCTGACCAATGTCGGCACGTACAGCAGCGCCTTCTATCTCGACGATCTGAACAATGCGCGCGGCAAGGACAAGACCGGCCGACTCGACGGCGTCTACAAGTTCGACGGCGGCATCCTGCAATCGATCAGGGCCGGCGTGCGCTATGCCGATCGCAGCAACCGCTACAGCGATACCGGCTATCGCTATACCGGCCTGGCGGCGGTGCCGACCGACACCGAGATCGTCGATTTCGGCAACTTCTTCCACGGCGACGCCGATCTGTTCGGCAACGCGCTGTTCTTCTCGCGCAACACCACGCTGAACTACGCCCAGACGCTCGCCACGCTCAACATCGCGAGCCCGGTCGCCTATCTGCCGAGCGGCACCAACACTGAATCACAAAAGACCTACACCGGCTATGCCGCCGCCTTCTTCAAGGCGGACCAATTGCCGCTGCCGATCGACGGCAATGTCGGCGTCCGCGTGGTTCGCACGAAGGTGGCGGTCTCGGGTTTCTATCAGCAATACGACTTGATTACTGCCGCCGACGGCACGCAGAGCACCGCGGCCACGCCGACCGTCAACCCGATTACCAACACGACCGACTACACCTCGGTGTTGCCGAGCCTCAACCTGCGCGCCCATCTGACCGACAAGATCCAGCTCCGCTTGGCCGCGTCGAAGAACATCTCGCGTCCGACGTTCGACCAGCTCAACCCGAGCCTCAACATCACCGAGCCCGGCACTGCACAGATCAACCAGGAACACGACACGACCGGCGGCAACCCCAACCTCAAGCCGATGAAATCCAACAATTTCGACGTGTCGCTCGAATGGTATTTCAACCGCACCGGATCGCTGACCGTTGCGGGCTTCTACAAGGACATTTCGGACTATATCCAGACCGGCATCTCGACCCGCAACGTCACCTTCACCGACGGCGTGACCGCGAAGTACAACGTCACGTCGTACAGCAACGTCAGCAACGCCAAGGTCAAGGGCGCGGAAATCGCCTATCAGCAGTTCTTCGACTTCCTGCCCGGCGACCTGAAGGGGCTCGGCGTGCAGGCCAACTTCACCTATGTCGACTCGTCGGCGCCGAGCCCCGCGACCGCCGGCCCGGTGCAGCAGGTATCGCTCGAGGGCCTGTCTAAGTACAATTACAACCTGATCGGCATCTATGAGCACGGCATGATTTCGGCCCGCGTCGCCTATAACTGGCGCAGCGAATTCCTGGTGACGACATCGGGCAACGGCACCGGCAACTTGCCGATCTTCCAGAAAGCCACCGGGCAGCTGGACGCGTCGATCACGGCGAACATCACGCCGCACTTCTCGCTCACGCTGAACGGGGTCAACCTGACCAACACGGTCGTGTCGAGCTATTACGGCATCACCAGCCGCCCGCGCGATTCGCTCATCAACGATCGCCAGATCACCGGCGTGGCGCGCATCACCTTCTGAGCGTTTCGCTCAGCCCGCCGCCCGGTGACGGGCGGCGAAACGTTCCTCCCCCTGCTCGTCCGGAAGGCGGCGCTTCGGCGACGTCGTCCGGGCGAGTTCTTGTATTTCCGCGGGTCCTTGCACAAGTCCGATGCGGGCTGGGCGCGGAATCAGCTCGGTTCTTCACCAAGCTGTTCGCCGAGCGCGAAGATGCGGTGCGCTGCGGTCCATTTCGCACCCGGCGTGGCACCGGGGATCGCCTGCTGGAAGCCGTCCATCAACCGCTCCCACGCTTCGATTTCGGGGGTGGCGGCGTCCATCCCGACCTTCGCCTGCGGATCGAAGCCGGCGCCCGGTTCCAACAGCATCACCAGCCGGTTGCCCGCGCGAAAGATCTGCATGTCAGCAATGCCGCGCGCGCGGATCCCCGCCACGACCGCGGCGGGCACCGCCCCCACCGCATGCCAGGCATCGTAAGCGGCGATCGCCGCCGGCTCGTCCCTGAGGTCGAGCAGCAATATATGGCGTTCGGCGGCCGGCGCGGTTGCGGCGGCGGGGGGCCCGCTCATGCCGTCTGCCGTCGCGGCAGGCAGGCCGGGCCGACCGGATCGAAGCTCTTGTAGGTCAGGATGAATTCGCGGTGGCCGAGTTCCTCCGAAACGCTGCGCGCGCCCTGCGCCACTGCGACGACCTGGTCGTAGATTTCGGTGCCGACTTGCTCGATCGTCGCTTCCCCTTCCAGGATCCGGCCGGCATTGACGTCCATGTCGCCGGCCAGCTTGCGCGCGGTCTCGGGGTTGGCGCAGATCTTGATGACCGGCGAAATCGCCGAGCCGACCACCGACCCGCGCCCGGTGGTGAACAGATTGAGGTGCGCGCCGCACGCGATCAGTTCGACGATCTCGGCATTGTCGGAGATGTTGGGAAAGCCGAAGCGCGGCTCGCCGTCGGGAACGACGTCGAGCATGTACAGCCCCGGCGACGGCGGCACGTCGCCCGGCTTGACGATCCCCGAAATGATCGAACTGCCCGACTTCGAATAGGCGCCCATCGACTTCTCTTCCTGCGTCGTGAGCCCTCCCTCGGCATTGCCGGGCGCGAAGCTGCCGAAGCCGAGCACGGTATAATAATGCTCGGCCTTGCGGACGCTGGCGATCAGCTCGGCGCCGAGCTCGGGGGTGAGCGCGCGGTCGGCCATGATGCCCTCGCAGCCGACCAGCTCGCCGGTCTCCTCGAAGATGCACGTCGCGCCTTCGCCGACGAGCCGGTCGAACACGCGGCCGACCGCGGGGTTGGCGGTGATCCCGCTGGTCCCGTCCGACCCGCCGCAGATCGTGCCGACGACCAGTTCACTGACCGCCATCGCCACGCGCGGACCGGCGTCCGCAATCGCCTGCACGCGCGCGACGGCTTCCAGCCCGGCGGCGATCGTCGCCGCGGTGCCGCCATTCTGCTGGATCACCAAAGTCTCAACCGGCCGCCCGCTGGCGGCGACCACCGCGGCAAGCCCCTCGCGATTGAAGCTCTCGCAGCCGAGCGACACGATCACCAGCCCGCCGACATTGGGATGGGTGGCGATCGCCTTCATCACCTTGTCGGCATAGCTGTTGGGGTAGCAGCCGGGAAAGCCGATCAGGTGGACGTCGGCATCGTCGGTCTTGTCGACGATGCGGCGCGCGACATGGTGCGCGCATTCGACGAGATAGGCGACGGCGACGACATTGCGGATGCCCTTGCGGCCATCGGCGCGAGCCCAGGCGGAAATCATGACATGCTCCGTTCGAGCGTATCGCGCAGGTGCGTCGCGATATAGTCGCTCTTCATATTGTGCAGATGGACGTGCGCGCCGAGCGCGGCGGGTGCGGTCATCGATCCGATCGGCGCGCCATATTTGACCACCGTGTCGCCGGCGGCAAGCGCGTGGCGCGCGATCTTGTGGCCGACCTCGACGCGCGACTGGATCGTGACCGGCACACCGTTGATCAGCACCGCATCCCCCGGCGCGACCGCGGCGGTGACGACCAGGATATTGTCGTGCGGGTGGAGCAGGAGCGCGCTCATGCGGCGTGCTCGCGCAGCGCCGGCGCCTGCACGACATCCCAGAGCGAATCCGGGATCGCCCAATTCGCATACCGCATCGTCGCCTCGACCTGGTCGACTCCGACCAACCCGGGAATGACGCAGGCGATCGCGGGCGCGCGCAACGGGAATTGCAGCGCGGCCGCGGCCAGCGGCACGTCGAACGCCGCGCAGGCGCGTTCGAGCTCGACGACTCGCGCGACGATCGCGGGCGGCGGCGGCGCATAGTCGAAATGGCTGGCGGCGCGGCTGCCCTCGACCAGGATACCGCTATTGTACGGCCCGCCGATCACCAATTGCGTCCCGGTCGCGCGGCACCGCTCGATCAGCGCGAGCGCCGCATCCTGTTCGAGCAGCGTGTAGCGCCCGGCCAGCAGGATCACGTCGAGTTCGACTCGGTCGAGCAGATCGTGGCACACGCCGATTTCGTTGACGCCGACCCCGATGCCGCCGATTTCGCCCGCATCGCGCAATTGTCGCAACGCACGATGCCCGCCGGCGAGGAAGTCGGCAATGTGCCGCGCCGCCGCCGCGCCGTGCGTCGCCGTCCCCAGATCGTGCGCGAACAGCAGGTCGATCCACGCGCGCCGCAGCCGCACCCGGCTCGCGTCGACGCTGCGCAGCACGCCGTCGCGCGAGTAATCGAATACCGGTTCGAGTGCGGGCGCCGCGACGAAGCCGTGCCGTTCGGCGGCATCGTCCGACGTGGCTTCGAGCAAGCGACCGACCTTGGTCGAGACCAACGCCAGTCCGTACGGATCATGTTCGGCCAGCGCTTCGCCGAGGCGCGCCTCGGCAAGGCCGAAGCCGTAGTGCGGCGCCACGTCGAAATAGCCGATGCCCGCGGCGAGCGCGGCGGCGATCGTCTCGTTGGCGACGCGGTCGGCGACCGGGCGGTAGAGATTGCCGATCCCGGCGCAGCCCATGCCGAGCTTGGGAAGGACGATCATGCCGACCTCCGCGCGCTGAACAGGCCGAACGCCAGGACGACGAGAAAGCACATGCCCGGCACCAGCATCGCGCGCACGATCGATCCGGTCGCATCCGACACCAGCCCCATCACCGCCGGGAACACCGCCCCGCCGATGATTGCCATGACGAGCAAGGCGGACGCCGCCTTGGTGCGCGTGCCCAGCCCGTCGACCGCTTCGGCGAAGATCGTCGGATACAGGATCGACATGAAGAAGCTGCTCGCGACCAGCGCCAGCACGCCCGCCATCCCGCCGACCGCGGCGGCGAACAGGCAACACGCCGCCCCGGCCGCAGCGAATACCGACAGCAGGGGCAGCGGGCGGATGCGGCCCATCAGGCCGGCGCCAACGAAGCGCCCGACCATGAACACGACGAGCGAGGCCGTGAGATAGCCCGCGGCTTGCGTCGCCGGCGTTCCCGGCAGCGCCACCACGGTATAGCGGATCATGAAGCTCCACACCCCGACTTGCGCGCCGACATAGAAGAATTGCGCAAGCACCCCGACCAGGAAGCGCGGCATGCGCGCGAGTGCGGCGAAATCGGCCGCGACGCCGACGCCCTCGTCGGCATCGGGTTCGGTCGCGATCGGCGGGAACGGCGCGAGCCGGATCAGCAGCGCCCACAACAGCACGCCGAGCCCGATCACGAGATAGGGAATCTGCACCGCGGCCGCCTGCGTCGCGCGGTCGAGCGAGGCGGGCGCGTCGGACAGGATGAAGGCGCGGCCGATCAAGACGCCGGTAATCGAGCCCAGCGGGTTGAACGCCTGCGCGAAGTTCAGCCGGCGCGACGCGGTCTCGGCGCTGCCGAGCCGCGCGATCAGCGGATTGGCCGATGTCTCCAAAAACGCGAGGCCGCTGGCGATGACGAACAAGGCGCCGAGGAAACCGGGATAGCTGAGCGACCCCGCCGCCGGCCAGAACAGCAACGCCCCGGCGCCGTACAGACCGAGCCCGAGCAGCACCGCCGCGCGGTAGCCATAGGCGCGCATGAACAAGGCGGCCGGGATCGCGAGGCAGAAATAGCCGAGATAGAAAGCCGATTGCACCAGCCCCGCGCCGAAATCGCCGAGGCTGAACAGGCCCTTGAAGTGCGTGATCAGCACGTCGTTGAGGTTGTTCGCGACGCCCCACAGGAAGAACAACGCCACGATCAGGACGAGCGGCACCATGCGCGAAACCGAAGTCGATTTCATACCAGCCCCCGCCCGTCGAGCCGGATCACCGGCACGAACCCGCCATCGGGCTTGCGCGGCAGATCGAGATGCAGGCCGGCGCCATCCTGGCGGTGTGCGACCGGCCCGCCGCCGAGCAAGGTCGCGCGTTCGATCACGCCGCTTAGCCGCCCGCGCGCCAGCGCCGCGACCGAAGCGGTGCCGCTCGGCCAGCCGAGGAACAGCACGTACAGCGCGCCCTTGTTGGTGGTGAAGCGCACGTCGCGCGCGGTGAAGTTGGCGGCCCCCGCCTCGTTCTGCATGCCGGCGACCAGTTTCGTCGGCCCCTCGCCGAAGCTGCGCCATGGCCGCGACCCGAAGATCGCTTCGTCGTTGATCGCGGTCCATTCGCCCAGCCGGTCGAGGATCTTCTCCTCCTCGCTGTCGATCGCGCCGTGCCCGGGCTGAGGGATCGACAGCAGCAGATTACCGTTCTTCGACACCACGTCGGCGAGCCGCTGGACGACTTGCTCGGCGGTCTTGTAGCTTTTGTCGTTCAGCCGCGCGACGTTGTAGAACCAGTCGCCGATGCAGGTGTCGGTCTGCCACGGCTCGTCCCACAGATGATCGCTGAAGCCGCGCTCGACATCCTGCACCACGCCGAAGCGCTCGTTGGGCTTCAACTGCTTGGCGAACAGAGCGACGTCGATCTTGCCCGACCATGCGATCGAGCGATTGTAGTAATCGGCCGCCGCCTCGAGCCCGACCGCGCCGAACGGGAGGCCATAATCGTCGAAATAGACGAGATCGGGCTTGTACTTGGCGACCAGGTCGGTCTGCCGCAGCAGCCAGCGCGTGACATAAGCAGGGTCGTCGGTCGGCCCGGTTTCGATCCACTGGCCGTCATGCTTGTCGTGCCATGCTTCCATCCCCGCGATCGTGTCGATCCCGTCGGGCAGCACGGCGTGGCCGCCGGTATACAGCTCCTGCGGGTCAAGCCCGTCCCACCACTGCCCCTTGCCGTCGCCCTTGCGCAGCCGGAATGCGTCATAGCGCTCGCCTTTCTTAGGGCCGGTCGGGTCATAGCCGTACGCGGTCTGATACCAATGCCAGCTATGCGCCGAATGATTCGACACGCCGAACTTGAGGCCGGCGGCGCGCGCCGCCTTCTCCCACGTCCCGACCACGTCGCGCTTCGGCCCGACGCGCAGCGAATTCCACGCATGATAGCGGCTGTCGAAGCAGTCGAGATTGTCGTGATGATTGGCCAGCGCCATGAAATAGCGCGCGCCGACCTTCTTGTAGCGCGCGATCAGCGCGTCGGGGTCCCAGCGGTCGGCGGTCCACAAATTCTGGACGTCCTTCATCCCCGCGACGGTCGGATGGCCGTAGGTCTTGCGGTGATGCTCGTACATCGGATGCCCCTGCATATACAGGAAGCGGCCGTACCAATCGCCTTGCTCGGGCACCGATTGCGGCCCCCAATGCGACCAGATGCCGAGCTTGGCGTCGCGAAACCAGTCGGGATAGCGATAGTTCGAGACGAGCGACGGCCAATTCGGCTGGACCGGCCCACGCGCCGCGCCCATCGGGCTCCGCGCCAGCGCGCCGCGCGCCATCGGCAGCGCCGCCATGCCGGCGAGGATCGAACGCCGCGTGAGGCTCATTTGCCGAGCGTCCGCGCTATCGCGGCGAGCGCGAGCGGGCGCATCACCGCATAACCCTGCGCAGTCGGGTGGACGCCGTCGCTGGCGAGGCCCGGTTTCATCGCGCCGTCCGGCGTTGCCAGCGCCCCGAAATAATCGACATAAACGAAACCGTTCGCCTTGGCATAGCCGCGCAGCCACAGGTTCATCGCGGCGATCTGCGGCGCGGGGCGCTTGCCCGGGCTCCACGGAAATGCGGCGGCGGGCGGCACCGAGGCGAGGATGATCTTGATGCCGTGCGCGCGCGCCAGCTCGGCCATGCTCTGGATATTGCCCTTGACCGTCGCGATCGTCGCCGCGCCGGTATTGCCGGCAATGTCGTTGGTACCGGCCATGATATGCACCGCTTGCGGCTTCAGCGCGATCACGTCGGCGCGGAAGCGCACCAGCATCTGCGGCGTGGTCTGGCCGCTGATGCCGCGATCGACCAGGCCGCCGCTGAACAGCGCTGCGTCGGAGCGAATCCAGTTGTCGGTGATCGAATCGCCCATGAAGACGACGCGAACCTTCTGCGCACTTGCGGTCAAAGCGCGGTTCGCCCCGGCATAACGGCACAATTGCCCGAAATCGCGCGTCAGCATGTGGAGGTTCCACGCTTGCCAGCCGGCAGCGTCAGTGGGGCTCGGATGCTGCGGACACGGATCATCGACGATCCCGACCCGGTCGCCGACATTGGGATCGCCGGGGACGTTGGTCTGCGCCTGCGCGGCGACTGGGGCCAGCACTGCCAGCAGCGGAAGCAACCACGATGAGTGGGCCATGCGTCATCCTCTCCATGCTTCGGGCTTGGGCCTGCGCTACTGGGGAGCGACTGCGTGGCAAAACCGATCGTTCCGTGCAGCTATAAAGACCAAATTCACTGGTGAACAGAAGAAACGCTATCTCTTAGGGCGAATTGGCCGGCATTTCATGTCGGGAACACCCCCTTGTTCACGCCGAAGGCGTGGAACAGGCCGGGCCAGGCCGAACCCGGCAGCGTCTTGGGCAGCCGGACGCCGAAGCCATGCCCGCCGCCTTCGAACACGTGGAGCTCGACGGGGCGCTTCTGCGCGGTGAGCGCGGTGAACAAGGCGATGCTGTTGGCGACCGGCACCAGCCCGTCATCGGCGGCATGCACCAGGAAGGTCGGCGGCGTATCGGCGGTGACGCGATTCTCGACCGAGGCGGCGTGGCGCAACGCCGTGGGCGCGTCGGGACCGAGCAGCATGTCGCGCGACCCGCCATGCGTGAAGGGTGCTTCCAGGCTGACCACGGGATACAGCAAGCCGACCAGATCGGGCCGCGCCGACACCGTATCGATTCGGTCGACCGGCGCGTAGGTCGGTTCGGCGAAGCGCGTCCCCAGCGACCCGGCGAGATGCCCCCCGGCCGAGAAGCCGAGCACTGCGATCTTGCCCGGATCGAGGCGATAGTGCGCCGCACCGCTCCGGATCAGCCGCAGCGCGCGTTGCGCGTCCTGCAATGGCACCAGCGCGCGATCGGTCCAGCCTTCGCTCGGCAGGCGATAGAGCAGGATGAAGGTGGTGATTCCGCGATCGTTGAGCCACTTCGCCTGCGCCGTCCCCTCATTGTCGTACGACAGGATCCCGTAGCCGCCGCCCGGCATCACCAGTACCGCCGCGCCGTTTGGTCGCGCCGGGCGCCGCACCACCAGCACCGGCTGCGCGATGCCGCTCACCCACCGATCGGGATGGAGCGGGTCGTGCGACTGATCGGCGACTTTCCGCACGATCGCGCCGTGGCGATCGCCCGGAATTGCGGACGGCCAGAGCGGCACGATTTCGTCGGTCGCCACCAATTGCCCCGAGACCGCAGCGGGCGCGAGCGCACCGAGCACGGCACCCCCGATCAACAGAGTTCGGCGCGTCGGCATGGATTCCGGCATGGCTATCCCTTTCAGAGTGTTGCTGCGGCGATCGGTGTCGAGACGGGGCGGTACATCACACCAATTTGCCCGAACGGATCAGTTCGCGATACCAGTCCGCGCTCAGCTTGGGCGTGCGCTTCTGCGTCTGGAAGTCGACATGGTGGATGCCGAAGCGCTTGCCATAGCCGTCTTCCCACTCGAAATTGTCCATCAGGCTCCACAGGAAATAGCCGTTGATCGGATAGCCCTCGCGCACTGCGCGGTGCATGTGGGTGATGTAGTTGCGCAGATACAGGATGCGATCGGCATCATAGACCTTGCCGTCCTTCGCCACCGGGTCGTCGGCCGAGCAGCCGTTTTCCGATATGAACAGCGCCTTGGGCTTCCACAGATCGCCGACCGTGCGGATGCTCCAATACAGCACTTCGGGCGTGACGTAGAGCCAGGGCGACGCCATCCGCGGCGAGTCCGCCAGATGCGGCAGGATCTCGTAGCCGCTCGGCGCGGTCGGATCGGCGCGGACGTAATTGGCGGCGTAGACATTGAGCGACACGAAATCGAGCGGACTGCCGATCACCTTCATGTCGCCCGCCTTGACCACCGGCGCGTCCGCGCCCTGCGCCGCGAGATAGCTGTCGAGGTAGCGCCCCTCCAGGATCGCGGTCAGGAACATCGCATTCTCTTCGCGCACCGCCTTCATCGCGGCGGCGACATGCTCGGGCGTCTCGATCACCGGCAGGAAGAAGCTGGTATTGTCGGCAAGCCCGACCTGCGTGCCCGGCCGGGCATGCGCGCGGATCGCCTGGACGCCGAGCCCGTGCGCCAGCACGCCGTGGTGGCGCACCTGGTTGACCTGGCCCATCGGCAGCTTGAGGCCCGGCGCCTTGCCGCCCGTCATGTAGGACAGATCGGTGAAGCAGCGCAGTTCGTTGACGGTCATGAAATGCGACACGCGGTCGCTCAGCTTGCCCGCCATATAGCCGGCATAATCGGCAAAGGCGTACGCCGTGTCGCGCGACTGCCACCCGCCCGGCAGCGCCGCCGGCAGATCCCAGTGGAACATCGTGGCGTGCGGCGTGATCCCGGCCGCGAGCAGGCCGTCGACCAGGCGATCATAATAATCGACGCCCTTGGGGTTGGGCTGGCCGCGCCCATCGGGGAATATCCGCGACCAGGCGATCGAGAAGCGATACGCCTTCGCGCCGAGCGCCTTGAGGAGCCCGATATCCTCGCGATAGCGATGGTAACTGTCGCACGCGACATCGCCCGTATCGCCATTGGCGACCTTGCCCGCGTGCGAGAAGACGTCCCAATTGGTCGCCCCGCGCCCATCCGCCTGCACAGCGCCCTCGATCTGATAGGCAGCGGTCGCGCAGCCCCAGACGAAATCGGCCGGAAAGGAAAGCTCGCCCTTTGCCCGGGCGGGCGCGGCGGCTTGCGCGCGGGCCGGGCTGTCGCCCAGCGCCGCGCCCAGAGTCGCGCCCAGCGTCGCGGCACCGAGGCCCAGCCCGAGTTCCCGGCGGTTTACGTCGCTCATGTGCTCATTCCCATACTCAACTGTCTTACATATGCCTTCGCCAGCGCGCGCGGCGATGCCTGGGGCGAAGTGGCACTGTCGGCGGCGGTCCGTCTAGGGTCGCTTTCTTTTTAATGCGATCACCCCCATCCGCTCGGGCTGCGTGTGTCGAAGCCCTGCCCTCCTACGCACGCGGCCGGCGGGAGGAGGGCAGGGCTTCGACACGCGCAGGGCGAACGAAGATTCGATTCACCTTCGATGAAAATCGACACCAGAGCGTGAAGCCAGAGGATCCACGCCAAGCCATCGTCACGCTCTTAAGGCGGTATCTCGCCCGCCGGCGATTCCGTCGCGGATCGTGACGGACACCATCTGCACCGGCGCATCGACCGTGACAGGATCGCTGGACGGCGCGTCGAAGCGGAAGGCGTCGTGCGCCCGCATCGCTACGCTGTCGGCACCGATGCAAAGCACCATGTCCTGCGTCGCGACCAGAATCGTTCCTGCGGCGACCGCGGTGATCGCGCCCGCGCCGATCGTGCGGATCGCACCCGCGCCCGCTTCCCGCCGCACCATCAGGTTGAGATCGGCGACCGGACCGTCTTCCGGCGTTCCATAGGCGGGAAGGTCGCCGGGAAAATCATATGCCGCGCTGCCGGGCGCAAGCCGCACCGGATCGCGGCCCGCCACGTGCAGCAGCAGCCGCCCCGACAGGATCGCGATCGTCCGGTCGACGCCGGCGAAATGCGAGAACGGCCCCGGCGCATCGACTCGCGCGGCGCTGAGCCGCCACAAAAAGCCATCCATGCCGGCGCCGACGGGGAAAGTCGCGATCTCGCGCGTCGTTCCGCCGCCATTCTTCCATGCGACCTGCGGACAGTCGGCCGCGCGGATCAACACGCCGACGCTCACAATATGCCCGGCAGATCGAGCCCCTTCTCGCGCGCGCAATCCAGCGCGATCTCATAGCCGGCATCGGCATGGCGCATCACGCCGGTCGCCGGATCGTTCCACAGCACGCGCTCGAGCCGCGCCGCCGCTTCGGGCGTGCCGTCAGCGACGATCACCATCCCCGAATGCTGCGAATAGCCCATGCCGACCCCGCCGCCATGATGCAGCGACACCCAGGTCGCGCCCGATGCGGTGTTGAGCAGAGCATTGAGCAGCGGCCAGTCGCTCACCGCGTCGCTGCCGTCGCGCATCGCCTCGGTCTCGCGGTTGGGCGAGGCGACCGATCCCGAATCGAGATGATCGCGGCCGATCACCACAGGCGCCTTCAGCTCCCCGCTCGCGACCATTTCGTTGAACGCCAGGCCGAGCCGGTGGCGATCGCCCAGCCCGACCCAGCAGATCCGCGCCGGCAGGCCCTGGAACCGGATCTTCTCGCGCGCCATGTCGAGCCAATGGTGCAGGTGCGTGTCGTCGGGCAGCAACTCTTTCACCTTGGCATCGGTCTTGTAGATGTCCTCCGGATCGCCCGACAGCGCAACCCAGCGGAACGGCCCCACGCCGCGGCAGAAAAGCGGCCGGATATAGGCCGGTACGAAGCCGGGGAAATCGAACGCGTTGGTCACGCCGGCATCGAGCGCGACCTGGCGGATGTTGTTGCCGTAATCGGTGGTCGGCACGCCCGCCGCCTGGAAATCGAGCATCGCGCGGACATGCACCGCCATCGACTGCTTGGCGGCGTCGGCGACGGCTTGCGGGTCGCGCTCGCGGCCCTCGGCCCATTGCGCGACGGTCCAGCCGATCGGCAGATAGCCGTTGATCGGATCGTGCGCGCTGGTCTGGTCGGTGAGCAGGTCGGGACGGATGCCGCGGCGGTGGAGCTCGGGCAGGATCTCGGCGGCATTGCCGACCAGCCCGACCGAGACCGGCTTACGGTCGGCGCAGCTTTGCGCGATGATCGCCATCGCTTCCTCGATCGTCGCGGTGGCGACATCGAGATAGCCGGTGCGCAGCCGCATATCGATCCGGCTCTGCTGGCATTCGATCGCGAGGCAAGACGCCCCCGCCATCACCGCGGCGAGCGGCTGTGCGCCGCCCATCCCGCCCAGGCCGGCGGTGAGCAGCCACTTGCCCGACAGGTCGCCGCCATAATGCTGGCGGCCCATCTCGACGAAGGTTTCGTACGTGCCCTGCACGATGCCCTGCGTGCCGATATAGATCCACGAGCCCGCGGTCATCTGGCCGTACATGGCGAGACCCTTGCGATCGAGCTCGTTGAAATGCTCCCACGTCGCCCAGTGCGGGACGAGGTTGGAATTGGCGATCAGCACGCGCGGCGCGTCGGCATGGGTGCGGAACACGCCGACCGGCTTGCCCGACTGGACCAGCAGCGTTTCGTTACCTTCCAGCCGGCGCAGCGTCTCGACGATCTTGTCGTAGCTTTCCCAGTCGCGCGCGGCGCGGCCGATGCCGCCATAGACAACCAGTTCCTCGGGGCGCTCGGCGACGTCGGGGTGGAGATTGTTCATCAACATGCGCAAGGGGGCTTCGGTCAGCCAGCTCTTGGCGGTCAGTTCGGTGCCGATCGCGGCACGGATGTCGCGGCTGTTGTCGAGGCGAGTCATGGCGGGTCCTTAGGCTTGGGCGAAGGCGAGGCACGCCTTCAGAATATCCGAGAGCGTGGCGGCGAGCGGCGCCGCGCGCGTCGCGTCGTAGCGCGGCGGCCAGGTGCCTGGCGCTGGATCGGCGGGCTCGTCGCAATAGCCGCGGATTGCGAGCTCCATCTGGATCGCGTGGACGCCGTGCGCGGGGGCTCCATAATGGCGCGTGGTCCAGCCGCCTTTGAACCGGCCGTCGAGCACATGACTATCGCCGCTCGCCGCGCACAGGCGCGCGACCGTCGCGGCCAGTGCCGGGGCACAAGTCGCGCCGCTATTGGTGCCGATGTTGAATTGCGGCAGCTCGCCATCGAACAGCCGCGGGACATGGCTGCGGATCGAATGCGCGTCGTACAGCACGACGGTCGCGTGGCTCGCCCGCAGCCGCGCGACCTCCTCCGCCAGTGCGGCGTGATAGGGGTCGAACCAGCGCGTGCGGCGGCGCGCGATCTCGCCCGGATCGGGCGTCGCACCGGCATAAAGCGGTTCGCCGTCGAAGGTCGTCGTCGGGCACAATTCGGTCGTCGCCATGCCGGGGTAGAGCGACGCGCCCGAAGGGTCACGATTGACGTCGATCACGCTGCGCGAGATCGCGGTGCGAACCGTCGTCGCGCCGAGCTCCTGCGCAAAGGCGTAGAGCCGGTCGATCCACCAATCGGCATCGCGCCGCGCCAGCCATGGCGAGACGAAGTCCCCCGCGACATCGACCAGATTGATGCCGGTATGCGGGAAAGCGACGATCATTGGCGCATCGCCGCGATGCACCTGCAGCCAGTCGCTCATGCGACGCCCGGCAGCAAATCGCCCGCGACATCGGCCAGCGCGCCCGATCGGATCAGCGCGTTCGCCGCCTCCATGTCGGGATGGAAATGCCGGTCGTCCGACAGATACGGCACGTCGCCGCGCAGCAGCGCGTGCGCCGCCTGCAGCACCGTGCTGCTGGCGAGCGGCGCGTGGAAATCGATCGCCTGCGCGGCCGCGAGATATTCGATCCCGATCACCGCGCCGGCATTCGCCGCCATTTCGAGCAGGCGGCGCGCGCCATGCGCCGCCATCGAGACGTGATCCTCCTGATTGGCAGAGGTCGGGATCGAATCGACGCTCGCTGGATAGGCGCGCTGCTTGTTCTCCGACACCAATGCGGCGGCGGTGACCTGCGGGATCATGAAGCCCGAATTGAGCCCGGGCTTGGGCGTCAGGAAAGCGGGCAGCCCCGACAGCGCCGGATCGACCAGCATCGCGATGCGTCGCTCGGAGATCGATCCGATCTCGCAGATCGCCAGCGCGATCATATCTGCAGCGAAGGCGACCGGTTCGGCATGGAAATTCCCGCCCGACAGCGCCTCGTCGCTCTCCGGGAAGATCAGCGGATTGTCCGAGACGCAATTCGCCTCGATCTCCAGCGTGGTCGCCGCCTGGCGCAGGATGTCGAGCACCGCGCCCATCACCTGCGGCTGGCAGCGCAGGCAGTACGGATCCTGCACCCGCGAATCGCCCTCCAAATGGCTCGCACGGATCGCCGAGCCCGCCATCAGCGTGCGCAGGGCCGCCGCAGTCTCGATCTGCCCGGCATGACGGCGCAGCGCATGGATGCGCGGATCGAACGGCGTGTCCGATCCCTTCGCCGCCTCGGTCGACAATGCACCGGTGACCAGCGCCGACTTGAACAGCAATTCCGCCTCGAACAGCCCGGCGAGCGCATTGGCGGTCGAGAATTGCGTGCCGTTGAGCAGCGCCAGCCCTTCCTTCGGCCCGAGTTCGATCGCCGCCAGCCCGGCCTGGGCCAGTGCCTCGGCGGCGGGCAAGCGCGCGCCACCGACCCACATCTCGCCGACGCCGATCATCGCCGCGGCCATGTGCGACAGCGGCGCGAGGTCGCCGCTCGCGCCGACCGAGCCCTGGCACGGCACGACCGGGGTAAGGCCCTTGTCGAGCATCGCCTCGAGCAAGGCGACCGTCGCCGGCTGCACGCCCGACGCGCCCTGTCCCAGGCTCACCAGCTTGAGCGCCATCATCAGCCGGATGATCGGAATCGGCGACGGCGCGCCGGTGCCGGCGGCATGGCTCAGCACGATGTTGCGCTGGAGCGTGGCAAGATCGTCATCCGCGATCCGTACGCTCGCCAGCTTCCCGAAGCCGGTATTGATGCCATAGACCGGCGCGCCCTTGGCGAGGATGCGCGCGACGGCGGCAGCGCTCTCGGCGATACGCGGCGCACAGGCCGGGTCGAGCCGGACCGCCGCGCCGCGATACAATGCGCGCCACTGCGCCAGCGTCACGGCGCCGGGCGTTAGGACGATGTCGTTCATTGACCACTCCAGATGCGGGCATGGAGCGGATTGAACCCCATGCGATAAACCAGTTCGGCCGGGCGCTCGATATCCCAGATCGCAAGATCGCAGGCCTTGCCGACCTCGAGCGTACCGATGCTGTCGGCGAGCCCGAGCGCCTTCGCGGCGTTGCGCGTGACGCCGAGCAGGCACTCGTCGACCGTCAGGCCGAACAGGGTCGCGCCCATGTTCATCGTCAGCAGCAACGAGGTGAGCGGCGACGTTCCCGGATTGCAGTCGGTCGCCAGCGCGATCGGCACGCCCGCGGCGCGCAGCGCGGCGATCGGCGGCAGCCGGGTCTCGCGCACGAAATAATAAGCGCCGGGCAGCAGCGTCGCGACCGTGCCGGCGCGCGCCATCGCCGCGACGCCGGCATCGTCGAGAAATTCGAGATGGTCGGCCGACAGCGCGCCATAGCGCGCGGCGAGCGCGGTGCCGTGCAGGTTGGAGAGTTGCTCGGCATGGAGTTTAACCGGCAGGCCGCACGCCGCGGCTGCGCGGAAGACGCGTTCGGTCTGTGCGAGCGAGAAACCGATGCCCTCGCAAAACGCATCGACCGCATCGGCGAGCCCCGCCGCCGCGACCTGCGGCAGCAGATCGTCGCAAAGCATCGCGATATAGCCGTCGGCGTCGCCGGCGAATTCGGGTGGCAGCGCGTGTGCGCCGAGAAAGGTCGTCGCGACGCGGACCGGACGCTCGCGCGCCAGACGCCGCGCCGCGCGCAGCATGCGCAATTCGGTCGCTGCTTCCAGGCCATAGCCCGATTTGACCTCGACCGTCGTCACCCCTTCGGCGATCAGCGCGTCGAGCCGTGGCAGGGCGCTCGCGACCAGCGCATCCTCGCTCGCCGCGCGCGTCGCGCGCATCGTCGACACGATCCCCCCGCCCGCCCGCGCAATCTCCTCATAGGATGCCCCGGCCAGCCGCAATTCGAATTCGTGCGACCGGTCGCCGCCATGGACGAGATGCGTGTGGCAATCGATCAGCCCCGGGGTAATCCAGCGCCCCGTGCAATCGATCGTCTCTGCAACATCGAAAGGCGGCGCGTCCGCGGCCGCGCCGGCATAGACGATCTTGCCGTCGCGCGCCGCGACGCAGCCCTGCTCGATAAGGCCCAGACCGTCGCCGGTGCACGTCGCCAGTCGCGCGTGCTTCCATAGCCTGTCGCATCGCACGTTACCGTTACCCCTGTGGTTGCACGTCACCGTTTGCGAGGATGGTGATTGCACCGTTGGAAGCTAATGTATAGACAAAAACGGCGCGTTTCGGACGGAGATTTGAACCATGCAGATTGGCACCGCCGCGGCGCGGTCTTCGCTCTATTTCGAACAGGCGCTGCTGCCCGGCGGCTGGGCACGCAACGTGCGGATGGCGGTGGTCGACGGCCGCATCGCGGCGCTGGAGATCGGCGGCCAGGCGGCGCCCGAGGACGAGCGGCACGCCTGCGCTTTGCCCGGCCTGCCCAACCTCCATAGCCATGCCTTCCAGCGCGGTATGGCGGGGCTGGCCGAGATCCGCGGACCGGCGCAGGACAGTTTCTGGACGTGGCGCGAAGTGATGTACCGCTTCGTCGCGCGGATGACGCCCGACGATGTCCGCGCGATCGCCGCGCTTGCCTATGTCGAGATGCTCGAGAGCGGCTTTACGCGTGTCGGCGAGTTCCATTATCTCCACCACGACCGCGACGGCCGCCTTTTTGCCGATCCCGCGGAGATGAGCGGCGCGATCATCGCCGCCGCCGCGGAAAGCGGGATCGGCCTGACGCTGCTCCCGGTCTTCTACGCGCATGCGGGCTTCGGTGCGCAACCGCCCCGCCCCGACCAGGCGCGCTTCCTGCACGATATCGACGGCTATGCGCGCCTGCTGCAGCGCGCGGACGAACTGGCGACGGCGTTGCCCGATGCGATCGTCGGCGTGGCGCCGCACAGCCTGCGCGCGGTGACGCCCGAACAGCTCGCGTTGCTCGATGCGCTCGCGCCGGACCGCCCGATCCACATCCACATCGCCGAGCAGATCGGCGAGGTCGATGCATGCGTCGCGTGGAGCGGTCAGCGCCCGGTCGAATGGCTGCTCGACCACGCACAGGTCGATCCGCGCTGGTGCCTCGTCCACGCGACGCACATGACCGACGCCGAGGCGACGGCGATGGCGCGCACCGGCGCCGTCGCCGGATTGTGCCCGATCACCGAGGCCAATCTCGGCGACGGCATCTTCCCCGCCGCGCCGTTTCTGGCCGCTGGCGGGCGCTACGGCCTGGGCAGCGATTCCAACGTGCTGATCGATGCGACCGAGGAAATGCGCTTGCTCGAATATGGCCAGCGCCTCGCGCAGCGCGGGCGCAACATGCTCGCCACGGCGACCGGGCGTTCGACCGGAAGCGACATTTACGCCGCCGCGCTCGGCGGTGGCGCGGCGGCGCTGGGCGTCGCGCCGGGGCTGGCGGTCGGGCTGCCGGCCGATATCGTCAGCCTCGATCTCGGCCATCCCTCGCTCGCCGGCAAGACCGCCACGGGCGTCGTCGATGCGCTCGTCTTCGCCGCCGGCAAAAGCGGGATCGATTGCGTCTGGCGATATGGCGAAAAGCTGGTTAGCCAAGGTAGACACCGCGCGCGCGCCGCAACCATCGCGCGCTATCGCATCGTGCTGGAGACGCTTTCTGCATGAGACAGCCCCTGCACGAGCGGATCCGATCCGACTTCGAAGCGCGCATCCTGTCGGGCGCGCTCGCGCCGGGCGACCGCTTGCCGATCGAACAGGAACTGATGCAGCATTATGGCTGCGCGCGCATGACGGTGAACAAGGCGCTTTCGGCCTTGCTGTCGGCCGGGCTGATCGACCGGCGCAAGCGCGCCGGCACCTTCGTCGCGCGGCCGCGAATGCATTCGATGGTGCTCGACGTGCCCGATCTGCCGGCGCAAATTCGCGAGCGCGGGCAAGCCTATGCCTATGAACCGATCGGCCACCGGCTGCGCCCGCCCGCGCTCGAGGTGGACGAGGAGACCTTGCTCGCCGGCGACGGCGATCTGTTCGAGCTCGAAGGGCTGCACCTTGCCGACGGCATTCCGCTCGCGCTGGAATATCGCCTGATCAGCGTGCTGGCGGTGCCCGACATCGGCGACGCGGCGGACATCGAGGCGATTTCCCCAGGAAGCTGGCTGTTGAAGCACGTCCCCTGGACCGAGGCGGAGACGCGCATCTCGGCGCTGGATGCGACAATCGAGGAAGCGCGCCTGCTGCGCATTCCGCAACGCTCGGCCTGCCTGTGCGTGGAGCGTCGCACGTGGCGCGGGACCGATCGGATCACTTATGTGCGCCAGCTGTTCGTCGGCAACAGCTACGATCTGGTCGCGCGCTTCGGCGCGACCAACGGCGCGACGCGGTAATTTCCCATTGGACACTTCCCCGGCGCAGGCCGGGGAAGTGCGGTGTCAGCCGATCATTTGTACAACGTGTTGAACAGCAATTTGTACGTCCCGTGCGACTGGGCGCGCCACTGCGGCTTGAAGCCGTAGAGGTAGATCTTACCCTTGCCGTAGTCGACCGACACTGCGGCGGCCTTGCCCTGGATCATCTCCGGATGGAGCAGGACGCCGCTGCGCAGCGGATTGCCGGTCGCCGCATAGGACGCCAGGATCTCGCCCTTGAACCCCGGCTTGGGCGCGAAGGCCGGCCCGCGTTCGAACATCACGATCGGGTCGGCCGGCATCCCCGCGGTGGCCGCGAGGCCCGGTGTCAGCGTGACCGCGAGCAATGCGCCCGAACAGAAGAACTGCTCGCTCTTCACGTCCTTCAGGATGTTGATGACGGGCAGATCGAACAGGTCGATGATCGCATCCGACGCATTGTTGAGCGCGACCAAGGTGCCGCCCTCGCGAACGAACGCCATCAATTTGGCGGCGCCGTCCTTGCCGATGCCGCCGGCATAAGGCGCGGGCATCTGGCTCGCGGCGAAGCCGTCCATCAGCGTGCCGAGCGGCCCCTTGTAGGACGACATCACGTCGGGCGCCGGCGCGGTATCGCCGGGGCGACCTTTGCTCGGCGAAGCCATGTCCGGGATCACGATCGTGTCGTATTTGCCGGCCAGCCCCGCCTTCACGTCGGCATTGTAGACGCTCTTGGGCTGGAAATCATATTGCTCGAGCAGCCAGCGCGTCCAGCCTTCGTCGATGTTCGAGCCCCACGGGCGGTACAGCGCGACCCGGCCCTTGCGGACGATCTCACCGGCCGCCTGGTCGGTCGACGCCGTGACCGGCACGCTGAACTGCGCGGCGATCTTGCCCATCGCCGGCGCCGAAACGCCGGTGATGGCGATGGCATCCTGCGTCCAGCGCGCCGTGCCGCCCGCAGCGAGCGCAGTGTTGAGCACGCGGTAGCTGTTATTGATATGGCGGCTGACCAGATAGGTCCCGCCCGATCCGCTCACGCTGCCCGCTGGCGGGACGGCCTTGGCGACCGTATGCATTGCGGCGCGGGCCTCGGGCGCGATCGGTTCGAGCACCCGGTCGACCGTGACGTGCATCTGCATCGGCAGCGTCCACCCGGTCACGTCATAGGGCAGATCGACCGGCTTGCCGTTGCCGTCGAGGATCGCGTCAGGATAGGTCTGCTTGTCGAACAGCTCGCGCGCGAGGCCGGCGAACGGCTGGTCGGTCGGCACGATCCAGCTGCCCGCGGCATAGCTCTTGCCGCCGATCGCAGTCGGCGCGTCGATCTGCAGCACGTCGAGCCCGTGGCTCAGCATCAACTGCGCGAGCGACGCCGCCTCGGGCATGTCGGTCTGGCCCGCCGGGATGACATAGGCGGCCGGGCCGTCCTTCGCCGACGCCGCGACCATGTCGCGCCCGGCCTGATAGCGGTTGTACAGCAACGTCTCGCGATATTTCTGCGCGGTGTCGAGCACCGCCATCGACGCGGTCACCATATAGTCGACCGAATTCTTGAGGTGCCATTCGCCGCCGCGCCACGGATCGGGATACATGATCTGCGCCTTCAGGTCGCGCATGTTCGCCGGGAAATCCGCGACCTTGCTCGTCATCGGCGTCGCGCTGTCGTGCGCGGTCTCGGTGAAGAACGAGATCGTGTTGCGGAACACGTGGATGTAATCGAGGAAACCGGCATACCAATTGTCGAACCGCGCCTGCGCGATCGCGCCCGGCTTCTGCTCGGCCTGCATCCGAGTCATGATGTTGGTGCCGATCGCGTTGGTCCAGATCCGCATGTACGGGCTGATGTTCGGCGACACCGGATCGGCGAACGGCGGGACCCAGATGCGCGCCGGCCATGGTGCGGTCTGATGCTGCGAATACCAGATCGCCGGCGAATAGGTCTGCTCGGTCGCGACGACGACCTGGCTTTCCTTCATGTTGAGCATGTAGCCGTCGCGATTGTTGTCGTGGCCGACATATTCCTGGTACAGCCACGGCGTGTGGCTGGTCTCCCATTTGGTGCCGCGCTGCTTGCGATACCAATCGACCACCATGTCCTGGCCGTCCGGGTTGAGCGTCGGCCACAGTACGAGGATGACCTTGTCGAGGATCGCGTCGATCTCCGCATCGTTCTTCGCCGACAGCAATTTGTAGGCGAGCGCGAGCGGCAATTGATGGTCGGCCACTTCGCTCGAATGCATGCCGCCATCGATATGGACGATGATCTTGCTGTCGTGCGCCAGCGCCTTCGCCTGCGCGTCGGTCAAGCCGCGCGGATCGGCGAGCCGCTTCGAGATCGCCCTGTATTTGTCGAAATCGGCGATGTTGGCGGGTGACGAGATCACCGCGTACAGCATCGTCCGGTCGTGCGTCGTCTTGCCCGCCTCGAACAGCTTGATGCGATCCGACACCTTGGCCAGCGCCTGGAAGTAGCGGACCGAATCCTCGTAATTGGCGAGGTAGTAATCGTCGCCCGGATCATGCCCGAGCACCGCCTTCGGGCTCGGCACGGTTTGGGCGAGCGTCGGGGCGCACAACCCCAGCGCGGAAGTCAGGAACAGCAAGCGCACCGCGCGCGAAAGCGATCTGGTCATGGACGATCTACCTTGTTCTGGAGAGGCAATCAGAAGCTCTTGCGGACGTTGATACCGATCGTCCGCGGTGCCGCCGAGGTGGCGGAATAGGAATTGGCGGTCGACGACATCGACGCCCGGTTGATCGCGACCGCATCGAACAGATTGTTGACGAACAGATAGACGCCCGCATCGTTCTGCTTGAGGTCGACGCCGACGCGCAGATTGGTCAGCGAATAGGCCGCCATCTTCACGCGGTAGACGTTGGTCGGCCGGAACTCCGAGTAGGACGAGCCGACATAATTGACATCGGCGCGCGCGAAGAAATCGAGGCTGGTGCTGATCGGCCGGGTATATTCCGCCCCGGCGGACCCCGCCCAGTTCGGGATATACGGGATCCGATCGCCCTTGCGCCCGGCCGCGACGACCGAATCGTTGACCTGGTCCTCGGTCAGGCGCGGATCTATATAATTGCCCGACAGCGTGAGCTGCAGCCCGTGCATCGGCCGCACGAACGCCTCGGCCTCGACGCCGCGGATGCGCGCGGCACCGGCGTTGGACAGGAAGCTGAACGCGCCGTTGGTGGTGCGGCCGCTGACCTGGATATTGCTCCAGTCGATCTGGTAGGCGGCGAGGTTCAGCGTCATCTTGTGATCGAGCAAGCCGAGCTTGGTGCCGACCTCATAGTTCCACAGGCTGTCCGACTTGTACGGCGTGAGATCCGCCGACAGGCCGATCACCTGGTTCGCGCCGCCCGGGCGATAGCCTTGCGATGCGGTCGCATAGAACAGCATGTCGCCAGTCGCCTGCCACGATGCGTTGAACTTGAGCAGCGTGCCGCTCTCCGACGATTTCACCGTCGAAAGCGGCCGAGCCGGCGCACCGATCAGCGTCCAGGCGATATCGGTGAAGCCCGAGACCGTCTTGTTGTAGCTGTAATAGCGCAGGCCCGCGGTCAGGCCGATCTTGGACGTAGGGTGGAAGGTGCCCTCGCCGAAGCCGGCGAATTGTTCGAGCTTGTCGAAGATTTCGCGGCGATAGAAGATCTGGTTGGGCGTTATGATCTCGCCGGTGGTCGCATCGGCGCGCGCATCCTCGGAGGTCACGTTGTTCTTGCGGTTCTGGTAGAAGCCGCCGATCGTCCAGTCGAACAGATGCGTCCCGTCCGAGCTGATCCGCACTTCCTGCGTGAAGTCCTTGGTCGATCCGGGATAATAGATCGCGGCCGGGCTCAGGCTGTCGATATAGCCGTAATAACTGGTCAGCTGGTCGGCGGAGCAGGCCGCCCCGCTGCTGGCATTGACATAGCCAGCGCATTTGGCGGCGGTGCGGTAGCTGCCGATATAATAACTGTCGTCGGCGGCATAGGCCGAGCGGCGATGCTGGTAGGAGGTGATCGACGTCACAGACGCGAAACCGAGGTCGAGCTTGCCGGTCAGATTGTAGATTTGCGAACGGTCGGTGTAGGGCAGCATCACCTTCGACGCCGACTTGTAGTCGCCCACCGCCGGGTTCCAGCTCGCCGAATAGGCATCGGTATTCTCGATCATCGCGGAGCCGTCGATCGTCAGGTTCGACGACGGCGTGAGGCGCGCCATCAGGCGGCCGCCGGTCGCGGTATAATCGTTGACGTTCTTGCGGTTGACGAAGGTGTTGTCGATATAGCCGTCGCTGTCGCGACGATACAGCACCGCACGCACCGCGAGCAGATCCTTGACCAGCGGCACGTTGACCATGCCCTGCACGAAATAGCCGAAGCCGCCGCCATTCGTGCCGGCGATCTGCGATTCGATCTTGCCTTCATATTCCTGCGTCGGCTTGTTGAGGATGACGCGGATCGCGCCGCCCATCGAGCTTGCGCCGTACAGCGTGCCTTGCGGCCCGCGCAGCACTTCGATGCGGTTGACGTCGAACAGGGTGAAATCGGCGGTGCGCCCGGCGGCATCGCTCGACACGCCGACCGAGCCGGTGACGGGCGTGTCGTCATAATAGACGCCGACGGTGGCCTCGCCAGAGGTCTGCACGCCGCGCAGGCTGACGCGGCGCTGGCCGGGGCCATTGTCCTGGATGCGCAGGCTGGGGACGAACTTGGCATAATCGGCGATGTTGGTGACGCCGGCATTGGTCAGCGTCTGGCCGGTCAGCGCGGTGATCGCCATCGGGGTCTTTTGCAGCGACGTGTCGCGGCGCGTGGCGGTGACGACGATATCGCCGTCCGGTTCGCTCGGCGTCGCGGTCGCGGCGGTGGATGCCGGATCGTTGCTTTGAGCATGCCCCGCAGCCGCGCATCCGATGGAAAGAGCAAGCGTCGCCGTGCAGCCGACGAGGCGCGAAAATGCAGAGACAGTGCGCATGGAAATCCCCTTGATCTGTGATTGCTCCCGCTCTCCCGCAACTTTTCGCCTCTTCGGGCGCATTTCGACTCGGATCATGATGCAAATATAATGTCTAGACAAGAAATATTATTGCTTAGAATTCGAGCAGATACGCAGAGAATTGCTCGATTTTTAGGCATGACCTTGCGATATGACGGCGACGGCACGTACCGCAGCGACAGCGTCGTCCGGTTTCAGCCTCGATCAAACCGGGGTGTTCGCGCGCCTGCGGCAAGGTCGCGCCGTGGGCGGGTGCCGAAGAGGGCGCGAAGTGTGGCGCAGGCATCCGCCTGCATAACGCCGGCGGTGCCATGCGAAGGCTCGCGACCGCGCGGGCTGGTTAATCGCGCCGGGCTTCCCCGGCCAAGGCGGGATCGGCAATCGACGAACAGCAGGAAGGCCGCGTCGCTGCGCGGCCGTGGCAAGACTCGAAAGTCCGTAATGTCGCGCGTCACCGCGAGGACGAAAGGTTGTGGCTCGCTTGAGACGCGGCCGTGAACCACCACGCGTGGATCAAGAGCCACTGCGGGCGGGGTTGCCTGTCGGCAGCCCCGCACCCCGCCTCAGTGTACGGGCCCCGCCGCGCCGCCGGGCATCGGCATCATGTTGGCGTTGAGATGATACATGACCCAGATCGACCCGCCGATGGTCAGCACGACGATGACGACCGTGAACAGGAAGGCGAGCAAGGTCCAGCCGCCCTCGGATCGCGTATCGAGGTGCAGGAAGCAGACGACGTGCACGACGATCTGGATCATCGCCATCGCGAAGATGAGCGCTGCGGTCGTCTGCGCGTCGTGCAGCGCGCCCGACATGACGAGCCAGAACGGCACCACCGTCAGCAGGATGGAGAGGATGGTCCCGACCCTGTATCCGGTGCGGCTGCCATGGCCGTGGTCGGGGCTGTGGAGCGCGGTGTCTCCCTCGATCGAAGCGCGGCTCAACGGACGACTCCATACAGATAGACGAAGGTGAAGACACCGATCCAGATGATGTCGAGGAAGTGCCAGAACATCGACAGGCAGATCAGCCGGCGCTTCATCGGAAGGCTCATTCCGTGCTGGCCGATCTGCACGAGCATGGTGACGATCCAGATCAGACCGACCGTGACGTGCGCGCCATGCGTGCCGACCAGCGTGAAGAATGCCGACAGGAAGGCGCTGCGCTGCGGCCCCGCCCCTTCGGCGATGAGGTGCGAAAACTCGTACAGCTCGATGCCGACGAACGCAGCGCCCAGCAGCCCGGTGACCGCCAGCCAGAACCGGGTCGGGCCGACGCGCCCCGCCTCCATGTGCGGCATCGCCTGCCCGAAGGTGATCGACGATGCGAGCAGGAAGGCGGTGTTCAGCGCGACCAGCTTCAGGTCGAAGATCTCGCGCGGGATCGGCCCGCCGGCATAACTGGTGCTCACCACGCCATACATTGCGAACAGCGATGCGAAGATGAGCGCGTCGCTCATCAGGTAGATCCAGAAGCCGAGCAGGGTCGCGCCCATTCCGCCGTGATCGTGATCGTGATCGTCTTCTTCGGCGAGATGCCAGGTCGTCGGCACGAGCGTGCCGGCCTCGATCGCGTGATCGGTCATGTCAGATCCCCTCCGCAAGCGCCGCGCGCTTGCTCTCTGTCCGCGCCACGTCGTCGGCGGGGATGAAATAATCGCGCTTGAGGTTGAACGTGTGCCCGACCGCGGTGACGATGAGTCCGGCGAAGCACACCGCCGCAAGCCACCAGATGTACCACACCATCGCGAAGCCGAGGCCGAGCGCCAGACCGGCGAGGATCACGCCGGCGCCGGTGTTGCGCGGCATGTGGATCGGGCGGAAGCCGCTCGTCGGGTGCGCGTAGCCGCGGGTCTTCATGTCGTTCCAGGCATCGAGTTCGTGCACGACGGGCGCGAAGGCGAAATTGTAGGCCGGCGGCGGCGAGGTGGTGGACCATTCGAGCGTCCGCCCACCCCAGGGATCGCCCGTCGTGTCGGCCAGTTCGTGGCGTTTCACGAAGCCCATGATGATGCTCATCACGAAGCCGAGGACGCCGATCAGGATGATCACCGCGCCGATCGCCGCGACGATGAAGAACGGCTGGAGCGAGGGGTCGTCGAAATGGTTGACCCGGCGCGGGGTGCCCATCAGCCCGACGATGTAGATCGGCGTCCACGCGATCCAATAGCCCGCGACCCAGCCCCAGAACGCCACCTTGCCCCAGAATTCGTCGAGCTTGAAACCGAACGCCTTGGGGAACCAGTAGACCATGCCGGCGAACAGCCCGAACACCACGCCGCCGATGATCGTGTTGTGAAAATGGGCTACCAGGAACAGCGAATTGTGCAGCACGAAGTCGGCCGGCGGGATGGCGAGCAGGACGCCGGTCATGCCGCCGACGGTGAAGGTCAGCATGAAGGCGACCACCCACATCATCGGCAGTTCGAAGCGGATGTCGCCGCGGTACATGGTGAACAGCCAGTTGAAGATCTTGGCGCCGGTCGGGATGGCAATGACCATCGTCGCGATGCCGAAGAAGCTGTTGACGCTCGGCCCCGCCCCCATCGTGAAGAAATGGTGGAGCCAGACGAGGTAGGACAGGATGGTGATGACGACGGTGGCGTAGACCATCGACGAATAGCCGAACAGCGGCTTGCCGGAGAAGGTCGCGGTGATCTCGGAGTAGATGCCGAATGCCGGGAGGACCAGGACGTACACCTCCGGGTGGCCCCAGATCCACACCATGTTCCAATACATCATCGGCGCGCCGCCGAGCGTGTTGGTGAAGAAGTGCGTGCCGATATAGCGGTCGAGCATCAGCAGGAAGAACGCCGCGGTCAGCGCCGGGAAGATGGCGATCGCGAGGACGTTGGAGCAGAGCGCGGTCCAGCAGAACACCGGCATCTTCATCATGGTCATGCCCGGCGCGCGCATCTTGATGATGGTGGCGACCATGTTGATCGCCGACAGCGTCGTACCAACACCGGCGATCTGCAGCGACCATAAATAATAATCGACGCCCGTATCGGGGCTGTACGCCAGCTCGGCGAGCGGCGCGTAGGACAGCCAGCCGGTGCGCGCGAACTCGCCGACGAACAGCGAGATCATCGTCAGCACCGCGCCCGCCGCGGTCAGCCAGAAACTGAGGTTGTTGAGAAACGGAAAGGCGACGTCGCGCGCGCCGATCTGGAGCGGCATGACGAAGTTGATGATGCCGACCACCAGCGGGATCGCCACGAAGAAGATCATGATCGTCCCGTGCGCGGTGAAGATCTGGTCGTAATGATCGGGCGGGAGATAGCCCTGGTTGGAGCCGAACGAGATCGCTTGCTGCAACCGCATCATCACCGCATCGGAGAAGCCGCGCAGCAGCATGATGATTGCCAGGATGATGTACATCACGCCGACCTTCTTGTGGTCGACGCTGGTGAACCATTCGGTCCACAGGTAGCCCCACAGCCGGTAGCGGGTGACCACCCCGACGATGCCGAGGCCGAGCACCGCCACGACGAGGAACGTCGTGAACAGGATCGGTTCGTGGATCGGGAAGGAGTCCCAGGTGAGACGTCCAAAGATCGTCTTGAGAAGGCTGTTACCGCTCATGATAATCCCGAATGGCTAAGATCAGGCCCGTGCGGCGCGCGGGGCGCCGGCGGCGGAAATGGGTTGGACGGCAGACAGTGTGTGGTCGTGCTGCCTGGCCGGCGCGGTGACGTTGGGGCTTGTTCCCTTGTCCGCCGGCGCCTTCAGCAATGCGGGCGTCGGCGCGTCGGCAGTGGCCGGCGGCGTGTCGTGACCACCCGGCATGCCGCCGCCGCGCGCCATGTCGCGGCGCATCACGTCGACCATGCACGGCGTGCCGGGCGCGACGCAGCCGTTGAGCGCACGGTCGAACAGCCCCGGCGTGACGGAGGGGAAGTGCAGCACGGGCGCCTTCTCGCTCGGCCGCGCCAGCGCGACATAGCTGTCCGGCGCGAGACCGGCCTGCTTGCTGGCTTTGACCTCGGCGACCCAATGGTCGAAATCGACCGGCGCCAGCGCGTGCAGCTTGAAGCGCATGTTGGTATAGCCGCGACCGGTGTAATTCCCCGAATAGCCCCAGCTCTCGCCGGCCTTGTTGAGCACGGCGTTGAGCTCGGATTGCATCCCCGGCATGGCATAGATCATGCCCGCCATCGTCGGCGCGTAGAAGGTGTTGAACTGGCTCGTCGAAGTGATCGAGAAGCGGACGGGAACGTCCACCGGCAGCGCCAGCTCGTTGACCGTGGCGATCCCCAGATCGGGATAGATGAACAGCCATTTCCAATCGAGCGCGACGACCTGCACTTGCAGCGTTTTGGTGTGCGGCGGCACCGGCCGACCAGCCGACAGCCGCTCCAGCGGACGGAACGGGTCGAGCAGATGCGTGCTTGTCCAGGTGACGGCGCTGAGCGCGACGATGATCAGCAGCGGGATCGACCAGATCGCCAGTTCCAGCGTGGTCGAGTGATTGAAACTGGGATCGTACGTCTTGTCGGCATTGCCGCGTCGGTAGCGCCACGCGAACAGCATGGTCATCGCCAGCACCGGCACGACGACCAGCAGCATGATCCCGGTCGAAAAAAGGATGAGGTCGCGTTGCTGGACGGCGATGTCGCCGGTCGGGTTCATGACGACCATGTCGCACCCGCCGAGCATCGCCGGCATGAGCATGAAGGGAAGGCGGATGGCCCGTTGGGCGATGGTTGGTTCTGCGCTGCGCATGCGTGGCCGATAGCCTGCCCTGCCGCGCCGGGATTTGACCGTGGTCAAAGTGTTGTCGTTTGCGAGGCGGTAGGGGTGCTTTATTGTCAGCGCGGATCTGTGCGCCCGCCCCGCGACGGCGAGCGCACGAACAGGGCGGAACAGAGGATAGACGAGATGGCAGCCACGACCCTGGACGCGGGGAATTCGACGCCACTGGAGCGCGACGCCCAGCTGATCAATGCGCGCGACCACGATGTCAGGCCGGGCGAGATCGCGGTCGGCGTGATCATCGGCCGATCGTCGGAATTCTTCGACTTCTTCGTCTATGCGATCGCCTCGGTGCTGGTGTTTCCGTCGCTCGTCTTTCCCTATGTCGATGCGGTCACCGGAACGCTCTATTCCTTCGCCATCTTCGGGCTCGCCTTCGTCGCGCGCCCGTTCGGCGCCTTGCTGTTCATGTGGCTGGATCGCAAGCACGGGCGCGGCGTGAAGCTCACCATCGCGATGTTCCTGCTCGGCGGGTCGACCGCCGCGCTCGCCTTCCTGCCGAGCTACGCGCAGCTGGGCAGCGGCGCGGCGATCCTGCTCGCGCTCTTCCGCATGGGCCAGGGGTTCGCGCTCGGCGGGACGTGGGACGGTCTGCCCTCGCTGCTCGCGCTCAACGCGCCGCCCGAACGCCGCGGCTGGTTCGCGATGATCCCGCAATTGGGCGCGCCGATCGGGTTGTTCGTCGCGACCGCCATCTTCGCGTTCTTGCTCGGCACGCTGAAGACAGCCGACTTCCTCGAATGGGGCTGGCGCTATCCGTTCTTCGTGGCGTTCGTCATCAACGTCGTCGCCTTGTTCGCGCGGCTGCGCCTCATCTCGACGCCGGCGTTCGAGGAATTGTTCAGGCGCCGCGAATTGCAGCCATCGCGAGTCTCCGACCTGTTCCGCGATCAATGGAAGATCATTCTGCTCGGGGCCTTCGCGCCGCTCGCCAGCTTCGCGCTGTTCCACCTGGTGACGGTGTTCCCACTGTCCTGGTCGGTGCTGACCTCGAGCGAATCGCCGCTCCGCTTCCTCACGATCGAGCTGGTCGGCGCGGCGGTCGGCCTCGTCGCGGTCGCACTTTCGGGCATTCTCGCCGACCTGATCGGGCGCCGCACGCTGCTGGGCGTCTCGGCCGCGCTGATCGCCGTGTTCAGCGGCTTCGCGCCCCCGCTGCTCGGCCAGGGCCGGGACGGCGAATGGATCTATATGATCCTCGGCTTCATCTTGCTCGGCCTGTCGTTCGGCCAGTCGTCGGGCGCGATGAACGACCGCTTCTCGCCGCACTACCGCTATACCGGTGCCGGGACCACGGCGACCGCGGCCTGGTTCATCGGCGCCGGCTTCGCACCGCTTGCGGCGCTGCTGCTGGCACGCACCTTCGGCCTGCTGGCGGTGGGAGGCTATCTCCTGTCGGGAGCGATCTGCACGCTCGGTGTCCTCGCGCTCAACCGCGAATGGGGTCGCAAGGGCAGCTGATCGACCTCCCGCGGCGCCCGGCGCTGTGCCGCGTCAGTCTCGACGCCCCATCACGAACAGGTTCGCGGTCAGCCGGCCAACTCGCGGATCGTCGCTCAGGATCATGCCGGACGGGATCACCCCCGAATGGAGCAGATTGCCGCGATAGAGGACGAGCCGGTCCGGCACTCCCTCCACCATGCCGATTTGTTCGAAATGCGCGTCGGTTCCGTTGATATACGCGGCCGGGCGCACAACGGCGTCGCGTTTCGCGGTCGCGACGAACGCGGCGACGTTGGTGGCGTCGACCACCTCTATGCCGGTCGCGCGTTGCCGATAGAAAGCGGTGCCGGTTCCCGGCGTCTCGCTCAGATAGTGGAGCACCGCGACATGATCGGGATCGATCGAGTCGAAATGCGGCGCGCGCTGCGCCGGCTGCAGCGTCGCCGGCGCGGCGGTGATTATCGAAAAGCTCGCCTCGATCACGTCGAACCCGTCCATGTCGAAGGCGCCACCGAGGAACGGCGCCGCCGCCCGTAACGTCTCGCCGACATAGGCAAACGCCAGTTCGTCGCGCTCGTCGATGATCCGGCGCAGGCCCGGATAGTGGTTTCCGGCGACGCGCGGAAACGGTGCCAACGCGGCGGCGAAATCGACGATCGCGGGCCAGCGCCCGCTGAAATCGTCGATCACCACCACCGGACTCTGGCGCGATCCGAAACGGCGGAGCGCCGGGGTCATCGCGCGTTCCTCCCGCTCGTCGGACGCGCGATCATGCCAGCACGAAGCGTGCCGGCACGCCGCCGACCGAGGACGGCGCCACCCACACGTCGAACGCGCCCGCCTCCGCGAAGGTGCAGCGGTCGGGATGGACGAAGGCCAGATCGGCGCGAGTCAGCGCGAACGATACGCGGACGCTCTGCCCCGGATCGAGATCGAGATGGTGCATGCCCTTGAGCGCGCGCACCGGCTGGGTGATGCTCGCGACCCGGTCGTGAATGTACAATTGCGCGACCTCGTGCATCCGCCGCGCGCCGGTGTTGGTCACGGTCGCAGACGCGAAAATGGGGGCTTCGCCGGTCAGCGTGCGCGCGCTCACCGCGGTGTCGGTATAGCGCACCGCGGAATAGCCTAGCCCATGGCCGAACGGATACAGCGCCGCGTTGGTCACTTCACGGTAGCGCGCTTTCCAAGCGGGATCGTCGGTCAGTTGCGGACGGCCGGTGGTGCGGTGATCGTAGAAGAACGGCTCCTGCCCCGATTCCTGCGGAAAGCTGACCGGCAGGCGGCCCTGCGGCGCGACGTCGCCGAACACGATGTCCGCCATCGCATGGCCGGTTTCCGAGCCGAGGAACCAGGTCGCCAGGATCGCCGGGGCCGCGCGCACCGCGCCGCTCAGCGCCAGCGCCCGCCCGTGGCGCAGCAGCACGACCACGGGTCTGCCGGTCGCGGCGACCGCTTCGGCCAGCGCACGTTGCGGCGCGGGGATCGTCACCTCGACTCGCGCCTGCGCCTCGCCCGACATGCGCGCGCTTTCGCCGATCACCAGCACGACCACGTCCGACGCCTTCGCCGCGGCCACCGCCTGATCGATCCCGCCCGCGAGCGCCGCTTCATAATCGGAGCCCCGCACGACCTTCAATTTCCCACCCGGCCCCATTGCGGCGCGGAATCCCTCCTCCGGCGTCACGCAGGTCGCGAAATCGGGAAAGCTCGCCCATGGCCCCGGCATATCGCCCTTGTCGGACACGCACGGCCCGATCAGCGCGATCCTGGCCGATTTCGCCAGCGGCAGCAGCGCGGCCTCGTTCTTCAGCAGCACGATCGATTTGCACGCCGCCTCGCGCGCCAGCGCGACCGCTCGCGGCAAGCGCACGTCGCGACGCTCGCGCGCCGGATCGAGCGAGCGATAGGGGTTGTCGAACAGCCCGAGCGCCTGCTTCACGTGCAGCACGCGGCGCACCGCGGTATCGACCGTCGCCAGCGCGACCTTCCCCGATCTGACCAAAGCGGGCAGATGTTTGTTGTACAATCCGCTCTGCATCGAGATATCGCACCCCGCATTCAGCGCCTTGGCCACCGCATCGGGCCCGTCGGCGGCGAAACCGTGGAGGATCATCTCCTCGTCCGCAGTATAATCGGAAACGACCAGACCCTTGAACCCCCATTCCCCGCGCAGGATGTCGGTGAGCAAATAGCGATTGCCGGTCGAGGGGATGCCGGCAATGTCGTTGAAGCTCGCCATGGTCGAGAGCGCGCCGGCGTCGAACGCCGCCTTGAACGGCGGCAAATGCGTTTCGCGCAGCGTGGTCTCGGGAATGTCGGCGGTGTTATAGTCCATGCCGCCCATCACCGCGCCATAGCCGGCGAAATGCTTCGGGCAGGCCAGCACCGAATCCTCGGCGGTCAAATCGTCGCCCTGAAAGCCGCGCACGCGCGCCGCGGCGAAACGCTGCCCGAGCCAGCTGTCCTCGCCCGCCCCCTCGACGACGCGGCCCCAGCGCTGGTCGCGCGCGACATCGACCATCGGCGCGAAGATCCAGTGGATGCCCTTCGCGCTCGCTTCGACCGCGGACGCCCGCGCGGTGCGCCGGGCGAGTTCGGGATCGAAGCTTGCCGCCTCGCCGAGCGGCACCGGGAAGGTGGTCTTCATTCCGTGGATCACGTCGCCCGCGAAGATCAGCGGTATCTTGTGCGGCCCCTGCTCCACCGCGACGCGCTGCAACGCGCGGCCGCCCGCCACACCGATGCCGTTGTACAGACCGGTCATCCGTCCCGCGGCGATATCGCGCTTCACCGCGTCCATGCTTTGCGCGACGAGCCCCGGATTGACCGGCGGCCCGTCGATCCGCGCGGGGTCGCTGAAGATACTGAGCTGTCCGGCCTTTTCCTCGAGGCTCATCGCCGCGATCAGACGTTCGATCCGCAGGTCGCCGATGCGACCGACACGCGCCAGCGCCGGCGACAGCATGATCGAGATTGCCGACACGGACGCGCCTCTCAGCAGCGCACGACGCGAAACGGGGCCAGCCACGCGCTCTCCTCTTGCTTTGCGCCCGCGAATCGCCGGAACGCATCGGACGCCGAATCATTTTCTGCTTGGCGAATGCGCATGAAACCGGTTACCAAGCAAGTCTTGGAACCGGTTACCCGGCCCGTCAGAGGCCGATACGGGGTTCAGTCCAACACGGCGCTTGGGCAGGGAAGACTGGGAACACCGCTATGGCCACGGCCTTAGGCACCACGCTCGATCCTTACCGCGCCGCGACGGACCGCGACCCCGTACGTGGCCGATCCGACGGTGAAAAAGAACATAACGGAGCGGGCATCCGCTTCGAATCAGGGGAGACGACATGAAGACGCTCATCAAGGCGAGGCTGCGAGCCGCGCTGGCCACCACCATCCTGGGCGGAGGCGCGCTGATCCTGGCAGCGCCGGCCACGGCGCAGACCACGTCGACCGTGCGGGGACACATCGACGGTGCTGCCGCCGGCGCGACGGTCACGCTCACCGATCTCGGCACGGGCCATGTCGACACCACCAAGGTCGACGCCAAGGGCAATTACATCCTGGTCGGGCTCGCGCCGAGCACGTATCGCGTTTCCTCGAGCGGCAAGTCGGCCGAGGTCGTGGTGCCGCTGGGCCAGGCCGTCACCGCCGACCTGCTCGCGCCGACGGCTGCGGGCGGCAACGATATCGTGGTGACCGGCTCGCGCGCGCGCGACGTGCGGACCGCGACGGTCGCCACCAACATCTCGCGCTTCCAGCTCGAAAACCTGCCGAACGGCGATCGCAACTTCCTGAACTTCGCGGCGCTCGCCCCCGGCGTCACCGTCTCGCCGCCGCAGCTCGGCGGCAAGGCGCGCCAGGTCCAGGCCGGCGGCATCAATTCGGACAATACCAACACCTTCATCGACGGCATCAGCATCAAGAATCTGGTGAATCACGGCGGCACGGTCGGGCAGAACCTGTCCTCGGGCAACCCGTTCCCGGCGTCGGCAGTCGATCAGTTCGACGTCCAGACGCAGAACTTCAAGGCCGAGTTCGAGCAAGCCGGGTCTGCGGTGATCTCGTCGGTCACCAAGACCGGCGGCAACAGCTTCCACGGCGAGATTTTCGGCGAATGGCAGCCCAAGGCATTCATCAGCGAGAATTACGACGACCGTAAGGGCCATTTCAACAACGCCACCGCGCCCTACAAGCAGAAGCCCGATTTCGACACGAAATATTACGGTGCCAATCTGGGCGGCCCGATCATCAAGGACAAGCTGACCTTCTTCGTCGATTTCGAAGGCACGAAGAAGACCTTTGGTGCCAACGACATCAACGTGTACAACATCAACAACGGCAATCTGTCGATCCTGCCGACGGCCGCGCAGACCTATGCCACGGGTGCCCGGTCGCAGTATAACGGCAGCTACCCGGCGACCTTCAACGAGAAGCTGTATTTCGGGAAGCTGACCTTCTACGCGACGGCGCGCGACACGATCAACGTCAGCGCCTTCATCCGCGACGAATCCAACCTTCAAATCAATGGTGGCATTACGACGCTCGACGCCTCGACCAACAACCGCAATTCCGAGCACCGCTATCAGCTTACCTGGAATCATCGCGGCGAGGGCTGGCTCAACGAGTTCATCGTTGCGCGCGACGCTGCGGCGAACGGCTCGATCCCCAACGTCGCGGGTTCGTCAACCATCGTGACCTATGCAGCGCCGACTGCGTACACTGTAGATCACCCTACGCCGCCCACCAACTGCGCTGCCTTCAACGCCGGTTCCTATCTTTGCCCCAATATCGGAAATACCCGTCTGCTTGCTCTTGGTGGGAACAACTTCACGCAGGACGATCACCAGTATCAGACGCTGATCAAGGACAATGTGACCTTCTTCGGCGGCGCACATACGATCAAGGCCGGCGTCAAGGTCAACTTCACCAAGCTTCAGCGGTTCGAGGACAATAACGGCTCGGGCACCTTTTTCTATGACGCCAACAGCTTCACCGGCGTCGGCGGCTCGACCCCTTATGCGGCGACGATCAACACCGCGGTGGTCAAGCCGGTCACTGCGAAAAATACCGAAATCGGCGGGTTCGTGCAGGACGACTGGCGGCCGGACGACCATTGGCTGATCAGCGGCGGCCTGCGCTGGGACTATGAATCCAACGCGGTCAACAACGACTTCGTGACGCCCGCCGCCATCGCGGCGGCGTTGCGGGCCTATCCCGGTTGGAAGGGGGCCGGCATCAACCCCGAAGATTACATCTCGACGGGCAAGAACCGGAAGCCGTTCCTCGGCGCGTTCCAGCCGCGTTTCGGCGTGTCCTATGACGTCAAGGGCGACCGCGATCTCGTCTTCGTGCTCGGTGGCGGGCGCTATTACGATCGCTCGCTGTTCATCGATTCCGCGATCGAGACGATCAAGGATCAGTATGAGTCGGTGGTGACGATCAACAAGTGCATCGGGCCCAACCCAATTCCGGGCTGCGTCGCGGCGATTCCGACCACTACCGACGGACTGCGTGCGCTGGCTGCGATGCAGGGCGGCGAAGTGCATCTGCTCAACAACAAGACGCGTATGCCCTTCTCGGACCAGGTCAATTTCGCGATCAAGAAGCGCGTCGGCGCCGTCAACACCTCGATCACCTTCGCCTATATCAAGTCGCACAACATCTATCAGGAGGTGGTCGGCAACCGCTATCCCGACGGCAGCTACAGCGTCGGCGGGAACCCGGTCTACAGCTATAACGGCAACACCTATGCCGCGGGAATTTTCTACGGCGGCGCGGCCATCTCCGGGGCGCCGCTGCCGGGTTATGGCAGCATCTTCATCGGCAACAGCGACGGCAAGGCGACCTATAAGGCGATCTACCTGCAGGCCGAGAAACCCTATACCGAAGCGTCGGGCTGGGGCTTCACCACGACGCTGACCGTTTCGGACTCGCGGAGCAATGACACGCGCAACGGTGCGTCGATCGGCGATCCGTTCAACTTCGACGCGCCGACCATCGGTGCGCAGGGCTGGGGCGAATCGAGCGGGCTGGAGCATTGGCGGTTCGTCGCGACCGGCACGGTCAAGCTGCCGTTCAACGTCAAGGCGACCACCTTCGTCACTTTGTCGTCCGGTCCGTCTTATGGCGGCGTGCTGTGCAACATTCCGGCCACCACTCCAGGCGGCGGCGGCTGCTACACCACCAATTACGGCATCTACAATACGGACTCGATCGGCTATAAGAACGTCGACTTCAACGTCTCGAAGACGTTCAAGATGCCCTATGCGCATGGCCATGAGCTGACCGTCTATTTCCAGGCGCTCAACGCGTTCGACTTCGTCAACCGCAACTATTCGATGTGGGGTGGTGGCGTCACCAACCTGCCGACCGCGACCACGCTCGGCACGGGGCCGACGCGAACTTACGATACGGGTTCGGTCGCAAGCCAGGGGCGCAACTTCAAGGTCGGCGCGCGCTACAAATTCTGAGCTTCGCACGATTCCGTCACCCCGGGCTCGTCCCGGGGTGACGTTTGCGACGTCCAATCAGCCCGAAACCGGCGGCGCCTTGCAATGTCGCTCGATAAAGGCGGCGTGGTCGGGCATTTCCGCCGCGACCGCGGCGGTCACCTCCGCGATGTCGGCAAGGAACCCGGTCCGCACGTCGGGCGACACCATCGCCGCATTGGGATCGCACCCCATCGCGAACCCCTGCCCCAGCAGCACCTGGACCCAGCTTTCCACGCGGAACAGCTCCGCCGCCGCGCGCTTGTAGAAACGGCCCGACGACGCGAACAAATCGAGCCGTTCGGCCAGGCTGTCGGGGATCGCCATATGCTTGAGATACGCCCAATACGGCGTGTCCTCGCGCTCGGTCACCTTGTAATGCGCGACGATGAAATCGCGCACGTCGGTGAATTCGAAATCGTGCTGGCGATTATATTCGGCGATATCGGCGGCGGCGAAGCCTTGGTGCGGGAACAGGCCGAGCAGCTTGGTGATACCGGTCTGGATCAGATGGATGCTCGTCGATTCGAGCGGCTCGAGAAAGCCCGACGACAGGCCGATCGCGACGACGTTCTTGTCCCACGCCTTGCGCCGCTTGCCCGGGCGGAAGCGCACCGCACGCGGATCGGCCAGGGGCTTGCCGTCGAGGTTCGCGAGCAGCACCGCGGCCGCTTCGTCGTCCGAGATATGGGCGCTCGCATAGACATGGCCGTTACCGGTACGGTGCTGCAGCGGGATCCGCCATTGCCAGCCATGCGCGCGCGCCGTGACACGGGTGTAGGGCGTGAGCGGCGCGATGCGTTCGCACGGCACCGCCAGCGCGCGGTCGTTGAGCAGCCAGTGGTCCCAATCCTCATAGCCGACACCGAGCGCCTCGCCGATCAGCAGCGCGCGCATCCCCGAGCAATCGACGAACAGGTCGCCATCGACCGTCCGCCCGTCCGCGAGCACGACGTGATCGACATGGCCGCTCTCGCCGTCGCGCCGGACGTCGACGATCTTGCCCTCGATGCGGGTGACGCCATTGGCTTCCGACCGTCCGCGCAGGTATCGCGCGAAGAGCGACGCGTCGAACTGATAGGCATAGTCCAGCCCGCCGATCGGCGAGGCCGGATTGCGCGGGTCGGGGTAGCTGAACTTGTTCTGCATGCCCGCCACGCAATTGAGCGCATAGGCGTCGAACGGCGCACGCGCCCGGGGCCGTTCGCCGAGCCAGAGCTGGTGCGGGTGGAGCCACATGAAATCGTGACCGATCCGTCCGAAACCATGGAAATAGCGGTCGCTGCCGGCACGCCAGTCGACGAAATCGATGCCGAGCTTGAACGTTGCCTGGGTGGCGCGGATCATCTCGATCTGGTCGATCCCGGCGAGATCGTTATAGGTGCGGATCGACGGGATCGTCGCCTCGCCCACGCCGATCGTGCCGATCTCCTCGGATTCGATCAGCCGGATCGTATAGCTGCGGAACACGTGCGACAGCAAAGCCGCCGTCATCCACCCCGCGGTGCCGCCGCCGACGATGGTCACCGTTCGCAGCGGCGCGTTGGGCTTCATGCGATCCTCTCTTGCCATGATCGACGCCAGTCTAGGGCAGTGCGCCGCCGCCCGCTACGCTGCGAGCCAGCCGCCGGTGAAGCCGGCGCGCTGCAACCCGCGGCGGATCGGCGCCGAACGGCGCATCACGCGCCAGACGAAGCCATCCCGCGCATTGGCGATCGCCCCCAGGATCGGGCCCTGGTCGATGCCGAGATAATTCTGCGACACCCAGCCGCGCACCGGATCGACCGCGCCGCGCTGGATCGGCTCGGGCGTGCGGAAGCTCGGATTGAACGCGTCGTAAAAGCCGTATTTGCCGTACAGCCAGTCGCCATAGCGCCGATGCATCGCCAGCGTCGCGGGCACCACGATCTCCGGCGCGAATGCGAGCGAGCCGATCGCCGCGGTCGGCGCGATCGTCCCGTCGTCATAGCCGTCGGGCTCGTCGATCGGGCCGCGCGCGGAATAAGAGCGGAAGCTGCGCGTGACGCCGTTGACGTCATGCTGCACGTCGGCCGGCCCGGCGGACGCGGTCAGGCCCCAGATGTCGCGTCCATAGCCGTCCCAGCGCATCGGGTTGCGCACCGCATACGCGCGCTGCGCCCAGGTCTCGCGGCGGCTGTTCTCGAAATAATCGAGCCCCGCCGCACGCATCGCGGGATCCCGGATGCCGCGGAAATCGATCCACATCTGGCTGTATTGATGGCCGAACATCGGAGCGAAGGCGAGCCGCCGCGTGGCGCCGCTGCCGCGCCAGCACTGCGGGTATGGCGCGCACCACGCGTCCCACAAATCCGGGCCGACCGGATGAGTCGGTGATCCGAGCGCGAGCAGATTGACCATCATGCCTTCGTTATAGCCGTCCCAGCCGCGCTCCAGGAAACCCTTGCCGGGATACCAGCCCATCGAGATTGCCGGCTTGTCGCGGCGGAACCATTCCCAATCGGCGCGTTCATAGATCGCCCGGGCGAGCCGCCCGATCTCGCGCTCGTCGGGATTGTCCTGGTCGTAATATTCGGCGGCGAACAGCATGCCGAGGAACAACAACGTGCTGTCGACCGACGACAGTTCGACGTCGTGAAAGCGCAGTCCGCTGTCCATGTGCAGGAAGTGGTAGAAGAAGCCCTTATAGCCGGAAACGCCGTCGCTCCCCTCGCCCTGCGGCGCGCGATCGAAGAAGCGCAATGTCGCGAGCGTCCGCGCGCGTGCCTCGGCACGCGTGATCCAGCCGCGCTCCGCGCCGACCGGATAAGCGGTGAGCGCAAAGCCGACCGCGGCGATGCTGCAGAAAGCGGGATCGGGCCAACTGTCCGGCACCAGGCCGTTGGCGGGGTTCCCGGTCTCCCAGAACCAGCGGAAGGTTCGCTCCTCGATATCGTCGAACAATGCCGGCAGCTTCGCCGGGTGCGGCGTGCGCCCGGTCCGGGCGAGGGCAGGCGATGCCGCTCCGGCCGCGAGCCCGCCGATTGCCAGGAGCGACGTGGCGCTGAAGGAACGGCGATCGATCACTTGAGCTCTCCGCCATGTGCAGGTTGGTGCATCAGGTCGCCGCATGTAACCGGTTACAGAAGGCGGTCAAGCGAAATGCGGGCGGGTCGCAGGCGGCGTCCGGGACGCGGTGGTGGCGACCATCGCGCCAGTGCTGATGGGCATGACGGGCGGCCGGTTCGTGCCACCGCGAACACCGGGATGTGCGGCTTTATGCCGTCAGCATGAAGCCGCCCGAAACGCCGTCCGCTTCCGCCGACGGCGCGATCCAGGCGCGGAACGCGCCGGGCTCGACCGTCGGCTTCATGTCGGCGCCGATGAAGGTCAGGTCCGACCGGCGCAGCGTGAAGCTGACCTTCTCCGATTTGCCCGGCGCCAGCGACACGCGCCGATACGCCTTGAGCTGGCGCACCGGCCGCGTGATGCTCGCGGCGACGTCGTGCACGTAAAGCTGCACGACCTCCTCGGCCGTGACCGTGCCGGTGTTGGTGACGGTCGCCGACACGCGCAAAGTGCCGTCCGACGCCAGCATGCCGCCGTTGCCGGTCTCGAAACCCGCATAGGCGACTTGCCCGTAGGTCAGCCCATGCCCGAACGGGAACAGCGCCGCGTTGGGCGTGCCGCGATAATGCGCCTTGAACGGCGCGAGCGGGCCCTCGGGATTGGGGCGACCGGTCGATTTGTGCGCGTAATAATAGGGCTCCTGCCCGGTCGCATATGGAAAGCTGACCGGCAGGCGGCCTGAGGGACCGGCCCGCCCGAACAGGATGTCGGCGATCGCCGGGCCACCTTCCGATCCGAGGAACCAGGTCACGAGGATAGCCGGGGCCGCCAGCACCGCGCCGTCGAGCGCCAGCGCTCGCCCGTTCTTGAGCAGCACGACGATCGGCTTGCCGGTCGCGGCCACCGCCTCGGCCAGCGCGCGCTGCGGCGCGGGCACGACGATCTCGGTGCGCGCCTGCGCTTCGCCCGACATGTCCTGCCCTTCGCCGATCGCGAGCACGACGATATCGGCCGCCTGCGCCGCCGCCACCGCCGCCGCGATCCCGCCGTCGAGCGGTACTTCGATGCCCGACCCCTGCGTCACGCTGATCTGCGCGTGCGGCCCGGCCTGGGCGCGGACGCCGGTCGCGAGGTCGATCGCATCGGCATCAGATCCATAGACGTTCCACGGTCCGATCAAATCATGCTGTCCGGCAGCGAACGGGCCGATCAGCGCGATCTTCCGATTCTGCGGCAACGGCAGCAGGGCGCCGGCATTCTTGAGCAGGACGATCGAACGCCGCGCCGACTCGCGCGCCACCGCGCGGTTGGCCGGGGTGCCGATCCGCGCCGCCTCGCGCCTGGGATCGATCCGGCGGAACGGGTCGTCGAACAGGCCGAGCGCCACCTTCACACGCAACGCGCGCCGCACCGCCTGGTCGAGCCGCGCCGGCGGCACCGCGCCCGCGCGCACCAGATCGGGCAGATATTTGATGTAGAGCGCGCTCTGCATGCTCATGTCGACGCCCGCCAGGAACGCCAGCCGCGCCGCATCGCGCTCGTCGGCGGCGAAACCGTGCGCGATGAGTTCCTCGTCACCAGTATAGTCCGACACGGTGAGCCCGCCAAAGCCCCATTGGTCGCGCAGCACTTCGGTCATCAGCCAGTGGTTGGCGGTCGCCGGCACGCCCGCGACATCGTTGAACGCCGCCATCACCGACAGCGCGCCGGCGTCGAGCGCCGCCTGGAACGGCGGGAAATAGACGTCGAGCAAGGTGCGCTCGGAGATGTCGACGCTGTTATAGTCGAGCCCGCCCTCGCCCGCGCCATAAGCGGCAAAATGCTTGGCGCACGCCATCACCGCGTCGTTGTCGGTCAACGCGCTGCCCTGGAAACCGCGCACCCGCGCGCGGGCGAAATCGCGACCGAGCAGCACGTCCTCGCCCGCCCCTTCGACGCCGCGCCCCCAGCGCGCATCGTGCGCGATGTCGACCATCGGCGCAAAGGTCCAGTCGATCCCGGCGGCGGACGCCTCGACCGCAGCGACGCGCGCGCTGCGCTCGGCAAGCGCCGGGTCGAAGCTCGACGCCTCCCCCAGCGGCACCGGGAACACCGTGCGAAACCCATGGATCACATCGGCGGCGAAAATCAGCGGGATCTTCAGCCGGCTGGTCATCGCCGCCTGCTGCATGGTGAGCGCCATCTTCGCGCCATTGCCGTTGAACACTCCGGTCAACCGGCCGGCTTTGGCATCGGCAAGCTGTGCTTCGTAGCCGCCGGTCGGGGCAATCGGGTTGAGCTTGCTTGCGGCCCCGCCGGCCCAGGCGGCGGCCATCAGCGTCAGCTGTCCGGCCTTTTCCTCCAGCGTCATCTGCCCGACCAGCGCTTCGATCGCCGCCGGCAGCCCGCCCTCGCCGAGTGCCGCGATCAGCGCGTGCGCCGGGCTCGTGCGCCACGCCAGCGCCGCCGCGCCGCCCAGCATCAGGCTACGTCGCGAGACCTGTATCGTGTTCACATCATCCTCCCGGTTTTCGCGAGTCTATTGCAAATGTAACCGGTTACAGCAAGAGCCTTGCCGAGGCATCGCTTTCGTGGTGCAAGCGGGATCGAAAACAACAGCCGGAAATGTCTCGCTTTATGGCGCATGCCACTATCCGCGATGTCGCTCGAGCAGCGAACGTTTCGATCGCGACGGTCTCGCGCGCCCTCAACGGCCACGGCAATGTACGCGCGCATCTGCGCGAGCACGTCCAGTCGGTCGCCACCGCGCTCGGCTATGTGCCGCATACCGGCGCGCGCAGTCTAAGCCTTGCGCGCACCAACGCGATCGGCGTGATGCTGCCCGATCTCCACGGCGAATTCTATTCCGAGGCGCTGCGGGGGATCGACCGCGAAGCCTCGGCACGCGGGTTGCAATTGCTGCTCTCCAACATGCACGGCGACCAGCGCGGCACCGAGACGCTCCGCTTCATGCGCGGCCGCGTCGACGCGCTCATCATCATGGCGCCGGACATCGATCCCGAGCGACTGCTGGCGCATCTGCCGGCCAGCCTGCCTGCCGTCCTGATCAGTTGCCCCGACGTGGCCGCCGATCATCCCCAGTTCCGCATCGACAATATGGCAGCAGCGGATGCGATGGTCGAACATCTGGTCGCTTCGGGGCGCCGGCGCATCGTCCATCTCTCCGGGCCGCGCGGCAATCGCGATGCCGAGGAACGCATCGCCGGGTATCGCGCCGCGATGGCGCGGCACGGCCTCGACGCACGCGTCCTGACCGGCAATTTCGACGAGGAATCGGGCACCGCGACGGCGCGCCTGTTGCTCGCGGATACCGAGCGGGCCGATGCGCTGTTCGCGGCGAACGACATGATGGCGATCGGCGCGCTCGTCGCCTTCCAGCGCGCCGGGCTCGCCGTGCCCGGAGAGATCGCGGTCGCGGGTTTCGACGACATTCCGCTCGCGCGCTTCGTCACGCCGGCCCTGACCACGATGCGAGTCGGTATCGCCGAGATCGGCGCCGAGGCCGTTTCGCGCGCTGCGGCGATCCTTGCCGGAGGCGACGACACCGAAATCCGCTGGGTCGCGCCGCAGATCGTTTCCCGGGCCAGCACGATCGCCGGCACGGCGGAGCAGATGCCGGGCTGATCGACCGCATCGCGCGCCCGCGGTCGATGGGGGAGCGGTCAAAGGGGTATTGTCTGGCGATATCGTGCGGCCGACGGCGTCGTTTCGACGATGTCGCGCCGAAGAAGGCGGATGGAAAGCTTCGATCCGCGAATATCGTACTGATTGCTGGGAAATGGTGCGGCTGACAGGCCTCACATCTGGCGCTGAGAGGCCCGGGAAAGCTGAAATTTCGGCGCAATCTCGATTGGGTCCGATTATAGCCCCAGCCTGAGCTCGTTCATTCTTACGATTTAGGATCCGAACCGTCGCCAAACGCGGTTATCGCGAGCCGATACGAATTGATCGTGCGCCCCGACGAAGCAGGCCACTTTGGCAGGCGGCAGGATGAATCTAAGTGTCGAGGATTGATCGGAACCGCTTGGTATCGGACCAGACCTTCCACATGAACGCGATGAACACCAGCGACCATAAGATGAAAATCGTCAGGTCGATGCGGCGCAGCCCCATGAAACTGGCGTTGATCATCGCGGGTCCGTACCACATTGCGAGGAGCGCCCACGCGGTCAGAAGCAACCGCAACTCAGTCGCGCCCATCCCGTAATACGATAGATGATGGGTCTTGAGTATCAACACTTTCAGATAGGTAAAGCTCGTCATAAGCAGATACATCGAAAGCGCGAGGAGGGCGGAAAACAACGTGAAATAAGGAGAGAGTCCCAGTCCAACGAAAATGAACGTCTGCGAGATAAGGTCGCAGGAGTGATCGAGAAAATAGCCGAAATCCGGTCTCTCGATCTTGCGATAACGCGCGAGGGTGCCGTCGAGTGAGTCGCCAAGCCAGTTCAGTATAAGCCCCAAAATTGCCAAGGACACGAACCAAGGGGAAACGCGACAGGCGACAAACCCGACAAGAACCACAGCAGCGCCGATCAAGCCGAGGAGCGTCAGATGGTCCGGCGATACAGCAGACGGCGTCCTTGCGGCCAGCCATCGCAAGACATTGCGTTCGTGCGTTGCCAAAAAGCTGTTGTTGACCCGCACATGGTGCACGGGCTGATCCGGTTCCTCTATAAGCACGATTTCTTCCGATTTTACGGCCACTGCGCTGTTTTGGTTAGGAAATGAAGCCGGATTGAGACGGTGTGTATGAGGTCCGGCAGGTATCCGCAAGGCCCCGAAATGGGCATTGTCGCCCGGCAATTTTGTCTGGCCACATGATGTGTATGCCAAGTCTTCTATTCGCTACACCAGAGCCTGACCGATGAGGCGGCAGAAAGTCGGGACAAGTTGTGACGTGCCCCCCCTTTCTCCTCCAGTCATAACTGGAGTCCGGGGTTGTCATCGTGCCCATGTGGGCGGGGTTGCACAACCCGCCTGGCAGCATCGGCGGGCGTCAGCCCGCCTATCCCACTATGCGGTCGCACATGGTTGTAGTCGTGGCGCCAGCCGCTCAGCACCGAGCGGGCGTGGCTCAACGACGCGAACAGCGTCTCGTTCAGGCACTCGTCGCGCAAGCGACCATTAAAGCTCTCGACGAAGCCGTTCTGCTGCGGCTTGCCCGGCGCGATGTAATGCCACTCGATCTGCCGGTCTTGCGACCAACGTAGGATGGCAAGGCTGGTCAGCTCGGTTCCGTTGTCGCTCACGATCATCAGCGGCCTGCCGCGCGCCGCGATGATCGCGTCCAGCTCGCGAGCAACACGCGCGCCCGATAGCGACGTATCGACCACCAGCGCGAGGTTTTCCCGCGTGAAGTCATCGACGACGGCGAGGATGCGGATACGCCTGCTGCACACCAGCGTATCGCTCACAAAGTCCAGGCTCCACCGCTGGTTCGGACCCTGCGGTAGCGTCATCGGTGCTCGCGTGCCCATCGCTCGCTTGCGACCACGCCGTCTGCGCACCCGCAGATTCTCCTCGCGGTACAGCCGAAGCAGCTTCTTATGGTTCATGACCAGCCCCTCGCGCGCCAGCATGATCCCCAGCCGCCGGTAGCCGAACCGACGACGCTCAAGCGCGATCTCGCGAAGACGCGACCGAAGGTCGCCATCATCACCACGCCGATGCGCATAGCGCATCGACGACCGATCCACGCTGAGGATGGCGCAGGCCCGACGCTCGCTGATGCCGAAGGTCTGCCGAACATCCTCGACAGCCCTCCGGCGAGCGGCAGGCCTCACCAGTTTTTTGAGGCAACCTCTTTCAGCACCGCATTGTCGAGCATCGCATCCGCCAACAGCCGCTTCAGCCGTGCGTTCTCATCCTCCAGCACCTTCAACTTCCGCGCCTGCGACACGTCCATGCCGCCATAGGTCGCCTTCCACTTGTAGAACGTCGCGCTACTCACACCGTGCTTGCGGCATACGTCCGCCGTCGATGACCCAGCCTCCTGCTCACGCAGGATCGCTATAATCTGCTCCTCGCTAAATCTGCTGCGCTTCATCTCCGTCCTCCTCCATGAAGGACTCTAGCTCGAAATGGAGGAGTTTCAGGGGAGCACGTCAGGAGCAAGCCGAAAAATCGCCAGCGTCACAAACCCCGCGGAGAGCCCAGCGAGAATGAAGCCAAGCATCACCAACACTGCGCCGGCCACGCCAACCGCGGTGAGGTAATCCGGCTTGACCCAAAAAGGCGTGCGCTCGGCGAGCCATCGCAAGGCGCGGCGCTCGGACTCGGCCAGCAGCCCGCGATTCAGCCGCTCATGCGCCATCGCGTCGGGCTCGCGCATCAGCTGGCGGCGATCATGCTAACAAGGACGCTGTACAAAATCATTCGATTGGGTTGCGCAGTATTGGAGCGACGATCGCGGGGGCGCGCCATGGGAAGAAATGTTAAAGAATTTCAAACGCGTTCGTTTCAGCGCGCGGCGTGGTCAACGCAATGTTTGGTCAGGGACGCATCTGTAAAGCATGATGTACTTCACACGCCTCGGTCACTGTGTCGTAGAAAGCCAGCACACCGCGATACAACACCGCGCCGCGCGTACAAAATTGTTCGAGCAAATACGGATCGTGCGAAGTCATAATCAGCGTGCTGCTGTCGCGACGCGCGAGCAGTTCCTCCTCAGAACGCTTGCGGAATCGCACGTCTCCGGCGGCGGCGACTTCATCGACCAAATAGCAGTCAAAATCGATCGCCAGCGAAACCCCGAAGGCGAGGCGCGAGACCATGCCCGACGAATAGGTACTGACCGGTTGCGCCATATAGCTGCCAAGGCGCGCGAAGTCTTCGACATACTCGAGGATCTCGTTTTCGTCATGGCCATATATGCGCGCAATAAAACGCGCATTGTCGGCACCGGTCATCGATCCTTGGAAGCAACTGCCAAAACCAATTGGCCACGAAGTGTTCATGCTGCGCTCGATCCGCCCGGCCGTCGGATATTCGACGCCGCCGATTAGCCGCAGCAACGTCGATTTGCCGGCCCCGTTGGCACCGCAGATCGCCAGACTTTCGCCGCGCTCGATCTTGAACGACAGACCCGAAAAGACCCGCCGAGTTAGCCCGCGCGCATGGTAAGTCTTAGAAACATCATGGAATTCTATCATGATCCGCCAGACAAAACCGATCTTGGCCGAGAGCGATGGACGAAGTTTCTCGGGAACGGCCCCGCACGCCACTCGCGCGGTGGCTATATACGCTCGATAGGAGTTTGCTTTGATAAACACCAGAGGTTACGGCCGAAATATGTTACGTAAACTCGTCAAGGCGGTCGAAGGGGCTGGCGGTCCCACCCGGCCGGAAAGGACTTCGGAGCTCTTCCATGTGTCGCGGCTGCGGCGCGATGCGCGAGTCGGCAACGAAGCGGCGATCCGCTCTTTGTGCATCTGCGCCTACCTGGGTGAGCACATCACGCTCTGCCGCATGCTCGGCCGCTACAAGATTTATGTCGATACGCGCGACATCGGTATCGCGCCGCATCTGATGCTCGACGGCTATTGGGAAATGTGGGTGACCGAGGTATTCGTGTCGCTCGTGGACGACGGCATGGTGGTCGCCGATATCGGCGCCAATCTCGGTTATTTCACACTGCTGCTCGCCGATCTGGTTGGGCCGACGGGCCAAGTCCATGCGTTCGAACCCAATCCACGCATGACGGAGCTGCTGCATCGCAGCTTATCGGTCAACGGCTTCTCGGAGCGCGTCGTAATTCATCAGGTAGCGCTGGCTGCGGAAAACGGTGGCATGATGGCGCTGGTCGTTCCATCGGGCGACCCGAAGAACGCGCATATTGTGCCGATGTCAGATCCCCTGCCCGACGGCGCGGTCGCGGTGCCGGTCGCGCGGCTCGACGCGCGTGCCAATTGGTCGAAGATCGAGTTCGCCAAGGTCGACGTCGAGGGTGCCGAACAGCTCATTTGGGCCGGCGCGCAAGGTCTGCTGGACAGCGGCGCGCTCAAGACGGTCGTGCTTGAATTTACCGCGGCGCGCTATCACGATGCCGCGGCCTTCCTACGCCAACTAATGACGCCGGGATTCAGTCTGGCCTATGTCCATTACACGCTCGGCATCATCGACGCGACGCCGACCGAAATCCTCGCGCGCGATCCGCATGTCGACATCATGCTGGTGCTCAGGCGCTAAGCCAATGCGCGCGATCAATCCCTTTTCTTATTTCGTCGATCACGCCAGCCAGTTGCGCGGCTTCGGCGGCGATCGCCCGTCCCCCGACCCGCAATATTGCTTTCACACGCGCTACGAGACGGTACGACCCGGCCGCGCGATCTTCTCGCTGATTCTGCTTGGTGCGCAGGCGACGCAGGGCGAAATGACGGTTCGCGTCCACGCCTTCCGCCCTGATTTCGGCAGCGTGCCGATCCTCGCCGCGGGCGGACGGCTTGATCTCGAGCACGAAGAGCGGAAGAACCTGTCGCTTGCGGTGCCGTTCCACGCGATCGGCGGTGTTGAATATGCGTTGTACGGCTTCTTCTCTGAGCCGACCAATCTCTCGGTCGACCAAGTCGAGGTGCTGCTCGACGAGCCCGAAAGCGATGCCGAGATCCAGATCGAGCCGCCGCGCTCGGTCCTTGCGCAACCCACCGCCGCGACTGAAGCGGGTCCGGCGACGGGGCTCAGCTATCACGGCGCGATCGACCGCGCGCGGCCCGTTTCGCAGGATTGCACATGGCGCCAGCTCGAGGGCGGCGGCGATTCCAGCGAACGGATGGCGCGCTGGCGCGAGGCGGTGTGTCGCGCGGCATTGAGCGCGTACGAGGCGATCGTCCCCGGCATCGACGGCTGGATCGCGGGCGCGGTTAGCCTGATGTTGCGCGAAGCGCTCGTCGCCGCGCCAGTCGCATTGTTCTTCCAGAACGAGGCGCCGACGCGCGGCAGCGGCCTGTTTGCCGATTTCGTGCTATGGCCCGAGGGCCCACCCAACGGCGGGGAAGCCGCGGCGCGCTGGACCGAGCTCTACGCCTGGCTCGAACGTCTTAAGATCGGCGGCCTAGCCGCGATCGGCCTGCGCTATCGCTTCGAAGACGCCGGTCCGACCGCGCTGTCCCGGAACGAGATCCGGCAATGGGCGCTCCGGCTGATCGGTCTGGGCTATTCGCTCGCGCCGCTCGCCTTTGCCGACCGCGCCGACCTTGCGATCGACGGCGAAGGGCTCGCCGCCTGCTGCCTGATCGTGCGGCGGCAATGAGCGTGGCGGGCGAGGCCGCGCCGTCGCCGCGGCGCTCGCGAGTCGAGGTGCTGCTCGACGGCCTCGCCGTACAGGGCTCGGTGGTCAAGGCGCTACTGCTACGCGATCTGCAGGCACGCTTTGGCCGACACAATATCGGCTATCTCTGGGTGATCGGCGAGCCGCTAATGCTCGCGTCGGTGATCACTTTGCTGCACACGCTGGCAACGCATGGCGAGAATTCGCACGGCATCTCGCCGTTCACTTTCATCCTGACCGGCTATTGCCTATTCATGATTTTTCGATCGGCCACGACGCGGTCGGACGGCGTGCTGCACGCATCGCAGTCACTGTTCTACCACCGGATGATTTCGCCGCTGGATATCATGGTAGGACGAGCAATCCTCGATTTTCTCGCTGCCATTGCAGCGCTCATTGTGCTGCAGGCCGTGGGCATTGTGCTTGGCCTTTCGGAAGTTCCCGCTCGGCCGATCTACCTTATAGGGGCGATCGCGCTACTGGGCTGGTTCTCGTTTGCGACCAGTTTGCTGGTCGCAACCTATTCCTATCGCAGTCCGCTGGTAGAGCGCTTGGTCCATCCTCTGACCTACTTTAGCCAACCGCTCAGTGGCGCGTGGTTCTCGATGTCGTTCCTGCCCGCCTCCTTTCGTGGATATATGGGCTGGAATCCAATGATGAGCATTTTCGAGATGGCGCGTTATGGCCAATTCCAGCATGCGGCCGACACTTGGATCTATGGCCAATTCGTTCTCGCCGTTACCGCGTGCCTTACGTTTTGGGGATTGATTGAGATCCGGCGCGTCCGGCGTGAAATCGATGTACCCTGATTGAACAATTTTTTCTGCGTGAACCGGAGACCCAGTCCTTGCATGGAATAGTCCGCCCCAAGGCTCAGGTCAGCGATGTGCGGGGGCCAAGCCGCCTGCTCGCGCGGCTGCTCGGCATTCTCCGGGCCAACCGCACTTTTATCCTGATTGTGCTACTGCCCACGATGATCGCAACCGCGTATTTCGAATTGGTCGCGGCCGATCAGTATGAATCGAACGCCGATTTCATCGTGCGGCGTGCGGACAATGCTTCGGCAGGTGCCGGCATGGGGCAGATGCTCGGCATTAGCATCGGCGCGGGCGCGACCGGACCGGACGCGACCTTGGTCCAGGAATATTTGCTGTCGCACGACGCCGTCGCGGAGCTCGCCAAGAAGGACGATTTGGTCAACGTCTTCCGCCGCCCCGAGGCCGACTGGCTGAGCCGGCTACGCTACGCAAATCCCGAGCCCGAGCGACTGCTCGCATATTACAAGCGGCACATCGACATCGAAGGCGACGAAACGAGCGGGCTGATGCATCTCACCGTTCACACCTTTCGGCCCGAGGATTCTTACAAAATCGCTCAGCAACTGCTTAAAATGGGCGAACAGCAGATCAACGCAATCAACGATCGAACGTATCGCGATAATGTCACGGCATCGGGGCGCGAGTTGAATGAAACTCGCCAGCAACTTGCGGAAATCCAGGGTAAGCTGACCGCATATCGCCATATCAATAACGACGTCGATCCGGAAAATACCGGTCGGGCGCAGCTTACGTTGGTCACCGGGCTCACGAGCAATTTGGTCGATGCGCGTACGCGTCTGCAGACGATGGCCGGGGTTATCAGCCGAAACAGTCCGCAATATCTTGCGATGGAGCGACAGGTGCGGGCGCTGGAAGCACAAGTCGCCGGGCAGTCGACCAAGATTGCCGGTCCGAACCGTTCGGTTGCCAGCCGACTGTCCGATTTCGAAGAATTGGTAATTCAACGCGATGAAATCGCCAAGGTCTATGCCGAAGCGGCTGTCCGCGCGCAGGCGGCACAGGCCGAGGCGCGGCGCCAACAGCTCTACCTGATCCGAGTGGTCCAGCCCGATATGCCGGTGAAGTCGGAATTTCCCAAACGATGGCAGATGATTGTCTCTGTCTTTGCCGGCCTGTTTCTGGCCTATGCGATCCTCTGGCTGCTTTGGGCGGGTGTGAAAGAACACAGCATGTAGCAGCCGAAGGACGTGGTCCGTGGCGTGACGAGAGGTCGCTAGGTGTTATTAAAGAGAGCGAGTTGATGTGCTGACCGAACCAGAGATACAGGCGATCTATCAACTCCTGCTTGGCCGCGCCGCGGACGAGGCAGGCCTGGCGCATTACGGGCAACAGGATTCGCTAACGCTCGATGATCTGCGCAACAGCCTTACCGCGTCGCTGGAATATAAGCAGCGCGAGATCACCACGCTGGCAGACGCGCTGTACCCGCACCTCGTGTCGAAGCTCCTGCTCGAGCGACCTTGGCGCAACACGATGTTCGTGCCGTCGCCGGAAGTCTACGTATCGCCGGCGGACGCGCCGTTCATGCCCTATTCGACCTGTTCGAGCGGCGATTTTCTCCATCCCGCCTTTGCCGACATCCTCGCCGAACTCGGCCTTCGGAACGAGATGCACCGAAAGCTCTGGGAATGGGTGTTCATCATCCATCACTTGCGCAAGTCGGGACGCGTCGGCCCCGGCCGCCGCGGTCTCGTCTTTGGTGTCGGCAGGGAACTCCTGCCGGCGTTGTTTGCGGCGGCGGGTGCCAGTATCACTGCGACCGACGCTCCGATAGAGATCGGCGTCGGCTCGGGTTGGCAGGAAAGCAACGAGTTTTCCAGTGGCCTAGCGGCGATGCCCGAGGGCAAGCTAGCGCGTGCGGACTTCGAAAATCTCGTCGAATGGCGGGAGTGCGACATGAACGCCATCGATCCGGCGCTGACGGGCTATGAGTTTTGCTGGTCGTCATGTTGCTTCGAGCATCTCGGCAGCTTGCGACATGGGATGGATTTCGTGCTGAACTCGGTTGAGCACACGCTCGCGCCGGGCGGAGTCGCGGTCCACACCACCGAATTCAATCTGACTTCGAATGACGCAACCATCGAGGCCGGCGCAACCTGTATCTATCGCCGCCGTGACATCGAGCAGCTTATTACGGAGTTGCGCGCGCGCGGCCATGCGGTCGAACCGTTTCGCGTCGCGCCGGACTCGCTGGTGGTCGACGGCTACGTTGATCTGCCGCCTTATGGCGGACCGCATCTCAAGCTGCTGAGCGATGGATTTGTCGCTACGTCGATCGGCCTCGTCATCACGCGACGCGGTAGTTAAATCAGGCGGTCAGGTCGCCCTAACATCTCGTTGCAAACGAAGTCGAGAGATCTCGCGGAGTTGTCGCTCGGTTCTCGAACTGGCTCGACGTAAACGAGGGAAGGTAACGTGATATCGCGCCGGCACTCTCAACGTCGCAACGGAAGGAAAGACCGCTGCGACGGGGCGTCATTTTTCAACTATCCCGAATGTTTTGTTCCTCGCCCTCGGCGCTATGCGAGCGGGCGCAAGTCCTTATGCTATCTGGGGATTGCGCCAAACCTGAGTTCCGTCCACGAGGATCTCCTCCCTGCCGTTACCTGAGGATCGGATGCGCGCGGGCTGCTCGTTCTCGAGCCACCAGCCATGAGCGATCAGCGTATCCATGATCGCACCTTCGATCACGCGCCCGTGTGTCCCGACGACGATGTAGCGCACCTTCGCATCGAGCACCTCGATAGCATTGGCGATCGTCTCGCGTTCGGCGCCTTGAATATCGAAATGGACGAGGTCGACCAGCGTCTCGCTGGCGAGCAATGTACCCAGCGTGATCGAGGGCACCACGTCGTACCCCGGGCGTTGGGGCGCCGCGTCGTCGGACGACAGGAAGATCGCCTGCTCGCCCCACAGATCGTCAGCAGTGACATGCGGGAACAGTGCGACGCCGTCGACCGGGCCGACCGCGGCGTTGACGATGGAATGCGCCGCCGGGTCGAACCCATTATTACGATAATGCTGACGGATGTTGTCAAGCCGGGCCACGCCTGCCTCGACCGCGTAGAGCCGAATCGGGCCGCGCTCACAGCGCCGCGCGACATGACCGGCTGTGACCGACCACGATCCCCAGCCCGCGCCGAGTTCGACCGCGACAAACGGTCCTGAGCCCGCCTCGACCGCCTTAAGAAGCCCGACGAACTCAATCGGCTCGGCATGATAATCGCCGACCACGGTTGGGATATCGTTATAGACAAAGCCCGACATGCCCGCGGTCGGCAGCGTGAATTCGGCCTGCATCCGTGTGCCAAGGAAGTTGCGGACGAAGCCGGCCTCCGGCGCACCCGGATCAAGATGACGTCGCAACAGGATGCCATCCGTGTCGTCGACGCCGTCGTAGAGCTGGTCGAGCGGCCGCCGCGGCTGTCGGACTCTATACTCCTCCGATTGCATGAACGCGACGCGCAACGCGCGCCAGTCGGCGGTGCCGGTGTGTTGCTCGATCGCCGCGTCGCTCTCGGGTTCGCGTCCAAGCAACATCCTGTACGCCAATACGACCTCGTCACGCGAAACAGGCATACATACTTCCTTAGTGTTGTTGCGCCGCGCCGTAGCTTGCCGCGCGTTAGGTGGAGTTCAGTATCAGGCGACACCAGCCGGTGAGGCCGTCGGCAGCAACTGCGCCATCGTCGCCGCGAGCTCTTCGCCGCTGTCGCTGCGGCAATAAGCCATCCCGCTCCAGCCGATGTAGAGCGTGCGCGTGTCGTTGCGCGGGAAGCGGCCGCGAGCCAGCAGATGGATGCGAATTTCGCCGGCCGCCTTCACCCGCCCGGAGATGCGATAGAAGGTTGGATGTTGGCTGAGTGTCACGCTTTCCGCGCCGGCGCCACCCTCGGCGACCACGATCGGATCGGCGTCACGCGAGTTGGCGCGGTGCAGGCACAGGAACAGGTCGACCGGCGTGCCCTCCGCTAGTTCGGTGCGGAACGCAACCTCGCAGCGGCGGTCCGAGCTCCACACGCCCCAGCTTTCACTCGCATGCCAGTTGCGCGCGCGCGCTGCGCGGAAGGTGAGTATCGGGCGCTGCTCACTCGCGGCAATCAGCACGTCGTTGTCGCCACCGACGATGCGCTGGCACGCGGGTATTAGCGGCAGTGACGTCGCCGCCTCCGCCGGCGCAGCATTGGCGCAGTTGATCACCGAGCGGAAGAATTCCGCGCAAAATTCGCCCCAGCCCTTCGGCGTGAAATCGCTGGCAATGCGCGCCTGCCACTGCCGCAGATCGTCGCGGTCGACAATCGGCTGGCGGATCGCGGCGAGCGCCGAGCGCCAGTCGAACGGATCGAAATAGCGCACAAAATCGCCGCCGACTTCTGGCATCGCGGTGGTGTGCGAGGCGAGGCATGGCTTGCCGTACGCGAGGCTCTCACCGATCGGCAGTCCAAAGCCCTCGGCGAAGCTCGGATAAATGGTAAACAGTGCCCGCTGGTAGAGCGTTTCCATCATCACATCGGAAATGCCGTTGAAGATAAACAGCCAGTCGCCCTCATACCCTTGGTCGTCGATGTAAGCGTGCAGCGCGTCTATCTGCCAGCCCCACTTGCCGACGAACACGAGGTGCGGCACCGCGTCGCCTAGCTCAGCGCGAAGCTCCTCCCACACCTTGATTATTAAGGTGTGATTCTTGCGCACTTCAATCGTCGAAACGATCAGCACATAGTCCTGCGACAGTACGAACTTGATCGTCTGATCCGCCGGATCGAGCGCCGCACGGCGCGTTTCGGCGAAAGTCAGCTCGCTCGGCAGCAGCACGTCCTGAACCGGCAGCGCTAGCTGCTTGGTCTCACTCAGATAACGGGTCACGTCGTCGCGGACGTATCGCGAGTTGGTCAACACGAAGTCGCACAGTTCAAGCGCATCGGAGAGCTGGATGGTGAAGCGATCAACCGCGTCGGGCATAACGTAGTCGCGGTTGCGTATCTGGATCAGGTCATGGATGAACAGCCCGAATTTCATCCCGTGGCGCCGTAATTCCGCCACCCGGTCGTAGCGGTCGATGATCCAGAACGCGCCGGCGATGACGAAAATGTCGCCGGCGACCGGGGTAACCGACGACTTGCGCGCCAGCACCGCGGCTACACCTGCGAGCACGTCCGCGCGCTCGACATTGGCGGCGTGGAACAGCCGGACGAGCTGATTGAAGCTGTCGGTTCGCACTGAGAAGAATCGCCCATTATCGTACTCGGGCAGGACTGGGACGACGCGATAGCCCTTCAGCGTGAGCACCTCAACACTGAGCATCAGATTGCCGCAGACGCGCTGAATTCCGCTCAGGCTGACATTGTGGCGAGCATAATCGATAAAATCTGTAACGTCGAACCAGATCGTGCGCAACTCGGCTATGCCCTCAGGCAGCGCGACGCCAGCGATCGCAATCGCCCCGCTCTCTTCGATCTCATGACGCGCCTGCGAGTTGCCGGGGTCGAAATTGTACGCCTGCTGATACGCCCAGGCAGCAGCAGAGGTGTTGCCCATCAGTTTGAAGAGATGGCCGCGCTGTAGCTGCAAGTCGGCGTTGCGCGGCTGGATGCGCGCCGCATCATAATAAGCCGCCAGCGCGTCGTCATAGCGTCCGGCATCCTTTAGGCAATTGCCGAGCTGCACGATAACGCGGAAAGTGAGCGAGTTGCGCCCGGCAGTTTCGAGGAATGCCCCATAGAGGTCGGCCGCAGCACCGTAATTGCCGCAATCCCGCTCGCGGTCCGCCGCGCGGACAAGACCGAGCTTGCCCAACAGGCCGCGCTTTTCACGCAAACCGAAACCCGTGGTCACGCCGTTATCTCCCGTACTGCGTAGAGCGTTTTGTCGGTTTCGGCTCGGTGCGGTCGACCCTACTGTTTGCGGTCTTTGATTTAGGCGTCACCGTGCCAAGAAAAGCAAGGATATCGGCACAATAGGCAGCTTCGGTCATGTCGAGCGGAATATGAGGGCAGGTGCGCGAGGCGACGCGCGGCAGCGCAAGAATCGCACGTTCCCAACCGACTTGGTCGTTAATTCCGAGTAACTGCGTTTCAGGATGCGCGATCTCACGATGTGAGGCAATGTCCGAGGCGATCGTTGGTACGCCCATCGCGATCCCCTCGAGCAGCGGCAACCCGAACCCCTCGGCTAGCGATGGGCTAAGCAGCCCCGCGCCGCCGAGCACCAGTCGCGCCAGCGCCGGACTCGATAGACCCGAGACGGGATGGACATGCTCGCGCAACCCTGGCGAGGTCGCCAGCGGCGCGAGAATCCGGTTGGCGTCGTGCCCAGGCGCCCCGACGATCACCAGATGCGGCGCCGCGGCACCGAGCCTGACGATCAGCCGCTCCCACACTCGCAGCAGCAAAGTGAAATTCTTGCGCGGCTCAATCGTCGAGACCGCCACGAAATAGTGCCGGCCGCTCAGTTCAGGCAGACTCTCATGCACTTCGGCAAACGCGGCGGGGACGGGAAGCGCGCGCACGAGGCTAGGGCGCGGGGCCTGATGTAGTTGCGCAAGCGCGAGGTTCACGCTCGCGCGCGCGAAGGCGGTGCTGAAAATCAAGCAATCGGCACGCGTCGCCGCGGTGCGAACCATTTGTGCGTGGTGCGCGACCGAGCCGGGCTTGACCAGTTCGGGATGATCGAGCGGGATTGTGTCATGAATCATCAACGCGCACGCGACGTCAGGGCGTTTTTGCAACCAAGTGAAGAACATCGGCACAGCCAGTCCCAACTGGCCGAGATTAACGTATACCGAATCGGCGGGCACCGCGTCGACCGCCGGTCGTCCGCGATGCCAGCCAATCTCGCGCAGCATCGCCACCGAACGGCGCACACCCTCCGTACGCGTGAGGCCATTGCGCCGCGCCGACAAGGTTGCGGCGTCGGCGCGCGGCGAAATCATGTCAGAGACTAGCGCGGTCAGCCGCGCATCTTCGCTCAAATCCGGGCTTTCGCGCCACACGCCGTGGAGATGCCTGAGTAGGGCGCGCGCGACCGGAGCGGGATAGGCGCGGATGCCGAGCGGTGTCGGCAGGATGGCAATATGCGAGCTGTCGGGATCTGCGAACAGATGGTTCGCCATCGCAAAGTCTACTCGGTCGATTCCACGCGGGGTCGCGAAATTGGGTCCAATAAACAACCGGCACATGTCATAGGCAATGATGCGGGTCATGCTGCGGATCAGACCGTGAGGCGCAGCTTCGAGTATAGTCCTGCCATCCGCTTGGCGAAGGCCGCGTCGGAGAATTGGCGGGCGTGCACCAGCCCGGCCGCGGCCAATCTTCCGGCCAGCGCATCGTCGCCATCGATCGCGCGGATCGCCGCGGCGATCGCCATTGTGTCATAGGGATCGACCAGCAACCCGCCCTCACCCACTACTTCGGGGACAGAACTGATAGTAGACCCGATCACTGGCGTGCCGAGCTGAATCGCCTCGAGCGCGGGCAGGCCGAAGCCCTCGTACAGTGATGGGAACAGCACGGCGCGCGCCGAGCGAATCAGCCGGAACAGCAGCTCGCGCGGCAAATATTGCAGCTGGACAATGCGCTGGTCGGGCCTTCGGCCGTACACCGAGCCGCCGGGGCCGAGCGCGCCAAGCGACCCCGCGATCCCCCAATCGCGCGACGAAACGACCACGAGCGGTTTTCGCGTTTCCGACGCCAAGTACGCGTCCACTATCCGCGCAAGGTTCTTTTTGGGGTCGGCCGCGCCGAAGAACAAGAAGAAGCCGCGAGGCGGCAAGTTGAACAGACTTTTAATTACGGCCTGGTCTTCGGCTTCGCTCGATGCGATAATCGCATCGGGCAAGGGGCTCGACTGATAGGTGTTGGTGACTCGTTCAGGATCGGCACCGAACATCGCGACGATGTCGCTGCGGCTCGCTTCTGACACCGTCGCGACGTGATCGGCGGTGCGAACGATCGTGGCGATCAGATTGCGGTAGTAGACTTTGTCGTCGAGTGTCGTCTGGGGCAGCTTAAGCGGCACCAGATCGTGCAACGTGTAGACGTTGCGCGCACCCGCCATCCGCACCGGAACCGGATAGGTCCAGTGCATCACTTTGGGCGGATCGGGCAGATGCACCGTCGTCATCCGACCGAAGGTGAGGAACCGCGCGGCGGCCACCTCGAACAGCAACGGGCTTGTCCACAGCGCCGAGAAGGACGGCCAGCGCATGCCAAAGCTTCGCTTGTCGACATAGTCGGTGAGCGGCACCGACAGTAGCCGCGGTCCGCCAAGCGGCGAGCGCAGGAAGCCGCGCGCGATGCGCCGCCGCGGGAGACCGCGCTTGTCGCCCTGTCCGAACCGCTCGAAGAACAGGTGTTCGCGCGCCTCGGGCGCCGTGCCCGGATCGATCCCGAATACCCCTTCTATGGCATGTCCGCTGGCCGCGAGTACCTTGGCCAGCGCGGTGCCATAGGTTGCAACGCCGGTCCCGTCGGGAAGCGCGAGGTTGAAACCGTCTATACCGATACGCACCGGGAACCCCGCTTATTGGGCCGCATAGCGCACGGCCATGATGGGGCTGAAAAGATTACTGAGCAAGTTCACCAGCTTTTGGGTCATCGTTCCCGAGGAGTTTGCGAAAAGGATAACGTCCTTGTCACGCACCGAAAATTGTTGCGCAAGAAAATATGCATCCGTTTTCATCATGTTGAGTTGGTACACGACGGGCCGACGCATTCCGTCCGGCCCGATTTCATAACGACACAGGAACACGCCACGCGGATTGGCCCGATAATCGGACGGGCCCGACGCGCGCGCGATCGCCTCAGCAAGGCTAATTTCTTTGCTCTCGAAGTAGATCTGGCCGAGCTTGTCGCTCGCACCGAACACGGTGAAGCTAGGCCGCACGCGCACTAGCTGGATCCGGTCGCCGGGTTGCAGCACGACATCGGCCGGGGCGCCCGGACTGATCCGGTTGAACGGCACGCTGACCTCCTGCGCGCCGCGCCGCAGATGCAACTCGAGTTCATTCGGATCGACCGCGCTGCCGCCGGCGATCGCAACCGCGTCCAGCAGGCGCTCGTGCGCCGCAGTAAGGCGGAAACGACCCGATTTGATCACGGCGCCGCCGAGATAGACCACGCTTTTGACCGTGTCGGCGATTGTGACACTTACGGCCGGGCTTTCTGACAGCGTCTTGAGTCGGCGGCGAATCACGCCAGCCAGCTCTTCGGGATAGGCGCCTGCGGCCATCACCGAGCCGGCATAGGGCAAGTCGATGAAGCCGTCCTCGCGCACTTCGATCGTCAGCGCTTGCGTACCCGCGGCCGGGCTCCGCGCTGCCGTTCCCGCGCCGGGGCCGGGCAGTGCGCTGCCGCCAAACAAACTTACGCCGACCTCGAAGATGCCGATCGCGAGCGTATCGCCAGGGCGGATCAAGTCGGCGCGCGCTGGCCCCGCAGTACTCGCCAATGCCGCCAACTTCACGATGCCGGGATCGACCGGCAAGGTCGAGCGGCGCACCACCTCGGCGTCGACTGGCACCACGGTGAACGGCACGCTCGTCTGGCCGGAGCGCGACTCTTTGAGTACCTGGTGAACCGTCGGACCGCTGGTAGGCAGACTAGCGCAGCTCGACAGCGAGAGCGCGGCAACGCTGAGCGAAAGGCAAATCAACGCACGCCGGACCGAGCGATCGCCGGTAGGGCGGTATCTGAAGAAGCATGCCATCCTCCGCGCCTGCCCAATTCCGGCAAGCGAGGCAAGGGGTTGAATGTACCGCTATCCTCCGGAGTACCTTTGCCGCCAATCCGCCGCCATGGAAATAGACGCGTTTCCCGCGCATGACCTCCGCGGTTGGGTCCGCCGCGCCGGGCTGGATGGCGGCCCCTAGGCCGCCGATCTTGCGCGCGTGTTTACGGGCGTCGGCGTCCGAACTCGCCAGCCGCCAACGGACTACAACGGCAACAAGATCGCACATGGCGCTCTCAATCGCACAACACTGATTGGGTCGCTGGTCCCATTTGGCTCGCTGCAGCTGGCCTGGGCGCAGGAAAACATGCGGCACGATCCTCAGACATGAAGGGTTTCGGGTCGCCCTTTTTACTCCTCGATCGCTCGAAGCAGCTCACCAACCTTTTTCGGCTAAATGATGGCGGCGTGATGCTTCAGTTTCGGAGCCGTCAATGAGACCCGCAAGATGTCGGCCGAATTACGCTCCGTGCGCAACGTCGCAAAACCGTAGCGAAAAGCTCGGCCCGCAAACGAACGAAGCCTGAGCGCCGTCTCGTGATACCCACGCCGCTTCACCCGCTTGAGGACGTCGAGCAGCTCGTGCGGCGTCACCAATGCGATTGGACGATTAGCGATGCCGCCAGGGAGCTCAAGGAACCAGCGCGACTTCTTGATGGTGGCGGGCAAGCGGCCTTCGCGCTCCTTCTTCTGGATATATTCCTCGGCCACTAGGCCGTAGGTGGTCTTTGCCGCCAGTTCGGCCTTCAACCGAGACCGACACTTCTCCTCGACGGGATCGATCCCGTCCTCCAGTTCGGCCTTGGCCTCGTCGCGCTTGCGGCGGGCTTTCGCCCGAGAGCACCTCGGGGAAACTGCCCAGCGAGAGTTTCCGCTCGATACCAGAGCTTCGGTAGCGAAAACGCAAAAGCGGCGCGCTGGACTGCTGGACTAGAACGTAAAAAAACGTCTGCTTCGGAGACCTTGAAGGGGTCGTTCTGCCGGTTTGAGTGCCTTGATCTAAAACACGGTAAGCATGGGGCCACGGCTTCTCCAAAGTTCGCGGCCCCTTTTTGCCGGGTCTCAGCGGAACAAAGTGAGAAATCATGGGACCGCCGAGAGGCAATATACCGCAGATTTCTGCGGTTTTCCAGCATGTTCTATTTATGTACTGGTGCGCTTACAGGACTCACACCGATCGCTGCAAACCGCACAAAAACTGAGGTTTTCGGGTGAAGCCAAATTCGTGGCCCACACGTGGCCCACCGCTCGAATTTCGCGAAAACCGGACTCGAACCCGCGCCGAAAGCGGGAATCTCAAGGGCGAATGGCTCCAACTTTCGAGCCAGATGATTCCCATGACGGCCGATTAAAGACACTTTCATCGATCAAGTTATAGCGATATTATGATCGATAGAAGGGTGCGTTATCGATCATGCTTTGGAACTGGCAGCTTACGGATTGGCCTCGGTTCAGTTTTGACCCCGCCCGTCTTCGGGAAGCAGAGGAACGCTTCCTCAAGGGCGCTGGCGTTATCGTCGGGTCTATGCATCACCTGAATGGCGAAGCGCGGCAAGGCATAGCGATCGAGCTCATATCGCAGGAAATGGTCGATAGCTCCGCCATCGAGGGCGAGGTGCTAGTGGTTCTCGCCTGACAGTTGAGTCCGATTAAGGATTCCCGTCGCCGTTTTGCCGTGCGAGTCATCGAGGATGCGAAGTGGTATAATCATCGACCTTGCGTCGGCGGACCGAGAACGTCTCGAGCGGATCTGCAAGGATCGGAACGCGCCCCAAAAGCACGTCTGGCGCGCCGAGATTGTGCTTTTGAGTGCCGAGGGGATTGGCACCAGCGAGATCATGCGCCGGACGGCTACATCGAAGACATGCGTGTGGCGCTGGCAGGAGCGGTTCATGCAGGAAGGGGTGGAGGGTCTGCTCCGCGACAAGACCCGTCCGTCGCGCATCCCTCCCTTAACCGCGGAGGTTGTCGCATGGGTCGCGAGCCGGACGCATGAGGCGCCGCCGGGTGAGACGACCCATTGGACAGCCTCGCTGATGGCCGGTGAAGCCGGCATCAGCGCCAGTTCGGTTCACCGGATCTGGCGCGCCCACGGCCTCCAACCTCACCGCGTTCGGCAGTTCAAGCTGTCCAATGATCCCGAGTTCATCGACAAGCTTCGTGATGTCGTGGGCCTTTATGTCGCGCCACCCGCTCACGCGATCGTCCTGTCGTTCGACGAGAAGAGCCAGATCCAGGCCCTCGACCGATCCCAACCCGGCCTGCCGCTGAAAAAGGGGCGAGCCGGCACCATGACCCATGATTACAAGCGTAACGGCACCACTACGCTCTTTGCCGCGCTCAACATCCTCGACGGGACCGTGATCGGTCGCAACATGCAGCGGCACCGCCACCAGGAATTCATCCGCTTTCTCAATCTGATCGAAGCGCGCGTGCCCGCCGGCAAGGCGATCCATGTGATCCTCGACAATTACGCCGCTCACAAGCACCCCAAGGTTCGCGAGTGGCTCGAGCGCCACCCGCGCTTCACCTTCCACTTTACGCCAACGTCCTGTTCTTGGCTCAATGCCGTCGAGGGCTTCTTCGCCAGGCTGACCAACCGTCGCCTCAAACGCGGCGTGTTTCATTCGCTCGTCGACCTTCAGGCCGCCATCAACCGCTTCCTGGTCGAGCACAACGAAAGCTCAAAACCCTTCGTCTGGACCGCCGACCCCGACAAAATCATCGCCGCCGTCAGACGCGGGCACCAAGTGTTGGATTCGGACCACTAGATCGTGCCAGCGTTCAGTCGTCAATCGCGCGGCAACTTGGCTTTGCGTCCGACATGCGCCGCTCGAATCCGGCAGAAGCCGGAGCGGCCGAACTCATGGTGGATTTGTATCGCGGCTACTCGGCCCCGCTCAACGACCAACAGCTGTTCAATTGGCACGCGATGCTGATGAATGGTCGTCGCGACCTGACGGCGATCGGGGCGTATCGCACCCATGCCGATGCCATGCAGATCGTATCTGGCGCGTTGCATGCGCCTCGCGTCCATTTCGAAGCGCCACCGTCAGATCGCGTGCCGACCGAGATGGCGCAATTCACTACCTGGTATAATGAAAGCGGCCCGCGAGGTAGCACGCCTCTCCCGGCAATCACGCGCGCCGCGATTGCGCATCTATGGTTCGAGACCGTGCATCCGTTCGAGGACGGCAATGGACGCCTGGGACGCGCCATTGCCGAAAAAGCGCTGGCGCAGAGCCTGAAAGCGCCGACGCTGACCGCACTCGCAGCAACGATCAATCGCCATAAGAAAGCCTATTACCTCGAGCTGCAACGGGCCAGCCAGACCAACCAGGTCGATGACTGGATCGACTGGTTTGCCACTATTGTGCTTGAGGCACAGGCGCGCACGATCGAGAGCATTCGCTTCCTGATCAATAAAACCCGTTTACTTGACCGCCTGCGCGGCACGATAAACGCGCGGCAGGAAAAAGCTCTGCTGCGCATGATGGCCGAAGGAATAGACGGTTTCGCCGGTGGCCTCAGCGCGCGCAACTATCGCACGATCACCGACGCTACATCGGCGACTGCAACGCGAGATCTCTCCGAACTCGTGGAGCTCGGCGCTTTGACTCGCATCGGTGAACGGCGCTATGCGCGATACCAACTGACGATCGCTATGAACATTACGGAGACGCCAGCGTCCACCGAGAGTTTATAGCATTGGCAGGCACCGGCATCATGCCGCTGTGAACAACGGGCCCCTGATGGCCTTGGATGCTCGTTCTGGTCAATGCCATGACATCATGGAGGCAGATCTAACTGCACGACGACCCACGGCCGCATTCCTGCCCCCTCCCCGGTTACAGTAGCGGCCACTTTCTCTCGTGCTTCGCTACCGCTTTGAAAGGCCCGGAGTTCGCGACGTATGGCGAGATTTGGGACAGAGCCACCATTCCCAGCGACCCGGGGGCGATGGCAGCTTCTGACGGAAGCGGTCGTTGCCACCTGGATCGATTATCGGCGCGGAACGCGCAACTGTGGTGGGTAGCTGCCGTTCGTTACTTTCCGGCTCAGCTATTTGCCATGCCACCGCAAGGAGCTTTCGGGTCGATTACACCACCCTTCGCAATGATGCGGACCGTCCGACCAACGAGGTGGACCGCACGATCGATGTCTATCGATTTTGCCTCTTTGTAATTGATAGCAAGTGTATTGCTATCGATCCATCGGACGTTCACGCCGTAGGCGCATTCGTTGCGAGCCGCGCCATAAAGACCAGCTGCGGCATGATCCCAACGGATCGGCCAGTCTCTCGAAATGTCGACCTCGTATGCAAACTCAGTAGTCGTTCCCGCATTGATTTCGAACGTTCTCGCGATCAATTTTCCATCAGGTGACTTTACATTTGCGACTTCGACCTTCGAGGTGCACGTGCCAAGTAACAAGCAAAAGCAAAAAATGAGACCCAGCACGAATAACCCGACGCACCCTTTGCGGCCAACTCGGGGAGAAACAGCGGCTTCGATAGGGTTCATCTACGCGACCGTATCGAGAATATCTGTCGTCCGCTATTGGTCGATTTGAGACCGGCTGCTTCAGGTGGTAATTTGTGGGCTAAGCAGCCCAAATAGCACCAATATGCCGACCGTAGCGTAAAAGCCGGTAACAAACCAATAGGTGCGCGGCTGATAATCCAGATGAACGGCCCCGTCAGGGTGTCGCCAAATAAATGGGAATACTCGCTTTTTATAAAGGGCATCGATCACGATGCCGAAAGCCACCACACAATACACCACGGGCCAAATGTGTTGGAATGCCATAGCTCAATGTAGCTGAACGGCATCGAACTTGAAGGCGAAACGTCCGCCTCTGGTCGATTGCGCCTCGGCAGCTTCTTCACCTGACAGCAACCGGTCGGCTTTCGGGAGCCCAGAACGCCTCGGCGCATCGGGAACGCGAAAAACTGGTGGGAACCGGACATTGGTCGCGTAGTGTTCGCGGCGGAGGCAAACATGGGCCGTCATCGGCAATGGCACATTAGCGGTTGGGGCGCGGCACTTCTCGCGCCGGTCGCTATCCCGTTCGCGTTGGCGTTGGTTCTTATTCAATGGCTGTTAGGGGCGACGAGAAGCGCTGACCTCAACCCCACCGATGTAGCCCGCTATCTATCTGACTTTCTTGATGGCAGCGGCGGGGAGTGGGATTGGGACGACTTTACCAGCCTCCCCATCTCTGACCTTACACTCGACCGTATCCGGCACGAGGCGAATGCGGTCCCGCTGCCGCTCACACCCCAAGGCGAGGCACAGCTAAGGGCGCTGCTGGCGAGAGTGCGCGCTTTAGACACGACCGCAGTTGGGTCGATTTGAGCCCGACCGCTTTCCGTTCCCATAGCCGCCGGTAGACTTTTAGGCTTCCCAATCGCGAGCCCACGAGTTGAACGTCGCGACCTGGTGCCGAACTGACGTTCGCCCGACCGGTAGGATTGAGGAAATCATCCATGATAGGCTTCACAGGCGATTCCGTCGCCGTCGCCGTCCATTCCCTCGCGATACCCGGGCGAGCCTCGATAGATCGGCGTGACGCCAGCGGCTCAGGCCTCGTCACAGTTCCAATAATATGCCGAGTGCTCGATTGCTTTTATTTCCGTGGGCGACCTCGACCATATGCGCCAGAGACTGGTCAGTTGGGGCGCGGCCATCCAACTGACGACCGCAATAAGGATGCACCCGCTGAGAACCTGAACCAAAAAGCTTTCGGGCGGATCGTGACGCCGACGCCGCCCGCGTGATCGGTGTCTACCGCCATGGCGCTGCCCCTGCCCGAACTTGGAATACCGCTCACCCATGTGAACGTCTTCGCACGCTTGCGTTGCCGGAAAGCTAACAGAGTCCGGGGACGGGCAATACGTGGTGGTTAGATGGTGTATCGCGGCGGCTGCATAACGACAGCAGATGAGATTGCAGCCCCTTCACGTACGATGCCTGGACCGGGGTCGACCTGACCTCGTGCATCGAGGGAAGGAGTTTGAGCGATGGCGCATTTCGTAGGTCTGGACGTCTCGGTGAAAGAGACGTCGGTGTGCGTGGTTGACGATGCCGGCAAGGTCGTGTGCGAGCGCAATGTGCCGACCGAGCCTGATGACATTGCCGTGCTGCTGACCTCGGTCGGCGGCGATTACGTGCGGGTCGGGATCGAGGCCGGGCCGCTGTCGCAGTGGCTGGTGAACGGTTTGAGCGAGGCGGGCCTCCCGGTGATCTGCGTCGAGACGCGGCACATGAAGGCCCTGTTGCAAGCGCAGCAGATCAAACAAGTCCGACCGCAACGACGCACGCGGCATCGCCCAGATGATGCGGGTTGGACTGTTCAAGCCGGTGCATGTGAAGACGCTGGCTGCACAAGAGCAGCGCATGCTGTTAACGAGCCGCAAGCTCGTGCAGCGCAAGCTGATCGACATCGAGTCCGACATGCGCGGCACGCTGCGCAACTTCGGCCTCAAGGTCGGTGTCGTCAGCACGATCGGGTACGAGGCCCGGATCCGACATCTGGTCGAGGGTTTTCCGAGGCTCGCGGCGATTGTAGAGCCGTTGCTGACGGTGCGGCGCGTGATGCGCCAGCAGCTCGCTACGCTTCACAAAATGCTGCTCGACACGGTCCGGCATGATCCGGTCTGCAAGCGATTAATGACCGCGCCTGGCGTTGGTCCCGTAGTGGCTCTTACCTACCGTGCCTCGATTGATCAGCCGCAGCGATTTTTGCATTCCAAGGCGTCGGCGCGCATGTCGGGCTGACACCCCGGCGCTATCAATCGGGCGAGATCGACTATGATGGCGGCATCTCCAAATCTGGCGACGCCATGCTGCGAACGATGCTGTACGAAGCGGCCCAGATCCTGATGACCCAGAGCCGGCATTGGTCGTGGCTCAAGGCTTGGGGAATGAAAGTTGCTCAGCGCCGAGGCATGCGGCGGGCGATCGTCGCGGTCGCACGTCGATTGGCGGTAATCCTCCATCGAATGTGGACAGACGGCGTCGATTTCCGCTGGGGCAGTGAGCCCGGTACCCCGGTCGCCTAACACACTCTCAAACAGGAGCTTCAACGGTTCTGCCTCGGCAGCAAGAGGTCCTCACGGGGACGAAGGTGGGGTGAGATCGTAACGGCAGCAGCCCGCCAACAACGGCAAGGGCGCTCGTTAGATTGATCCACCCTGCTCTTTCTTACCCCATCATGGGGCGGCTGCGCGCCGACCCCGGAGAGAAGCACGAACCCCGTGTGGCAATTCCTCGAGCTTGGCAGAACACGAGCATGCACGCGGACACCCGGCACTATGCCACGACCAGCCCCCGACGCTCTCGCGGCGGCGGACGACGGCCTGCGCCTATTGACTCAATCCGCGATAGAGAAGCTGCCGTTTCGCGTTTGGCGCGTAAAGCGTCCGTGCTTGTATGTCCAAAGCACGGGCCGCAACGTCAGCGCGAAGTCGAACCCTCCCTCATAGACCCGGATCGCGGGTCGGCCGACCCTGTCGCTCGTGAAGTCCGGCTCACGGTGCCAGCTTGCGATTTCGGCAACTTTTCTAACGCCCTTGTCGGTGACACTCCAAACTCGAACCCGATACGCCGATCCCCCAGCCCATTTGGAATACAGCAGGCCGTAGTCACCATAGAACAAGCCCATGGGGCTGTCGCCGATCAGTTCGCTGTAACTTATTGAATGGGAGCATCGAGCGACGCACTTGATTTGTATTTTGTAGCCGTGGTCACGATCTTCCTCGATAGTGGCGAGGAAGGTGGCTCGGTCGCCGTACATACGGAGACTTGCCGCTGGTGTGGATTGGACAGCGCTAAGGGCGAGAAGGGTAGAGAGCCAAGGCTGCATAGGCAGACATTACCGCCGCCTCAGATGTCTGCAACTCGTCGATTTTTGCACGTCCGCTTTCTCCTCCCGAAAACCGCCAGTCCGGTTCCGGGCGGCGTGCGCTCGGGACACGGGCGGGACGACGATCAATGGTGGATAGCTGCCAGTAGCCTAACGGCGGGTCCTACGGGACCACCAACGTCCAAATTGAAGAAATCCTGCAAGCATGATCAACGCAAGGGCGGGGAGGAAAAGCAGGTTTGAGAACGCGTAGAGCTCAAACCAAAACCCCGGGTTTTCTTTGTTTTCTGGGTCGATGATCGGGAATGCAACAAACCTGACGACAGCAATCACCAGTAGCGCGGTTCCACACCAAAATAGACGGGAAGGTCGAACCATGGTGCATGATAACCAGATGTGCGAACGGCGACAATTGGTCGATCGCGTCTGGGCAGCTTCCCCACTCGCTAGCCGTCGGTCGGCTTTCGGGCAGGCCGATCGCCCCGGCACGCCGGGAACGCGGAAAATTGGTGGTTTGCCGTCCGACCACTTTTAGGAGGGGAGGTAGCAATAGCTGCCATTGCCGCAACGGGCTGCGCTTGCCATACCGGTACCAATGAAGATCACCTTCACCGAAGTTGCTGACCGTATCGAAGCCGTTCTCGACGGCTCATTGACTCGACTGGATGCCGATCATTGGCTTATCGAAATTTTCGATTTAGAGGGTCAGGGAAGGCTGAGCTTCGATCCGGCAGACGATGCCGATCGGATCAGGCAGGCGATGTGGCAACTTCAAGCGCTGGACCTAGTCGACGACGAAGGTAAGCCCAACGTAACTGACGACGACCTGCGGGCGGCGCTTGCACACATGCGAACGACATGACCCGTGGATGGCCACTCGTGGTGGAAAGCGGCCGTAGAGATCAGTCGCTCACGACATTGCTTGCGACGTTCCTTTACGGGCCGGTTCACTCTGCACCGTGAAAGTGAGGACCATCGAAAGACCGCCCGGCAGATACTCACTGGCTACGCTACCGCCGGGCATCGCCCTCATGACGTTGCGAATAAGCTTGGTGCCGAAGCCGGGTTTCGGCGGCGTTGAGCGATGGAAAGTTCCGTGTTCCTGCCATGCCAGACGTATCCGATCGCGGTCGCCAAAGCGTGAGCATGTCCAAGTGATTTCGACCGATCCGTCGTCTTGCTGAAGTGCGCCATACTTGCACGCGTTTGTCGCAAGTTCGTGGAGAACCATGCTCAGTGAAACGGAAACATCCGCGTCGATCTTTACCGTTGGGCCATCCCACTTCACCCGGCCCACGTCGCGTTGGACAACCCCTTCGATAACACTGAGAACAAGTTCCCTCAAATCGGCACCGGCTCCGTAGTCTTTGCCCATGAGTTCCTGAGCGCGGGCGATATTTATCAGCCGCTGTTCAAACGCAGCATAATCAGCTGGGTCGAGCTGCTTACGTATCGTCCCATAGGCGAGCGACTGGATGATTGAGACGCTGTTTTTGACGCGGTGAGCCATCTCAAGTGCCATGATAGCCGATCGTTCGGATGTTTGGCGTTGCTCGGTCACGTCGATGAACGCGCCAAGGGCTCCACACACGTCGCCACTGTCATTCTGAATCGGGATACAATGCCCGGCAATGTAGATCTTCCTTCCGGTATCGAAACGAATTTCGCATTCGGAATGGCCAACGGCTTGGCCTGTCGCCGCCGCTTGCTGCATTGGAAGGTTTTCAATCGGGACAAGCACGTCATCGCAGTAAACCCTGAAACCGGGCCGCTCCCCTTGAGGCGCGCTCTGAGAAATATTAGATCCCAATGGGACTTGCAGCATCGCTTGGGCGGCGAGATTGCCAATGATTTTCGAACAGTCGCGGTCGGTGCTTATCAGGATCGCGACCGGGAGACTGTTCAGCAAAGCCCATAGGTCATCGCGATCAACCTGAATAGCCGTGCTCGTCTTCAGTACCCCCGCGACAATACCCTCCAGCCACTCGTACTCGCTGAAGCCGAAACCCGCCTTTGCTAGACTTTGCATATCCAATCCCCAACGCTCGCGCACAAAGTCTCCCAATCGCCGACTCGCAGGCACGCCCGGCAATGCCCCGCGATACCTCCGATATGGCCCTTTTGTCCTCCACTAATGTTAGTCTGCTTTTGGTCGATTTGAGACCGACCGCCTTCTCGCTCGATAGCTGCCGGTCGGCTTTCGAACGTCGCGTTGGCGCTGATCGTCCGCGAACAGCGATAGTTGGTGGAAAGCGGACGTTCGATCCGCCGCAGCTGCGAACGTTCGGTATTTGATGGTTGATAGGCCCGGGCGCAGGGGGACGTATATTAATAAGTTGGGTGTAGTTCGACTTCGCCAACGATGGATTTAGCCTGATGGGTGATATTGAACAATCAAGCGCGCGCTTTCAAGCGGAAGTGCCAGCGACAACACTGGGGCAAGTAGGAATCCGAATTCTCTCTACGGCATTTGCCCTTGCCGGTTGTATTTCTTTTATGCGCGACAGCCCCCTCGTTGACCCACCATCAACACTCCTTATGATCTGGGCATTCCTTATCGGTGGGGTTCTCGGGTTTCTCTTTGTCTTTTTGGAAACCAAGCCGTTGAACCCGCACGCCTATTTCGCTGTCCCGGTCGTATTTGGACTCTTAGCCTTACCCAATCTAACATCCGCAGTTGAGGTTTATGCCTTCGATGGTGTCAGACCGCATACAGCACAAAAGCTCGCATACGTTGACGGTAAGTACGGCCTCGGAGGTAGGGGGAAATCCTGCGCAGGCGTATGGGTTCAAGCATATGCGGGGGCACGATCTATTCCGATAGTGACGAATACGAGCATTTGTCACGATGTCGACGATATGTTTCGGGCGCATTCACCTGTATGTTTTTTGATCGATGTCGAAACCGGGCGAAGTGGCATCAAGCGCGCATCCGCCCCGGCTGACGAAGATCGCCGCCGCCGCTGCCCTGTCTAATTAATCTCCACTATTAGTCGGTAGCTGCCGATCGTGCCAAGGTCGGCACCGCAGGGAAGCCTATGAGGTTCGCGTGCCACCTCGGCGCCGCTCTTTATTTTTAATTAATTCAGTAGGAGGTATATCGTTCTTCGATAAAGAAAGAATCTATGATGTTCGATCAGTCGTCAGGTCAGATAATCTATCGAGAAAGTCGATGGGTAAACACCATAATGATAATAATTATGACGCCAATTGTTTTTTCTGCCGCTTGGTGCATAGAATATATCGTGAAGTTTAGCGGATTGTCAGCACCAAAATCCTTGCCAGCTTTTATCCATGACGCTTCTTTACCGTTCGTCGCTGGGATATTCACGACATATATTCTCGCAAAGGTTTTGAGCCTCGATAGCATGACGATCACCGCCGAGGGTTTTACCTTTTGCCATGGTACGTCAGAGCGGCACTATCGGTGGTCAGACATCGGTGATCTGGTGTTTGTCGATTGCGGAAGAGGCTCCGGCTATTATCGCGTTATCGTAGGAGGCGGAGATAAGCCGATCCGCGTAAATTTGCCACCATTCGGCGTTTCACGCACCGAGTTCGAAAAGGTGATATCTTCTGCGAGGCGCGGAAGAGTTCTCGATATTACAGAACTGCGTTCTGATATTAGTCAAGGTAGTCTACAAGGTAAGTAGTTTTGCTTGATTGGCCTATAAAACGACACGGAAACCGTTAGCCGATATCGCGCGGCACTATCGGCGCTCGCATATGTCCGCAGTTGGTCGATTGCGCCCCGGCGGCTTCCCCGCCTGATTGCGGCTGGTCGGCTTTCGGGAAACCGACGCCTCGGCTCACCGGGAACGCGGAAAACTTGTGGTTAAGCCGTTCACAGGCAAGCCGAATGCCTCGCCAATGCCGAACTCGCTCACCCCTTGCTCTCGCGCCCAAAGAATAAAGAACTCAGCGGCATACCCATCTAACGCACCCTCTGGATGCGTGAGATTGGCTACAAGCCGAAGGCCCCCCTGCCGACCGACTGGCAGTGCGTTAATCTGCATCCACAGCGTATCGGTTCCGGGTAGCCATTCGATTGCCTCGCCTCGATCATACTGCGCGATGATCTCGTGCTGAAATCCTATCTTCTCAAGAAGTGCACGGGCGACGACGTTGCCCATCGGTCGCAAAGTGCCAGAATCGATCTGCTTGATTATCGCGTTAGCGTTGAACGGAGTGGTCGTCATGGGATCAGCATAATGACCGTGTGAAGGTCCGCAATTGGTCGATTGCGCTCCGGCAGCTTCCCCACTCGATAGCCGTCGGTCGGCTTTCGGGCAGACTGATCGTTTCGGCGCACTTGAACGCGGAAATCTGGTGGTTAGCGGACGTTTCGGTTGGCGCTTACCCAATCGATGATGCCGCAGAATACGACTGTCGCTGCCAGGCCAAAAAGCCACCCTCGTTGCTCGGGCAGTAGAAATCCAAGCGCGATAAGCAGAGCCGTCGAGGAGAGCGAAAACCAAGGAGAGCGTATCAGGGACAGCATCACGCGCGCCTGTCATCAGGGAGGGTAAACGAGTTCATATGGTGGAAACCCGACCTTCGGCTAATCCTGGACAGCCAAATTGCCGATGAATGTGCCCGGTAAGGGTGGCTCCGACATGTCCACGTTGGCTGCGCGAAGAAGCGGTTCGACGTTTTCGTATATCGACGGTTGGTGATGCCGATACCATTCAGGGTGCTCTGAAGAGGAGGCGATCAACGCGAATCTCCAACTCGTCCAAGCGTGCTCTTGCCGAAGCACAGGCAACCGCGCTTGAATGTCTCTCACGATCAGTCGGTCAGCTTCTTTCCGGTACATCTTTGTAATGTGGCAGGCTCTTCGAATGTCTGCAATTGATCGATTGCGCCACGGCGGCTTCCCCACTCGATAGCCGTCGGTCGACCTTCGGGCAGACCGAACGTCTCGGCGGGCCAGGAACGCGGAAATCCGGTGGTTAGCTGTCGGTCTGCTTTCTATCCCAAGCGCCCGGATGACGCTTCTGGAACTCGGCCCATAACAGGTCGCTCGCTTGGCGTAGCAGCGCTATACCCTTTGCGTCACATCCCGATGCCTCGGCGTCATCAATAACGCCGAACAGCCCCGTCAGCACGAAGCCGTAGTAATCAGCGTCGGTGTATGGCGGGGAGTTTTCTTCGGCTGTCGGCATCAAGTCAGCATGATCGTCGGCTGGAACGTCCGCAAGTGGTCGATTGCGTCCCGGCAGCTTCCTCGCCTGATCGCGGCTGGTCGGCTTTCGGGAACCCCGCACGCCTCGGCGCGCCGGGAACGCAGAAAACTGGTGGGAAGCAGACGAAACGAAGCGGCAGATCAAGGGCATCCCGTGTCGCTGTAGAGAGCATCGACGTTTGCAATCGAGTGGGCCGAATTGATCGTCCAGTTGACGCGAACCTGACTGCCGCAAGGAACGCGGTCGTATCTGACGGAGGCTTCCCGCTCCGCGCGATTAACTCGCAGACCTTGCTGTTCTAGATAATCCACTAGCTTTTGTTCCGCGCTTCCCTCGGGAAAGCGTGTTTGCAAACGGCTTCGTATCAACGCCGTGCCTTGCCTATAGTCGGTCGCTGCAACACCGACGATGCGGATTCCGAGGTGATCGCGCCCATCATTCCGAGATGATGTCGCCCGCCATTC
>CAXTEO010000011.1:0-77894 GCA_964243205.1 uncultured Sphingomonas sp.
GGCCTGCACTTGCGCGGCGGCCTTGTCGGCCTGTTCCTGTTGCGCCCTGGCCGCGGCATCGGCGGCGGCTTGCGCATCCTTGGTCGCCTGCGCGGCGGCGGAAGCGGATGCGGCCGCGACGGCGTCGCTCTTGCCCTTGTCGGCAGCGGCCTGCGCGGTCGCCGCGGCGGCGCGCTGCGATGCGGCGGCGGCATCCTCGGCCGCCGTGTCGGCGGCGGACTTCGCCTTCGCGGCGGCGGCAGCCGCTTCGCCTTGGATGTCAGCGGCGGCGGTCGCCTTCTCCTTGGCGCTGTCGGCGGCGATCGTCGTGGTGGCGATCTCGACCGCCTTGACCGCCGAATTCGAGGATTCGGTGGCAACGCGCGTGGCATTCGCCACGTCGGCAATCTCGATCGCGCCGCCGCTGGTCCCGGTGACGAGGCCGCCCGTCACCGTCGCCAGCGACACCGGCGCCTCATAGACCGCGGAGACGATCGCGGCTGGCACCGGCGCGGCGGGGGCGGTTGCGACGACCGCCGCGTTGGATGTCGTGGCGGTGGTCGCGGCGGGCGTCGCCACTGGCGCCGCGGCTGCGGCGGCCGGCGACGCGATCACCCGTGCGACGCCGTTGGCCTCGATCCGCATGCGATGGAGATCGCCCGATCCGACCATCGCGACCGCGCCCGGCCGCAACAGCTCGTGTGCGCCGCCGTCGCCGGTCGCGACATCGACGGCGCCTTCGAGCACCTGGACCGAGGCCCCGGTGGAGGTCACGCCGACCGAGAAAGTGGTGCCTTTCACCACGGCGGCGAGGTAGGGCGTCTTCACCTCGAAATGCGGCGTCATCTTCTTCTTGATCATGAAGACGACGTTGCCGAAATCCTCGAACATCTGGGTAAAGCCACCGGCCGGCTGCGCCACCGGCAGCCGGAGCCGCGAATTGGCGGCGACCATCATATATTCGGTGCCGCGCACCAGCACTGCGCGGCCGCCGGCGCCGGTGGTGACGGTATCGCCGAGCGCGACGTCGAGGCCGCGCGTCGCGACCTTCGAGAGACCGCCATGGCCGATCTGCACCGGGCCGCTGCTTTCGCTGATCGTCCAGCCCGGCTCCCCGGCGATCGCTGCGGACGAGCAGCTCGCTATCAGGATAGCGATCAATCGCTTACGCATACATCTCTCCCCACACTCCGGAACCGGCGAGATAGGTGAGGCGTGCTTGCGTTAGGGTGCAGCGACGCGGTGAATCCGGCGTTAGGATTTGCCTTCGCTAACCATTTACAAAGACTTGGCGGGCTATCCGATCGAACTCAGTTGAGGATGTCGGATGCGGTGTTTCGTGCGTAGCGTTTTGGCGGGGGGAGGGGCCCTGCTCTTCGGATGGGGACCAGTCGCCGCGCAGGATCGGCTGAACCAGGCCAATCCCGCAATCCTGGAACGGGCGTTGCCCGACCCGAGCAAGCGGGCGACGAAGAGCGAGCCGACGCCCGTCGAAACGACTCAAGCTCCTGCACCTGCCGCCGCCACGACATCGCACTTCGCCTCCGCCATCGTCATCGACGGTGGCCGCGAAATCGCGCGGGACGCCTTTAGCGGCGCGCTTCTGCCCTTCATCGGTCGCGATCTGTCGGGCGATGACCTGGCACGCCTGTCGAGCGCCGTCGCCACCGTCGCGCGCGACGCCGGCTTTCCCTTTGCCAGCGCGTGGATCGAGCCGCAGCGGCTGGCGGATGGCGTGCTGCGGGTGCGGCTCGACACCGGCACGCTGTCGGCGGTCCGCGTCATCGGCGCAATCAACCCGCTGGCCGACCGCATCCTCACGCGGGCGCTCGTAACCGATCATGCGGTGCGCCGCGCCGACCTGGAACGCGCGATCCTGCTGGTCGGGGACATTCCGGGGGTCACCGTCAAGGACAGCAAATATGTCCGTCAGGACGGGTTCGGCATCCTGCTGGTGACGATCGCGCAAGACCGGGCCAGCGCCTACGTGCAGATCGACAATCGCGGAAGCAAGGAAGTCGGGCCGATCCGGTCGACGGTGCTCGGCAACATCCGCGGGCTGATCGGCGCGGGCGACGAACTGAGCGTCATCGCGGCGCAGACTCCGGTCCAGCCGTCCGAGTTCGTCTTCGTTCGCGCGCGCTACAGCGCACCCGTCGATGCGGATGGCGCGACGCTGTCGGCGTCGGCATCGTATGGCCGCGCCAAGCCCGGCGCATCGCTCGCGCCGCTCGACGTGATCGGCGAAAGCTTCGATGCGGCGCTGTCCTATTCGAAGCCGCTGTTGCGGAGCCGCACCCGCAGCCTGTGGGCCGTGGTCGAGCTGCGCGGCCTGCGCAGCGACCAGACGCTGCTGACCAGCCCGCTGCGCAACGATCGGCTGGCGACGCTGACCGCATCGCTCAACGGTTCGATCAAGGCCGGCGCCGGAACGCTTCGCGCCGAGTTCGTCATGGTCGACGGGTTGCCTTTGCCGGGCGTGACGCATCAGGGCGACGCGCGGATCTCGCGCAGCGACGGCGATGCCCGCTTCGTCACCTGGGGCTATAATGCCGACTGGACCACGCCGCTGTTCGATCATGTCAGCCTCGTCCTCGCATCGGAGGCGCAACTCGCTTTGCGGCCACTGCTTGCCACCGCGGAAATCGGCGCGGGCGGCCCCGCTTTCGGGCGCGCTTATGATTATGCCGAGCGCACCGGCGACGACGGCATTCTCGGGTCGGGCGAAATCCGCGTCGATTTCGGCCGCGTCATCCCCAATGTCGTCGATCGCGTGCAGCTCTATGGATCGGTCGATGGCGGCTATGTCGACAATTTGCGCGGCGGGAGCGGCGGCGGGGCGTTGCTGTCGACCGCCGCCGGAGTCCGGCTCGGTCGGGGGCGGCTCGGCGGAATGGTCGAGGTGGCGGTGCCGCTCAACGCGGACCGCTTCGATACGGGCAATCGCGATCCGCGCATCTCGTTCCGCCTTTCGCGCGTCTTTTGAGCATGTCGGCGGCGTTCGCGCATCTTTTCGGCCGGCGGCGCTCGAGCTGGCTGATCGCAGGCCTGGGCGCGATCGTGGGGATCGTCCTGATGCTCGGCACGACCGGCGACGCGATCGACCGCGCGCTCTCCGCGGCGCGCTTCGGCGCGGTCCATCGTGTCGCCAGCGGCCAGGTCGTCGTCGTCGAGATGGACGCCAAGAGCGCCGCCGCGATCAAGCGCTGGCCGTGGTCGCGCTCGAACTATGCCGCCGTGGTCGATCATCTGCGTGCGGCGGGCGCCGCCGCGATCGTGTTCGACGTCGATTTGTCGTCCGCTTCGGATACGGCCGGCGATGCGGCGCTGGCCGCCGCGCTCGCCCGTTCGCAGGGCCTGGTGGCGCTGCCGACCTTCGGCCAGGCGGCCAGCTCGGCCGAAGAGCGCATGATCGACGCCATGCCGATCCCGCTGTTCCGGTCGCACGTCGCGCTCGCATCGGTCAGCATCCTGCCCGACCGCGATGGCCAGGTTCGCTCGATGCCGTTCGGGACGATCACCGCGGGAACGCCGCGTCCATCGCTTTCCGCCTATATCGCGCAGCGGTCGGGGACGGCCGATATCGGCTTTCCGATCGACATGTCGATCGACCCGGCCAGCATCCCGCGGCTCAGCTTCATCGATGTCCGCAACGGCACGTTCGATCGCGAGCGCGTGCGCGGCCGTTCGGTGCTGATCGGCGCGACCGCGATCGAGATGGGCGACCGCTACGGCACGCCGTTGTGGGGCGTCGTCCCGGGCGTCATCGTCCAGGCGATGGCGGCGGAGACCTTGCTGCGCGGTGTGCCGGTCGAGGGCGGCGAGACGCTTCCGTTGCTCATCGGCCTCGTTGCCGTGCTGGTGATCGTACGGATGCGCGGCGGCACGCCGATCTTCTTCAGCGTGCTCGCTGCCGGACTCCTCGTCGGCGGAGCGGTGCTGGCGGCGCAGCACCTCCTCCTGATCACCTATCCGTTGGCGTCGACACTGGGCATGATCGCGACCGCCGGCGTGGCGTGCGGCGTGCGCGAGATCGTCGGGCAGTTCCGCACCGAACGGACGATCGACGCGGCGACCGGTCTTCCCAACGCCCGCCCGCTGCTGACGCGGGCTGGCGATGGCACGACCTGCACGCTCGTCATCACGCAGCTCGCGACCTATGACAGCCTGCTCGCGGTACTCGGGCCGAGCCTTGCCGCCGACGTCGTGGTCCGGCTTGCCGAGCGCCTCGCATTGGTCGCGCGCGATCGCCAGGTCTATCGCACTGCCGACCGGCATCTCGCCTTCGTCTTGCCGCACGAAGAGTCGGTCGAGGATACGCTCGACGGTCTGCGCGCGATCCTGCTGCAGCCGATCGAAGTGGCGGGGCGGCGAGTCGACGTCGAGGTCGCGCTCGGAGTCGCGGTGGGCGACCAGCGCGGCATCGAGCGGCTGCTGGTCGATGCCGCGCTGGCGGCCGAGGAAGCGCTGCGTACGGGCAGCTTCTGGCAGCGCAGCGCGATCGACGACGACGTGCTGGCGCTATCGCTTTCGCTGATGGGCGAACTCGATGCCGCGCTGGCTACGGGACAGATCGAGGTCTTCTATCAGCCCAAATACGATCTCCACCAGGGCCGGATCACCAGCGCGGAAGCGCTGGTTCGCTGGCGCCACCCCGAGCGCGGCTTTATCGGCCCCGACAGCTTCATTCCCCCCGCCGAGAAGACCAATCGCATCGGCCCGCTCACGCTCTACGTGCTGCAGCGTGTCGTGGACGATCTTGCCGACTGGCGCCCGCACCACGTCGTCACCGCGGCGGTCAATATTTCGGCCAAGTTGCTGTCGGACGCTGCCTTCAACGCCGAGGTCGAGCAGATCGTGCGAGAATCGGGCGTGCCGCCGTCGGCGCTGGTGTTTGAAGTGACCGAATCGGCCGCCATGTCGAACCCGACCAGCGCGATCGCGGCGCTGCACCGGTATCGCGATCTGGGCATTGCCGTATCGATGGACGATTACGGCACTGGGCAGTCGACGCTGACCTATCTCAAGCAGCTTCCGCTGAGCGAGTTGAAGATCGACCGCAGCTTCGTGCAGCACGCGCATCTCAACCGCGCCGACAGCGTGCTCGTGCGCTCGACCATCCAGCTCGCGCACGAGCTCCAGCTGAAGGTCGTGGCCGAGGGCGTCGAGGACCGGGCGTGCCTGGAGTTCCTCCGGGAGTGCGGGTGCGACCTCATTCAGGGGTATTTCATCAGCCGCCCGCTGCCGCTCCAGGATTTCAGGGCTTTGCTTGCGGAGCGCTATTCGGTCGCCGCGTGACGGACGACGGCGGCTGCCGACCCGATCGTCACGATAAATACCTGTTGACCATGAATGCAAGGAACTGCCGCTGCTCGCGGCGCGTCCTGCTGCCGCGCGTTTGGGCGAGTGGGGTGATATGGTGGCGAGCAGGCAATTTCCGCGCATCAAGATTTTCGAGCCGGCCGAACTGCTGGTGGGCGATACGCGCCGCCGCGTGCACGTGCTCAACATATCGTCGGGCGGCGCGCTGCTACATTGCGACATGGTGCCGCGGCAAGCGGAGACGGTCCAGCTGGCACTCCGCGGCGCGAGCTGGTCCGCGCGCGTCGCCTGGACGACGAAGAGCCGTTTCGGGGTCCAGTTCGTCGTGCCGCTCACCGACATTCAGCTCGGCCATGTAACGGCCAATACGTAGGACCCGCATGCCACGTTTCGGGTGGTCTCGGACGCGGGCGGGTTCTAAACCATTGCCGGAGCGGACCGACGCAGAGCGATCCGACAGGGAAGAGGTGGCGCATTGACGATCGTCCTGACCATTCTCGCGCAGGCGGTCAGCCTGGCTGCGAACAACTATGCCGTCGACGTGCCGATGCGCACGCCTGCGACGCGACCCGCCTTTGCGGACGAGTTCACCGGCGCGATCGACCAACGCCGCTGGCGTTACGACACGGATCGCAACCGGCAGGGCTGGGCCAATCACGAAGCGCAATATTACGTCTCCGACCGTCACGACAATGCCCGGATCGAGCATGGCGCACTGGTGATCGAGGCGCGGAGCGAGGCGCTGCGGTCGGAAGCGGACTGGGGCGGGCAAAAATACAGCTCCGCCAAGCTCGTCAGCCGCGCGGCATTTGGCTACGGCTTCTATGAAATTCGCGCTAGGCTCCCGTGCGGTCGTGGGACCTGGCCTGCGATCTGGCTGTTGCCGCAAAGCGGTTCGTGGCCCGACATGGGCGAGATCGACGTGATGGAAATGGTCGGCTGGCAGCCGCTCGTGGTGCACGCCACGGTGCACTCGGCCGCGTTCAACCATCTGCGCGGGACACAGCGCGGTGCCGAAACGCGCGTGGCGAGCGCATGCACCGCCTATCACCGCTATCAGCTCGACTGGCAGCCGCACGCGATCACGATCGGCATGGATGGCCATGGCTATATGCGCGTGACGGACGATGAGCCCGGCGGACATGCCGCCTGGCCATTCACCGTGCCATATAATTTGATCCTCAATCTCGCGGTGGGCGGGGACTGGGGCGGAGCGAAGGGGATCGACGATGCCGCGCTGCCCCAGCGCATGTCGGTCGATTACGTTCGGTATTGGCGCGCGGCGTGAGTGCTCCGTCGGTCACCGTCCATCGGGTCGGGCGCGAAGCACAGCCGCTGGTCGTGATCGACGGCTTCGCGGCGGACCCCGACGCGCTGCGCGAGGTTGCGCTCGCGTCGCAATTCGGCCCGGCCGTGCAGCATTATCCGGGTATTCGCGCCGCACTCCCCGATACCTACATGGCCACGCAACTGGAGGTCCTGGCGCGTGTGCTCGGTCCGCTGCTGGGGCGTTCCGGCGCGGTCGACGTAATCGATGCGAGCTTTTCGATCGTGACGACCCCGCCCGAAGCGCTCGATATCCGTCAGCGCATTCCGCACTGCGACGCCTTCGGGCGGGACCGGATCGCGCTCGTGCATTATCTCGTGCCCGAAGGTGGCGACGGGACCGCCTTTTATCGCCATCGCTCGACCGGGTTCGAGACGATCGACGAGGATCGCGCGCCGATCTTCTTCGATCAGCTTGATGCGGAGTTCCGGTATGGCGGCGTGCCGCCCGCACGCTATGTCGCGGGCGGCACACCCCTGTTCGAGCGCACCATGGCGGTGGAGGGGCGCTACAATCGCGCGCTCGTCTATCCGAGCTATTTGCTTCACAGCGGCGCAATCACGCCCGACGCAACGCTGTCGGGCGACCCTGCGCAAGGGCGGCTGACGGTGACCGCCTTCCTGTCGGTTGGTTAGGGCTTCATCGTCGTCGCCGTGACGGTCGCGGTCGAGACGAGCGCGCGATCGCGCGCATCGTGCGCCAGCGCCACCCGGTAGCGGCCGCCCGCGACGCGCCAGCCGGGCAATGCCGGGTCATAGTCCGCCAGGATGCGTGGCTCGGCGACCAGCGTAACGCGTGTCGACTGGCCCGGCTTGAGCGTCACGCGCCGGAAGGCGGCGAGGCGCATCGGCGTCTCCGATCCGTCGCGGTTGACGTACATCTGCGGCACGTCGGCCCCCGCGACGCGCCCGGTATTGACCAGCTCGAAGCTGATGCTGAGCGTTGCGCCGCCTTTCACCACCGGGTTGCGATAGGCGAAGCGCGTGTAGCTGAGCCCGTGGCCGAAGGGAAAGAGCGGCGCGGCGCGCGTCTTCTCGTACCAGCGATAGCCGACATCGGCGCCCTCCACGTAATCGACCGGAAAACTCGCCAGTTGATGATCGCTCGCATGCCCCGGATCGGCAGCGGCCTGCGCCTCGGCGGCGCTCAGCCGGTCGAGCCCGACCGGCGCGTGGCGCGGGGCCTGGGTCGCGCTTGCGGGAAAGGTGATCGGCAGGCGACCCGAAGGGTTGACTCGGCCCGTCAGGATATTGGCGATAGCGGGTCCGCCGCGCTGACCGGGATACCAGGCCTGCACGACCACGGGCACCGCCGAAAGCCACGGCATCAGCACCGGGCCGCCGGTCTCCATCACCGCGATCGTCCTGGGCTGCGCCGCTGCGACCGCGGCGATCAAGGCGTCCTGACGATCGGGCAGCGATAGATCGGGCACGTCCTCCGCCTCGGTCGTCCACTGCGTCGCGAACACGATCGCGACGTCCGCCGCCCTGGCGGCAGCGGCGGCGGCGGCGGGGTCGCGACCATCGATCCAGGTGACGCGGGCCTGCGGCATCGCCGCGCGGATCGCGAGCAGCGGCGAGGAGGCGTGCCAGGTGATTCGCGCGAATGAAGACGCGGCACCGCTGGTGAGCGGGATCTCGACCGGCGCGCCGCCGACCGAGCGGACCTGGCTCGATCCGCCGCCCGACAGCACGCCGACATCGGCATGACCGCCGATCAGCACGATCCGTTTCGCGGTGCGCGCGAGCGGCAGGAGGTCGCCCGCATTCTTGAGCAACACGATCCCGGCTTCGGCGGCGCGCTGCGCGACCGCGGCGTGCGCCTCATAGGGAATCGGCTGCGCGATGCTGGCGGGCGCATCATAGGCGCCGGTTGCGATCAGCCCGGTCAGATAGCGCACCACCATGTCGTCGAGCCGCGCCAGCGGCACGCGGCCGGCCGCAATGTCGGCCTTCAGCGCGTCGGCGAAATACATTGCGTGGTCGAGTTCCTGGCCCGATTGCTGATCGAGCCCGGCATTGGCCGCCTTCGCGGTCGAGTGCACCGCGCCCCAATCGCTCATCACCCAGCCGCGATATCCCCAATCGCGCTTCAGCACGTCGTTCAGCAGATGCGCATTCTCGCACGCCCAATCGCCATTGACCTTGTTGTAAGCGCACATCACCGAGCCGGGCTTGCCCGTTTCGATCGCGATCTCGAACGCCAGTAGGTCGCTCATCCGGAGCGCGGCCTCGCCGATCCGCGCGTCGACCACGGTACGACCGGTTTCCTGCGCGTTGAGCGCGAAATGCTTGATCGTCGAGACGATCCGGTTCGACTGGACGCCCGCAATATGCGCGCCCGCCATCGTTCCGGCGAGCAGCGGATCCTCGCCGAGATATTCGAAATTACGGCCGTTCCACGGGTCGCGCGTCAGATTGACGCCGCCCGCAAGCAGCACGGTGAAGCGCTTCGCACGCGCTTCCGCGCCGATCATCGCGCCGCCGGCATGCGCGATCGCGGGATCGAACGTCGCCGCGGTGGCGAGGCCGGAGGGGAGGGCGGTCGCCACGTCGCCCTTGCGCTGCTCGATCTGGTTGGCGACGCCGAGCGACGCGTCGCTCTCGCGAATCAAGGGAACGCCCAGATGCGGTATCCCGTCGATATGTCCGGCGGACGGAATGAGCTCGTTCGGCGTCTTGCCCTTGGCCATCGGCGGAAAGAGGCCGTGGACGAGCGCGACCTTCTCGTCGAGCGTCATCCGGGCGACGATCGCCGCGGCCCGGGCGCGCGCGTCCTGCGCCGCAGCCGGGGCGGGCGCGGGTGCCTTAGGTTGGCGCGCGACCCCGGGGGCCGCGCCGCCGATGCCGGAGAACAGCGAGACGCCGAGCAGCCAGCCATGAATCGTCTTTGCCATTTCAAATCCTCCCGCATCGTTCGCAGACATGCCGCCGCTGGGTTCCCCAACTGGCTGCGCCGCCGCTCCTGTTGCATAGAAAGCACATCTTGAGAACGTTCACAACAACCGGCTTTCGGGGCGGTACAGGCTTGACAATAGAGCCACTTCGGGACAAGTGAACGTTCTCAAATAAAAAGGCGCAGCGTTAACGCGTCACTATCAGGGAGGATGACTATGGGGGGCTTCAGCACCCGTTTTGCTACGCGACTGGCGCTCGGCGGGTCGATGCTCGCGCTCGCGGGCTACCCTGTGATCGCCGCGGCGCAGGATACCTCGTCGACGATGGGCAATACGGGGCCGTCGACGATCCAGGATCAGCCGTCCAGCCCCGCCACGACGCAAAGCACCGCGACGTCCGACGGGACCGACGCGAGCGGCGACATCGTCGTTACCGGCATCCGCGCCAGCCTTCGCAATTCGATCAACCTCAAGCGCGATGCGCAGGGCATCGTCGATGCGATTTCGGCGGAAGATATCGGCAAGTTTCCGGACACCAACCTGGCGGAATCGCTGCAGCGCATAACGGGCGTTTCGATCGACCGGTCCAATGGCGAGGGACAGTTCGTCACCGTTCGCGGGTTCGGCCCGGAATATAACCTCGTCACGCTCAACGGCCGCCAGCTCGCGACCTCGACGATCGGCGACGGCAACAGCGCCCCGGTCTCGCGCTCGTTCGATTTCGCCAATCTCGCCTCCGAAGGCGTCGCGGCGCTCGAAGTCTACAAATCGGGGCGCGCGAGCGTGCCGTCGGGCGGCATCGGTTCGACCATCAACATCCGCACCCCGCGGCCGTTCGACAAGCCCGGCCTGCGCGGTTCGCTGTCGGCGCGCGGCGTGATCGACACGTCGCAGAACGGCGGCAAGGACGTCACTCCTGAAGTATCGGGCATCTTCTCCGACACGTTCGCCGACGATCGCATCGGCGTGCTCATCCTCGGCTCGTTCCAGGAGCGGCATTTCAGCGGCAACCAGGTCAATGTCGGCTATCGCGACGGATATCTGGGTTCGGAAAACAATTGGGGCTCGCTCGCGCAGCCGGGCGATCCGCGCTACGCCAACATCACCAACCGGCCGGGCGCGACCGACGTCTACCAGGTTCCGCAGAATGCCGGCTATGACGTGGTCAATGGCAAGCGCCAGCGCATCAACGGGCAGGCGGTCCTCCAGTTCAAGCCGACCGACACGCTGACCGCCACGTTCGACTACACCTATTCGCGCAATACGGTCGACATTCGCGACAACAGCGTCGGAATCTGGTACAATCATAACGACACGTCGAGCGCTTGGACGAACGGTCCGGTCGCCGGCCCGATCTTCTATACCGAGCGCTTCGGTGCGGCCGAAACCAAGGACCTCGCTTATTCGGCGTCGCAGACGTCGGCGCGCAGCGAGAACAAGGCGATCGGCGGAAACCTCACGTGGAAGGGCCCCGGCGGCGTCACCGTCGTGCTCGACGTCAACCACTCGACCGCAACGTCGAAGCCGAACAGCCCGTACGGCAACAGCAACTCGGTCGGCACCGCGGTGTTCGGCATCCAGAACCAGACGATCAATTTCGAGCACCAGCTGCCGGTCATTTCGTTCAACATGTATCCGGGGATCGATGCGCTCAATCCTGCCAACATCGTTCCCACCGGCAATGCGTTCCGCAATTCGGATTTCCGCGACGAGATCAATCAGGTCCAGTTGAAGGGCCATTACGATCACCACGAGGGCTTCCTCGACAGCCTGGACTGGGGCGTCCAGTACACCGACAACAAGGTGCGCTCGGCCTATAGCGTGCTGCAGAACGACACCTGGGGCGGCACTGGCGGCGACAGCGCGGCGCAGCGTGCGGCGGCGGCGGCCTTGCTGCCCGACAACCTGTTCAACCTCGTCAGCATTCCCGACAAATTCTCGGGGATCAGCGGCGCCAACGATGCGAACATCGTCAAGTCGTTCTATACGTTCGACTTGCCGAGCGTCGTCTCGCTGCTCGACAAAGCCTACAATATCTGCGGCGGAACCGGCACCTGCCTGCTGCCCTACACGACCGATTCGCGCGTCCGCGAGAAGACGATCGCGCCGTATTTCCAGTTCAACGGCAAGTTCGACCTGTTCTCGGTGCCGGGCCATCTGATCGGCGGCGTCCGGTACGAGACCACCGACGTCTCGGCATCGGCGCTGGTGCCGACGCCGGTCGGCGCGCGCCAGAATTCGCAGAACGAATTCAACATCCTGTTTTCGGGGACGGGCTTCACGCAATTCAAGGGCAGCTATCAGAACTGGCTGCCGTCGGTCGATTTCGACATCGAGCCGGTAAGCAGCGTCAAGCTGCGTGCGTCCTACAGCCACACCATCACGCGCGCCGACTATGGAAGCCTGCAGGGCGGGCAGCGGCTCGACACCTTGTTCCGCGTCGGCGGGGGAACCGGGTCGGTCGGCAACCCCAATTTGATTCCCTATAAATCGAAGAACATCGATCTGTCGGCGGAATGGTATTACGGCAACGAAAGCTACATTTCCGTCGGCTATTTCCACAAGAACGTCGCAAACTATATCGGCAACACGGTGGTCAACACCACTATCGCGGGGGTCACTTCGCCCACCACGACGTTCAACGGCGTGACGCAGAATGGACCGCGCTATCAGGCGGCGCTCAATGCGCTGGGCGCCAATGCGACGTTTGCGCAGATTCGCGATTATATCGATGCCAATTATCCAGGCGGGGTGGTCAACGGCACGATCCTGGCGCAGCCCAACGACCCGCTGGTCAATTTCGTGATCCAGACGCCGTTCAACAGCGCGCAGACCGCGAACGTCGACGGGTTCGAATTCGCGATCCAGCACAATTTCTGGCACACCGGCTTCGGCACGATCCTCAACTACACGATCGTCAGGGGCAATCGGAACTACGACAACAAGCTTCCCGCAAGCGTGTCGCAGTTCGCGATCACCGGCCTTTCGGACAGCGCCAACGCAGTGTTGTTCTACGACAAGAACGGCCTGCAGGCGCGTGCTGCGTACAATTGGCGCAAGGGCTATCTCTCGGCCGCCGGCGTCAACCCGACCTACATCGATACCTATGGCCAGGTCGACGTCAGCGCGAGCTATGCGATCACGAAGAACATCTCGGTCTTCGTCGAGGGCATCAACGTGAATAGCGAGGATCGCAGCGGTCATCTGCGCTCGGATCGCAACATCACGTTCGTGACGAAACAGGACCCGCGTTACTCGGCCGGCGCGAGGATCGCCTTCTAGCGGTGAAATCGGCCACCCTCCGCGCGAGGGTGGCTTTTTTCGCGCCGGAGCGGCACTAACGATGGTGAACATGGCCAATGCGGTCCAGCAGCAGGACGGGCCCGTGGATTCGGCCATCTCTCGGATTGTGATCGTCGGCGGCGGCACCGCGGGCTGGCTTGCCGCCTGCCGGATCGCGGCGGCGGCGCGTCCGGCGGGCGTGTCGCCGATCACCGTGACGCTCGTCGAATCGCCCGACGTCGCGACGATCGGGGTCGGCGAGGGGACCTGGCCGACGCTGCGCGGAACGTTGGAACGCATCGGCATCGGCGAGGGCGAATTCCTGCTGGCGTGCGATGCGTCGTTCAAGCACGGATCGCGCTTCGTCGGCTGGGCGACCGGCGCGGCGGACGACAGCTATTTCCACCCCTTCACCCCGCCGGCCGAGGCCGACCCCCGTGCGCTCGTCGCCGCGTGGCAGGCGGAAGCCGCGCATGCCACGTTCGCCGATGCGGTCACGCCGCAACCCCATGTGGCGCGACAGCAGCTCGCGCCGCGCCAGCGCGCGATGCCCGATTTCGCCGGCGCGCTGAACTATGGCTATCACCTCGACGCGACCAAGCTCGCCGCCCTGCTCGCGCGCCACGCGACGACGCGGCTGGGCGTGCGACACCTGCGCGACCATGTGGTCGGGGTCGAACGCGCGGCGAATGGCGACGTGATCGCCGTCCACACGCGCGATACCGGCCCGGTCGCGGGCGACCTGTTCCTCGATTGCACCGGCCACGCGGCGCTGCTGGTCGGCGAAACGCCGTTTATCGATCGCAGCGACGTGCTGTTCAACGATCGCGCGCTCGCGGTTCAGGTGCCGGTCGCCGCCGACAGTCCGATCGCGGCGCAGACCGATGCGACCGCGCATGCCGCCGGCTGGATCTGGGACATCGGCTTGCCGACGCGGCGCGGCGTCGGCTGCGTCTATTCGTCCGCGCATATGAGCGACGACGCGGCGGCGGCGACGCTCGCGGCATATCTCGGCACGCACGAACCGATGACGCCGCGCCGGCTGACGTTCCGCTCGGGGCACCGCGCGCAATTCTGGACGGGCAATAGCCTCGCGATCGGCCTGTCGGCGGGATTTCTCGAGCCGCTCGAGGCGTCGGCGATCGTCACGATCGAGCTGTCTCTCGACGCGCTGCTCGACGACTGGCCGACGCGCGAAACGATGCCGCTCGTCGCCGCGCGCTTCAACACGCTGTTCCGCTATCGGTGGGACCGGATCGTCGAGTTCCTGAAGCTGCACTATCTGCTCAGCCGGCGCGAGGAGCGCTACTGGCGCGACCATCGCGATCCGGGCTCGGTCCCGCCACGGCTCGCCGAACTGGTGCGGCTGTGGCGCCACCGGCCCCCGACGCGCGCGGACCTGCCGATGCTCGACGAGGTGTTCCCGGCCGCGAGCTACCAATATGTGCTGTACGGCATGGGCGCTCGCCCGCCCGAAGACGGCCCGCTCCGGAGCGTCGACCCCCCGTCGCTCGCGCCGGTGGCGCAGCGTACGCGCGGCCTTCTCGCCGCGCTCCCTTCCATTCGCGCCTATCTCGACGCCTGTCGGGCCGCGGGCGCGCCGACCGCTCTGGAGCAATTTTCCTGATGGCCAACCACGTAATCCTGACCGGCGAGGAGCACCGCACGCTTCGAATCGATCCCGCGCGCGGTGCCGAGCTTGGCGACGGCGTGATGTCGTGCGTCATCGTGCCGGGCGAATTCCGCCGCGTGCAGAACGACTATCCGATCCTGTTCCGCCTGAACGCCCAGCGCGACGGTTTCCAGGCGTTGGCGATGTTCGGCTTCGAACAGGGCGAGAATCTGTTTCTCGATGGCGATCGGTGGGCGGCACGCTATCGTCCGCTTGCCATGCAGATCCAGCCTTTCCTGATCGGACACCCCGCCGTCGCGGGCGGCGACAAGCAGATCCATATCGATCTCGACAGTCCGCGGATCGCATCCGGGGGCGAAGGCGTCCGCGTCTTCGACGATATCGGCCGTGCAACGCCCTATCTCGAGGAGATCGCCGCACGGCTCGGCGAGCTGGATGCGGGGTGGCAGGGAACCGACGATTTCTTCGCCGCATTGGGACGGTACGACCTGCTCGAGCCGCTGACGCTGGAGATCACCCTGGATGACGGCTCGATCAACCGGCTCGTCGGCTATCACGGTATCGCCGAGGAGCGATTGCAGCAGCTCGATTCCGCCGCGCTCGGCGCATTGCACGCGGCCGGCCATCTGATGCCCGTCTTCATGGCGCTGGCATCGCTCTCCAACGTCGCCGAACTGGTCGAGCGGAAGAACCGGCGAGTCGCGGCCTATGGCTGAGGCGGATCCGGGTATCTTCGCGGCGCTGCCGCGCGTGACCGAGATCACGGTCGCGGATCCGGCCGAGCTCGACGCCCGGTTGCGCGATGCGGCGACGCCGTTCGTGGTGCGCGGGCTGGTGCAGGACTGGCCGCTGGTCGAGGCGGGCCGGCGGTCGTCGCGCGATGCCCGCGCCTATCTGTTGCGGCATCGCCGCGACCTGCCCTTCACCGTGTCGGTCGGCGAGCCGGGCAGCGACGGGCGACTGTTCTACGATGCCACGTTGGCGATGAACTTCCGCACGCTGCGCGCGACGCTGCCCGACATCTTCCAGCGGATCGACGCGGCCGAGGGCAAGGCGGACGCACCGCCCATCTATCTCGGCTCGATCGACATGCACCAGTTCTTCGCCGGCCTGTACGAAGCCAATCCTCTCGATCTCGGCGCGCGGACCAGCCTTGCGAGCATCTGGATCGGCACCAGGACGCGGATCGCCGCGCATAACGACTTGCCCAACAATCTCGCCTGCGTGGCGGCGGGACGTCGCCGCTTCACGCTGTTTCCGCGCGAGCAGTTCCGCAACCTGCACCTCGGGCCGATCGACAACACGCCGGCCGGGCGCGCGATCAGCATGGTCGATTTCCACGCGCCCGATCCGATCCGTCATCCGCGCTTCGCCGAAGCGCTGGCGCATGCGCAAGTCGCCGAACTCGAGGCGGGGGACGCGGTCTATATTCCCGCGATGTGGTGGCACCATGTCGAAGGGCTGGCCGACTTCAACATCCTGGTGAACTATTGGTGGCGCGAAACGCCGCGCTGGCTGGGGTCGCCGCAGGATGCGCTCAACCATGCGCTGATGGCGATCCGCGATCTCCCCGCGGATCAGAAAGACCATTGGCGCGATCTGTTCGACTATTACGTCTTTTCGAACACCGATGCGGTGATCGATCATATTCCCGAGGAAGGTCGCAGCGTGCTCGCACCACTTACCCCCGAAAGCGCCGGTCGCATTCGCGCCTTCCTGCAGCGGAACCTCAGCCAGTGAGCGCTGCACCACGTCGGATCGTCGTTGCCGGCGGCGGCACCGCCGGCTGGATGGCCGCCGCCGCGATCGCGCGCACGATGGGGCGGACCGCCACCGTTACATTGATCGAGTCGGACGCGATCGGCACGATCGGCGTCGGCGAATCCACCATTCCGCCGCTCGTCACCTACAACCGGCTGCTCGGCATCGGGGAGGCCGAGTTCATGCGCGCGACGCAGGCGACCTTCAAGCTCGGCATCCTGTTCGACGGATGGAAGGACGGCACCGACCGCTATTTCCATTCCTTCGGCACCACCGGCAAGGATCATTGGTCCGCGGGCTTCCAGCATTTCTGGCTGAACGGGCGCCAGCGCGGGCATGACGAAGGCTATGATGCCTATTGCCTCGAACTGGTCGCGGCGCTGGACGGCAAGTTCGCGCATCTGCCCGACGACGGCATGAACTATGCCTATCAGCTCGATTCCTCGCTCTACGCCAAATTCCTGCGGCAAATGGCGGAGGGCGACGGGACGCGTCGGGTCGAGGGGCGGATCGCGCGCGTCGCGCTCGACGGCGAGAGCGGGGACGTCGCCGCGCTGCACCTCGATTCGGGCGAGATCGTGGAAGGCGACCTGTTTCTCGACTGCACCGGCTTTCGCGCCTTGTTGATCGAGCAGGCGCTGCATGCCGGTTATGACGACTGGACGCACTGGCTGCCGTGCGATTCCGCCATAGCGGTGCAGACCGAAAACGTCCGGCCACCAGTGCCCTATACCCGTGCGATGGCGCATGATGCGGGGTGGCAGTGGCGCATCCCGCTGCAGCATCGCACCGGCAACGGCATCGTCTATTGCAGTCGCTATCTGGAGCGCGATGCCGCGCTCGAGCGGCTGCTCGGCAATGTCGAGGGACAGGTGCTGACCGAGCCCAACGTCATTCGCTTCGTCACCGGCGCGCGGCGCAAGCAATGGCACCGCAACGTCGTCGCGATCGGCTTGTCGGGCGGCTTCATGGAGCCGCTCGAATCGACCAGTATCCATCTGATCCAGCGCGCGATCCTCCGGCTGATCCGGATGATGCCGGGCGGCCCCATCTCGCCGCGCGACATCGCCGAATTCAACGACCAGCAATTCGCCGACATGGAGCAGATCCGCGATTTCCTGATCCTGCACTACAAGGCGACCGACCGCCGCGATTCAGCCTTTTGGCGCCAGTGCGCGGCGATGCCGATTCCCGACAGCCTGGCGCAGAAGATCGAACTGTTCCGCGAGACGGGGCGCGTTTTCCGTCGTAACGAGGAACTGTTCGCGGAGAATAGCTGGGTGCAAGTGATGATGGGGCAGGGCATCGTGCCGCGGGCGCACCATCCGATCGCGGCCAAGCTGCGCGACGACGAACTGGCGAAATTCCTGTCGACGCTGCGCGAGAATGTCGCGCGCACCGTCGCGGGACTGCCGGCACATGGCGATTACGTCGCTCATTATTGCGGCGGCTGACCACGATGGCGAGAAGACGGCAGGCCGTCACGATCAAGCATGTTGCGGCGGATGCGGGCGTTTCGTTGCAGACGGTCAGTCGGGTCATCAACAAGGAGCTGGGCGTACGGCAGGAAATGGTCGCGCGCGTGCAGGAGGCGATCGACCGGCTGGGCTATGTCCCCTCGATCGCGGCGCAGCGCATGGGCGGGTCGCGTTCCTATCTGATCGTCGCGCTCAACGACCGCGAGCGGACGATCGCGGACTGGCGCGCGCGCGAGGGGACCGACTGGGTCGACCAGATGCTGCTCGGCGGCATGCTCACGTGCGCCGAACACGGCTATCGCATGATCGTCGAGCTGGTCGATACGCATAGCGACCATATCGTGCGCGAGCTGATGGCGGCGATCGCCGCGCTCCAGCCCGACGGCGTGATCCTGACGCCACCGCATTCGGAGAATCCGCTGATCGTCGCGCTGCTGGAAGCGCAGGGGATCAGTTTCGCGCGGATCGGTTCGCTGCGCGCGGGGCCCGGCTTTGCGCTGACGATGGACGACGAACGCGCCGCGCGGATCGCGACCGAGCATCTGATCGCGCTTGGCCATTTGCGGGTCGGCTTCATTGCCGGCTCGTCCGAATATGAACTGAGCGGGTGGCGCATCGACGGCTGGCGCGCGGCGATGGCGGCCGCCGGCCTCGGCACGGACGGTCTGCTCGCGCGCGGCGACTTCGGCTATAACTCGGGCCGCGCCGCGGCGATCGCGCTGCTCGACGCGGACGATGCGCCGACGGCGATCATCGCCAGCAATGATCAGATGGCGCTGGCCACGCTCGAACTGTGCCGGGAACGCGGTATTGCCGTGCCGCGCGATCTGTCGCTCATCAGCTTCGACAATACCCCGATCGTGCGTTTCACCCATCCGCCGCTGACTGCGATCGACCAGCCGATCGCCGAGGTCGCCGCGCGCGCGGTCGAGCTGATCATCGCCAATCTTGCGAAAAAGGATGTGCCGCCGCAGCCGACGGTCGTCCCCGCCGGGCTGGTATTGCGCCATTCGACCGCCGCACCGCGGCACGTGGCATGACGCACCTCCCGCGCCGTGGACGCTCGTTCACATCGACCGCTTTTGCGGCGCCGTGTGGCGGCCGGGCGGCATGACCGTCCCCGAAGCCCTCCCGTCAGCGCCCGAAGCCCGGCGTTCGAGGGTTGCGGTGCCGATCCTGGGCGCGCTCGCTTATGCTGGCGGGGTCGTCGCCTATCTGCCGTTCCTCACGCTGTTGCTGCCGCTCCGCGTCGAGCAACTCGCCGGCGAAGATCGGATCGGCGTGCTGGCGACGACCTTGATCGCCGGCGCGGTGATGGCGAGCCTGTCGGGGGTGATCTTTGGCTGGTTGAGCGACCGGTCGCTCGAGCGGGGCGGGGGACGCCGACGCTGGATCGCGTTCGGGCTGCTCGCCACGTTCCTCTCCTACGCGGCGGTCGCCGAAGCGCCAACGCCGGCAACGCTGATCGTCGCGGTGATGGCGTTCCAGCTGGCGCTCAACGCGGTCCTCGCGCCGCTCGTTGCGCTGCTGGCGGAGGAGACCATCGATCCGCAAAAGGGCCTGATGAGCGGCCTGCTCGCCGGCGCGCCACCGTTCGCCTCGGCGGTTGGTGGGCTGCTGGTGCTCTGGCCGGCATCCGACCTCGGCATCCGATTGGCCTCGATCGCTGCGGTCACCGCCGTCTGCGTGGCGCCGCTGCTTTTGATGAAACCGCGGCAGAGCGAACAGACGGTCGATCGCGCGGTCGCCGCGCCGCGTCGCGACTTGGCGGTCGCGTGGACGTCGCGGCTGCTGGTTCAAGTCGCCGGCAACGTGCTGTTCGCCTATCTTCTCTATTATATGGAAGCCCTCGCTAGCCCCGCCGCACGGGCGGCGGTTCCGGTGCGCGTCGGGGAACTCCTGGTCGTTGCCCATGTCGCCCCGCTTCCCGTTGCCGTGATCCTCGGTCGCTGGTCCGATCGGCTGGGGCGCCGTAAGCCCTTCCTGGTCGCCACCGCCGCGCTTGCGGCGACCGGCCTTGCCGTGATGGGATGTTCCACCGGCTGGATCGGCGCGGCCGTCGGCTTCTGTCTGTTCGCGATCGGCTGGGGCGTGTTCCTCCCGTTGCAGATCGGTTTCGTGATGCAGCTCCTGCCGAACCCGAGGCGCCGCGGCCGGGATCTCGGGCTGATCAACCTGTCCAACACCGCGCCGGTGCTGATCGGGCCGGCCTTGACCTGGTGGCTTGCGACACCGCGCCATTTCGGGCCCTTGCTGTTCACGCTGGCGGCACTGTCGCTCGCTGGCGGACTGGCGATGCTGGCGGTGAAGGAGCGCAGATGATCCGCCGCGGGACCGGCCCGACCGTCCGCGTCGGATCAATCACGGCGGCTCGCAGCCGGTTTCAAGGGTTGCGGTCGGCCGCTGTGACGATGGTCGGCTCGCCGCAGCCGTCGTGCGGGCAGGGCGGCTCCTGCGGAGCTCGCTTCTCGATCTTCACGCTGTAGGTGATCCGGTCGGGCAGCACTTTGCGGATGGTAATGGCGAGATCGAGAATGGTGACCGATTTTTGCGCCAGATAGGCGGTCTGGATCGAGCCCGAGGCGGGGTGGGCGAGGTCGTCGATCGAATAGCCTCGCACTTCGAATTCGATCTCGCCATTCTTGACGCCCTGATAGGCGACATCGTAAATCCGCCCGGCTTCATCGGACTGATACGCGTTTGCATCGGGGATTTGCGCGCCCTTTTCGTAATCCCGTGGCGGCACCAGCGGCTGGCCGAGTCTTACCGTCTGCACCGTGCCGAAGCTGGATGGCGGCGGTGCGGTCGAGCGGATCACCGGCACTGCGGGATCCGCTGCTAGCCGATCGTTCAACGCACGCGGCGACAGATCTTTGTCGGGCTCGGTCAGCAAGGCCTCGGTGAATGCGGCGTCATCGACCGCGAGGATGAACGCGCCGGCCGCTTCGCGCGCTTGCACGTCCGAGCAGGCAAAGGTCAGCTCGGAATCTGCAAGCGACTCGGCGGGAACGTCGACCATGGCCGGCACCGCGACGGTGGAGGTATCGATCACCGCTTCGTCATAGCCGATTCGCTGCACGCCGCCCCAGCCGAGCCGCCGCTTCGCGCAATCGGCGCGCATATAACTCAGCTCCATTGCGACCGGATCGCCCTGCTTGCGGCTGACCGTTTTGGAAGAATATGTGACGATGTCCTTGTCGCGTTCGACCGAGCCGGCATCGACGAACACGATCCGGTCGGCAGCACGCCCTGCATACCACCACGGCGCCGCCGCGACCGGCACTGAAATCGTAAGACAGACGGATAGGGCGAACAGAGGCAGAGGCTGGCGGAATTTCATCGATCATACCTCGTACGGTTCGTTCCGCTCTTACCGCGCGATCGCGGCGCGAGGAAACGAAGTATCGAGACATCGTTCCGAACAGCAGCGGTCAAGACGACCGCAGCACCGTCAGTGCAGTTTCAGCTTGGGCCGGACGATCTTGTTCACATGCCCCACCACGATCAGCGCCACCCCTTTGATCCAGCCATGGATCGCGACGAGATGCATGCGGTACAGCGAAAGATAGACGATCCGCGCCAGCCGGCCCTCGATCGCCAGCTTGCCGCCGACGAGATTGCCCATCAGCGTGCCGACCGTCGAGAAACGGCTGAGCGATACCAGCGAGCCATGGTCCCGGTAGACGAACGGTCGCACCGGCTTGCCGGCCATCAGCCGATTGAGGTTGCCGAACACCGCCGCGGCCATTTGATGCGCGGCCTGCGCGCGCGGCGGCACCGGGCGATCGCGGCCCGGCAGCAGGCACGCGGCGCAATCGCCCATCGCGAACACCCGCGCGTCCACGCCCGTCTGCAGCGTCGGTGTCACCACGATCTGCCCGCCGCGCGTCACCTCAAGTCCGTCGAGCCCATGCGCGATCGGCGCCGCTTTGACTCCCGCGGCCCAGACCTGGAGGTCGGCGTCGACGCGCTGGCCGTTGCCGGTCGTCATGCCGTCCGCATCCGACGCGGTGACGGGCGTGTCGGTCAATACCCGTACGCCGAGCGCCTCCAGCTCGCGCTGCGCCGCTTCGGCAAGACGCTCGGGCAAAGCCGGGAGGATGCGCGGGCCCGCTTCGATCAGCGTCACATCGAGACGGCTGCCGTCGAACACCTCCAGCCCGTAATAGCCCAGCGCAGCCGCGGCGTTGAACAGTTCGGCGGCAAGTTCGACGCCGGTCGCGCCGCCGCCGACGATCGCGACGCGGACATGGGCGTCGCTGGCCGGATCCGACGTCATCGTGCGCGACACGCGCAGGCACTGGTCGAGCAGGCGATCGCGGAAGCGGTCGGCCTGGGCGCGGCTGTCGAGGAAAGTGCAATGCTCGGCGACGCCGGGCGTGCCGAAATCGTTGGTGACCGATCCATAGGCCAGCACCAGATAATCGTAGCGGATGCTGTGCGCCGCGATCACTTCGCGTCCGGTGCCGTCGAGGACCGGCGCGAGATGGACCTGGCGCGCGCTGCGGTCGATCGAATCGAGCACGCCGTAGAAGAAGCGATAGCCCCAGCGATGGCAGTGGCTGCGATAACCGACCTCGTCCATGTTCGCGTCGAGCGAGCCGGTCGCGACTTCATGCAGGAGCGGTTTCCAGATGTGGGTGCGGTTGCGGTCGACCAGGATGATGTCGTGCCGCTTGCGCCCGTAGCGCGCGCCCAGCCGGGTGGCGAGTTCGAGCCCGGCGGCACCACCGCCGACGATGACGATCTGGATCTTGGCGGATGCCGGTGGAATGCTCATGCTGCAAGGACTCGTGTGGGATGCCGGAGCGGAGTCTCGTCGACTCGATGATTGCCATGCGCGGGCTGCGCGGCCAAGGACATGGTGTGGAGCACGACACGCCTACCGACCGTAATCGGCGCGATATCGTCGCGGTTGCGATGGCGCATTTCGCCGACAAGGGCTTTGCCGGCGCGCGCGTCGACGAGATCGCCGCGGCGACCGCGACCTCGAAGCGCATGATCTACTATTTCTTCGGCGGTAAGGAGGGGCTGTACCGCGCGGTGCTGACCGAGGCGTATCGCGGGATTCGCTCGGCCGAGCTCGAGGCCGGTCTGGACACGATGGCGCCGCGTGCCGCGCTCGAGCGGCTCGTCGCGCTGACCTTCGATTATCATTTCGCGCATCCGGAGCTGGTGCGGCTGGTGATGGACGAGAACATGCGGCACGGCGGCCAAGTCGGTTCGGTCGCCGAGGCGCGCAACGACCGCGTCCTGCCCGAGACGCAAAGGCTGATCGACCGCGGCGTGGCCGATGGCAGCTTCCGCGCCGGGATCGACGCGATCGACCTGCACATGACGATCAGCGCGCTCGCCTTCTACTTCGTCGCCAATCGCTATACCTTCGGGACGCTGTTCGGCGCGGACATGGCGAGTGTCGAGGCGGCGGCGCGGCGGCGCGAGCAGGTCGTCGCTACGGTGGCGCGCTACTGCCGCGCCGATTGAGGCCGCGCTCAAAACTGCACCTTGATCTGGCTGCCCAGCGCCAGCGCATTGCCGGTCGCGCGATAGGCGAACGCGCCGGGATCGAGGATGTACTGCACGTCGGGGCGGACCGAGAACCAGCGGCGCAGCTGGAGGGCGTAGCTGAGCTCGAGCGCGGTCTCGCCGGCGGGGAGCGCGGCATAGCCGCCCGCAACGAGGGCGGCCTCAGCGAAGCGCAGGCGCGGATTGACTTGCGCATAGGCGAAACCAAGCGCAATCGTGTCCGCATCGCGGCCGGCAAAGGTGCCGGTCTTGACGAAACCGCCGGCATACCAGCGCGTGATCTGCGCCGAGTTGGACGGGTTGGCGGTAAATTGCCCGAAGATCGCCACGCCCCGCCCGGCGCGGCCGTCGCGCCAGATCGTCTGGTCGGCAAGGATATAGACGCCGTAGCGCCCGCGCAGCGTACCGGCCGCGCCCTTCCGCGCGGCGCGCGACGTGTCGTAATAGAAGCCGAGTTTGTAATGGCCCGGCAGCGCGCGCGCGCGGGGTGCGAGGCCGGGATCATATTCGAGTTCGAGCGGCAGCAGCACGCCGGTAGTGCCGCCGGCGAACGGCTTGAACGCATTCCGCTCGGTACTGAGGTTCGGATTGACCTGATATACGCCGGCCCGCAGCGCGAGATCGGACCGTAGCCGATAGCGCACCGCTGCGCCCCAGCGCACGTTGGGATAATTGTACCAGCCGCTATTGCCCGAATCCGACAGCGGATGCGCGCAGAAGGCGGCGTTGACGAAGGTGCAGCCCAGCGCCATCCCGCCGAGATCGTTGCCCATCGCGAAAAAACCGAGCCGCAGGTCAAGCCGCCCGTGCGCGAGCGTCTGTTCGTAGCTGAGTTCGGTCAGCTTGGCATATTCGCCACCTGCGGCTTCCTGGATCGGGAGGCGGTTGCCGGTGAAATCGGACGAAAGGCCGATGCCACGCCGGTCGTTAAGCGTGACGTGCAGGATCGCGCCCGACCAGCCGACCAGCGTGCCCATGTCGAAGTCGATGCCGCCGCGGATCTGCTGGACATAGCTCGTGCCCTGCCGCGCGCCGCCGTCGAGCGCGGCGAAGCTCTCCGACACATAGTCCGCCCGCACGCCGATCCCGGCATCCTTCAGATCGGTGCGCAGGCCGCCCCAGTCGCCGGTGAGCGTATCGCGCGGCGCCGGCGCGGCGATCGGCGTGCCGACGGTGCCGGCCGGTGTCACGGCGGTTTCCTGCGCGCGGGCCGCGGGCGCCGCCGCCGCTGCGGCCATCAGCAGGCCGCAGGCGCCGGCGCGCGTCCGGATCATGGCAGCGCGTAGGCGATGACATAGTCGCCGCGGTCGGGCGACTGGCGCGCGCCGCCGGCGGTGACGACGATATATTGCTTGCCATTGGTCGGCGATTTGTAGCTCATCGGGCCGCCCTGGCTGCCGACCGGGAGCCGCGCCTTCCACACTTCCTTGCCGGTCGCCGAGTCGAACGCGCGCAGGTAATAATCCTGCGTGCCCGCGATGAAGACGAGCCCGCCCTGCGTGGCGAGCGTGCCGCCGAGCGTGGGCAGACCGATCGGGATCGGCAGCCCCATGCGGATCCCCAGCGGCCCGGTGTCGCGCACCGTGCCGACCGGAACCTGCCACTTGATCTGGCGCGTCGTCATGTCGATCGCGGTCAGCGTGCCATAAGGCGGGGCCTGGCACGGCACGCCGAGCACCGACAGGAAACGATCCTTGACCACCGAGTAAGGCGTGCCCTTGAGCGGGACGCTGCCCATGCCGGTATTGGTCTTCTCGCCGCCCTTGCTCGCCGCGGCGCTCGCCTGCGCGCGAGTCTGCGGGAACATCTGCACCCACAGGCCCAGCCGCATGTCGTTGGCGTAGATCGTGTTGGTGGTCGGATCGGTCGAGAGGCCGCCCCAGTTCATCCCGCCGAGCGAGCCGGGGAAGCTCAGCGACTTGTCGGTGCCTGGCGCGGTGTAGAGCCCGTCGTAGCGCATGCCCTTGAAGGCGATGCGGCACAGCAATTGGTCGAACGGCGTGGCGCCCCACATATCGGCTTCGCGCAGCGTACCCGCACCGATCTGTGGCATGCCGACCGAGCGGGGCTGGGTGAGTGCATAGGGTTCGCCCGGGATGTTGGCGGGCTTGACCGGCACGCTCGCGACCTTGGTCAGCGGCCGGCCGGTGGCGCGGTCGAGCACGTAGAGCTGCCCGGCCTTGGTGCCGAACACCAGCGCCGGCACCTTGCGCCCGCCGACCGGAAAGTCGACGAACGATGGCTGCATTGGCACGTCGAAGTCCCACAGATCGTTATGGACCGTCTGGAAGTCCCACTTCTTTTTGCCGGTGGTCGCGTCGAGCGCGAGCATCGAGGCGCCATAGGCATGGTCGAGCGCAGTGCGCGGCACGCCCCACAGGTCGACCGACGGGCTGCCGACCGGCAGGAACACGGTGTTCGACGCCGGATCGTACGACATCGCCGCCCAGACGTTGGGGGTCGAGCGGGTATAGGTCTGCCCCTTGGGCGGCACGCCGGTGAGCGTCGGATTGCCCGGGTCGAACGCCCAGCGCAATTTGCCGGTGACGACGTCGAAGCCGCGCATCACGCCGCCGGGCATGTCGGTCTGGACGTTGTCGGCAACGCGGCCGCCGACCACGACGGTGGTGCCGGCGGGCGTCGGCGCCGAGGTCAGCTGATATTGCGGATCGGGCGCGTTGCCGAGTCCGGCCTTGAGGTCGACTCGGCCGTTGCTGCCGAAGTCCGCGCAGAATTTTCCGGTGTCGGCATCGAGCGCGATCAGCTCGGCGTTGATCGTGTTCATCAGGATGCGCCGTTGGCATGCGGCGCCGGCGGGAACGGTGACGGTGGCGACCGGCGTTCCGCCCGGCATGTTCGGCTGCTGCAACGGCGCATGCGCATCGAAATACGCGAGGCCGCGGCACCGCATCCACACCGAGGCGCGCGCGTTGACGATCGTCTTCCACTTCTCACGGCCGGTCGCGCCGTCGAGCGCGATCACATTGTTGTGCGGCGTGCACAAGAAGACCGTGTCGCCGACTTGCAGCGGCGTGTCCTGATCCTCGGCGCCATTGCCGTCGCTGGTCGCGATATCGCCGGTGCGATAGGTCCAGGCGACCTTCAGATTCTTCACCGTGTCGCGCGTGATCTGGTCGAGCGCGACGAAGCGGCTGCCGCCGCTGGTATTGCCATAGGCTTCCCAATTCTTCTGCTCGTGCGCCGCGTCGACCGGAACGAGCGGAGTAACCGTCCCGGCAAAGGCGACCGTCGCGTGCGGCACGAACATCGCGCCGCCGCCAACGGCGCACAGCACGGCCAGCACTGCCGCAACCACGAATGCGGGGCGGTTGGCCGGCGCGCGGCCGCTTGCGGCGCGCAACAGCGGATAGGACAGCGCCACCACGGTCGCGCCGACGCCCATCGCGAGCAGGCGCGAGATGAGCGGCCAGAAAGAGAGCCCCACCTCCCACAACGCCCATAAGATCGTCAGGGCGAACGTGACGAAATAGACGAGCGCGCCGACGGTACGGCGGCGCGCGATGAGAAATCCAGACGCCAGCAAGGCGAACCCGGCGATCACGAAATAGAGGCTGCCCCCCAGCGATGCGAGTTTCGCGCCGCCCACGGCGAGGAACAACCCCGCGACGAGGATGACGAGCCCGAGCAGGACGAGCCAGCCCCTGGCCAGTGGGCCGCTAACGTTAGCCGTATCAGACATGCGGCGCTTCCTTGTTCCGATCGCGCATGGCCGTGCTGTCCGATTGGAAGCGGCGCCCAAGCATATTCATGGGATTGCCTCGGCGAATCTCGTCGAGCTGGTGTGTACCATATAGTACACACGCAGTTGCGAAACAAGCTTTGGCATAGATCGGGGTGAGGCCCGGGGTAGGGGCCCGCATCGACCCTCCGGCAACATCGCGCTGAAGCGGCGTTTCGCAAGCCGTTGTTCAGCGGGCCGCTGATGATTGATCGGTCGGGGAATGGCGATAGCAGCGTGCGATTCCAATGAACCGCCGTCTCTCAGGCGTACCAGTCGGCTTGCTGGATGACGATTCGATATCCGTCGGGATCTTCGAATGTGCGTCCCAGCTGATCCCAATAGGCGTTGAACGGCGGAACCGACGCGAATCCGGACGTTTCCATCCGCGCGATCGCATCCCGCCATTGCGCCGGCTCCGGCAGATAGAACACCAAGAGATTGTCTTGCGTCGGCGCGCGGCCGGCGACGTGCCCATGCGATCTCGTGAACTCGAAATGATAGGGCGCGCCTGGAAGTCCGAGCATCACGCCGTCGAACCCGTCATGCCCCGAAAATCGATACAGAATTTCGAGACCGAGCCCGTCGCGATAAAACGGGAGAAGCGCTTCGATATCGTCGGTTGGACGCGCGACACGGAGCTTGGCGGCAGTCATCGAGGCCTCGGGTGATGCGATATTTTCCCGGAATGCACCCCGTAACGCCGACGAGCAACGATCGTTTGCACACGGCGCTAGTGCGTTGGTTGCAGGCCTGTCGCCTGGAGGAACGCGCCGAGGCGCAGCTTGCGGTCATGGGTCATGCGCTGATCCTTTGCCGGTTGGAATAGTGGGTGAGCCCGTCGGTCTCGACGCCGAGCAAAGCGAGCAGATCGTGTCGCAGCCGCGCGAAGCGATCGCGCCGCGCTGCACCGTCGGGCGGCAGCGCCACCTGGATGTCCGCGACGATCCGGCCGGCGTCGAGCACGACCACGCGATCGGCGAGTTCGATGGCTTCGTCGACGTCGTGTGTCACGAGCAGGACGGCGGGGTTGTGGGCGGCCGACAGGCGCCGCAACAGGACGTGCATGCGGATTCGCGTCAGCGCGTCGAGCGCGCCGAACGGCTCGTCGGTGAGCAGCAGTTCGGGGCGGCGCACCAGCGACCGCGCAAACGCGACGCGCTGTGCTCTCCGCCGGAAAGCTCGTATGGCCAAGATTGTGCGCGCCCGCTCAGTTCGACCTCGGCCAAGGCTTCCACGCCCCGCGCGCTCGCGTCCTTGCCGCCGAGACCGAGGATGACATTGTCAAGCACGCGCTTCCACGGCAGCAGCCGGGCGTCCTGGAACACCACCGACAGCCGCTCTGGCACGATGATGTCACCCGATCCTTCGGTTTCGTGATCGAGATCGGCGAGCGCGCGCAGCAAGGTGCTCTTGCCCGAGCCGCTGCGCCCCAGCAAAGCGACGAACTCGCCTCGCGCAATGTCGAGATCGACGCCGTCGAGCACGCCTTTCGCGGTGAAGCGACGCACCAGACCGCGCAGGCGGACGACGGTCATGCGCCAAGCGTCCGCCGCCACGTCAAGGCGCGGTTCTGGATGACGCGCACGATCGCGTCCGATCCGAGGCCGAGCACGGCATAGACGACCATGACATCGGTTTGCGCGTAATTGCGCGCCAGCGTGATCATATAGCCGATCCCGCTGGTCGCGTTGAGTTGCTCGACCACGACCAAGGCGAGCCATGTCGCGGTGACGCCAAAACGCAAGCCGAGCAACATGCCGGGCAATGCGCCCGGCAAGACGACGTGGCGGATAAAGGCCGCGCGTCCGAAGCCGAGCGTCTCCGCCAGCTCGACCTGCTTCAGGTCGATCGCGCGCAATGCGCTGTGCGTGTGGATGTAGATCGGCGCGAACACGGTGACCGCGATGACGGTGACCTTCATCGCCTCGCCCACGCCGGACCACAGGATCATGAACGGAATCAAGGCGAGCACCGGGATGCCGCGTTTCAGCTGCACCAGCCCGTCGATGACATAGCCGCCGAGCAAGCTGAGCCCGGAGATCAACGCGAGCGCCGCGCCGGCGATCGCGCCGAAGGCAAGGCCCCGCGCCGCGCGCCAGGCGGATACGGCGAGATTCTCCTGAAGCCGCCCGTCGCGGATCAGATCGACCGCTGCGGTCAGCGCGGTCCACGGCGCGGGCAGGATCCGCGTATCGAGGAAGTCGGTGATCGAAAAGACCGACCAGTAGAGCAACAGCAGCACCGGCCCCAGCAGCAAGCCCCAGGCGAGCGGCCGCTTCAGGCCGAGCCGACGCGTGCCGCGCCGATCGCGCGGCACCGCGTCGCCCGCGGTCGCACGCGTCTTGAGCGTCGCGATATCAAGCAGGGGGGCGTTCATCGCGGTTCCTTGGTGTTTGCCGCCTGTGCATCGAAGCCGTCCCCGGCGATCGTCTCGAAGCGGCGGTCGAACAGCGTCTCCGCGTCGAAGCGAGGCTTGTTCATTTCCGGCGCGAGCAGGTCGATCGCGGCTTGCTGATAGGCGACCGGCTGATCCCAGCCGCGCGTGACCTGGGTCTCACCCATCGACGCTACGATCAGCTTCGCTTCGGCGAGCGACAGGCCCTGATGGCCGACATAATAACCGCGCGCGAGTTCGTCAGGGTGCGCCAGCGCCCAGGCCTGCGCGCGGCCCCAATAATGGACGAACGTCTTGAGCGCCGCGGCCTTGGCGGGATCACGCAACACTTCGAGCGGCACGTAAGCGAGCACGGCATCGTCGCGCTTGGTCAGGCCCAAGGCCTTGAGCGTCTGCAGCACGATCTGCCCCTGCACCTGGCTTGGGCTGAAGGCAATGCGCTTGCCGCGCAAGTCGGCGAGCGTGCGGATCCCCGCCTTTGGCGCGATCGCGAGGACGAAGGCGGGATGGTTGAGCGGATCGCGGCGCTCGCGGAAGGCGACGCTGCGCACGGGCTGCTCGCCTTCAGGGTCAGCGGATTCAACACGCACCGCGACGGCGTGCTCGACAATGTCAAGACCGGGGTGGACGCCAACAGCGTCGGGCGGAGCGGCGGCCGGCTGCAATTGCTGCTGACGCCCGCGTCGAACCTAACGCTGCGTCTGATCGGCGACGATTCGCAGGAAGACGATACGTGCTGCGTCAGCGCGACCAGGCTGGTGCTGCCCGCCAATCTCAGCACGACGACCGGCCGCACGCTGCAGGCGCTGGCCACGCTCGGCTACGTGCCCGCGCCCAGCCTCGATTACACGCAGAACAACGCGGCGCAGAACATGAAGACCGACCAGAAGGGCGTATCGCTTCAGGCGGATGGGACCTGGGCTTTGCCACCCTGACTTCGATCTCGGCGTGGCGCTACTGGCACTTCAACCCGCTGCAGGACAGCGACGGCACGCCGCTCGATGTCATCCAGGTCAACGTCGCGCAGACCAAGGACGATCAATATTCGCAGGAGCTGCGCCTGGCGTCGAACCCAGGACGATTCACCTGGCAGGTCGGCGCCTATCTGTTCCACCAGCGGCTGACGGATCACTTCATCCTGAATCAGTTCGGCACCGATGCGAGCGCCTTCTACACGACCTATACGCGGCTCGCCAATCCGGCCGCCGCGGCGGTCACGATCGCGCCCGGCTCGCAATATCTCGACGATGTCCGCACGACGGTCGACAGCGCGGCGGCTTTTGGACAGGCCAATTTTGCGGTGACCGATCGCCTGACGCTGACGGGCGCCTTGCGGTGTACGCATGACAAGCGCTCGGGCGTATCGGACACTTCGACCGTCGGCACGCCGTATGCGGCGACCTCGATCCCATTCCACTACGATGTGGCGGTGACTGGGGACAATGTCTCCTACCTCGCCAGCGCATCGTACAAGCTGGAGCGCGACGTGCTGGCCTATGTTTCCTATTCGACGGGGTACAAGGGATCGGGGCTCAACCTCAATGCGGCGGTGTCGGCGGGTACGCCGCTGGTGCTGTCGCACGAAAAGGTGCGCAACTGAGAGGCGGGGCTCAAGAGCCAGTTCCTCGACCACCGCGTGACGCTCAACCTCAGCGCGTTGTGGACCAATTTGTCGGGGCTGCAGGCCAATATCGTGCCGACCAACGGCAATCGCTCCTATCTCGCCAATGTCGGGGACGTGCGGTCGCGCGGGGTGGAGGTCGATGCGTCGGTCAGCCTCACGCGCAACCTCGCCGTCAGCGGCAACGGCTCGTACAACGACGCGACCTATACGCGCTATCCCAACGCGCCATGCCCGGTCGGCGTGACCGGCGTGTGCGACCTCACCGGCCGCCCCCTGTACCAGGCGCCCAAATGGGTCGGTAACGGCACGATCGACTATCACGTCGCGCTGGCGAAAGGCACGCGGCCCTATGCGCTGGCGCAAATCAGCTATCGCTCGAGCACCTATGGCACCGCGGACGACGGCCCCTATAGCCGCATCCCGGGCTATGCGCTGGCCAATTTTCGCGTCGGCGCGGCGTTCGCCAACGGGCGCTACGACGTGTCGGCGTGGATCAACAATGCGTTCGACAAGAAGTATTTTCAGAATTTGTCGACCACCGCGATCGTCGGCACGTCGCCTTTCGCTTATGCCGGCCAACTCGGGACGCCGCGCACTGCCGGCGGGACGCTGCGCGTCACCTTCTAGCGGCTTTTCTCAGCCGACCGATGCCTCGGTCATTGCGGGGACGCGGGGTGGCGGCTAGCGCTTGGTTCGCAACCGATAGGAAGATGTGGATGCTCACCAAGCGCGCGTTTCTGGGAATGCTGATGGCGGGCACTGCGCTGTCATTGATCGATTCCGCGATCGCCACCGCCGCCACCGGCACTGGCACTGGAGACGAGGACGCACGCTTGCTGCAGTTTCTCGACGCCGCTTTCGATGCGAGCGTCGCGCTCAGCCCCGAGACGCAGACCAGCCTCGGACTCAAGACCAATTACGGCCGGCTGGACGATTATACCGACGCCGCCGCGCAGCGCGCGATAGCGCTGGAGGACGCACAGCTCGCGGATCTGCGGCGCAGCTTCACGGTCGATCGGCTCGGACCCGCCGCCCGGCTGAGTTATCGTCTGTTCGAGGCACAGGTCGCGACCGACCGCCGCCAGTTCGCGTTCCGCGATTATGCCTTCCCGGTCTCGACCAATGGCAGCCCGGCCGGCAACATTCCGGTGTTCCTCATCAACCAGCACCGCATCGATACGGTGGCGGACGCGCACGACTATGTCGCGCGGCTCCGCGACTCGCTGCGTGTGATGCGCGAAGTCGCCGATACGATGCGCAAGCAGGCGGCCAAGGGGATCGTCCCCCCCAAGATGGTGTTTGCCCCCGCGCGCAGCGACGCCCGTCAGGTCATCACCGGCGCGCCGTTCGATGGCGGCGCGGACAGCAGTCTGCTTGCCGACTTCAAGGCGAAGGTCGGCAAGCTTGCCGCGCCCGACGCCGCCAAGGCGGCGCTGATCGCGGATGCGGTCGCGGCGCTGAAGGGGCCGTTCCGCGAAGGCTTCGAAATGCTGTTCGCCGCGCTTGACGCAATCGAGCCGCTCGCCAAGGGGAATGACGGCGCGTGGAGCCTGCCGGGCGGCGACGCTTATTATCAGGCGCGGCTCGCGTATTACACCACGACCGACATGACCGCGGCCCAGATCCATCAACTCGGGCTCGATCAGGTGCAGTCGATCCACGCCGAGATGACGACGGTGATGGCGCGCGCGGGCTTTGCCGGATCGTTGCAGGACCTGTTCGCCGCGCTGCGCAGCGACCCGAAGTTCAAATATCCCAACACCGATGCCGGCCGCCAGCTTTACCTCGCCGATGCGCGCGCGGCGATCGCGCAGACCATGGCGGCCGCGCCGCGCTTCTTTCGCCGCCTGCCCAAAGCCCCGCTCGAGGTACGCGCCGTCGAGACGTGGCGGCAGGAGACCGCCGCGGTCGCCTTCTACGACCAGCCCGCGCCCGATGGATCGCGGCCGGGAATCTTCTACGTCAACCTTGCCGACATGACGCAAGTGCAGAAGACGCAGGTCGAGGGAATCGCGCACCATGAGGGTGCGCCAGGGCACCATTTCCAGATCGCGCGTGCGCAGGAACTGATCGGCGTGCCGAAGTTTCGCCGTTTCGGCTATTACGGGGCCTATACCGAGGGCTGGGGCCTGTATTCGGAGCGGCTCGCCAAGGAGATGGGCGCCTATCGCGATCCCTATTCGGAACTGGGCATGCTGACATTACAGGTGTGGCGCGCCTGCCGGCTGGTGCTCGATACGGGCATGCACGCCAAGCGCTGGAGCCGCGATCAGGCCATCGCCTATTTCACGCAGAACGCGCCGCTGTCCGCGCGCGACGTCGTCAAGGAAGTCGATCGCTACATCAACAATCCCGGCCAGGCGACGAGCTACATGGTCGGGCAGCAGCGTATCTCGGCCTTGCGGCGTAGGGCGCAAGCCGCTTTGGGCGCGCGGTTCGACCTGCGTGATTTTCACGAGATCGTGCTCGCGCAGGGCGCGCTGCCGCTCGGCGTGTTGGCCGAACAGGTCGACGCTTGGATCGCTGCCACCTAAGGGTCGCCGCATATCCAGCTGAAGGGACGCGACGCGAGGATCGGCGAGCGGCCGTCGGAGCGGACAGCCTCCCATGCTGCGATATCGGAAGATGCGCGGCAGCTCGCGTTCGAGGGCAGGCATTGGCGTCCAGAACGAGTCTTGTCCTAACTGTGTTAATAAACTAACACGGTAAGGATCGGAGAAAAAATGCTGTATATCGTGCTGTTCGCCGCGCTTGCTGCGACCGCGACTTCGGGCGCCGCGCCGCTCGACACGGAGCAGCGGGTCAGAGGGGCGGATACCGCATTCTGGGCGGCCTTCAACGATTGCGATCGAGCGCGAATGCGCGAGATGTTCACGCCGGACGTCGAGTTCTATCATGACAAGACGGGCGCCACGGTCACCCGCGACGCCGTGGTAAAGTCGCTGATGGACGGCCCCTGTGGTACGACGGGCCTGCGGGTCCGGCGCGAAGCCGTCGCCGGATCGATATCCTTCGACGCCGTTCCCGGGTTCGGCGCGATCCTCACCGGACGGCATCGCTTCTACGCGCGATTTGCCGGCCAAGCGGAGCGCCTCGACGGCGAAGCGCGGTTTGCGATCGTATGGCAGATCGCGAACGGTCAAATCCTGATCCGGCGAGTCCTGAGCTTCGCCCACGGCTCGGCGCTAGACGCATCCACGCCGACGTACCAGATAGTGCCGGCCGCGGTCCTGCAGCATTATGTCGGCAACTATGCATCACCGATGGGCGACATAGTCGTGACGCAGGAGGGTGATCATCTTCACGTCAGGTCCGGGGGGCTGGCCACGGCACTCGTCGCCGTTACCGCGAACACTTTCGAGGCAAAGGGAAGGCCGTTGCGCTTCGAATTTGCGCGCCAGAGCAACGTCGAAATGGTGCTGGTTCAGGAGAATGGAGCGCTTGCGGCGATTGGAACGCGGGAGCTTGATCGCGAGAGTCTGGTCCAGGCGAACTGAACCGCCATCTCGGGACAAGCCGTTACGGTTCGCACGACCGCGATGAAACGACCCTGACCGCTACGATGGCGATGCCGACAGCAGCGCGCACGCGGAAATCGGCGCGCGTGGCGATGAGAGAACTATCGCGTCACGGGCACACGGGGCACCGCCGATGGATCGCCGGCCGCCTGTGCCGCGCGCAAGACGCGCAAGGCGTTTCCGCCCCAGACCTTGCCGATGTCGGTGGGGGTGTAGCCCGCCCCGAGCAACGCGGCGGTCACCTTGGGGTAAGCCGTGATGTCGTCGAGCCCGTCGACCCCGCCGCCCCCGTCGAAATCGCCGCTGATCCCCACATGGTCGATCCCGACGAGTTTTATCGCGTGGAGCAGATGCGCCATGAACATGTCGAAATTCGCGCGCGGGGCAGGGAAACGCGCTTCGATCGCCTTGCGCTTGGCGACGAGCACGCGCTTTTCGGCGCCGGTCATCGCGTCCATCCGCATATAGCCCGCCATCAGGTCCCTGGTCGCGGCGTCACGGCCCGGATTGGGGGGCGGGGCCTCGACCATGTAGGCGCTATAGGCGTTGACCTGGATGACGCCGCCCTTTGACGCCACGAGCACGGCATCGGCATCCGACACGTTGCGCGGATGATCGTGGATCGCGCGCATGCCCGAATGCGACAGGATGATCGGCGCCTTCGACAGCGCGGCGGTCTGGCGCAGCACCTCGTCCGAGGCGTGCGAACAGTCGATCACCACGCCGAGCCGGTTGGCCTCGGCCACCGCCTGCCGACCGAGCGGGGAGAGGCCGTGCCATTTCGGCGTGTCGGTCGCGCTGTCGCCGAGCGCGTTGTTCTTGAAATGGGTGATCCCCATCATCGTCACGCCGAGCCCGCGGAAGGTCTTCATCAGCGACAGGTCGCCCTCGAACGGATAGCCATTCTCCATGCTCATGAAGACGAAGCGCTTGCCCGCCGCGACGGCGCGGAGCGCGTCGTCGGCGGTGAGCGCGAGCGCGAACACGTCGGAATGCTTGGCCACCATCTCGCGGATCTGCACCGCCCGCGTGATGCCGAAGTCGCGCGCCGCGCGGTCGCCCTCGGGCGTCGCCGGCCCCGACGGCGTGTAGATCGCGAAGAAGCCGCCATCGACGCCGCCCTCGACCATCCGCGGATAATCGACCTGGTCGCCGTCCACGCCGGCGCTGTGGCGGTCCATGATGCTCCACCCCGGCCGGCCGAGATTGGCGGGCGTGTCGAAATGCGTGTCGAGCACGACGAGCTTTTCGTGCACCGCCCGCGCCGGCGTCCGGGCCGGCGCGGAGTGCCTGGGGGCAGCGAGCGTGCTGCTCGCCACCAGGGCCAGCATCAAGCTGCCGATCGCTGCCCCGCGCATCACTTTACGCGCTCGAACCATTCGAGGAACGCCTTGGACTTGCCGTCGGGCGCTTTGCCGACGCCCCAGCGCACCAGCGTATTGCCGTCCTTCGAGAATTCCCAATGCTGGCCGACGATCACGTCGCCATTGAGCTGCTCGAGCACCTGGAAGGTGTCGGGCGTGAGCTGCTTGATACGGATTTCGTTGAAGCGGGCATTTTCGTGCAACGGGCCGACGACGTCATCGAGCGTAGCGACGAAATCATTGATGTAGGGCTTGCCGTTCTTCATCGTGTCGTTGACCGCATGGTAGGTCAGCTTGTTCTTGTCCCACTTCAGGTTGATCGTCAGGCTGAAGCCCTTGGGGAACTGGCCGTTGCTCCAATAGCTCTTTGATTCGACCGAGTGGAATGCGCCGTCATGCTTGTCCGCGGCGAGCGCCGGAGTGGCGAGGGTGGCGGCGGCGAGGGCCGCCAGGATCATGTGCTTCATCGTGTCGCTCCTTTAAGTGAGGGGTCAGAATTTGGTGGTTTCTTCGAGGTGCTTGGTCACGTCGGCGCGGTCGATCCACAATGTGCGGAAGGTTTTGCTCGCCAGATAGGGCAGCTGGTCAGAGCTGTGCTTCGAACCCGGCTGGCTCGAATTGCCGTAGCTCATCATGCCGACCGCCTTCATCGGCGTGCCGAACTCGACCATCGACACCCAGGTCTCGCCGGCGACGGGGGTGCGCTCGCCATGCTTCATCGGCCCCCAGGTGATGGTGCGGAAGATGCCGGTATTGCCCATGCCGCCATTGGCCGGCAGGTTGACATCGCCAATGTGAAAGCGCGACACTTCGCCATAAGGGCGATCGACCGCGCCGTAGAGCGCCTTGGTCTTCGCAACCGCCTGCTTGAGCAGAGCGACCGCCGCGATCGGGTCCTTCAACCCGCGCGGCGTGGCGAGCGGATCGTCGAGCGTCCACTTCTCGGCATAATTGACCTGGCTGGTGAAGTTGTTGGGCGCGAACAGCAGCGCCCAGGTCTCGAATAGCAAGGCACCGCGGGCATCCGCTTCGTCGCGATGATCCCAGGCCGACAGGATCGCCACTGCCTGCTGGATGTCGGGATCGGTGCTGCCGGCCGCCGCCTTGAGCAGATCGGGCAGCATGCGATCGGCCATCAGCGAGCGCGTCGTGACCTTCTTCTGGACGAACTGGTCGAAGCTGATCTTGTCCTTGCCGGCGAGCAGCAGGTTCGACATTTGCGAACGCTGGCTCATCGGCCCGACGATCGCGACATAGGCCGGATATTTCCTGGGATCGAGCATGCGCGGATAGGTTGCGAGCCAGGGCGGATCATTGGTGTTCTGGACGTAGCCGCTCGCCGGGTCGAGCACCTTGGGCAAGTCCTCATATGGGTGGACTGCGTCCCACAACGTCGCCGAGGTGTCGCCCGCGACGAGCTTGTTCCAGCTCGCGAAATCGCCATCGGCATGCTTGGGCAGGATGCCGTTGTCGAGATAGAGGATGTGCCCGGCGCGATCGGCATAGACGATGTTGAACATCGGCACCTGCAGCGTCTTCAGCGCCGCGCTGAACTGCGCCCAGCTGTGCGCCTTGCCCATGTCGAGATATTGCTGGAGCACGCCGGGGCGATCGAGCCCGGCGACCTTCAGCGCCACCGTCGTCTTGCCGTCGGGCAGGTCGAACACCGGGCCCTGCACCGCGATGCGCTGGGTGAAGCTGATCGTCTTGAGGCTGCCGTCGGGCTGCTTGACCTTGTAGCTCTTGGTCTCGGTTTTGAATGGCAGCAGCTTGCCGTCGTACATATAGCCGCCATCGGCCAGCGTGAGCTTGTAGCTGGTATAGCCGCTGATCGTGTTGACGGTGTTGGTGAAGCCGAGATCGTTGTTGAAGCCGAAGCGCAGCACCGGTAGCCCGACTTGTGTCGCGCCATAGATGCTGAAGCCTGGGCCACTGACCTGCGCCTCGTAATAGGTCAGCAGGCTCGGCGCCCAAGGCAGATGTGGGTTGGCGAGCAGCATCGCATGGCCGCTCGCCGAGCGCGACGGCGCGACCGCCCAGGCGTTCGAGCCGCCAGCCTCGTTGGTCGCGGGGTTGACCAGCACGCGGCGGTCGGACGCGATATACATGTAGTTCATCAGCCGGTGGGCATGCTGGATGATGTCGAGCCCGGTGATCGGCAATACCACCTTCACCGCGGGGTCGATCTTGTCGGGATGCGCGGCGGCATAAGCGTTGATGCCCGCCGCGAACGCGTCGAGATCGGCGCGCATCTGCGGCGTCTGCGCCTTGTACCAGGCGACCGAGCGCGTGGGCACGTCATTGGCGACGATCCATTTGTCCTGCGCCTCCAGCGCCGGCCCCCAATATTCCGCCGCACGCCCACGCGATTCGCCGTACATGTGCAGCAGCAGATTGCCGTGGCTCTGCGCTTGCGCATAGCCGAAGCCATGGAAGCTGCCGCGCTCGGTCGCTGCGTAGATATGGGGGACACCGAAGCTGTCCCACAGGATTTCGCCGCCCTTGGCGCCGGCCGCATGCGTCGGCGTGACGGTCGAGGCGGTCGCCCCCACCGCTATCGCCGCCGCCAACAGGCTTGCTCGCATTACCCGCATGTCTTCGCCTTTTCGCTTAGAAGGAGACCGAGACCCGGCCATAATAATATCCGCCGGTGAAGCCGTAGCCGCCGGTCGTCGGATATTGCCCCGAGCCCAGCGCCGGATTGTACAAGGCGGTGGTATAATCGGGATAGACGTTGAACAGGTTGTTCGCGCCGATCGCGAGGTTGAGCGGTTTGTTGACCTGCCAGCTCAGCTCCATGTCGGTGATCCATTTCGCGCCGAAGTGGCGATCGGCCGAGAAGCTCGTCACGCCGGCGGTGGTCACCGCATTGGCGAGCCCGTCAAACTTGCCGTAGCGCACGACGCGGGTGTTGAGCGAGACCGGGCCGATCGAGGTGAGGTTGCCGAGGAACAGCTTGGTGCGCGGCAGGTTGGTGGTCAGGTTCGACTGCGACAGGCGGTCGAACAGCACGAATCCGCTACCGAGCGCGGCGAGCTGCGACGGGTTGGCCTTGATGTGCGTAATGTCGGTCTGGTTGTAATTATAGCCCAGGTTCCACGACATCCGGCCGAAATCCCACAATTTGTTGCGGTAGGTCGCGACCACGTCGATGCCGCGCGTGCGCGTGTCGATCGCGTTGGTGTAATATTGCGCGCTGATATCGGGCGATAGGCCGTTGGCGACGAGGATCGCCGAGACCGCCGTGCCGGTCAGCGTGCTGGTGATCGCGATGCGATCCTTCACGCTGATCTGATAGCCGTCGACCGTGATGTTGAGGTTGCGCACCGGGTTGAGCACGAAGCCGGCGCTGAAGTTGGTCGAGGTTTCGGGCTTGAGCGGCGTCGCGCCGAGCGCGACTGCGGCGGCTGACCCGACCGGCAGCGTCTTGATCTGCAGCAGGTTGAGCGTGCCGTTGCTGAGCGTGCGGAACTGCCCGGTGGTCGATGCGTAGATTTGCTGCGCCAGTCCCGGCGCGCGGAACCCCGTGCTCACCGCGCCGCGGAGCGCCAGCCACGGCGTGATGGCCTGGCGGATGGTCGCCTTGCCGATCGCGGTATTGCCCGCGGCATCGTCATAATGCTCGAACCGGCCCGCCAGGCCGATCGTCGTGCTGGTCGACGGATCGTACGCCAAATCGACATAAGCAGCGAGATTGTTGCGATGCTTGCTGCCAGCATCGGTTGGGGTGAAGCCTGCCGCCGCTTGCGCGCCCGGCGCCGGGCGCAGCGTAACGCCGTTGACGACATAGGTGTAGGTGCCGGCCGCATAGCTCCCGGGCTCGCCGGCGGTGATGCCGTAGGTTTCGAGCCGGTGCTGCGCGCCGGCCGAAACCTGCAGGTTGCCGTTGCCGATCTTATAGCCCTTAGTCACGTCGAGCGAATTGACCCATTCGGTCGATTTCAGCGCGCCGACATAGAAACTGGTCGGGCTCGTCGGCCCGAGCGACGGGTTGAGCGTGTTCGAACCATATTGGCTCGAACGGTTGTTGCCATAGGTGCTGCTCAGGTCCCAGTCCCAGCCCGCGACCTTGCCCTTGGCGCCGAGCGCGAATTCGAAATCTTCTTCCTTGATGTTGAGCGTCGGACGGAAGCCGTTGGGATAGATTTGCGGCAGCGACGCCGCGGCGTTGGGCGCGCGGAAGGTGAAGTTGAGTTCGGAGTTGCGCTGGCTGTAAGTGCCGAACGAATAAAGATGAATCTGGCCCACATCGTAGCCGGCATTGTAGCCGGTGTTGATCTGCTGCGTCGGGAAGGCGCCGTAATTCTTGGTGACGAGCCGGTCGGCGGTCGCCTCGCGCGGGTCGGGCTGGCCACTGACCAGCGGGTAGAGCACTACGGTCGAGGCGATCGGCACCGCGCGGTTCGACGCATTCTGCTTCTTGAGGTTGATGAAGCCGTCGAGAAAGCCGGCCTCGCCGAGCTTCAGGCCGAGATTGGCCTGGGCGAGGTAGTTCTCGCCATCCGAGCGGTCGAAATTCTGGCCGGCGGTGAAGCTCGCCGCGCCGCCGCCGGTGCCGTGCTTGAGAATGATGTTGATTACGCCCGCAATCGCGTCCGACCCGTATTGCGCCGCAGCGCCGTCGCGCAGCACTTCGATATGGTCGATCGCCGAGGTCGGGATCATGTCGAGATCGGCCGGGACCGAGCCGTTGTAGAGCGACGACACCGCATTGATCAGCGACGTCTTGTGGCGGCGCTTGCCGTTGACCAGGATCAGCGTCTGGTCGGGGTTGAGCCCGCGCAGGCCGCCGCTGGCAATGACGGTCGAAGTGCCGCCGCCGGCGCGGGTCGGCACGTTGAACGACGGGACCAGCGCATTGAGCGCGGCGAGCACGCCGGGCTTGCCGGTCTTTTCGAGTTCGACCGCCGAGATCACGTCGATCGGCGTCGGGCTGTCGGCGCGACTGCGCGCGATGCCGCGCGACCCGGTCACGACGATGTCGGTCTTGGGGTCTTCCTCGTCATCGGCGACCGCGCCGGCGCTCTCCTGCGCCGCCGCTGCCACCGGCGCGCCGAGCGCGAGCATCGCGGCCGGGCGCACGCGCATCTCCGCCGCCGCGACGCGGCTCGATCCGGCGGTCGGGATCACTTCGTGCGCTATCGTGGTCAGCGCGATCACGCCGTCGCGGCTGCGCACGATCTTGAGCCCGGTGCCTTCGATCATGCGGCTGATCGCATCGGCGGCGGTCATCCGGCCCTTGATCGCGCGCGTGCGCAGGCCCTGGACATGGTCGTAGGGGAACAGGATCTGCACGCCCGATTGTTGCGCGAAGGCGGTCATCGCGCTCTGCACCGACTGCGCCGGGATGCGGAAGGCGACGATGGTCGTCTGCGTCGCCTGCGCGGCGGTCGGCGCTGCGGCGATGATCGCGCTCAGCGCGGCGGTCGTGAAAAGCAGATGTCTGGCGTTCGCCATGGTGATACCCCCGATTGGTGTCTATCCGTCGCAACAGAGAAACGAGGGTGGTCGAAAACTCTGCCAATCGCGGCGGCAGTTTTTGTTGCATTGCGACAAAATTAATTTTGGCGACGCAATTATGTGGCGGCGGGTCGAGCCGTGGGCGCATTTTGCTGTTGCAGCATTGGCGGATTTTCGAGTCCGCTTCGTTTCTCCGGGGCAGCGATCCTCTCGAAACGGCGAACCGATGACATTTACCGCACTCCTGCTGCCGCTCGTGGCGCTGCTCGGCGCAGGCCTGCTCGCCGGGTTCGCCGCCGGCATCTTCGGGATCGGCGGCGGCTTCGTCGTGGTGCCAGCGCTGTTCATCGTCTTGCCGCTGCTCGGCGGGCTGCACGGCCAATATGCACATGTCGCGATCGGCACGTCGGCGGCGACGATCATCGTCACCTCGATCCGCTCGCTGCTGGCGCACGCCAAGCGCGGCGCGGTCGAGTTCGAGATCCTCAAGACCTGGGCACCGTGGATCATCCTGGGCGACGGGATCGGCGTGATCCTCGCGCACCATGTCGACGGGCGCATCCTGACCTTGATCTTCGCGAGCGGCGTGCTGCTGATGTCGCTCAACTTCCTGCTGCCCAGGCTCGGCAATCGCGTGATCGGCGACGAAATGCCGACCGGCATCCCGCGCGTCGCGATCGCCGGCGGGCTCGGCACTTTCTCCGCGCTGCTCGGCATCGGTGGCGGCACGGTCGCGATCATGGTGATGACGCTGCACGGCCGCTCGATCCACCGCGCGATCGCCACCGCCTCGGGGATCGGCACGCTGATCGCGGTGCCCAGCGCGATCGGTTTCGCAGTCATCGGCGTGCACGAGACCGGACTGCCCTGGGGCTCGCTCGGCTATGTCAACATGCCGGCCGCGCTGGCGATCGCCTGCATGTCGGTGCTGACCGCGCCGCTCGGCGTCGCCGCGGCACACAGCCTTCAGCCGGCGATGCTCAAGCGCGTGTTCGGCATTTATCTCGTTTTCATCGCGCTGCTGATGTTCAAGAATGCGCTGAAGATGTGACGCGCGCGCCTAAGATTTTTTCACGCTCTTTCATGAGGGGGACTGGCATGACCGACACGACATTGCTCACCGAAGACGCGCAGGACGACCTGCTCGACCGCGGCTTCGCGCGCCGCGATCTCGCCCGCATCGCCGCGGTGTTCGGCGCGGGGGCGGTGGCGGCGACGCTCGGCCGCCCAGCCTTCGCGTCGGGCGGCGTGCCCGATCCGGCGCCCACCGCCAAGGTGCGGATCGGCGCCAACGAATGCTGGACCGGCCCGCTCGCGCCCGGCCATGCCGCCGCGGCGGCGATGATCGGCCAGGGCAACCGCTATTCGCCGCACGACGAGCGCGGCGACTTCATCAAGGCCGTGATGCGCGTCGAAGGCGTGCCCTACGACCATGTCGCGCCGTGGCCGGGCTCGAGCGATCCGCTGTGTCGCGCGGTGGTGACCTTCTGTTCGCCGACCAGGGGCTTGGTCACCGCCGATCCGACCTTCGAACTGGCCGGCCGCACCGCCGCCTGGCTCGGCGCGCCGGTCAAGGCGGTGCCGCTGACCGCGGACTATACCCACGACGTGAAGGGCATGCTCGCGGCCAATCCCGATGCCGGGCTGTATTATATCTGCACGCCCAACAATCCGACCGGCACGATCACCCCGCTCGCCGATATCGAGTGGCTGATCGCCAACAAACCGGCCGGCTCGATGGTGCTGATCGACGAAGCCTATACCCATTTCGCCGGCGTTCCGGTTGCGTCGTACCTTGCGGTCAAGCACAAGGACGTCATCGTGATGCGCACCTTCTCCAAGCTGTTCGGAATGGCCGGCTTGCGGATGGGCTATATCATGACCGACCCCGCCAATATCGCGAAGATGATGCGCTATGACGGCGGGATGCAGTCGGGCGCCTTGCCGCTCACCAGCCTGGCGTGCGCGACGGCGAGCCTGACGGCGGCCCCGCTGATCGCGGCGCGGCGGCGCGAGATGCAGAGCGCGCGGGGCCTGACGCTCGATCATCTGAAAGCCAGGGGCGTGACGGTGTATCCGACCGACGCCAACATGTTCATGATCGACTGGAAGACCAAGAAGGCGAGCGACATGCAGGCGGCGTTCCGCAAGCACAGCGTCGAGATCGGCCGCTCGTGGCCGATCTGGCCGAGCGTCAGCCGCGTGACGGTCGGCTCGATGGCGGAGATGAAGGCGTTCTGCACGGCGCTCGACACGGTCATCGCCTGAGCGCTGTTTCGCGCCGGCTTTCTCACTTACTTCCCCGGCGAAGGCCGGGGCCCAGTCGGGAAGGTCGCGGCAGCGCTACTTCGACCTCCTCTCCTGGGCCCCCGCCTTCGCCGGGAAAGGGAGCGGGGGCGAGCGGGGGCGAGCGGCGGGGCTTCACCCCGCCGGAGCGCTCCCGCCGCGCTTCCCCGTTCGCGTCTCGCTCATGCTGAGATAGACGATCAGCGACAGCGCGATCATCCCCGAGATATACCAGTAGAACCCGCTTTCGAACCCGAACTTCTTGAACGACAGAGCGACATATTCCGCCGAGCCGCCGAACACCGCATTGGCGATCGCATACGCAGCGCCACGCCCAGCGCGCGGATGTTGACCGGGAACAGTTCGGCCTTCACCACGGCGTTGATCGCGGTATAGCCGGTCACGATCACCAGCGCGCCGAGCACCAGCAGGAACGCCTGGAACGAGGTCGTCACGCTTTCGAGCGCGGTAAAGATCGGCACGGTGCAGAACATCCCCGCGACGCCGAAGCCGATCAGCAGCGGCTTGCGCCCGACCCGGTCGGACAGCCAGCCGGCGACCGGCTGCAACAGCATGAAGATGAACAGGGCGGCCGCCATGATGCCGGTCGCGGTCTCGCGCCCGAAGCCTGCGCTATTGACCAGGAATTTCTGCATGTAGGTCGAGTAAGCGTAGAACGCGAGCGTCCCGCCCGCGGTCAGGCCGATCACCACGCCGACTTCCTTGGGATGGTGGCGCATCAGCGCGAAGCCGCTCGACGTCGGGCGATGGCCGGTCGCTTTCTCCTCCTGAAAATCGGGCGTCTCCTGCAGGCCGCGGCGCAGGAAGAACACGCTGACCGCGAGGACCCCGCCGATCGCGAACGGGATGCGCCAGCCCCAGCTTTCGAGCGCCGGCACCGGCAGCACCGACTGCAACACCAGCAACACGCAGATCGCGAGCAACTGCCCCGCGATGAGCGTGACGTACTGGAAGCTCGAGAAGAAGCCGCGATGCTGCGCTTGCGCCATTTCCGAAAGATAGGTCGCGCTGGCGCCATATTCGCCGCCGACCGACAGGCCCTGCAGCAGGCGCGCCACCAGCAGCAGCGCCGGCGCCCACGCCCCGATACTGGCATAGCCCGGAATCACCGCCACCAGCAGCGAGCCACCGCCCATCAGCGCGACCGACACGGTGAGCCCGGCCTTGCGTCCGTGCCGGTCGGCATAGATTCCCATGACCCACGCGCCGAGCGGCCGCATCAGGAAGCCGACCGCGAAGATCGCGGCGGCGTTGAGCAATTGCGCGGTGCTGTCGTCCGAGGGGAAGAAGACCGGCGCGAAATACAATGTGAAGGCGGAATAGACGTACCAGTCATACCATTCGACGAGATTGCCGAGCGACCCCCCGAAGATCGAGCGCAGGCGACTGGCCTGACCGAGGCGGACAAGCGGGGCGGTGGGCATGACGGTTTCCATATCCGGCTAGAACGGTCGGGTCAGCGAGTTCTGCCAGTGTCCTCGCGCGATTTGTCGAGCCTGTCGCCCGGCAGCAGGATGATCGAATCGCCTTTGTCGCCGACCGAGCGAATGCCGAAGCTCGCGCGCAGCGCCCCGACGAACTGCTCCGAATTGCCCGGCTTGAAGGTGCCGCCGATGCGGATCGAGGCGAGTTGCGGATCGCCGATCACGATCGGAGTGTGGCGGTAGCGGTTGAACTCGGCGACCGCCTGGTCGAGCGTTTCGCCGTCGAACTGGATCACGCCGGTCTGCCATGCGGTGCGCTGGACCAGCTGGACCTTTTCGAGCCGCGTGACGGCGACCGTGCCGCCGCGGATCGCCGCCGCGCTGCCCGCCGCGACGGTGCGCGCCGCGGCGCCGCTGTCGCGCACCGCCACGCGACCTTCGATCACGGTCAGTTCGGTCAGTTCCGGGCGAAGCCGCACGTTGAAGGCGGTGCCGACCGCTCGCAGCGTCGAATCGCCGGCGCGCACGATGAACGGGCGCGCGGGATTGTGCGCGACGTCGAAGCGCGCTTCGCCCTTCAGCAAGCGCACGAAGCGCTGGTCGTTCTGCATGGCGACTTCGATCGCGCTGTCGGTATTGAGCCGGACGATACTGCCGTCCTGCAGCCGGAAGGCGCGCTCCTGCCCGATCGCGGTGCGATAGCGGTCGACCACCGCCCATTTCTGGATCGCGACCGTCCCGACCGTCCCGATCAGGGTCGCGGCGAGCAAGGCGCCCATCGCGCGGCGGCTGAACAGCGCCTCGAACCGTCCTGCCGGGCCCGCAATCGCCTCGGGCCCGACCGGCGGCGCGCGCTCGCGCAGGCGATCGGTCAGCTCCCACCCGGCCTCGGCCTTGGCGAAGGCGACGCCGTGCGCCGGGTTCAGCTCGACCCAGGAATATGCGGTGTCCCAATCCGGCTCGGCGTCGCTTTCACGTGCCTTGAGGTACAGACGTGCCGCTTCTTCCTCGATCGCCTGCCGCTCCTCCGCGCTGCCGTAGCGACCGCTCAAAACCGAAATCCTCAAACTGCCCGATGGCTTGCATTACGCGGATCGTCGCGCGACCGATATGCTTGTCTACCGTAGAAACGGACAAACCCATCTCTTCTGCTATCTCGCGGACCGATTTATCATGCACGCGCCGCAGAATGAAGGCGCGGCGGCACTGGATCGGCAGCGTGTCGATGATTTCCTCGAGCCGGCGCAATTCGTCGCGCGCCTGCAGCATCCGCTCGGCCGACCGGTGGTCCATCAGCAGGTCGACGTCGGCGATCTGGTCGAACGCGACGATCTTGGCGCGGCGCGCCTCGTCGATGATCAGGTTGCGCGCGATCTGGAACAGATAGGCGCGCCCGGCGGTGAACTGCGCATAGTCGACCGTCGCATAGGCCCGCGTCATCACCTCGGCGACGAGATCGTCGAGATCGTCGCGACGCGGCAGCACGCGGCGCAAGCGGCCCCGCAGCGCGGCCTCATGCGGCAATATCGTTGTCTTGAACCAATCCAGTTTCGCTCTGACCGACACGCGCGCCCCACTTCAAAACTCGAGTCGATCCTCTCCCGCACGCATTTTTTGTTTTTGCGCCGTCCCCGAACGCCGACATGGCGGAGGATGCAGCATCGTCACGCGAATGCAACAAGAATGGCGCGGTGCGATCATAGCCCGCGCGCCGATCCGCCTCGTCAACGGCATCGGCGCTGATCGAGTGCTTATAGTTCAAGTATTTACTGGCGGCCGGCACGGCAGATGCTAGAGATCGGTCGATACGGCTGGGGAAGGCCGTTCGGGGGAGCACAATGCGAAATTTGGCAACGGTGATCGGATCGGTCGCGATCCTGGCTTTGGCGGGATGTGGCGGAAGCAGCGATCCGCAGAGCGCCGGCAACACGCCGCCGCCACCGACTCCGACCAATACCTCCCTGACGAACCTGCAATACAGCCAGTCGTTCGCGAACGACGCCGCGACCGCGTCCGTCGCGCTCGATCTGACGACGAAGACGGGCATCTCGGGCACCAGCAGCGGCAGCACGTTGACGATCAGCTACGATGCCAAGAGCCAGGGCTACACCGTGTCGGTCGCCGGTCGCAGCCAGACGTTCACCCCGGCGGACATCCCGGCCGGTGCCGCCAATCCCCAGGCCGAAACGCTGTATCAGAAGACCGACGGGACCAACCGCGACTATCTGACCCTGGTGAAGGTGCCCTTTACCGGCACGCAGGCGACGCAATATGTCGGCCTGGGTTTCTGGCAACACAATGTGGTGACGGGCACGCGCCAGGATACCAATTACGCGACCTTCACCTATGGCCTGCCGAGCGACGTAGCGGCGGTGCCGCGCACCGGCACCGCCGCGTTTCGTATCGATGCGTTCGGCTTCGTGTCGAAGCCCGGCCAGGAGCCGTTGTCGTTCCAAGGCCAAGGAACGTTCAGCGTCGATTTCGCCGCCGGCATATTCTCGGCGCAAACCTACAATACCGAGACGGGGCTGGTAACCGGCCGCGGCATCGTGGGCGGTGGCATCGACCTGATCGCGGCCGGCCATCTGTCGTCCAGCAACACCTTCTCGGGCAACGCCTTGTACGGGGGACAATATGGCAGCGCTGGCGGGGCCCTCAATGGTCGCTTCTACGGACCGACCGCCCAGGAACTGGGCGCGAGCTTCAGCGCCAATGGTGTCGACGGGTTCGCCGTAGCCGGATCGTTCACGGGTGAGCGCGACACCAGCGCCACGCCGGCGAACCTCACGCTGACCAACCTGACCCAGCCGCAGCTGTTCTACACGCAATTCCCGTACAACAGCGTGGGCCAGCTCAACTGGCAGAATGCCGAGACCTTCACATATTCCCCGCCGACGTCGGATCTTTACGGCGGTCAGTTCACCATCGCCGACAAGGTCGCCGGCACAAAGGCGAACTTCACCACCTACCGCAAGACGTTCAGCAGCTCCTACGACAGTCAGGACGTCACGCTCGAACTCTACAAACCGGGATCGGGGAATAGCGAGCTGGCGCTGACCTATGCCAGCTTCGGCCATTGGTCGACGAATGTGAGCTTCGGCACGGGCAAGCAGCCGGTCGATCAATATTTCGCCTACGGGCTTTCGACACCCGCGCGGTTGCTGTCGGGCAAGACGGGGACGGGCCATTATGCCGGGATCCTGTATGGCACTGCCGCGACGACGACTGCGCGCTTCGACGTGAAGGGCTCCTCGCAGTTCGACGTGGATTTCGGCAAGCAGAGTTTTACCGGGGCGCTGGCGATGGCGGGCGCGCCGGCGGGGGGCGCTGCGGTGGATTTCGGCAGCTTCGATTTCGCCGGCAAGCTCGGTTATTCCGCGGCAAGCACGGCCGACATCACACGCGGCGGCCAGACCGTCGGGCAGATCAGTTCGCAATTCTACGGGCCTGACGGCGAGGAAATCGCCGGACCCTTCGCGTTGCAAAGCCCGGCCGGCAGCGCGGCGGGGTATGCGAGCATCACTGGCGTGGCGATAGCCAAGCGCCCGTGATCGCCGTGATGACGCTGGCGCTCGCTGCGCCAGCGGCGGGGCAGGCCGCGCCGGCGACGACGCGGCTGAAGGACGTGTCGCCGGTCGATATGTTCCTGCTCGCCGAGCGCGCCCGCGCGGCCGACCGGTTCGACGACGCCATCGCCTTCTACGATGCGCTGGCGCACGATCCCAACGGCGACGTGCGGGCGGAAGCGCGGTTTCGCAAAGGCATGATGCTCGCCGACCTGCGGCGCTACCGCGAGGCAGCGCTCGCCTTTCGCAACTTGCTCGACGAACAGCCCACCGCGGCGCGCGCGCGGCTCGAACTGGCGCGCATGCTGGCGGCGCTTGGCGACGAGCGCGCCGCGCGCCGCGAGCTCCGCCAGGCGCAGGCGACGGGCCTGCCCGGGTCGGTCGCCGCGACGGTCGGCCAGTTCGATCAGATCCTGCGATCGCGTAAGGCGTTCGGCGGGTCGTTCGAGGTGGCGCTGGCGCCGGACAGCAACATCAACCGTGCAACGCAGGTGCGAACGCTCGATACCATCATCGCGCCGCTGACGCTTTCGGACGATGCGCGTGCCCAGTCCGGTGTGGGACTGCGCTTGGCGGGACAGGGCTATGCGCGGCTCGCGCTGGCGGACGGTCTGTCGCTCGTTCCACGCTTGTCGGGCCTCGCGAACCTGTACCGCGCATCGCGCTTCGACGACATTTCCGGCACGGCGTTGATCGGTCTCGAATGGCAGCGCCAGCAGGATCGGTTCAGTCCGTCGATCGGTCGAACCTGGCGCTGGTACGGCAACACCCTGTACGCCCATACCGATGCGGCCTCGCTCGACTGGCTGCACGTGCTTGGCCGCCGCGCGCAGCTGGTGGTCAGCGGCAGCGCGAGCAAGGCGACCTATCGGCACAACGATCTGCAGGACGGGTCCATCGGCGATGTGAGCGTGTCGATCGAGCGCGCCTTGTCCGCAAAGGCGGGCGCCAGCGTCAGCGTTTCGTTCACGCGGCAAACCGCTCGCGATCCGGGATATGCCACGACGGCCGGGGGAATGTCGGCGCTCGGGTGGCGCGAGCTTGGGCGCACCACGCTGTTCGTTTCCGGCGGCGTGCGTCGCACCGAGGGCGATGCCGCGCTGTTCCTGTTCGGCGACCGGCGGCGCGAATGGTTGCTGACGGCGCGCGCGGGGGCGACGTTCCGACAGATCAAGATCGGTGCCTTCTCGCCCTATGTGCGGATCAGCTACGAGCGGAACGCCTCCAGCCTCCCATTGTACGACTATACGCGCACGGCCACCGAGGTCGGCGTCACCCGCGCGTTCTGAACTTTCCCGAGCGGGGCGGACAGGTCGAGCTGACGTCCGCGCACCCGTCAAATCGACGATATGGTTCGTCCGGGGCGTCGGCCACGGTCTTGCCGTTGCGCGATGCCGCGGACTGGTCCTGCCGCATTTGTGAAACTGGATGTTCCGGATCGCGCATCGCCTGCGATGTTTGCCGCGTTAAGGGAGAGACCGATGACGATGTTCAAGATTCTGTTGGGTGCGACCTGCGGGGCGCTTTCCTTCGCGACGGTGTCGGTAGCGAAAGATGCGCCGACACCGGTCGCGGCGGATGCGCCGTGGCCCGAAGCCTATTTCGAAATCTTCAAGCTGGCGCCGGGCAAGCAGGAAGCCTTTATTCGCGACATCGCGCGCGCGGACGAGGTTTCCAAGGCGGGCGGGCAGCCCCCGATCCAGATCTTCACCCACGAGGACGGCGCCGACTGGGACGTATTGCTGTTCAAGCCGGAGACCCATGCGGTCCCGACCAAGGCGCAGCAAGCGGCGATGGACGCGAAGTCCAGGGCGCTCAATATGGAGAGCGGCCCGGCTTATTATCTGCGCATCCGCGAGCAGATCGCGTCGCACACCGACACCAAGGCTTACGGGCCGCTGAGCGCGGCGCAATGGCTCGCCAAGCTCGATGCCTGGCGCGCCGAGCATCCCGCGGCCGCCGCGAAGTAACCACGCGGATTGCGACGATCCGTTGGCGCTCCCCTCTCAGGTTGGCCCACCGCGTTTCTTCCGTTTGGAACTTGCGCAGGGGCTGCGTATCGCAAGGATGAGGTCCGGCGGGACGACGAGGGGAATGCGGTGATGGCAGGTCGGACCGTGGCGCGTTTCCGATCGCATCTGCTGCACGTGGCTGGCCTGCTCGGCCTCGCCACGATCGGCCTGGCGCCAAGTGGCGCCGCGCCCGCGCATCGTGCCGTCGGGCGGGAGGCGCCGTGGAAGGCGGATCCCTTTCCCAGCACCTACCGCCCGCTGCCGCGCTCGGACTTGCTGATCATGCACGCCATCGTCCTCGACGGCGCGGGGGCGCGGATCGCCGACGGCGAAGTGCTGGTCCGCGATGGGCGCGTGGTCGCGATCGGGCAGCAACTGGCGCATACCGCCGGCGCGCGCGTGATCGACGCGCATGGCCGCTGGGTTACGCCGGGGGTGATCGACGTCCACAGCCATAACGGCACTTATGTCCAGCCGCTCACCGACATCGACGGCGAGTCCTCGGACGTCAGCGAACTCGACGACCCCAATGTCGCCGACACCTGGATCGAGACCGCGGTCAACGTGCAGGACACCGCTTTCTCGCGCGCGCTCGAGGGCGGAGTGACGACGCAGCAGATCCTGCCGGGATCGAGTCCGATCTTCGGCGGCCGCAGCGTGATCGTCCACCCGATCCCGGCGACGACGGTGGCGGCGATGAAGTTCCCCGGTGCGCCCGCCGGGATCAAGATGGCGTGCGGCGAGAATCCGAAGAGCGAGGATGCCGACGCCAAGCGCGGCCCGACCAGCCGGCAGGGCGAAGTGGCCTATATCCGCCAGGCGTTCAGCGACGCGCGCGACTATCAGGCGGCGCGCGAACGCTTCGCCGCGGGTCGCGCGCAGGTCCAGCCCAAGCGCGACCTGAAGATGGAGACGCTGCTCGGCGTGATGGCGGGCGACATCCGCATCAACATGCATTGCTATCGCTCGGACGACATGGCGACGATGCTGTCGGTCGCGCGCGAGTTCGGCTTCCGCATCGGATCGTTCCACCATGCGGTCGAGGCGTACAAGATTCCGGATCTGCTGCGCGCGGCGGGGACGTGCGCGGCGGTGTGGGGCGATTGGTGGGGCTACAAGATGGAGGCGCTCGACGCGGTGCGCGCCAATGCCCCGCTGCTCGATCGTGCCGGGGTGTGCGTGGTGCTGCATTCGGATTCGCCGCAATCCGGGCAGCGGCTCAACATCGAGGCGGCCAAGGCGGGCGGGGCGGGGCGGGCCGCCGGGATCGACGTCCCGCCCGAACGGATGATCCGCTGGATCACCAGCAATTCGGCGAGCGTGCTGGGGCTGGGCGACCGGATCGGGACGCTGGCGCCGGGCTATGACGCCGATCTGGTGCTGTGGTCGGGCAATCCGTTCAGCATCTACACCCGCGCCGATCTCGTCGTGATCGACGGCGCGGTCGCCTATGATCGCGCCAGTCCGCCGCTGCACTCGAACTCGGACTTCGAGCTTGGCCGGACCGGGAGCCCCCATCCATGAAGATCGTGTCGATCCTCGCGGCGGTGCTGCTGCCCGCCGCCGCCAGCGCCGAGCCGCTCGCGATCGTCCATGCCACGGCGTGGACGATGGCCGCCGAGACACCGGTCGAGGACGCGACGGTGGTGATCGACGACGGCAAGATCGTCTCGGTCGTCCCGCATGGCGGCGCCCCGGCGGGGGCACGCGTGATCGATGCGGCGGGCCACCCGGTCACGCCGGGGCTGGTCAACGCCGCGACGCAACTGGGGCTGGTCGAGGTCAGCAGCGCGGCCGGCACGCGCGACGAGGCATCGGAGACGCGCCTCGTCGGCACCGAGTTCGACGTGGCGCAGGCGCTCAATGGCAATTCCGCCGCGGTCGCGCTGGCGCGTGCCGACGGGCTGACCGGCGCGCTGAGCTATCCGTCCAAGTCCGACATACCGCCCTTCGCCGGACTGGCGGCGTACATCCGGCTGCGCCCCGGCAGCGACGTTCTCGACCATGCCCGCGCGGCGCAGGTCGCGGTGATCGGCGGCGGGCAGTGGAAGGATATCGGATCGCGCGCGGCGCAATGGCAGCTGATCGAAAAACCCTATGCCGAGGCCGAGGGCAAGCGCGTCGAGGGGCATCCGCCGATCGTCGATGCGACGATCCCGCTGGCGCTGTTCACCAATCGCGAGAGCGACGTCCGGGTCGCGGCAGCGTTCGCGACGCGGCATCATATCCGCCTGATCATCATCGGTGGCGCCGAAGCGTGGCGCGCGGCGGATGTGCTGGCGAAGGCGGACGTCGCGGTCGTGCTCGATCCGGAAGCCAACATGCCGGTGTCATTCGATGCGCTCGGCAATCGTCTCGATGCCGCGGCGCTGCTGGCGAAGGCGGGGGTGCGGATCGCCTTCGGGCTGAGCGGAGGGGCGATCGAGCAGACGCTCAACGCTGGCCTCGCGCTGCGCACCGGCGCCGGCCTCGCGGTCGCCAACGGGCTGCCGTATTATGCGGCGCTCCGGGCGCTGACGGTGACGCCGCGCGCCTTGTGGGGCGGCGGACCCGGGACGATCGCCGCCGGGTCGCCCGCCGATCTGGTGGTGTGGGACGGCGATCCGCTCGAACCGGCGACCAATGCCGTCGCGGTGATCATCGAAGGGCGGCAGGTCTCGACCGACAATCGTCAGCGCGCCTTGGTCGAGCGCTACCGCACGGCTCGGCCGTGAAGCGTGTTCCGCGTTGGGCCGCAAGCCGCCGCGCGTCGCGCCGGGGTCGATCCGTCACAAATGATCGTCGAACCAGGCGAGCACGCGGCGCTGCACGTCGGCCTGGTGTTCGGGCTCGTGGAACCAGTGCGGTTCGCGCGGATAGCGGACCATCGTCGCTGGCTTGCCGAGCACTGTGAGCCCGCGATAGAATTCGAGACCGAGCGTGATCGGCACGCGCGTGTCCTGCTCGCCATGGAGGACGAGTACCGGCGTCGCGACCTTTTCCAGCGACCGCATCGACGAGGTCCGGTCGAGCTCGGCGAGATGGGCCGAGGGTTCGCCGAAATAGCCGGTGGTGAAATCGGGCGTATCGGTGATCCGCGCCATCGCGGTCATGTCGGTCGGGCCGGCGCCGACCACCGCCGCCTTGAAACGATCGCCATGCGTGACGGCCCAGGCCGCCATGAAGCCGCCATAGCTCCACCCGCCGATGCCGAGCCGCGCCGGATCGGCGATCTTCTGCGCGACGAGCATGTCGACGCCGTCGAGCACGTCCTGATAGTCCATCCCGCCCCAGTCGGTGCCGACCGCGCGCGCAAAGGCCGTGCCCTGGCCGTCCGATCCGCGGATGTTGGGCAGCAGCACGGCATAGCCATGCGTCGCCAGCATTTGCGCCCATTCGTGCCAGCTGCCGAGCCAGCCCGACCACCACGCCCATTCCGGGCCGCCATGGATTTGCACCACGGTCTTGATCGGCGTGCCGGCGACATAGCCGGGCGGCGTGACGAGCACGCCGTAGATCGTCTTGCCGTCCTTGCTGTTGACCCACGACACTTGCCGGACCTGGCCGAGCTTCCATGCCGCGACCTGCGGGTTGATCGTGGTGATCGGGCGCAGCTTCGCACCGTCGATCGTCCAGACGTCGGCCGGGCGATCCGGGCTCGACAGGGCGACCGCGATGCGTCGGCCGTCCCGGCTGATCGCGAGATCGGCGGCTTCGCCCGGCAGCTCGGCGAGCCGGCCGACATGCCCGTCGAGGCCGATCCGCACCAGTTTCGAACGAGTCTGTTCGAAGGACAATGCGACGATCGAGCGGCCATCGGGCGCCCAATGCAGATTGGTCAGCAACCCGGGATGGTCGTCGGCCAGTGCCGCCACCGTATCGCTGCGGAAATCGTAGCGGCGCACGCCGCCGCCGATGAAGCCGGGCGTGCGGATCACGCCGGCGAGGATCGCCTTGCCGTCGGGCGCCCAGGCCGGCGCGCTGGCGGCATGGTCGATCAGCGCCTTGCCGACCAGGCAGGTGTTCAGGTCGAGCAAGGCGATGTGGGCGTGATAGAAAAAGTCGTTGATCGCACCGGTATCGACGACGCGCACCGCCATGCGCTTGCCGTCGGGCGACCAGGCGAAATCGGCGACGTTCAGATTGGCGGGCGAGATCCGTCGCGCGCTGTGTCCGGCAAGATCGAGCAGCCACAGCCGCGTGAAGTGGCGCGTCGTGTCCATTTCGACCCAGTCGCGCTTGGCGGCCTGATCAGCCTTCTCGGCCGCGCTTGCGGGATCTGCGCTGAGGAAGGCGATCTGCTTGCCGTCGGGCGACCAGGCGAAGTCGCCGACATCCTCGGGCACAGCGGTCAGCGGCACCGCCTCGCCGCCGTCGCGCGCGATCAGCCACATTTGCCGCGTGCCGACGCCGGTGCGCTCGGCCGAGTCGAGATCCGAGGTGAAGCTCAGGCCGGTCGGACGCGCGCTCGCCAGCGGGTTCTTGCGATCCGACAGGAACGCCACCCAGCGGCCGTCGGGCGACCAATGCGGCGTATCGTCGGCGCCGGCGCTGGTGATGAAGCGTCGCGCGGGTGCGCTGCCATCGGTCGGTACGCTCCAGATCGTGCGCTGGTCGGGGCTGAAGGTCGACATCTGCGCCTGGACCGTGAACAGCACGGTCTTGCCGTCGGGCGACATCTCAAGCGCGCGCATATCGCGCAGCGCCATGATGTCGGCCGGGGCGACCGGGCCGCCCGCATCCGCCGTGATCGGTGGCGCAGCGGCGGGCGCAGCGTGCACCGGCGCGGTGCCGGCGAGCAGCAGAGCGGCGGTGATCGCGGCGACAGGATTCCGGAGAGAAAACATGTTCGGTCGTCCTGTCACTTGATGCGTCACCCCGGGCTCGTCCCGGGGGCCACCGTCGTCCGCACCGCTCTGTCCTGAAACGTGCGGCACGGTGGATGCCGGGACAAGCCCGGCATGACGAAGGCGGTGGGGTTCGTGCCGATCCTTAGAACCCGACGTCCATCCGCAGGCCGATCGTGCGTGGCCGCGTGATCGAGAAGGCCGGGGTGGTCTGGTCGGCGAACGGCCCGTTGAGCAGGCCCTTCTTGTTGAGGATGTTGTTGGCATAGGCCATCACGCGCAGCTTCTCCATCACCGTCACCGAGGCGCGCGCGTCGAACAGGCTGAACCCGCCGCGATAGGTCGGGTTGCCGAAGGCGACCGGGGCGCTCGAAATATAGCGGTGCGCGATCTCGAAGGCCGGTGCGATCTTCATCTCGGGGAAATCGAGCGTCAGATTGTTGGATACCGACCATTTCGACGAACCCGGCAGCGTCGAGCCCGAGGCATAACCGCCGCCGGCGGTGAACGCATAGGGCAGGAAGGCGGTGAGCTCGGCCTCCTGATAGGTCACGTTGGAATTGAAGGCGAGGTTGCGCGTCAGCTTGGCCGTGCCCGAGAATTCCACGCCGGTCACGTTGGCGCTCGCTGCGTTGATGACGTACGAATAATAATTCGGGGCAGGGCCGAATTCGCGGGCCTGAATGTTGCCCCAGTCGATCGTGAACACCGTAGCGTCGATCAGCAGCCGGTCGTGCAGCAGGCCGAACTTCACGCCCGCTTCGTAATTGTCGACATGATCGCTTTCATAGGCCAGCGGAATGCCCGTCACCAGCCCGGCATTGGGGTTGATCCCGCCGATGCGATAGCCCTTCGAATAGGTCAGGTAGGCGAGGACGCCCTTGACCGGGCGCAGCGTGAGCGTCGCCTTGGGTGTGAAGCCGTTTTCCTTCTTGTCGAGCGTGCCCGTGGCATCGACATAGCTCTGGCTGGTATAGCCGCGCTGGTTGGTGACGGTGCCCTTGGCTTCATTGCTGTAGAAGCGGCCGCCGGCGGTGATCTCGACCGCCGGGATCGGGCGGAACGACAGCTCGCCGAATACCCCGAAATCGCGGTTGAGCGTGTCCGAGATATAGCCGTAGACGCGGTCGCCCGGCGCCAGCGCGGCACCGGTGACGATCGGATAGGTCACGCGGTCGGTGATGATGCCGGGGTTGGCGTCGATATAGGCCGAGGCGCCGGGCGCGATCGTCTCGTCATAGCTGAACTTCTTGGCGACGATGTAGCTCGCGCCGACCAGCCAGCGGAACGGGCCGTTGCCCGACGAGGCCAGGCGCGCTTCGCCCTGTTTGATGTTGGCGCGCGCGTGCGTGTAGGCAAGCGGCGCCAGCGGCCCGGTGGTGTGACCGTTGAGGAACCCGTCATACGATGCGTCGAACTGGGTGAAGTTGGTCTTCTGGTCGACCGAGCCGAACACGGTCAGGTTGGCGAAGCCGAGATCCTGGTCGAGCCGCAGCGAGTTGAGGAAGAAACTGGTCTTTTGCGGCTCGTCATGCGCGATCCCGCTGCGCGTGAGGTTCTGGATCGAGCTGAGATAGGTCTGGTCGTCGAGCTTGGTGTCCTCATAGGTCGACAGATAGGTGATCTTGGTCCCGTCGACCGGGGTGAACACCACCGACCCGCGCAAGCCGCGCTCGCGGAAATCGTTGCTGCCCTTTTCGCCGGTGGCGAGATTGTTGGTATAGCCGGCGTCGAACCGCTGCAGCGCCATCACGCGCACCGCGAGCATGTCCTTGATGATCGGCACGTTGATCATCGCCTTGCCGGAATAATTGACCTGGCCATTGGCGTGATCGGTATAGCCGACCGACCCCTCGGCGGCGGCGTGGATGCCGCTCGGGTCGGCGGTCTTGACGACATAGTTGATCAGGCCGCCCAGCGCCGAGGACCCGAACAGCGTGCCCTGCGGCCCGCGCAGCACTTCGACCCGGTCGAGGTCGAACGTGTCGACGTCGGGAATGCCGATCGGGAAGCCCGGCTCGACCAGCGGGATTTCGTTGAGGTAATAGCCGGTCGTGGTCTGGCCCTGCTCGTGATAGGTCGTGGCCGAGATGCCGCGGATGATGACTTCGGACACGCCGGGCTGATAATCGTTGAACACCACGCCGGGCAGCCGCACGATATAGTCCGACAGGCTGTTGGCATTGGCCTTGGCGAGCTGCTCGCCCGTCACCGCGCTGATCGGCATGCCGATGTCGCGTAGCGTCTCGCGCCGCTTGGTCGCGGTGACGACGATGTCGTCCGAGCTGTTGCCGACCGAGTTTGCCGCGACGGGCGCGTCGGAGGTGGCGTTGGCCGCGTCCTGGGCGAAAGCCGGCGTCGCGCCGATCGCCAGCATTGTGGCGCCGGCCAGCGCGGTCGAACCGAGAAGTCTCTTGATCATCAGCTGCGTTCCCTTTGTACGCCGAACCGGCCCCCAAGGTGCCGACTCGCAAGTGTCCGAACCTTCCTGCGGGCGCCCGCGACCCTTTGGGCCGTCCTGGCTGTCCTAGAACTGTAACGTCCGGCCAGATTGGTTCCGCACAAACATCCAGTCTTACGATGTTGTGGGGACCAACACCGGTGGAACCGCGTGCCGCGGCACGACAATGCCGCCGGCCGCCGCTAGCGAGGTCAGCGCGCGCACCGCCTCGACCTCGGTAAGGCTGGCGAAACCGAGCCGCAGGCCGCGCGGCGCATCGTCGCTCGTCGCGAACGAAGCCGAGGTCGCGAGCCGCAAGCCATGCTCGGACGCCGCGCCCTCGATCCGGTCAAGCAAGGCGCGGTCGCGGAAGCGCACCCAGAAAGCGAGCCCGCCATCGGGCACGCGATACGTGGCCGCATCTCCGAAGATGCTCGACAGCGCCTGGTCGAAGGCCTGGCGCCGCCTGGCGTAGATCTGCGTCGTGCGGCGCGCGTGGCGGCGCAATTCGCCTTCGTCGATCAGCTCTGCCGCGGCATCCTCGGTCAGCGTGTTGCCCATCCCGTCGGTCAGCGACACGCCATGCGCGACGGCATCGATGAATTCGCGCGGGGCGGCGATGTAGCCGATGCGGAGCGTCGGGAGCATCAGCTTCGACAACGACCCGACATAGATGACGCGACCCGGTGCGTAGCTCGCCATCGGCAGCAGCGGCTGCGATTCGAAATGGAATTCGTGGTCGTAATCGTCCTCGATCACCGCGAAGCCGAATTGCCGCGCGAGCTCGAGCACGCGCAGCCGCCGCTCGGGGCGCAGCGCGACGGTGGTCGGGAATTGGTGGTGCGGCGTCAGGAAGATCGCGCGCACGCGGTGCTTGCGGCACGCGCGCTCGATATCCTCGACGTCGGCGCCGAGCTCGTCCAGCCCGATCGAGACGATCCTGGCGCCGAGATCGGTGAAGGCGGCGACCGCGGGCTCGTAGGTCAGCGCTTCGACCAGCACGGTGTCGCCGGGCGACAGCAAGGTGCGCGCGGCGAGATAGATGCCGTTCTGGCTGCCGCGCGTGATGCAGATGTCGTCGGCGGTCACCGCGAGGCCGCGCTCGCCGCGCAGCATCACCGCCACCGCTTCGCGCAGGCGGGGCGAGCCGCGCGGATCGCGATATTGCAGCCGGTTGTCGCGACTGGCGCGCTGGATCGCCGAGCGATACGCGCGCGACAGGATGTCGGCCGGGAACAGCCGGCCGTCGGGCGCGCCCTCGTCGAGCTTCAGTCCCTTGCCGCCGGGCAAAGCGAGCGGGCGTTCGGGCGGTGCGCGGAAGCGATATTCCGGGGCGGTGGTGCCGCTCGGCAAGGCCGGACGGGCGGGGGGCTTGCGGTTTTCGGTGAGCAAGTCGGCGACGACGGTGCCGCGCGTCCCATCCGATGTCAGCCAGCCTTGCGCGATCAGATCCTCATACGCGAGCACCACGGTCTTGCGATTGACGCCGAGGATCGTCGCCAGCTCGCGGCTGCTCGGCAGGAATGCTTGCGGCGGGAGCCGGCCACGCTCGATCTCGTGGATGATCGCGCGCACGATCTGGAGATAGAGCGGCGTCTTCAGCGCCGGGTCGATCCGGCCCAGCGTCATCTTCCACGGTCGCAGCATTGGCCCGTCAGTCCTTCCGATACCTGCCTATAATAGGGGACCAGTTCGGATCGGCAATCCCACAGCGCCCTAGCGGTCGAGCAGTTCCTTTTCGAGCGGCGAGGGCGCGGGCAGCCACTGGGCGGGACCGGGTGTTGCGAACCATGGCACGGGCGCCGGCGCGGCGACTGGCCATTGCTCGGCAAGCGTTGCGCCATCGTAGAGCGTCCCGCCGCGCATCACCGACGCGATGTCGAGCGTATGCGCGATGTCGACCAGCGGATCGGCGTCGAGCAGGACGAGATCGGCGAGCTTGCCCGGCGCGATCGTGCCGAGATCGGCGAGCCGGCCGATCACTTCGGCCGACCCGGCGGTCGCGGCGTGCAATACCGCCATCGGCCGCATTCCGCCCAGCACATGCGCCTGCAATTCGTAATGGAAGCCGATGCCGGGCAATTCGCCATGCGCGCCCATGCCGATCAGCCCGCCGGCCTGTGCCACGCGCGCCACGTCGGCGGCGATTGCGGGAAAGCGCTGGTCGGCAAGCGGGTGCCAAATGCGCCCGCCGAGTTTCTGCGCGATCGCCGAGGGCGGCCAGAACCGGCGTAGCTTGGCATCGGCGCTCGGATCGCGCTGCGAGGCGAACCAGTCGGCGGCGGGATAGCCGCTGTTGGTGATCATCAACGTGGCCGAGTAACCGGTATGCTGCGCGACCAGCAGGTCGATCACGTCGTGCCCGAGCGGCGCGGCGGCGAGCGCATGTTCGTTGCCGGCGAATCCGTCCAGGATCTGCGACACGTCGAGCTTCATCGCCAGCGCCCCTTCGGTCGTCGGCTGCAGCCCGAGCTCGCGCGCGGCGATCGCGACCCATTGCCGCACCCGCCGGTCGCCGCTGCGATATTGCTTGATGTTCGAGAGGCCATACGCGTCGCGATAGCGGCGCAGCACCGCGCGCACTTCGTCGAGCGAAGCGAAGCGGTTCATCGCGAAGATCGCCGGCCCGGTCGAGCGCAGCCGCGGGCCGAGCATCAGTCCCGCGTCGAGCAGGTCCTGATAGGCGAGCTGGTCGAGGCTGAGCGTCGAAGGGTCGAAGCTGGTGGTCACGCCGAAGGCGAGCCGCGCGCGCAGACCCCAATTGTCGAGCCCAAGCACGTCACGGCGGACTTCGGCGATATGGTCGTGCTCGTCGACGAAGCCGGGCAGGATCGTCTTGCCGCTCACGTCGCGGATCGTCGCGCCCGGCGGGATCGCGACCATGCCCTGCGCGCCGACCGCGACGATGCGGTCGCCCGTCACGACGATGTCGGCGCGGTCGATCACGCGGTCGTGATCGGCCATCGTCAGTACGCGGGCACCGCGCAGCACCAGCGTGCCAGCGGGAACCGCGCGGGGCAGGGCGACGTGGACCCGGACGCTGTCGCGCGGCACCGCTGGCGCGCCCGATGCCAGTCCATCCAGCGGCCAGCGCTGGAAGGTCGCGCCGACCGACCAGTCGAGCGTGCCGCCGGCGCCGAATTCGACGGTGTCGGCGCCGATGCCGGTCAGTCGTCTACCGGGGGTCGCGGGCTCGGTGAGATCGATCGTCGTGCCGGGCGCCGGAACCGGCAGCAGATACAGCTGCTGCACGCTCTGCGCGACCAGCCATTTGCCGTCGGGACTGATCTTCAGGTCGGTCGCAGCGGCGGTGCCTTCCTGGAAATACCAGCCGGCGCCTTTGACTTGCGCGACCAGCGTCTGCGCCCCGCTCGCCAGGTCGACCCGGATCAGCCCGCGATCGGACAGAAGATGGACGGTGCCGGCGGCGGTCGTGAAGTGCGGGCGGCCGCCGATATTGCCGTGCGTGACGGTCCGCGTCGTGCCCGATTTCGCATCGATCGCGACCAGATCCGACTCGTGCAGCACGCCATATTCGAAATTCGTGGCCTGGCGCGCCGCGGCGGCCGAGCGGGCGACGAGGATCGTCGCGCCATCACGGGTGAAGACGGGATAGCTGTAATATGCCGGCGGCACCGCGACCGGCGTCGCCGCCGTCGATCCATCGGCGGGAACGGTCCAAACCCGCCCGCCGGCTGCGTCGCTCCACGTGACGAAGACGATGCTGCGCCCGTCCGGGCTCCATGCTGGCTGCGACGCGGCATCCCCTTGCGTCAGACGGAGCGGCGGCCGGGAGGATCCGAGCGGCTGGACCCAGATCGACCCGAACGCCGCAAAGGCGAGCCGGCGCGTGTCGGGCGACGCGATCGGCGCCTGGATCAGCCGCGCGACGACCGGCCCCACGGGCTCGTGGATCGCGACCCGGGTCGGGGGGCCGACATCGACTCGCATCGCCGCGTCGAACGCAATCCGCTGCTCGCCGCCGGCCAACGCCACACGGACAAAGCCGCCATCGCGCGGGAAGATCACCGCGCGGTCGTCGGGGGTGAAGGCATAATGCGCGCTCAGGCCTTGCCAGCTCGAGGCTTGCAGCATGTCGCCGTCGAGCCGCGCCAGCGCGCGGTCGCTGCCGCTGGCGAGGTCGCGCAGCCGGAGCAGGCTCGCGCCGTTGATGCGCGTCGCATAAGCGAGCTTGGTGCCGTCGTGCGACAGGGCGGGCGCGAAGACCGTCTCGCGTTCCGCACCGCGTCCGCCGGTGCCGGCGATGATGGTTTGCTCGGTTCCGGTCGCGAGGTTGCGCCGGACGATCGTCCAGGCGTCGACCTCGTCGAAATCGACTCCGCCGAGATGGCGCGCGACGTAGAGAAATTTCCCGTCGGCGGAGGCGACCGCGCCGAGGCTGCTGCGCCATGTCGATCGTGCTGCACCGGGCGTGGGCCGGACCGGCACGAGCAAGGTCGCGTCGCCAGCGAGCGTGTAGCGCCACAGTTCGTAGCTCTGCAGATCGGCGCGGAAGCGGCTGGCGTACAGCGACTGGCCATCCGCGCTCCACGCGGGCTGGACCAGCACGGAATCGTCGGCACCGAAGGTGACTTGCCGCGGATGGCTTCCATCGGCGCGTGCGACCCACAGATTGTCCGAGCCCGAACGATCGCTGACGAACGCGATGCTGCGCCCGTCGCGCGAGAAGACGGCGCCGGTGTCATAGCCCAGGCCCTGGCTGATCTGCCGGGCGTTGCCGCCCCTGCTCGGCAGCAAATAGAGATCGCCTAGCAAGTCGAACAGCAAGCTCCGCCCGTCACGCGAGACATCGGTGCCGAGGAAGGTGCCGGTGTGCGTTTCGAGCCGCAGCGTCCGCGCCGGTTTCAAAGGCAGCGTCTGCCCGGCGGGTTGTCGCGGGCGCGGGTCGCTCGCGGCGGTCAGCGTGGCGAGCAGGCCGACCAGGACCGCGCTCCGCCGGATCATTCGCGGTCCCGCGCGAAGCGCCGCATCCAGGCCACCAGCGCGGCGTCGGGATGGTTGCGCAGGATTGCGGCGAAGGTCTGGTCGCCCTCGTCCTGGCCGAGCTTGAAGCGCCCGGTGAGCACGGTCACGCGCGCGCGAAACGCGATGATCATCGCCGCCATGCCCGCATAGCGCGGGCCGAGGTCGCGTGCGCTCCAGCGGTCGCCCTCCATCGCTGCGGTCAGCGTGTCGAGCGCATGGTCGCTCTGCTCGGGAAGGAAGTCGATCTCGGCGGTGATCGCCAGTTGCGCATAGTTCCAGGTCGGACCCCAGTTGAGCTTCTCGGCATAGCGCGGCGAGACATAGGCTTGCGGGCCGTTGAACAGGATCGTTGCGGCCGGATCGGCGACGAGCCGCGCGTGCAGCGGATTGGACCGCCCCATATGGCCGAGCAGATGCGTCAGCCGCCCGTCGGCGTCATATTCGCCGAGCAGCGGCAACAGGCTTTGCGCACCCGTATCGCGCGCCTGCACCCATGCCAGCGGATAGTCGGCGATGAGATCCTGCACGTCGCCGGTTTCGAAGCGCTCGAACGCAGCGCTCATGCGAGTGGCCCGGCGTCCGCGGGGCGGAATGTGCGTGGTAGGATTTCCATGATGGCCAGAGTTGAGCAGCGCAGTCGGCGCCGCAAGCGCCAACACGCAAAATCGGCTAGGACCAGTCTGCGGCGCCCTTGGCTCCGCTAGGTTCGAAAAACTGGCGGGTCCAGCACCGCGCCGTTTCTGGCACGCCGGGGCATCGGTGGAGGAATGACGATGATCGATCGGCGGACGGTGTTGGCGAGTGGAGCGACTGGCGCGATGGCCTGGCTCGCAATGGGCCGCGCGCTTGCGATCGAGCGCGTACTCGACGTCGCTTATGTCAACGCGACGGTGTGGACGGGCGACCCGCAGCGACCGATGAGCGACGCGATCGGCCTGGTCGGCGACCGGATCGTCGCGGTGGGCAGCGGCGCGGTCAAAGCCGCCATCGGGCGCACCACGCGCGTGATCGATTTGAAGGGCGCGTTCGTCACCCCCGGGTTCATCGACAATCACACTCACTTCCTGATCGGGAGCGCGACGCTGTCGCAACCCGATCTGCTGTCGGCCAGGACGATCGACGATTTCGCGGCGCGGCTCGGCAAGGCGGCGCGCGCGCGGCCGGGCAAGTGGATCTTCGGCGGCAGCTGGGACGAGCAGCGCCTCGGCGGGCAATTGCCGACTCGCGCCTGGATCGATGCCGCGACCGGCGACACGCCGGTCGCGATCCCGCGCACCGATCTGCATATGTATCTGCTCAACGGCGCGGCGCTGAAACTCGCTGGCATCACGCGCGACACGCCCGATATCGCCGGCGGCGTGATCGTGCGCGATGCCAAGGGCGAGCCGACCGGCATCCTGAAGGACAATGCCAAGACGCTGGCCGAGCGCGTCTTCCCCGTGCCGACCATGGCCGAGCGCGAAGCGACGATGCGCGACGGCATCGCGCATGGGCTCAGCCATGGCTTCACCCAGGTCCATACCCCCGAGCCGTTCGACTGGACTACATACGAGACTGCGCGCAGCTTGCGCCACAAGGGCGAGACCGACCTGCGTTTCTATTGTTTCGTGCCGATCCGCGACTGGGCGAAGATGGCGAAGATCGTCGCCGAGGAAGGGCGCGGCGACGATTGGGTGCGGTGGGGCGCGGTCAAGGCCCTGGCCGACGGTTCGCTCGGCTCGCGCACCGCGGTGTTCCGCGAGCCGTATAGCGACGCGCATGACCAGAGCGGCGTGCGCGTCACCAGCCTCGCCGACCTGACGCGCTTCGTCACCGGCGCCGACAAGGCCGGGCTGCATGTCACCACCCACGCGATCGGCGATCTCGCGAACGACGACGTGCTCGATCTGTACGCCGCCGTGACGCGCGAGAATGGCGCGCGCGATCGGCGCTTCCGTATCGAACATGCGCAGCATCTGTCGGCGGCGGCGATCCCGCGTTTCGCCCGGCAGCAGGTCATCGCCTCGGTGCAGCCGTTCCATGCGATCGACGACGGGCGCTGGGCGGTCGAGCGGATCGGCGCCGAGCGGCTGCGCGGCACTTATGCGTTCCGGTCGTTGATCGACAGCGGCGCGACGGTGACGTTCGGCTCGGACTGGCCGGTCGGGCCGCTCGACGCGCTAGAAGGGATTTACGCCGCGGTCACGCGCGAGACGATCGACGGCAAGAATCCGGCGGGCTGGCTGCCGGGGCAGAAGACGACGGTCGCGCAGGCGCTGACCGCCTATACCGTCAACAACGCTTATGCCGGTTTCCAGGACGGCAAGCTCGGCCGGATCAAGCCGGGCTATCTCGCCGATCTGACCGTGCTCGACGCCAATCTGCTGACCACGCCGGGCGACGCGATCAAGTCGGTCAAGGTGCTGCGGACGATCGTCGGCGGCCGCGAGCGCTTCACGGCCGCCTGATCGGCGCTGCGACCTATGCGATCGCCATCAGGCTGGCATTGCCGCCCGCGGCAGTCGTGTTGATCGAGGTCGAGACTTCCTCGAGCAGCCCGTCCACCGCATAAGCGAGCGTCGTCGCGCACTCGGCGGAGCTCGCGGCGTGAACCAGGGCGATCGGGCCGGGCCAGCTTGCCACCTCGCGCGTGCAAGCGCGGACGCGCGCGGAATCGCCTTCCACCAGCACGCCGGCAAAGCGCCGGTTGCCCGCGGTGGTGATCCGCTCGGCGACGCTTGGCGGCAGGTCGGCGGGCAGCGGCATGTCGGCGACCGTGGCGGTGCCGCCGCTCGCCAGCACCACCGCGATCTGCTGGTACAGCCCCGCGCTGGTCGCTGGTTTCAGCAGGAAATGCCCGCGGGCGTGCAGTGTGTAGAGATTGCGCTCGCCGACCGGACCGGCAAGCTCGCCCACGAGGCCCAATCCCGATCGAACGCCATAGTCCCGCGCGATGGCGGCCGCCGCGGCATTGCCGCTGGCCGCGAGCCAGCCGGCGAACGCCTCCAGGGCCGGATTGGGCAAGGCGGCCTGCTGATCGGGCAAATGCGGGGCGCGACGGGTCAGGCGGCCGAGATAGCGCGGGCCGCCAGCCTTGGGTCCGGTGCCGGAGAGACCGCAGCCGCCGAACGGCTGCACGCCGACCACCGCGCCGATCACGTTGCGGTTGATGTAGAGATTGCCCGCCCGAACGCGCGCCGTGACGTGCGCGATCGTCGCGTCGAGCCGGGTGTGCAGGCCGAAGGTGAGCCCGTAGCCGGTCGCATTGATCGAATCGATCAGCGCGTCGAGCGCGTCGTGGCGATAGCGGATGACGTGCAGCACCGGCCCGAACACTTCGCGCTTTAGGTCGGCGATGCTGTCGAGCTCGATGATCGTCGGGGCGATGAAGGTGCCGCGCGCGGTCGCCTGCGGCAAGGCATGACGCTCGACCGACAGGCCGCGCGCGCGCATCGCGGTGACATGCGCTTCGATCGTGTCGCGCGCCTCGGCGGTGATCACCGGGCCGATGTCGCACCGCAGCGCGTCGGTCCGGCCGATCGCGAGCTCGCTGAGCGCGCCGTTGAGCATCGCCAGCGTACGGTCGGCGACCTCCTCCTGCAGGCACAGGATGCGCAGTGCGGAACAGCGCTGCCCGGCGCTGTCGAACGCCGAGGCGAGCACGTCGGCGACGACCTGCTCGGTCAGTGCCGAGGAATCGACGATCATCGCATTCTGTCCGCCGGTCTCGGCGATCAGCGGGATCGGTCTGCCGTCGGGCGACAGGCGGTCGGCAAGCTGCGCCTGGATCAGCCGCGCGACCTGGGTCGAGCCGGTGAACATCACCGCCCTGGTCTCGGCCGCGGCGACCAGCGCCGCGCCGATCGTCCCGTCCCCCGGGACGAGCTGGAGCGCGTCGGCGGGCACGCCGGCTTCGTGGAGAATGCGGATGCCCTCGGCGGCGATCAGCGGCGTTTCCTCCGCCGGCTTGGCGAGCACGGGATTGCCCGCGACCAATGCGGCGGCGACCTGGCCGATGAAGATCGCCAACGGGAAATTCCACGGGCTGATGCACGCCACCGGGCCGAGCGCGATCTGTTCCGCGCCGAACGTGCCCCGCGCCTGCGCCGCATAATACCGCAGGAAGTCGATCGCCTCGCGCACCTCGGCGATGGCGTTGGGGATCGACTTTCCGGCTTCGCGGACGATCAGGCCGAGCAATACGGGCATGCGGTCCTGGAGCAAGTCCGCGGCCCGCTCGAGGCAGGCGGCGCGGTCGGCCACGGGCGTTGCCGGCCAGGCGCTGGCGGCTGCGCGGGTCGCGGCGGCGCGCGCATCCTCTTCGGAGACTTCGTGAACCGTGCCGACGTGATCGCGATGATCGGCCGGGTTGCGCACCGCCCGCGCCGTGCCCAATTCCGGCGCGCTTTGCGCGATCCAGTCGATCGCCGCGCTGTCCTGCAGCGCCCCGGTCAGCCTGGCGAGCGACTCTTCGTCGGTCAGGTCGATCCCGGCGGAATTGACGCGCGCGCCGTACAGGTCGCCGGGCAGCGCGATCTGCGCGTGGATTGCCCCCGGATGCGGCATGGCGCGGACCGCGTCGATCGGATCGGCGACGAGGTCGTCGATCGAGACCGCGGGATCGGCGATGCGGTTGACGAACGACGAATTGGCACCATTCTCCAGCAGTCGCCGCACCAGATAGGCGAGCAGCGTCTCGTGCACGCCGACCGGCGCGTAGATCCGGCACGGGCGGTCGAGCTGTTGCGCGCCGACCACTTCGGCATAAAGCGGCTCGCCCATGCCGTGCAGGCACTGGAATTCGTAGTCGCCGGGCACGAAATCGGGCCCGGCCAGCTGATAGATCGTGGCGAGCGTCTGCGCATTGTGGGTGGCGAATTGCGGAAACACCGCATCGCGCGCGCCGAGCAGCCGCTGCGCGCAAGCGATATACGCGACGTCGGTGTGGAGCTTGCGCGTATAGACCGGAAAATCGGCGAGGCCATCGACTTGCGCGCGCTTGATCTCGGCATCCCAATAGGCGCCCTTGACGAGGCGCACCATGATCCGGCGTTGCGCGCGCCGTGCAAGGTCGATGATCCAGTCGATCACCGCCGGGCAGCGCTTGCCATAGGCCTGGACGACGAAGCCGAGCCCGTTCCAGCCGCCGAGCGCCGGGTCGAGCGCGAGCCGTTCGAGCAGATCGAGCGAGAGGTCGAGCCGATCGGCTTCCTCGGCGTCGATGTTGAACCCGATGTCGTACGATTTGGCGAGCGCCGCCAGCGCGGCGACGCGCGGCAGCAGTTCGGCGATCACGCGCTCGGCCTGTGCGCGCGCATAACGCGGGTGGAGCGCCGACAATTTGATGGAAATGCCCGGGCCCGCGTAAATACCGCGTCCGGCCGAGGCCTTGCCGATCGCGTGGATCGCCGCTTCGTAATCGGCGTAATAGCGCGTCGCGTCGGCCGCGGTGGTCGCCGCCTCGCCGAGCATGTCGTACGAATAGCCGAAGCCCTTGGCTTCCATCGCGCGCGCGCGGGTGAGCGCCTCGGCGATCGTCTCGCCGGTGACGAACTGTTCGCCCATCATCCGCATCGCCAGATCGACCGCGCGGCGCACCACGGGTTCGCTGGCGCGCGCGATCAGGCGGGTGAGCGCAGCCGACAGGCCCTGGTCGTTGACGCTGGCGGTAAGCTTGCCGGTGATCACCAGCCCCCAGGTCGCGGCATTGACGAACAGCGAGCGGCCACCGCCGAGATGCGCCTTCCAATCGCCGGTCGCGATCTTGTCGCGGATCAGCGCGTCGCGCGTCGCATCGTCGGGAATCCGCAGCAGCGCCTCGGCCAGGCACATCAGGGCAATGCCTTCTTGGCTCGACAGGGCATATTCCTGCACCAGGCCCTCGACGCCGGTGCCACGGTGCTTCGCCCGCAATGCAGTGACGAGCGAGCGCGCGGTCTCGCGCGCTGCGGCGCGTGTCGCGGCGGGCACGTCCGCGGCGGCGAGCAAGGCCGCGACGCATTCCGGCTCGGGCCGCCGATAGGCCGCAGTAATCGCGCGGCGCAGCGGCGTCCGGTCGTGCAGCGGCGGCGCGAAGTGCGCGAACGGGGCTTCGAGGCGCGTATCATCGGACATGGTGAGGCCTTCGCGAGGGTCGATATCGCGCTTTCGTAGCGCAAAGCGATGTGGCAATCAGCCTTTTGATATGCCTTCCGAAAGGCAATCCGGCCTCAATATCGAACCTGGACCACCGAAATGTCCGAAAAGAGCGCTGCAGACGGTCGACTGGACCCATTCGACGTAAAGATCATCGCGGCGCTGGTCGAGGATGGGCGGATGCCCGTGACCGAACTCGCGGCGCGGGTCGGGCTGTCCAAGACGCCGTGCCAGGTCCGGCTGAAGCGATTGGTCGCCGAAGGCTATATCCTGGGCTTTCGCGCGGTCGTCGATCCGGCCAAGCTCGGGCTCGACCATGTCGCGTTCGTCGAGGTCAAGCTGTCGGACACGCGCGAGCAGGCGCTGGAGGCGTTTAATCGCGCAGTGCGCAAGATCCGCGAAGTGGAGGAATGCCACATGATCGCCAGCAGCTTCGACTATCTGCTCAAGGTGCGCACGTCGGACATTCGCAGCTATCGCATCGTGCTCGGCGAGCGCATCTCCAGCCTGCCGCACGTCGCCAGCACCTCCACCTTCGTCGCGATGGAGGCCGTCAAGGAAGTTCAGGGCTGAGCCGCGCGACCCGGATCGCCTACGCCCGCCGCGGCTTCATTCCACCGCCAGCCGCGAGAGCGTAATCTTCGTCGCCCTGGCCGGCGCCGCCAGCGTGAAGGCGATGGTTTGCGCCGTCGGGTCACTCTGCGCAGCGATCCCCTTGGTGCCATGCTTTACTGTCGCGGAACCGGTCCATCCGTGCACCGTCACCGAAATTTGCTTCCACCACGGTGCGTAGGCGCCGTCGCGCGCCGCGAAATCGATCGACAGGCCGGTCGGGGTGACGGTGCAGTGCACCGTCTGGCGGAGAAACCCGCGGCGCTGATAGGCCAGCGAGGTTCCGTCGTCCTCGTACAGCGTGCCGACGCAGTCCGCGCCGGGATAGATGTCGAGCAGCAGCGGGCCCGATGGCGCCTGCGCGGTGCTTTGGACGAGCGGCTGGCGCGGCAGGATCGTGCCGGCGCGGACGAAAACCGGCAGGCGATCGAGCCGCGGCGTTTCGACCACGCGGTCGCCCTTGGCGTGTTCGGTCGGCACCGCCTGGGTCGCCGACTGGATCGGGCCGTCGGCGCTCGGCTCGGGGCTGCCGGCACGCAATCCGGTCCAGTAATCGTACCAGCCGCCCGCGGGCAGGCAGACGTCGTAGGTCTGCGGCGATTCGGGGCTGGGCGGCGGGGCGATCAGCAGCGCGCTGCCGAGCGTGAAGGCCATCGACTGGTTGCAGCTCATGTTGGCCGCGCTCGGATAATCGTAGAAGACCGGGCGCATGATCGGGTCGCCCAGCCGGCTGTTCTGGTCGGCCAGCGCGTAGAAATACGGCATCAGGCGATAGCGCTCCTCGACGAAGCGGCGGCGGATCGCGAGATGATCGGGGCCGTCGACCCACGGCTCGACGCGCGGCGTGCCGTTGGCGCTATGGTCGCGGAAGACGGGCGTGAAGGCGCCGATCTCGAACCAGCGCGTCAGCAGATCGGGGCTCGGGCCGCCGGCGAAGCCGCTGACGTCGGCGGCGCTATAGGCGAAGCCCGACAGGCCGAGATTGATGATCTGCTGGACCGAGAGCTTGAGGTGATCCCAGGTCGCACTGTTGTCGCCGGTCCACGTCACCGAATAGCGCTGCCCGCCGGCATAGCTTGCGCGCGTCATCACGAACGGGCGCTGGTCGGGACGCAGCTTCAGCAGCCCGTCATAGGTCGCGCGCGTATTCTGCATGCCATAGACATTGTGGAGTTCGCGATGGTCGCCGGTGCGGGTCGCGAAATCGTCGCTGGCGATGCGATGGACGGTGTCGAGCGGCATCGTCTTGGTCGCGGTGTCGAAGATGGCGGGCTCGTTCATGTCGTTCCAGAAGCCGGCCACGCCGTCGTCCAGAAAGCCCTTGTAGAGCGTGCCCCACCAGGCGCGCGACTTGGCCTGGGTGAAATCGGGGAAGACCGAGGGGCCGGGCCAGACCGGCGCGACATAATCGCTCCCGTCCGGGTTCTTGACGAACTCGTCGCCCTTCTTGCCGCTGGTATACGGCGCATAGCCGGTATCGACCTTGGCGATGTGGAGGTCGGTGATCGCGACGAGCTTGATCCCCTCGGCCTTCATGTCGGCGACGAGCCTGGCCATGTCGGGGAAGGTCTTGGCGTTGGTGGTGAAGGGCCGGTTGCGGTCCTGATAGTCGATGTCGAGCCAGATCACGTCGGTCGGCACGCGATCGGCCCGCAGATGCCGGGCGATCTCGCGGACTTCGTCGGCCGACATGTAGCTGTAGCGCGACTGCTGATAGCCGAGCGCCCATTTCGGCGCTAGCGGCGCGCGGCCGCTCAGGCCGGCGTAACGGCGCGTGACGTCGGCAAGCGTCGGCCCCGCGATGAAGTAATAGTCGATCGGGCCGTCCGGGCCGCCGAACGACAAGGTCCCGGCATCGCGGTGGCCGAAATCGAACCAGGTGCGATAGGTGTTGTCGAGCAGGATGCCGTAGCTGCCGCCCGGCGCGCCGGTCGAGGCGAAGAACGGAATCGACTTGTAGATCGGGTCGTCCGAGCTGGTGAAGCCGAACGCGTCGGTGTTCCAGTCGACATAGGCCTTGCCGCGCCGGTCGAGCCCGCCGGTCTTGTCGCCCAGGCCGTAGAAATGTTCGCTGATCGGCAGCGTCTTGGCGAGCGTGAAGCCTTTCCCGTCGAGCGCGACGGGGGCCGAGTCGGCCGAGACGATCTTGCCGTCGAGCGTCTCGAAGGTCACCGCGCCGCCGGCCCCGATGCGCACCCGGAGCGTGGCGGTGGTGAAGCCGTCGCTGGTCGCGGTGATTTTCGCACGCGTGGCGCGCTGCGCGGGGAGGACGGCCCAGCTGGCATCCTCCGAATAGTGGCCATCGCGTGCGACGCGGACGCGGATCAGATCGTCGCTCAGCGCGATCAGCCGCGTCCTGGTCGAGCCGACGACGACTTCGACTCCGTCGCGCTGCGGGATGAGCGTCGGGGTGGCGGCGGCGGCCTGCGCGAAGGCTGCGGGGGCGGCGAGCGGCATGGCGGCGGTCGCGAGCAACAAGGCGAAGAGGTGTTTCATGGCGGGTCTCTCAGATTTTACCGGGGGAGGTGGTCGAGATGCGGACGGAAGTTGGACGCGCAGCGGTCGAGGAAATCGGTAATCCGCGGCATGTCGATCGAGTCGATATCGGGCCCGGCGGGAACGAGCCGGGCGGCGTCGGGGAAAGTGCCATAGCCCGCCATCAGGCAATGCCAGCTGATCGCGCTGTAATAGCGCCCGATCCCCGCCTGGTCGATCGTGGCGGCGAGGTCGGCGCCAGTGAACCAGGCCGACATCAGCGCCTTGAGCGTATCCGACGGCGTGACCGCGCGGGCCTCGGCCCAATAACCGGTCGGATCGTTGCTCCGCTGGTTCAGCCGATAGTGCGCGACGATGTAATCGCGCACGCCGTCATAGCGCTCGGCGATCCTGGCGTTGAAGGGCGCGCGTGCGGCGGGGGTGAATCCGTCGGCGTCGACCGCACCGATAAAGGCCTCGAGCGTGGCGAGCACGATGTGCAGCGCGGTCGCTTCGAGCGGTTCGAGAAACCCCTGCGCCAGCCCGATCGCGAGCGCATTGTGCGCCCAGTTTTCCGCGACCCGACCGACGCGCATCGTCAGATGGCGCGCCTGACCGTTGTCGCCCGCGCCGAGATGCGCGCGCAGTTCGGCTTCGGCCTGGTCGGGCGTCCGATGGCGGCTGGAATAGACATAGCCATTCCCGGTCCGGCTGGTCAGTGGAATGTTCCACACCCAGCCGGCCGAAAGCGCGGTGGCGCGCGTCTGGCTCGGCAGCGGCGCATCGTCGTTGCGCGGCGTCGGCAGCACGACCGCGCGGTCGTTGAACAGCGTGTCGGCATAACTGAGGAAGGGCACACCGAGCGTGGCCTCGAACAGCAGGCTGCGAAAGCCGCTGCTGTCGACGAAGAAATCGCCGGCGATCCGCGCGCCGTCTGCGCACAGCAACGCCGCGATCGCGCCGTCGTCGCTGCGTTCGACCGCGGTGACGCGGTGCTGGAGGTGGGTGACGCCGCGCTTCCCGACGGCATGGCCGCGCAGGAATGCGCCGACTTTATGTGCGTCGAAATGATAGCCGTAGCTCACCTCGAACGGAAAGTTCGCTTCGGATTGGGGTGCACAACCCGCAGCCGCAAGTCGGGCAGGGAGCAGGAAATGGTCGGGATGCGCATCCACGTCGCGCCCCGTCCGCCGTGCGCGCGTCGCATAGAAAAAGGACGGCGCGGTGTGGAGGTCGAGCGCGGTGGGGAAAGGATGGAAATAGCCCTGATATCCCGGCCGGTCGGACCAGCCCGCAAAGCCGATGCCGAGCTTGTAGGTCGCGTCGCACGCCGGCATCCATTCCGCCTCGGCGATGCCGAGCTGGTCGAAAAGGGCTTTCAGCTGCGGTGTCGACCCTTCGCCGACGCCGACGATCCCGATCTCCGGACTCTCGACCAGGGTGACGCGCGCCTGGGGCCAGCGCTGCGCGAACAGGCACGCCGCGATCCACCCCGCCGTGCCGCCGCCGAGGATGACGATCGTCTTGCCCTCGGCCGGGTGCGTCATAGCCGCAGCACCAGGCCGGCAAAGGCGGGCAACGACCCGGGCGCGGCGGCATTGGCGCTCAGCAGCGGCCGGCCGTGCTGCGTCAGCATCGACGGCCAGGGCCGTTCGGTGTCGCCGAGGTTGAAGACGCACAGCAAGCTCTCGCCCGCCGCCTCGCGCACGAAGGCGAGCAGCGCGTCGTCGCTATAGACGATGCGCAAGTCGCCGGTGCGCAGCGCCGGATGGGCATTGCGCGCGGCGATCACCCGGCGCGTCCAGTTGAGCAGCGAGTCCGCGTCGGCATCCTGCACGTCGACCGCCAGCGCGGCGTGATCGCCGCCGAACGGCAGCCACGGCGTGTCGCTGCCGAAGCCGCGATCGGACGCCGCCTGGCGCCACGGCATCGGCGTGCGTGCGCCGTCGCGCGACAACGTCATCGGCCAGTTGGCGATCGCTTCGGGATCGAGCAGGTTCTCGAATGCGATCTCGACCTGGGTGAGGCCCAGTTCCTCGCCCTGATAGAGGAAGATGTTGCCGCGCAACGCCGCCAGCAGCAGCATTTTCGCGCGGGCGAAGGCGCGCGCATGCGTGGGGTCGCTCCAGCGCGACACCGCGCGCGGCGCATCGTGATTCTCGAACGCCCAACTCGGCCAGCCGATCTGCGGGTCGTTGGGCCAGCGCGCCAGCGCATCGGCGACGAGGTCGGGGGTCAGCGCATCGGCATAGAGGAAGTCGAAGCTGTACGCGCTGTCGAGCCGCGTGCCGCCCGCGGTGAACAGCTTCATCTCGCGGTCGCTATCCTCGCCGCCGATCTCGGCCACGGTGAAGCGCGCGCCATATTCGTCCATCAACGCGCGGATCCGCTCGAGGAAGGCGGGGATGTCGGCATGCCCCTGATTGTGCAGCTTGAGCTGGAAATCGAACGGGCGGGTGCGCACGCCATTGGTCGCGGGCGCCGCCGGGTTATCGGTCAGCGCGGGGTCGTGCATCGCGAAGTTGATCGCATCGAGCCGGAAGCCATCCACCCCGCGATCGAGCCAGAAGCGGGCGGTGTCGAGCAATTCCTGCTGCACCGCCGGATTGTGCCCGTTGAGCTGCGGCTGTTCCTTCAGGAAATTGTGGAAATAATATTGCTGCCGCCGCGCGTCCCACGTCCAGGCCGGGCCGCCGAACACCGACTGCCAGTTCGACGGCGGACTGCCATCGGCCTTGGCATCGGCCCAGACGTACCAGTCGGCGGTATCGCCCGACCGGCTCGCGCGGCTCGATTCGAACCAGGGATGCTGGATCGACGTGTGCGAATAGACCTGGTCGATGATGACGCGCAGGCCGAGCGCATGCGCGCGCGCGACCAATGCGTCGAAATCGGCAAGCGTCCCGAAGATCGGGTCGACGTCGCGATAATCGGCCACGTCATATCCGAAATCGGTCATCGGCGAGGTGAAGAAGGGCGACAGCCAGATCGCGTCCATGCCGAGCGAGGCGACATGTTCCAGATGCGCGGTGATGCCGGCGAGATCCCCGATCCCGTCGCCATTCGAATCGGCGAAGCTGCGCGGATAGATCTGATAGATTGCGGCGCCCTTCCACCACGGGGTGGCCGTGGCGGGGTGCGGTTCGGCGGCAGGGGCGGTCATGGAACTCATTCGCTGATGGAGTGGGCGGCGCAGATGGCATAGCCGAGCGGCGGAAGCGTGAGCGCGAGCGAACCCGGCGCGGTGACGGCGCGCGGGCACGCGCCGGCAAGCGCGGTGAACCCGGCCGAGCGCGCGCCGACTTCTACATTCGCGGTGACGGCGACACCCGACGTGTTGAGCGCGATCAGGATCTCGTGGCCGTCATCGTCGCCGCGCGTGAAGGCGAGCAGCCCGGGCGTGGCGGACGATGCGCGAACGACGGTGCGGCCGTGGCGCAATTGCGGGTGGTCGCGGCGGATCTTGGCGAGCAGCGCGATCGTCTGGAAGATCGGATTGTCGGTGCCGAAATGCGCAGTCGCGGTGGTCGTGGCCGTGCCGATCAGGCGGTTGTCGTTATAGCTAGCGACCCGGCTCGCGAACATGTCCTCGCGCGAGGCCTGGTCGGATCCATGACCGGTGAAGCCCTGTTCGTCGCCCGAATAGATCGTCGGCACGCCGCGCGTCGACAGCAGGAGGACATGCGCCAGCGTGAGACGCTTGAGCCGTTCGGCCTCGGTCGCGTTCGGCCAGGCGAGGTCGAGCATATGCCCGATCCGCCCCATGTCGTGATTGCCGAGGAAGGTGGGCAGGCGCTGCGCCGCCGCGTCGCCGCCTTCGTACAGCACGTCGCCGTCGATCAGCTTGGCGAAGACGTCGGTGCCGGCCTTGCCCGACAGCAAAGCGCGTGCCGCCGCCTGGAACGAAAAATCGAGGACCGCAGGCAGTTTGTCGCGCCGGGTATATTGTGCGGTGTACCCCGGATCGACGGTCTCCGAATATACCTCGCCGAAGATCGGGAAATTGGGGATGCCGCGTGCGGCGGCGCGCGCCTGCATCGCGGGGACGAATGCCTGCCAGAATTCGGGGTTCACGTGCCGCGCAGTGTCGATGCGGAAACCGTCGACGCCGAAGCGATCGATCCAGCTGCCATAGATGGCGATGAAGCCGGCGACGACGCGCGGATCCTCGGTCATCAGGTCGTCGAGCCCGGCGAAATCGCCATAGCGGGCGGATTCGCCGGCAAAGGTCGAATCGCCGCGATTATGATAGAAATGCGGGTCGTTGAGCCAGGCCGGCACCTTGACGTTCGCCTCGGCCGCCGGGACGAACGGAGTGTAGGCGTAAGCCGGATCGGTCAGCCTGGCGAAATTCTCGGGCGTCTGCACCGCATCCCCGGCAAAGCCCGGATTGATCGGCTTGCCGCCGACGCCGCTCTTGCGCTGATACGGATAGTCCGCCTTGCTGCGATAGCCGCACGGTTTGCCGACGCATTCGCGGTACTGGATGACGTCGGCGGTATGGTTGGCGATGATGTCCATATAGACCTTCATCCCGCGCGCATGTGCCGCATCGACGAAGGCGGCGAAATCGGCGTTGCTGCCGAAATGCGGGTCGACGCGCGTGAAATCGGTGATCCAATAGCCGTGATAGCCTGCGCTCTCATGGCCTGGCGGCCCCTGGACCGCCTTGTTCTTGAACACAGGCGCGACCCAGATCGCGGTGACGCCGAGCGACTGGACGTAATCGAGCCGCCGCGTCAGCCCCTTGAGGTCGCCGCCGTGATAGAAGCCGGTCGCGGTCGGATCATAGCCGGTGGTCAGGCGGTCGCCAGCAAGCCCGCCTGTGTCGTTCGACGGATCGCCATTGTCGAACCGGTCGGGCAGCACGAAATAGATGATCTCGTCCTCGGGCGTCCGGGCGCGGACCTGTTCGATCGGCACGGCGGCCTGGCCGGCGAGCGCGAACAGCATGGCGGCGGCGAGGCTCATGCGGCCACCGGCGCGGGCGCGGCGCAGTGGCGCGCGATGAAATCGGCGTGGCTCGGCATCTGCGCGACCTCGCGCGCGTTGAGCTGGTCGATCGTGCCGAGAAACTCGGCGAGATCGGCCGCGGGAATTGCGTCGGCGAGCGGGTGGTGGCCGGCGGGCGTCACGCCTTGCCCGGCAAACACCTGGAGCCAGCCGACCTCGGTGAACAGTTCCTCATGCTCGCGTGTGATGTGGCCGTTGCCGCGCCACAGGTCGATCTTCGCGGCGAGCGTCTCGGGCACGTCCATCTCGCGGCACTTTTGCCAGAACGGCTCGGTGCGGGCGTTGGCGTGGTAGTGCAAGATGATGAAGTCGCGGATCCGCTCATATTCGAAGTCGCTCTGGCGATTGAACTCGCTACGGTCGGCCTCGAAGATCGAGCGCCCCGGCAGCAGCTTCATCAGCCGCGCGATCGCCGACTGGATCAGGTGGATGCTGGTCGATTCGAGCGGCTCCAGGAAACCGCCCGAGAGGCCGATCGCGACGACGTTGCGGTTCCACATCTTGCGGCGCTTGCCGGTGCGGAACGGAATCGCGCGCGGTTCGGCGAGCGGTTCGCCGTCGAGCCCGGCGAGCAGCGTCGCCGTCGCCTCGTCCTCGCTCAGATGCGCCGAGGAATAGACGATGCCGTTGCCGGTGCGATGCTGCAACGGGATGCGCCACTGCCAGCCCGCCGCCTTGGCGGTCGAGCGGGTGTAGGGCGTGAAGGCTTCGCTGCGCGCCGAGGGCACCGCGATCGCACGGTCGCACGGCAGCCAGTGCGTCCAGTCGTCATAGCCCGTCTTGAGCGTCTGCTCGATCAGCAGCCCGCGAAA
>CAXTEO010000012.1:0-74554 GCA_964243205.1 uncultured Sphingomonas sp.
GAGGCCGGCGGCCTATCCGCCGGATGCGCACCTCCTGGGCGGCCGAATGAGAGGCGCCCGCACCGGAGCGAAGCGCAGGGAAACCGGAAAAACCGGGGTGGAGCGGGCAGCCGTGGCACACGGCAACTCGGCCCGGGCTTTTGCGGTTGCGGGGGGTCTCGCGGCCGCCCATGTGCCGCATCCCTCTGGCGGAAGGCTGTAGGGCGTCAGGTGGCGTCGGGCGCAGACGTGACCATGCTTGCTGCCGCCTTCGGACCTGTCGGGCTCAACCCACACCGCGCGATGTCGTCGAGAATGGCCTGCCCCGTGCTGCACCAGCGTACCATCGCCGCTGGGGTGATCCTCAACCCTCCATCGGCGCCGATCGCATCGACCATGATGCGGAGCTGGCCGACCAGATCCTCGCTCCGGGTCGCGGCATAGCCCGCGCACGCCGCCATACCAGAGAACACGCCCGGGACGGGCAGGACGGAGGCGTCGCCTCCACCGCGGAGAAAGCGCCAAGGATCAGATAGACGCTCCACCATCGACCCGAAGACTCGCCCCTGTAACGTAATCGGCCTCGCGGCTGCAAAGAAACGCTACCAAATTGGCGACTTCCGAAACATCGCCGAAGCGGCCCAAAGGCATCAACGCTTGCGCAGACTCGAATCGTTCTCCTAGCGCTTCTCGTAAAAGCTCCGTCTCAATACGTCCCGGCTGCACATTATTTATCGTTATTCTTCGCTCGGCAAGTTCTCGCGCGAGACCCCGAGTTAAGCCGGCAACCGCACTTTTGGTCATTACGTAGAGGCTGTTTCGAGCGTAAGGCATAAAGTCGCTGGAGATACTGCCAATGTTTACGATCCTTCCGCCGGAGCGTAAATACGGCAAGGCTTCCTTGATTGAATGAAAGACACCCTTAACGTTTACGTCGATCATCTCGTTCAATGTACGAGAGTCTACGTCCTGTATAGAGCATACATGGGCGACTCCTGCGTTGTTGACGAGAATGTCTAACCCGCCCCGGTGTTCCGCAAAGTCTTTCACCACTTGACTGATCTGGTCGGGCGAGCGCACATCAAGGTGTCGCGCCTCAGCTTTCAACCCAAGACCAGCAAGTCTTTCCGCCAGTTCAACCGCCTGTTCCGCCGAGTTGCAGTAACCGATCCCAACATGGGCGCCTCTCAGAGCAAGCTCCGACGCTATCGCAGCACCAATCCCCCGTCCTCCGCCTGTCACGAGAGCGATCTTGTCTTTAAGGTCGTGATCACGATTTGCGCGCACGGTTTCTAACATCTGCGTTGCCATATATAACCTAAGTTTGGAATCCGGGATCAACGAAGAGCGAGTTTCGATGGAAACAATCGATCTTCGCAATATCGCCTACGTCATCCGGTGAAGTGACTGTGTACAAGCGCATTGTCTGGTACTGCCGGGTTGAACTCGCGAGCATCGGCGAACGCCAGTTTGAAGGCTGGGCGAGATGACAACCGCTGTACATAATTATCTATCTGCGGCGTGCGACACAGACCATAGCTGCGCGCCCAAATTGCGACGTAACCAACCATACAATCTGCGGCCGTAAAATTCTCACCGCACACAAAATCGCCTTTCCACAAGCGTTCGGAAAGCCATGGCGTCACTTCATTATTAAATTTGTTCATGTAGCGTTCGACGGTTCGTTCATCACGATCGGCAGCACGTAAGACATGCTTGTGTATCCGGATTTGCCATAACTGCATTTCGAAAGAAGCTCCGCACAGATGGATTGTCTGGAGGTAGTCGCTGCGACCAATGGGCGAACTCTCAAGAACGGGTGCCAACCGGCTTTCCGGACAAAGATCGGCCAGTGCGACCACGATCGCGCCGCTTTCTGACATGTTAATCCGTGCGCCATCCCCCAAAGTTATCTCAACGGCTGGTACCGAATGAAAGGGAAACGCCTTCAAAAACCCGGGTTCGTATTGGTCGCCACGATACAGATTAATGGGAACGACCTCGAAGGTGAGTTGTGGCGCAAGCTCGTGTAAGAGCCAGAGGATGCGCGCACTGCGCGTTACAGGATGATGAAATAGCTTGATGTGCATGGCTATCGACTCAATTGTTTGGAACCCGCGCTTGGTGGGGAGGCGGGGGGGGGGGCGTCACCTGCGACCGCTTCGACAGTCTTTAGTTGAGAGACAAACCGGTCATCGGTCGCGGCTACCGCCATCGGCTCTGACAATCGTCCCGCTGATGTTCCCGGCGAGATCCGAAGCAAGAAAGGCGACCAGGGACGCGATCTGCGCCGGCGTTCCAGGCAGATACGTCGGATCGAGGAGGTCCCGCCATCGGTCGGCATCACCCCATCGTGTCTCCGCTTGATCCCTTAAATATGCTTCCATCCGCTCGGTCTGGATCATTCCTGGGTTAATACCGACCACCCGAACACCATTTGCGATGCTGGTCGATCCGATGGCGCGGGTGAGTGCCATCAATGCAGCGTTACCTGTCGCGCTGGCTATCATAGCCGCTCGCGGGCGTTCGCCCGCTACGCCAATGATGTTGACGATAACCCCGGAATTGCGGGCGCTCATTTGCTGGAGCGCCATTCGGGTTAAGTTTATGTATCCCCAGACCTTGAGGTCCCACGCAGAGCGCCAATGCGCCTCCGGTAAAGTCGCGATGTCTCCGGCGGGCACGGCACCGGCGTTATTGACGAGGATGTCAACGGGATCCAGCTTTGGAAACCAATCGGCCAGCTTCGCGCTATCGGCGATATCTACCGCAACTCCAGTTGCAGCGGGCCCTATTAATTCTGCCGCTTCGTCGAGCGCCTGCCGGTTGCGCGCTATAAGTGTTACACGACAACCCTCCTTGGCGAGCAGCTGCGCCGTGGCTAGGCCAATGCCTTTTGATCCGCCGGTGACGACAGCGTGCCGACCTTCTAATTCAAGATCCATAGAAAACTCCTGTTCCTTGATTTCATCAAGCCCGGGTCGCTCGGGCTATTCCTGCTTATCGGAGCCAGTTTTCCGGAGCGGTGCGTAGGCGCGCGAATAAAGACGGTCGCCCATGAACCGGAGCGTTAGTTTCCGAAGCTTAGCAGGCATGGCACGCGTCTTGTCTCGTGCGTGACACTGTCGTTGGACCCAACGAGTCCGAGCGAGGCGCTGTCTGGCGAAAGCGAAGTGAGCAGTTCCCGGGGCCTGTCTGGCGAGCAGCGACGCCAAGAGAACAGCGTCCTCGATTGCCATCGCGGCACCCTGCGCCATGCTCGGCGAGCTTGCATGCGAGGCATCCCCAATCAACACGGAGTGCTGCGTCGCCCACGGGCGGGCCGGTACTTCTGCTAGGCGCGCGCAATGCACCTGCGCGGTTTCCGGCAACGAGGTAATCACGCATCGGAGAGGCGAGCTAAAGCCGGAAAACAAAGCTTTCAGATCACGAAGCGGTGACGATCCGGTTCCTGCTGCGGTCGTATCATCCGCGTAGAGATAGAGTTTGTTTCCCTCAATCGGCACGCCAAGTAGGGCGCGTCCGCGCCCCAGCATGACGGTCCAATCCTTTAAGGCCGGGGTATTCTCGGTGATCAAACGCCAGCAGCGCGGGGCAAGCATCGTGGGATACACACCGAATAGCAAAGTCCGTACCGTCGACTGAAGTCCGTCGGCACCGACGACTAGATCGTAACGCTGTTTCTCGCCGGACGAGAAGGTCGCGGTCATGCCATCGGCTTCATCCGACAAATCGATCACCTTGGTACCATAAGCGATTGATTTGACGACCACTTCGCGCAGCAGCCGGGAAAGTGCGGCTCGGCTGATCCCAAGGCAAGGCCCGGTTCCGCGCCAGAATTGAGATACATCCATATCGTGAAGTACAGTGCCGCTGCTATCGAGAATGACTTGCCGGCTGATAGGATGCGCTTGCGCTGCCAGACGGGGCATGACGCCGAGTTCCGCGAGCGCTGCTGCAGCGTTGCCCGGCAGGTAGATACCTGCACCCGTGTCCGATGGCGTCGGGCTTTGCTCGACGATATCGAACTCGAGACCGTGCTGCTCCAGCGCCCGGGCGAGCGACAAACCCCCAATACCAGCGCCTACGATGAGGATCCGGCTGCCGGATTTCGGCCGCGCTGCAACGACGCTCACTGGAAGATAGCCTTGATCTCCGTGAAACTCTCCAGTCCCTCGATGCCGCCTTCCCGGCCAAAGCCTGATTTTTTGAAGCCTCCAAAGGGCGCGGCCGGTTCCAATGCGATCCGGTTGATGCCTACCTGTCCTGTCCGTAAGCGTGAGGCGATACGGTAGGCCCGTTCTACATCGCGGCCAAAAACGCTACCGCTCAGACCGAATGAAACGCTATTCGACAGTTCAATCGCATCTGCGTCGTTCCCATAACTTTGAATCGTCACGACGGGGCCGAAGACCTCTTCTCGAGCAATGGTCATCTCAGGCGTCACTCGGTCGAAGACAGTCGGTTCGACGTAGAAGCCGCGGTCAAAATCGCTGCTCTGGACCCCGCCTGTGACAACGCGCGCGCCTTCCCGGCACGCACCCTCGATATAGGCCATCACTTTCTTGCCCTGCCGCTCGTTGAGGAGGGGGCCGTGAGTGGTCGAAGGGTCGGACGGTTGGCCGAGCCTGAAGGCTTTGACGAAAGCCGCAACACGGCTGACGACTTCTTCGAGACGGCTCTTTGGAGCCAAGATGCGCGACTGCGAGAAGCAGAATTGGCCGGAAAATGGCATCAGGAATGGCGCCAGAGCAGGCACCGCCAAATCCAAATCAACGTCGTCCAAGAGAATAGCCGCCGACTTACCGCCGAGCTCCAGTGTCATGCGGTTCAGATTGCCGGCTGCTGCGGTCGCCACGCTCCGACCGGTTGCAACGCTGCCGGTGAAACTAACCTTATCGATCTGATCAGACCCCACAAGGAGGGCACTTTCCTCGCGGTCAGCGGTAACGACGTTCACGACACCAGCCGGAAAATCGACTTCCTTCACGCAGCTGGCCAGAACCGAGGCTTCGAGCGGACTCTCGATAGCCGGCTTGATCACCACGCAGCTGCCGCTCGCAAGGGCAGCGCCGAGCTTTTGCATCATGATAGGGAAAGCGGCGTTCCACGGCACGACCAGCGCCGCGACCCCGATCGGTTCGCGACGAACCCGGATCGTTCCGCTTGCGGTATCACGCTGAGTATCAAAGTCATACCCGGCGGCGAGATCAGCGTAGTAGCGGAGACGCGCGACCCCTGCCTTAACGATCGCGGCGGCCGGTGTCATCGGCATGGCGACCTGAGCAGTCCAAAGCTGCGCCAGCAACGGCAGACGCGCGGTTAAGCGGTCCGCTAAGCGGTGCATGAATTCCGCCCGCTCTGTACCGGAAAATTGCGGCCAAGGGCCCCAATCAAACGCTGAACGGGCGGCGTTGATGGCTGTTCTTACCTCGTCCGCAGTAGCCATAGGCATCGTGACGAGCGGCATTTGGCTGGCGGGATCGATTAGGATTGTGTGCTTGAGCCCTCGCGCTTGCACAAAGCGGCCGTCGATAAAAAAGCCGTTCAACGTTTCGTCGGAAATGTCGCCGATAGCTGCAAACGTCATGGAGACCTCGTGATGGGCGGCGATTGCTGGCGCCGAACATCGGAGGACATAGGATGTTTAAATGCGGGTGCTTTCCTTAGAGCGCTAAACTTGCAAAAAACCGCTTTAACTTCTGCGATAGACACTTGGAGACACCCCGAAGTGCTGAGTGAAGGCCCGCGTGAAATGAGCGTGCGATGAGAAACCAGCCGCAAAAGCGATTTCAGTTATCGGTCGGGCGCCGTGCGTAAGAAGGAGCGCAGCCTTTTTGAGACGGATTTCCATAAGAAAACGGTGCGGCGTCGATCCTGTGGCAGACCGAAATAAGCGGAGAAAATGAGACGGACTATATCCTGTTTCCGTTGCCAAATCGGCAATCGAAAGATTATCGGCGTAACGCTCATCCATCATGGCCAGAACGCGTATGAGGTGGCGTTTTGGAAGCGCATGAGACCCGGGCGCGGCCGGGACGTCCGTGCGTGCAAGATTGATAAAGCGCAACACGATCGAATGTGCAATGTGCTCGGAGAAAAGACGGCCGTTCGGGCTTCCCCCGGCCGCTTCGTCCGCCGCCAGCGTCACGAGGCTCGCGAGCGTGTGATCCGTTACGCCTAAATGATCGACGAAACTCCGGTTGATCGCGAGATCGTTTTCTGCAGCCGCTTCCTCTGCGACTTTCGGATCAATGGTACAGGCGACTACGTGGTAAGGTGTCTGCGGATGGACTTCTGGAAGGATGCCGGCTGATCCGATCGAGACTGAGCCCGGTAGTTTAGTCACACGGCTGAATTTACCTGGTCGATATGCGCGTTCCGCGAACGTCGGACTGCGCTCCCATAGCATAAAGTAATGCTGGGAAAGCACTTCTTCAGCGCGCTCTACGGCGGGTGCTATTCGACGCTCCAAGACGACCCCGGGGATCATAATTCCGGGACTGGGTGAAGCTGAGTTTGATCCGCGTAATAGTATGTCGAGTGGCGACTCTGTGTCAGTATTATTCGCGACCATGGTTTTGCTATCCTGCGTCAGCCTAGGTTCGGCAGCCATGCTGCTGATCGAGTGCTCGGGTGAGACCAAGCTGCGTGTATATTCGGGGATTTACACCTTTTCCCGGACGAGTCTTATCCACGCTATTTTGGCCATGCCTCCCCAAGCCACTTTCTTCCTGCCGCCACCCTCAACGACCGCCCAAAGCCTCATTCAATAGCCAGAAAAGTTCAGGGTTGGCTTCGCGAAGCCAACCCTGAATACGAGCGCTGATGCGTCCGGGGAGGGGGGAGGAGCTACACCAGCACGTCGTTCATTGCGTCGTTGCAGCCTTCTCGATGATCCGGGCTACTTCGACTGGATGCGAGACCATGACGACGTGAGACGCTCCCTTCACGACTACAGTTTGTCGAGAATGAGCTCGGTTCGCCATGAAACCGAGCGCTGCAGGCGGGATGTTCTTATCCGCGTCACCGTACACGAAGTAGGACGGGATGCGTTTCCAGCCGGGCTCAGGTGATTGCTCGGTGAGAGCCGCAGCTGAGATCGGCCGCTGTCCCACCGACATGAGGTAAGCCTGCGCGGGCGCGACGTCTGCGGCGAATTGAGCCGGAAATTTGCCTTGAATGACGTAGAAGTTCTTGCCTCCACCTGGGAGAGGCACGGCCGGCGTGAGCGTTCCCGCAAGCGAACTGCCGGGAAATTTGTTGGTCAAGCCGAGCGCGGTTTCCCCGGCTGCAGGCGCAAATGCACTGACATAGACCAGCGCTTTCACGCTCGGCACGCCAACCGAAGCAGCGCTGATGACGGAGCCCGCGTATGAGTGCCCGACAAGAACCACTCGCCCCTTGAGACGCGAAACAACGCTGGCGACCTCGGCAGCGTCGCTTCGGACGCCCCGCAAGGGGTTCTCCAAAGCAATCACAAAGTAGCCATCTTTGCGAAGGATCGGAATGAGCTGGTTCCAGCTCGAGGAGTCCGCAAACGCACCGTGAACAAGCACGATCGTGGCCTTCGGCGCCGGTTGAGCGCTCACGTTGGTTGCGCCCAGGACTGCGGCGATCGCGGCAACGCTGACAAGCGACTTCTTCATTGATATTCTCCTTAAAACTTAGCCCAGCGCCACAACGGCGTCGATGTTGCCCTTGATCGCTTTGGAATAGGGACAGGTGCGGTGGGCTTCGTTGACGAGGTCGCTCGCGACCACCCTGTCCATGCCGGGCAGGTAAATCGTCATTTGAGCTGCCAACGAGAATCCATCGTCCCCCTGACGAAGGCTCACCTCCGCGTCGATCGCCATACCGTCCGACAGCTTCACGCCCTTGACGCGGGCCGCATGGGTGATCGCCCCTTCGCAGCAGGCCGACCAGCCTGCTGCGAAGAGCTGCTCTGGGTTGGTCTCCTGCCCGGACCCACCCGGCGCAGAGAGCTTGAGATCGAGACGGCCATCCGAACTCCGGGCGGCGCCGTCGCGGCCCCCGGCAACACGGACGTTGGCGGTATAGAGGGTCTTTGGTTCCGGCACGGGGGAGACTCCTGGGCGTTATCAAAAGTGGGTCAGCGGACCGTACGAAAGGCTGCACGGACTTCCTGGGCGAAGATCTGCGGCTGTTCCCATGCGGCGAAATGGCCGCCATTCTCTGCTTCGTTGAAGTAGATGAGGTGCGTGTAAGCTCTCTCTGCCCACGTCTTGGGAGCGCGGAAAATCTCGCCCGGAAAGACGCTTACAGCGACCGGCATGTCGATCACGCCCCGAGCGTTGAAGTTGTTGGTATGATCTTCCCAATAAATTCGGGCAGCAGATGCGCCGGTCTTGGACAGCCAGTAGAGGGAGATGTCGTCGAGGATCTCATCGCGCGTCAGCACGCGGAGCGGATCGCCATCTGCGTAAACCCATTGCGCAATCTTCTCATACATCCACGCGGCCATGCCGACCGGAGAATCCACGAGCGAGTAGCCAATGGTCTGCGGTCGAGTATTCATCTCACCCGCGTAGCCGGCGTTGTCCCGATAGAAGGCGGCTAGCTGATCGAAAGCGCTCCGCTCTTTCGGCGTCAGCGTCGGCGGGGCCGGATCGCCGGCCGCGAGGGTCTTGGCGATGTCGGCTGGGACGACCGCGGGCATGTTCAGGTGGATTGCGGCAAGGCCGGGTACCTTTTGCAGGGCCATGCGCTGCGAGATCACGGAGCCGCAGTCGCCGCCTTGGGAGACATAGCGGGCATAGCCGAGCCGCTGCATCAGCGTCGCCCAGGCCCGGCCGGTACGATCGGACCCCCAACCAGGTGTTGTCGGCCGTGCGGAGAAGCCAAAACCAGGGATAGACGGGATGACCAGGTGGAAGGCGTCTTCGGCCCGGCCGCCATGTGCGGTCGGATCAGTGAGCGGGGCGATGACCTTTAGAAACTCCAGGACCGATCCAGGCCACCCATGGGTAAGGATCATCGGCATGGCGTTCTCATGCCGCGATCGGACATGGATGAAGTGAATGTCCAGACCGTCAATCTTGGTCATGAACATGGGCAGGCTGTTGAGGCGCGCTTCCACCTTCCGCCAGTCGTAGCCATCGCTCCAGTAGCGCATGAGCGGTTCGAGCGTCTGGCGTGTCACGCCCTGACTGTTGTCGGACACGGGCTGTGCGTCTGCCCAGCGGGTGTCGACGATGCGCCGTTTCATGTCGGCAAGGTCGCGTGCCGGTATCGCGATGCGGAAGGGCCGGATGGCATTCCCGGCGAGCGTCTGACTCAAGCCGGGCATCGCTCCGAGTGCCCCGGCGACCGCCGCGCTCACCATGAATGATCGCCGCGATGTCGTTAGATCCTCAAACACCCTGTTTCCTCCCGATGCCACTCCAGGAGACGTTGGCAGGTTGTCCGGTAAGCCGCTCGTTAGGGTATGCCGCGATTGCGTTAGATCGCGCCGGTCTGCGAAAGTGGCTCGCAAAAGCTAACGATGGCCTCGCTAGGCGCCTGCCAATTGGACGAGCTGAACCGCAATGGCGTTTGTCCAAGCGACTGAACCTTGCTGGACCGCGAGCGCAGCCGCCACTTGAAGGAGTGCGGTAGCTTCGTCTGCGCCGTTTTGCCGGCGTGCTATCACGGCCGCTTTGAGGCGAAGCAACTCTGGCGTGGCGAAGAGTTCGCCGATCCTTTCGCACCTGGACAGGGTCGCGTCGATCACCTCGACAGCCTCGGTCGGTCGTTTGGCATTGATAAGGCCGTTGGCAAGCGCGATCGAGAACGGGGTCGTGAGCAGTTCATAGCGCGCGGCGCGGAGGCGGGAGAGGCTTTCTTCGACCGCCTCCAGTGCCGTGTCGCCAGCACCACGCTGTATGGCGAGTTCGCCCCGCAGACCGCCGGTGGCAGCGATGTATGGGCCTAGCGCGTTTGCTGCGGCGCATTGGGCAAAAGTTTCGAGGGTCTGCTCTGCCGTCTCGAGATCGCCTATCCAGAGATAGACCGCGAAGGACCAGATCATCGCGATACAGTGCGTCACCGGATGATCGAGGCGCGCCGCTTCTGCTACGGTCGCGCGCGCGACGACGCCGGCACGTTCCGACTGCCCGAGCAGCCACAGGGTTCTCGCCAAGGCAATGCCAGCACGGTTGCGGTGGTCGAACCCGAAATAGGACGTTCGCGCCCGGTGGGACGGCGGGCTGCTCGCCAGCGCCAAGTCCAGGTCGTGGCGCGCTCGAGCCTGATCGCCCGCCAGATGCCGGGAAATGCCGGACAGGGAGTAGGCGATGCCCATGGCTTCTGGATCAGCCATCGACTCCGCAACGCTCACAGCGCGCTCGGCATAAGCCAAAGCCGTTTGGTACTCCCCGATACGTTCGTGAAAGATATGCAGCAGGCCGAACATCCGTATTTGAGCTCGGTAATCGGCCAGTGCATCCGCGACTGCCAAGGCACGCGTCAACGCGTTTCCAGCGGCCGTGCTGTTGCCGCGAGTGAACATCAAGGACAGGCCCAACGCTCCCTGCAGTTCGAGTTCGGTCACCGTGCCGAGTTGGGCATCGTCCAGAGCGCCAAGAGCGCGGGCGCTCCAACTCCGACATTCGAGAAGGTGCGTGAGGCCCATGAAAACGGGGAGGCTTGCAGCGGCAAGCCGGACGCCGGTATCAACGTCTCCCTCCGTACCGAAGCACCAATCGAGTGCACTGCGGATGTTGCCGAGCTGAGGGCGAAGCGCGCGAACGTCTTCCAAGCCGTCGCCGTCGTCTGCGGCGGCTGCCTCCAGTTCGGTAACGAAAAAGTTGGCATGACGCGATGCGGTAAGCAAAAAACATGTCCGCCCCCGTGCGTTCAGCTTTTCACGCGCATAGGCACGGGTCATTTCCAGAAGCCGGTATGTTCCGGCGTTTCCGGTCCTGGTTGCCGCGATGAGCGATTTCGAGACCAGCTCGTCTACGGCCAGTGCCACTGCGTCCGCATCACAATCGTCGGTTGCGGCGATCGCGAGTGCCGCATCAATCGAAAATGAACCGACGAAGATCGATAGGCGCTCCATCACGATCTGTTCGATGGGGGTAAGGAGGTCGTAGCTCCAATCGAGGGTGGCTTGCAGCGTCTGTTGGCGAGGCTGCGCGGTCCGCCTGCCCGACCATGCAAGGCTGAACCGTTCGCCGATCTGGCGAGCGGTTGCAGCCAGGCCGTGGCTGGCAACGCGGACCGCTGCCAGTTCGATCGGCAATGCTATACCGTCGAGGCGGGCGCAGAGATCCCCGATCATCCTCAGCGCCTCGTCGTCGAATACGAGCGCGCTGTCGGCGGCGCGAGCGCGTTCGCAGAAGAGTTGCACCGCAGGAAAGGCCAAGAGCGTCGTTCTATGGAGGCCTTCCGTGGCATCAGGATAAGCGAGCGCATCGAGCCGATGGACATGCTCTCCACGCACCCGAAGCGGTTCTCGGGAAGTGGTGAGAATACGCGCGCCGGGGGCTTCGCTGATGATCCGTTCGACCACATCCGCCGCTGCTTCGATGACATGCTCGCAATTGTCGAGGACGAGTAGGAAGCTTTCCTCCCTGAGATGCCCAACGATGACGCCGACGGGATCGCCGCTTTGGATCGAGAGACCCATGGCGCCCGCGATCATCGAGGGAACGACGGTCGCGTTCTCAAGCATCGCGAAGTCGACGAAGGCAGTATGACCGGCAAATTGCGGCGACAGCCGATGCGCGACCTCTATCGCCAACGAGGTTTTGCCAACGCCAGCAGGCCCGATGATGCTGAACAACGATTCGTCAACCACGCGCTTTGTCAGGATGTCCAGGTCATGATCGCGACCGATCAGGTGGGCCAGACGCAGCGGCAGGTTCGTTGTCGTGGTCAGGCTGATCGTCGCGGCCGGCTCCGATGACGTGGCATGCCAGGCATGTTCGGCACCTGTCCGCTCAACCGGGGCCACGAAGGCGTAGCCAACGCCGATTTGCGTTGCGATGTACCGGGCACCGTCCTCGCCGTCCCGAAGGTGCTTACGCAAGCCTGCCATGTGGAAGCGCACGCTTCCGTCCTCGACGACGACGCCAGCCCAGACGCGCTTGAGAAGTTCCCGCTTTGAGAAAACGGTGCCCGGCTGCTCTGTCAGAGTGACAAGAAGGTCGAATGCTCGGCCGCCGATCTCGACCGGTTTCCCATCACGCGTGAGAAGTCGTTCTTTCGGCGCCAATACAAATGGACCGAAAGTTCTCTGCTCGCCAAGATGTTCACTATCCGCGTTCGACACAAAACCCCACAATGGCCCTTAACTCCGTTTCGACACGCGTATCGAAGCGACCGAGGATGCCGTTCGATGCCCTCGCTGCATCCTAAGCGAAAACGGCCTTGTGGAACAACGTCGATCCGAGGCACTGCATTCCTCGACGGTCTTCGCTCGATGGGTTAGCCGATGAAGATTGACCGGTGGCCATAGACCCACAGCGCCGCTGGCCTCTGCCGACCGCAAGGACCGACATGGGCGACGAAGCTAGCGATCTCCTTGGGATTGATCATAGGCAGAGGAGTGAGGTCGGACCCGCACGCGCCACGAACTCAGCCTCTGTCTTCGCGATGAGGACGTCTTTTTCACCTGCTCGGCTACTTGAGAAATTTTCTATGCCCTCGGAGCGGGGCAGCTTCGGCAGCAGCGTCTGGCCAACATTGTTGACCAGAATGTCAGCCGCTCAAAAGGCATGGACGATCGCGTGCGCCGCGACGCATGGCATAATACCGCGACTATCGTCGCTATGGTGATCCATGCGGCCGACTGCTGTCAGACTGTCGGCTTCTTCCCGCCGCTGATGGCCTTCAGCTCAAGATGGTCTTCGATGCCGTAAAGGCCGTACTCTCGCCCGATACCGGATTGCTTGAACCCGCCGAATGGCGCCCTTGGTTCGTGAGCCAGCGCATTGATCGCGACCCGCCCGGCGTCGAGCCGACCCGCGATGACGCGGGCACGATCCAAGTCTCGACCGATGACATAGGCGTGGAGGCCGAACGGCGTGTCGTTGGCGATCGCTATCGCCTCCTCCTCGCCGTCATAGGGGATTACACACAGCACCGGCCCAAAGATCTCTTCGCGCGCGATCGTCATGTCGTTGGTCACGCCGGCAAAGACGGTCGGCTTGGCGAACAGGCCGCGTGAGAGATGGTCCGGCCGTCCTTCTCCACCAGCCACGAGGCGGGCGCCTTCGTCGATCCCGGTACGAATATAGCCCTGGACGCGGTCGTATTGCCGCCGATTGACGAGCGGCCCCATAGTAGTTTGGGGGTCGGCGGGGTTGCCGGGGATAATCTTGGCAACCGCTTGCTGCACTGCGTCGCAGAAAGCGTCCTGACGCGCTCGGGGGACGAGGATGCGCGTTCCGGCGATGCAGGCCTGGCCATTATTGGTGAAACCCATCGCCAACGCTGCGGATGCAGCCTCGACAAGATCGGCGTCCTCCATGACGATCGTTGGCGCCTTGCCGCCCAGCTCCAGGGTAGAGCGCACCATGCGATCCGCCGCGCTGCGCATGATGGTGGTGCCAACCGGCGTCGATCCGGTAAAAGAGATCTTGCGCACCGCGGGGTGCGCCGTGAGCGCGGCCCCCGCGACGTCGCCGCGGCCCATGATGACGTTGATAACGCCGGCAGGAGCACCCGCCGCATGCAGGCACTCAGTCAGAAGCTGCGTCTGCCATGGACTGTATTCGCTTGATTTGACGATTACGGGGCAGCCGGCAGCGAGGGCGCCGGCCATCTTGACGCTGATCGCATTGTAGACGCTGTTCCAGGGTACGATGTGAACCGCGACGCCGGCAGCCTGTGCGACAACCTCAGTATCGTTGATCCAACGTGTGAAGCTAAAATTTTCGAGCAGCTCGGCCGCGACGAGGAAATTGTCGGCTGCAAGCCCGGCGCGCCAGCTTGCCTGCGCAACCGGACCCCCATACTCGACCACCGTGGCCTCTGTCAGCTCATCCGCTCTGGCCCGCACAGCGTCGCTTAGCGCGCGAAGCAGCTCGATCCGCTCACGTTTGCCGGTTGACGAGAAGCTGCCGAACGCCCGGTCAGCGCTTTCTACGGCCAGGCGAGCATCCTCTTGGTCGGCCAGCACTATAGTGGCCATTGGCTCTTCGGTTGTGGGATTGAAGAGGGCCAGCTCCTCGCAGCCGAGTACAGGGCGGAAGACGCCATCGATGTAAATCTGGTCGAATTTGCGCATGGTGTTTCCTTCCGGCGGCATTAGGCCGCCCGTTAGTTGATCAGGTCGATGTCGCCTTTAGAATACCGGCGGTGGAGCGTGCGGCGGTCAATCCGCCATTCGCCGTCGAGTCTCCGGAACCCGAGATTGTAGCGCCCACCCATCGTAGCATGGCGCTCGGTGCCGGCCGGGTCGCGGCGCGCCATGTCGATCACGACATCGATACAGGCGCTCGCCCGCTCATCCTCGATCGTCACGATCGGGTTGACGAGCCTGTGGTGTGTCCAATCCATCGTTGCGACACGCCCGATCGACGCGCGCGCATAGTCGGCAGCGCTGATGTCGCGTCCGTCCGGGCCGTCGACGGTCGGCGCGAGGCATGCTGCATAGGCTGCCTCGTCGCGATCGTCGGCGGCTTGTGCTAGGCGTGCGCTGACCGTCATGATCGCGAGAATATCGGCTGCAGCATCCGACATGGCGGCTCAACCAAAGGTGAAGACATAGGCGCGCACACCTGGCTGCGCGAAAGTGATGGTTACCGTCCGATCGCGGACCGGGCCGCGTTGCCGCACGAGCTGGTAGAGCCGATCTTCGACCACTCGGCCCGACCCGCTGGCGTCCACGTCGGTGCCATGGTCGGCGAGAGGCGCTACTCCATCGACCGTCACTTTGAACGGAACCGGTCTGCCGTTGGCCGCCCCGCCTAACACCAGGTGCGCGTCGCGCGCGTGAAAGCGGAAGCTGATCGTGCCGTCGTGCGAGGCGGCGGTCGCAAATTCCCGACCGACATTCCAATTCCCGGCAAGCGTCCACTGATTGAGCTTAAGTTTGGATGCGGCCGCATAGGCGTGAGGCGCATCATGTGCGAGCCCACCCGGACCGGCAAAGGCGTCCGCCTTTGCATAGCCGAGATAAGATTCGCCGGTTTTTAGATTGCTCCAATCGGCCTGCGCCTGGGAACCCTCGCTCTGAATGGCGGCCATGGGCACGCTGGATACGTTGTGGCCGGATTCGCCCAACAGTGTGCGGATAAGCTGCTCCGCATCGGCATAGTGCCCTTCACCGACACGGTAGCCGCGAAGCCGACCATTCGCGTCGACGAAGTAAAACCCGGGCCAGCCTTCGTTGGCGAAATCCTGCCAGACTCCGAAATCATTGTCTTGGAGGTTCGAATAGCTCACCCCAAGCTGGCGCAGGGCGATGCGTACCTTGGAAGGATCATGCTCGAAGCGGAACTCCGGCGTATGAACACCGACTACAACCAAGCCCTTGTCGCCGTAGCGTGCGTTCCACGCGCGCAGGTACGGTAATGCGCGGAGCGAATTAATGCAGGAGTAGGTCCAGAAGTTGACCAGAACGACTTTGCCATGGAGCGCCTGCACGCCGCCCGGAATCTCGGTGAGCCAGGGTTTCGCGTTTTCGAGCACAGGGATCGGCCTTGAAGTGGCTCCGCTTGGCGCGGGTGCGATGGCAGTCGGATCGAGCGTGGCGGCTGGTGCTGGAACGAGGCCGAGTGCGTCGCCGAAGCAAACGGCGGTGGTCGCTCCGCCCGCGATCAACGCGACAGCCAAGAAAAGAGCGTGACGAGCCCTACGCATGGAAATTCTCCTTTAGGAGGACTTGGTGGATGTTGAGCAGATTCCAGCCAGCACGTCACCGCGACCAGTGTGTGAACACCATGTCGGAGGCTGCATCGAGCTTGGCGTGGCACGCCGCGCAGGATTGCGTCAGCTTCACGTCCTGGTTGGGTTTGCCGCCGTCGAACTGAGCAAAACCCCATCCACCGCTGGCTGCCCATCGCCCGCTATTCTTGACGCTCACTTGGACGTTGGTGGGGTCGCCGGCGATGAAGGATTGTGGCGCAGGGAAGACCGCATCGTTGCGCGGCGACGACTGGTACCGCCAAGCAAGCCGGACGATCATAGACCCGTCCGGGAAGGGACGCCTGTCCTCACGGAAAGCCTTGAAGGCGACGTCGTTGGCGAGGATCGCTCGGATGTCGTTGTTGTTGCCGGCCTCATGGGCAACGCTGATGAGCTTCCAGTCCCGGTAGCCCTTCGGCAAAGTCACACCGTAGATTGGCGCGGCCGCGGCAGCCCGAAGCGTCTTCGCATCTGCTTCGTAACGCCAACCACCGATAACGGCGAATGCCGCCACACTGGCCGCAAACACAACGCGGCTCGCGAAATGCCCGGTCACGCGAGCTTGCCCACATCGATAACTGCCTTGAAGAATTCCTCGGGTGCCTCCTGCGGCAGGTTGTGCCCGACGCCCCCGCTGACGAGCCGGAACTGGTAGGGTCCGGTGAATTTGGCACGATACTGGTCTGGCTGTGGGTGTGGCGCGCCATTGGCGTCGCCTTCCATCGTGATGGTCGGCACGCCGATCGTCGGGCCGGCGGCGAGTTTTGCCTCTATCTGATCGTACTTCGCCTCCCCTTTTGCGAGACTTTGCCGCCAACGATAATTGTGGATCACGATCGCGACATGATCGGGGTTGTGGAAAGAGGCAGCCGAGCGGGCGAATGTCGCGTCGTCGAAAGCCCATTTTGGCGAGGCGAGGTGCCATATCTGACGGTTGAACGCATCAGTGTTGGCAGCGTAGCCTGCCTCGCCACGCGGTGTGGAAAAATAGAACTGGTACCACCATTGAAGCTCGGCTGCCGGGGGAAGCGGCTTTGCACCCGCAGCCTGACCACCGATCAGATAGCCACTCACCGACACCAGGCCATTGCATCGTTCGGGCGAGAGGACTGCCATGATATCGGCCGTACGCGCACCCCAGTCGAAGCCCGCGAAAACTGCCTCTTTGATGCCGAGCGCATCCATAAGGGCGAAGCCATCGGCGGCGAGCGCGGCGGGCTGGCCGTTGCGTGGCGCGTCAGCCGAGCGGAGGATCGTGGTACCATAGCCGCGCAGATGAGGCACGATCACGCGATAGCCTTTGGCCGCGAGCGCCGGCGCAACCTCGGCAAAGGCGTGAATGTCGTAAGGCCAGCCGTGCAGGAGTAGTACCGCCGGACCGTTCTTTGGTCCCATATCTACATAGCCGATGCTCAACTCGCCGGCATTGACCTGTTTTACCGCACCAAGATTGCCGAACCCACCGGACATGACCCGCCAAGTGACATTCTGTGCGCTTGCTGCACCGCTGAGGAGGGTGGCGGCCGCGAGGCCAGCCCCGGTCACGAAGCGACGGCGGTCGGTGTTGAGCGAATTATGGCCGTTGTCCGTCATCTCGTGTGTCCTTCATCTGGCATCGACACATTCTTCTAGCGCTCGGAAATGACGGGCGCTCGTTAGTCCGTGTCATTCGATAGCAGGACGTTGTGCATGGGCGGCTTGATGCGAGCTGGTCGCGTTTAAGCGACATCGGTCGATCTCAATTAAGCGACAAATAACAGCGCCTAACTGGCGCCGGCGGAACGTCGAACCGTTAATACGCAATACATCGCGAGCGAGCGCGACCCTAATCGTCCGCTGACAGGAATATCAATGTCTCAACCCAGTCCGAAGGCCGTACAATATGCCAAAAACGCCGAGATTGCTTGGAATCAGGGAGATGTTGACGCGATTGTGCTTGGAGCTTCGATCGACTGTCATTGGCGCGACCGAGTGGACTTTCTTTGGGGCCGCGAGCAAATTCGTGCGCATATCCTCCGTCAAGCGCGCCGTCAGCTCGACTTGCGGTGCATTATAGAGCCGTGGGCGGAAGAGGCTGGTCGACTATCCCTTAGGTTCGTACGTGAATTTCGGGATGACGGGAGTAGGTGGTTCCGTGTTTATGGCAATGAAGAGTTGGAGTTCGATCACGCTACGCTCGTGCAACGGCGCTTTACAGCCGCCAACGAGCATATGATCGAGGAACGTGAGCGCGCATTGCGGTGGGAACCAGGGCCCCGTCCACACGACCAGCCCGACCTCTTCGATTTGAGGTTTTAGCTCACCCTTTAAACGATTTATCGTGCGGTATATCTCGGTGCTGCCCATTGCGTTGTCGGCCCTCTAGCGCGTGAGTTGCATTTTGTTTTGACCTCGTCTGCGCGACGAGCGCTGCGTTTGTCTGGACCGAACCTACGATGGCACGCGGATCGCTATTGCCGAAACGTTTGCCGCGCGGGCGTGGCGTCTCGGGCGATGCTTAGCCGCAACCCAAAAACGAAAATATGGCCCGCCGGATTAGGCCGGTGCGATCACGACCGAAGCCAGTTCCCGGCCCCGCGTTTCAGGAAGGAGAACAGCCGCGACCACCACGAGGCAGTAAGCGAGCGAGACGTAAAGGCCGATCGACGGTGCGATGCCAAACGACGCGACGCTGCTACCGACGGCCAGCGGTCCTGCGCCGGCTAGACCGCGCCCAACATTGTAACAGAAACCGAGTCCAGAACCACGCATGCGTGTTGGAAACAGCTCAGTCAGCACGGGCGTGGTCGCGCCATACAGCCCCACCGAGAAGACGCCTACCGCCGCGCTGAAACCGAGAAACGCGAGAGGAGACAACGGCAGCAGCGTAGCGGCGAGCACCGTGACGATTCCGCCTACGGCCAACAGGGCAAGTGTGATGCGTCGGCCGATTTGATCGCCCAGCCAGCCGCCAAGCAGGTAGCCGCCGAATGACCCTGCCACGAGAACTCCCATGTGCAGGGTCGCCTGTAGCGCCGACATGCTGCGTTCGATCCGAAGCATTGACGGCCACCAGGTCGCCAGCGCCCAATAGCCACCATGGGTGCCGGTAGCGAGCAGGATTCCCCGCCAAGTGCGTGCTCGAACGGGCGCCACGAAAATCACGTACCACTGATCTGCTCCCTTGCCAGCCTCGGCAAGGTGAGGAGCTTCGCGCAGGCGGGCGCGCAGCCAGAAAACCGCGGCCGCCGGCACCAATCCGACAAAGAAGGCGGCGCGCCAGCCGAGATCCGGGGGCAGATACCAGAGCGCGAGGCCCACAGTGATCGCGGCGAGCGCCCAGCCCAGCGCCCACGCACTCTGGACGGCGCTCACGACCCGACCGCGAGTGGCTGGCGAGGAAATCTCGCCGATCAGGACCGCGCCGACGGCCCATTCCGCTCCGAAGCCTGCTCCTTGTAGGGCACGCGCAGACATCAGTTGAGCGTAGGAGGAGGATAGCCCACATAGCGCCGTCGCGATCGCGAGCCACAGGATCGTAGCCCGCAGGACGCGCACTCGCCCGAGCCGGTCGGAGAGCGAACCACCGATCCAGCCGCCGATCGAACCGGAGATGAGGGCAGCGGCAGCCAGCATGCCCGCGCGCGATGGCGACAGATGCCAAAGGCCAATTAATACGGGCAAGACGAAGGCATAGAGCTGCACGTCCATCGCATCGAGGACGAACCCGCCGGACACGCTCCAGACGCTTCGGCGGCCGTCCGCGGTCAGGTTCTTATACCAGCGCGGACTCATCGGTTCTGACCGCCGACCAGACTGGGATTTGCCTTAGCTCCGAGCTCGACTCGACGTGAGATCGAGATGTTGCCGAGAAACGCTTCGTCATGACTGACCACGACCAGCGCACCATCATACGCCTGCAGTGCCGCCTCAACCGCTGCGATGGAATCCAAATCAAGATGATTTGTGGGTTCGTCGAGGATCAGCAATTGCGGAGGACGCGCCCCGCCTAGGTGGCAAGCGAGCCCAGCGCGCAGCAACTGACCGCCGCTCAGCGTGCCGACCAGCTGCAACGCGGCGTCGGCGCGGAAAAGGAAGCCGGCCAGCGCGGCGCGGCAAGCATTCTCGGTCGCGTCCGCGTTCAGCCGCTTGAAGTTGTCGAGAATGGTGGCGTCGCGGTCAAGGAACGTCACTTGCTGGTCGACGAGCGCCATGGGTACGGCGACGTCGAGCCTACCGGCGCTCGGCACCAGCCCGCCACTGATAAGATTGAGCAGCGTCGTCTTGCCAGCGCCGTTCGGTCCGACGATCGCGATGCGGTCGGGTCCCGATATGGCGAAGTCAAAACTCGTGATTACGGGCACGTCCGGATCGTGCCCCCCTGTCACACCCGACATCGTTAACACCATCCGGCCAGAAGGAAGCGCCGTCGGGGGCAGAACGATCGAGAGCTGCTGCAGGATTTCGACGCGCGCTTTTGCGGCGGCGACCCCTTCCTCTGCCCGCGAAGCCAGCTGCTCGATCAGACGCCTTCCGCCGCCTGCGGTTGCTTCGGCAGCGTTCCGGCGTGCGCCGAGCAGGATGCGAGGTAAGTCGCCCCTTGCGGCCTTGCGGCCCCCGGCCGCGTCGTGCCGCGCCTGGCGCTCGTCGGCAGCTTGGGCCTTTCTAACGACCGCTTCCTGCTCCTTTTGAGCGTGCGCGAGATTCTGCTCGGCTGCCGCCAATTCGATCGACTTACGGTCGCGATAGTGCTGCCAGTCGCCGCCATAGCGGGTCGCGCCGCGACCGGTGATCTCCACAATCGCATCCATGCGGCCGAGCAGTTCGCGATCGTGACTGACGATAACGAGGCCGCCGCGCCACGTTTCCATCAGACGGAGGACGGCATCGCGACCTTCTCGGTCGAGATGATTGGAAGGCTCGTCAAGAAGGAGGAAGTCGGGCGCGGCGAAGACAGCCGCAGCTAGCGCAGCCCTCGTGCGCTGGCCGCCGGAGAGAGTGGCCAATTGCGTCGAAGCGTCAGCTTCGAGATTGACTCGGATCAACGCTTCGCGAAGTCGGTCTTCCAGCGTCCACTCGGCCTGCGCCAGATCGTCGAGTGTCGCCTCTCCGGCCTCCGCGCGGCGCAGTATCGCCAGTGCGTCGGTGATGCCGAACAGCGTCGCAATCGTCGCGCCATCTTCGGCACGCACCTCCTGCGGCATCAGGTGGACAGAGCCGTCGATCGTCAGCCGTCCTTCGAACGGTTTTAGTTGACCAGCCAAGATGCGGAGCAACGTCGTCTTTCCAGTGCCGTTACGGCCGACGAGCCCGACTTTCTCACGGTTGAAGCAGAGGTCGAGGCGGCTCAACAGGACGCGACCGTCGATGGTCGTATAGGCAAGGTTCGTAAGGCTGATCGAAGACATATAGAGTCGCAAATGGTAGCTCAAAAAAGAACCCTTATCGATACTTGAACGTACGTTCAATTACATTATCTCGTAGCGATGGGCAGGCCAAAGGCGTTTGATGAGGAAGCGGCGATCGACGCTGCAATCGCGGTATTCCGCGAGCACGGGTTTGAGGGCACATCGGCTCAGATGCTCGTCGACGCGATGGGGATTGGGCGGCAGAGCCTCTACAATACCTTCGGCGACAAGTGGGGCATCTATCGGTCCGCGCTCCGTCGCTATACGCTTTGCGAGATCGCGGCCCATCGGACTGCGCTGGCGAGCGGCTCCAAGGCGGTCGATGGTTTGCGCGCAATGTTCGACAGGGTTCTAGGTGAGGCCGCCCAAGGTTGCCTGGGCGTCGGATCGATCGTCGAGTTTGGACCTCGCCGTCGAGATTTGATCGAGCTCCGCGCTGCTCCGGCGGCCGCTCTGCGTGATCTGTTCGTCAGGACGGTTGAGCGGGGACAAGACGAAGGCGGCATCGCTGCCTCTCTTGATCCCGCGCTCGTTGCGACATTCCTCGTTGCATCAATTGCCGGCATTCGCGTCGCGGCCCGTAGTGGCGCGTCGTTTGCGCATCTCGCAAGCCTGGCAGATCTCGCGCTGCGAGCGCTGCGCTAACGTATTTGCCTGTTTATGGAACGATCGTTCAAGGAAATTAAGATGAAGGCGATTATGATCGAGGGCACTGGTGGCGTCGAGGTGATGCGGTATACTGACGTGCCGAATCCCGTCGCAGCGGACGGCCAGGTCGTGGTAGACGTCGCTGCCGCTGGCGTAAACTTCATGGATATCGGTGCGCGTCGCGGCGTGGTAGGCGGAGGATACAAGCCGACCATCCTCGGCGTGGAGGGCGCGGGCCGCATCCGGGAGGTCGGCCCGGGCGTCACCGACTTCGCGCCCGGCGATAGGGTGGCATGGGTTTTCGCTCCGGCAAGCTATGCCGAGCGGGTGGTCGTGGCGGCCGATGCCCTGATCCACCTCCCGGATTCTATAGATGATTACTCCGCAGCTTCTTTGATGATGCAGGGATTGACCGCCAGCCACTTCGCCACGGACTTCTATCCGGTCCGGGAGGGCGACGTTGCGCTGGTTCATGCGGCAGCTGGCGGCTTGGGACAGCTGTTGTCTCAGATCATCAAGCTGCGCGGCGGCACGGTGATAGGACGTGTCTCCAGCGATACAAAGATCGAGGCGGCGCAGGCCGCCGGCGCCGATCACGTCATCGTTGATAAGGTCGGGCGATTTGCGGAACAAGTGCTTCAGCTCACCGACGGAAGGGGCGTAGACGTCGTTTATGACGGCTCGGGGCCTGCGACTTTCGACGGCTCGCTTAAGGCGCTCCGCCGCGCGGGCACCTTTTGCTGGTACGGCCCCGTTCTGGGCGCCCCTGACACGCTCCACCTCATGGATCTGCCGCGAAGCGTCAAAATTGGATACGCTGTCTTTTTCGACCATATCCCTACGCCGATGCTGCTGCGCGAACGTACGAAGCGTCTGTTCGACTGGGTTCAGGAAGGCCATTTGCGTTTGACGCCCGCGACGACGTTCCCGTTGGAGGAAGCCGCGATGGCTCATCAACGGATGGAGAGCCGCGCGACACAGGGTAAGCTTCTGCTGATCCCCTGATGTCATCCGATCGAGCTGAGACCGCGGAGGGGCTCGATCGCGGTGAGGCGAGTTTCATCATTTCGGATCACGGGGGGGCCCAGGAACACTTAGAGCCCGACTGAAAATTGAGTTGAGCGATTTCAGTAGCTTGTGATTCACGGGGGTTCGCGAAGACCACGAGGATCCCATGAGCTGGACTGAAACCGCTCGGCGTGAGCATGATAGAAGGAGGCTGCGCTATGCAAGCGACTGCACCGTTGAGGAATGGGCTGTCGTCCGGCCATTATTGACGCGAACCTCCAGGGTGGGACGGCCGCGCAAGCACAAAGCGCGGACCCTGTGGGATGCGATCCAGTATATCGCATCGACGGGGTGCCAGTGGGCGCAACTGCCCAAAGACTTTCCGCCCTTCACAACGGTGCCGTATCATTTCTACCGCATGCGCGACAACGGCCCGCTCGATGTTATCAACGCGGTGCTGGTCGCGTGGGTGCGAGTCTCGGAAGGTCGCACGCCGGCGCCAACCGCGGGCATCATCGACAGCCAGTCGGTTAAAACCACAGAGGCGGGTGGGCCTCGCGGATATGACGCCGGCAAGAAGATAAAGGGTCGCAAGCGGCACATCGCGACGGACACGCTGGGCAATATGCTCGAAGGCTTCATGGCATCGTCCGAAGCCTGGATGGTCGTCTCATCCATCAGGCGAATGACGCGCCGTATCGCCAAGCTGGATGATCGCCGAAAGCGCCGGCAGGAAGCGTCCAAGGATCCGCGAGGATCGAGAGACGCCACGCCAGATCGTCGGCTTGGGCCAGTTCGTGAGGGTGGAGCATAGCAGCCGGAAACGGGGTGCCGCGTGCGGCGAGTTGCGTGACGCTGGACGCCGGCTGAATCGTGTTTCCGCTCCTCTTTCCAGGTCGCAGGGGCTGGGTCATTGGGCGATGACTAGGCGGAGAGCCAAGGGCGCACAAATTCGGTCGAAACACTGCGAGGTCGGTGCTTCGGCATTAGGGTAGGACCGGATTGGGGTTGTGCAAACGGCGAGCTATTGCGCACCGCAAACGCCGCCCTCTTCGTGGTTAATCAGGGGACCTAAATTGATTTTAAGCGTTCAGCGAGCCAGGCACGCAATTCAGGGAGAGACAGAATGACCGATAACAACGGCAAGCGCACAGATGGCGCGCCGCCGACGCATGTACATATCGAAAAGAAGAAGATCAATTGGCTAGCGTGGCTGCTGCTCGCGCTCGGCGTGTTGTCTGCTTTGCTGGCACTCAGTCGCTGCAACCATCACGACACGACCGAGACCGCCACGACGACTACGACTCAAACCAGCAACACGGTAGTTGCCGAAACCCCGACGGCCGCGAAATCGGCGGCGCTGGCTGGAACCTCGGGTCTCGGCGCTTATCTCGCTGGTTCGCAGCCGGCCCCGCAGACGTTCATGTTCGACAAGCTAAACTTTGACACGGCCAAGAGTGACATTCGCCCGGCGGATCAGGCGGACGTGGATGAGGTCGCAACGACGTTGCAGAAATACCCGAACACCCGCATCCGCATCGCCGGCTACGCCGATACGCGCGGATCCGAGGCTGCGAACGTCGCACTCGGCAAGGCGCGCGCCGACAGCGTCAAGGCGGCACTCGTCGCCAAGGGCGTAGACGGTGGCCGCATCGAAACGGCAACTGGAGGCGACAAGGATCCGATCGACACCAACGGCACCGCACCCGGCCGCGCCGAGAACCGTCGCACCGAACTGGTCGTCACGCAGCGCTAACCTACCTTTTCTGAGAGGAAATTCATTATGACACGTACTATCACCGCTTTGTTCGACACCAAGGCCGATGCTGATGCCGGCGCCGAGCGCTTGCGCCAGGCCGGCGTCGACGCGGGGCATGTCGGCGTCCACGATCAGACCACGCACAAGACCGCCGGCGCGTATTCGACCACCGAGGACAAGGGCCTGTGGGCTTCGATCAAGAACGTCTTCGTCCCTCATGAGGATCGCCACACCTATGAGGAGGGGATCCGCCGCGGCGGCTTCCTCCTGACGGCGGACGTGGACGACGACAAGACGCCGGCAGCGGTCCAAGCGCTTGAAGAGGCGAACTCGGTCGACCTCGACGCTCGCTCGCAGGAGTGGCGCGCGGACGGCTGGGACTATGCCGCGTCGACCGACGACGTCGAGGCATTCGAGGACGGGTCGGTATTTGGCCATCGTGACCTCGACCATGGCGGCCAGCGTTTCCGATCGTACTTGTCCGGCGTGCGGACTGACGAACGCAACATCTGAGCGAGGAGCCGCTCACATCTCCATCGGCGAGGGTCCGTGTACCCTCGCCGAGCAATCCAGCAACTTTAGGCACTCGCCTTATGCAGGTACTGGACGAGATCCTCGGATCAAGTGGTATCGATCTTGGCAGCCTCGCAGCTCGCTTTGGGTTGAGCCCCGAACAGGCAAAGTCGGCGATGGGCTCGCTGGTCCCAGCGGCGGCCGGCGGTTTCCAGCAGCGCGCACAGTCTGACTCGTGTGGTTGGGTCTAGGATGCCGCAACCGGCATAGATCAGCCTGATACTGCCGGCGGCAATGACATCCTGGGCACATCTTCGGCAGGCGGAGCTAATAGCCAAGGAACAATGTCGTATCCTCGGTGAGCCACGCCAACACGTTGCGGCAAAGCCATTGTTGCTATGGTTCAAGGTGGCGCAAATCTCGGTGAAAGCGTCAGCTGATCTCACCGCTGCCGACGAGTTCGAAGCCCGCGGGGAACTAGACATTCGTATGTAGGGTCTGACCGCCCCCGTTAGCGTGACGCCTAAACCTTACGGTTACGCTGGCTAAGATCATCGCGCGTATTTCGCTTGAGAAACCCCCATGGCAACGTGAAGGCCAAGACCTAAGCATCGTCACCCGCCTTGTCTGCTTACTACATCCGATCGATAGAGCGGGGATCAAGTGGCGTCATCAAATCGAGACGAAGTGTGCGGCTAAAGCGATTATGCCGCTTCACTGGCGGCGTTCATGAATGACCTCTGTGAGGCTGCCGGGACGCGGCGTCGCACCGCGACGGCCAAGGACCAGGTTGCGCAACAAGCCGACGACGGCACGAAGGAGAGGCTTGGCGCGTGCCTCCGTCAGCATGATGACGGGCAGCTCCAGAACCGAAAGCTCCAGACTCATTGTGCTTTGATCGTCTTCATTGGATTAGGGTGTGACGCAGCTTATGCACTTTCGAGCATCGCGACGAGGCAGGCTTTGAATGGACGACACGACCCCTTTGCCACATCAAGTGCCCTTCGAGGCGCTCTTCGATGCCGCGCCTACACCGTTTCTCGTCGTGGCACCTCCGGAATGGACCATCGTGGCTGCGAACAAAGCTCGCCTTCAGGTGACCGGGACGACGCGCCAAGCTCAGATCGGCCGAAAGCTGTTCGACATCTTCCCGGACGATCCTGAAGATCCGAGTGCAGACGGCGTGCAAAACCTGACGGACTCCCTGCAACGGGTCGTGGCCACGCGCGCCGAAGATGTCATGCAGGTGCAGCGTTACGCCGTCCGCAACCCCGAAGGCGGCTTCGTGGAGCGCTGGTGGACACCGGTCAACACGCCCATTCTCGGGGAAGATGGCGAAGTCGCCCTCATCATTCACCGCGTCGAAGATGTCACAGAGGCGGTGAAGTTGCGCGGCGAGGCTGCGGCGAGGGATCAACTTGCTCGCGACCAGCAGGCGATCATAGACCGGATTCGGTCATCTGAAGCGGCGTTGCGCGCAAGCGAGGCGCGTTTGCGCTCCAGCGAAGAGTTTAACCGTCGTATCCTCGCTAGTTCAGCCGATTGCGTGAAGGTTCTCGATTTGGACGGGCGCCTTGAATTCATGAGCGAGGGCGGAATGTGCGTCATGGAGGTCGAGGACTTCGGTGCCATTGAGGGCGCTTGCTGGCCGGACTTCTGGCAGGGCGAAGAACATGCATCGGCGCTCCGGGCAGTTAAAGCCGCAAGGGCCGGCGGAACCGGTCGTTTTCAGGGGTTCGCTACGACTATGAAGGGGACCCCGCGTTGGTGGGACGTCATCGTGACGCCCATCAACGGGGCAGACGGTAAGCCGGAAAAGCTCTTATCGATCTCCCGAGACGTTACCGCAACCAAGCAGGCTGAGGTTCGTCTGCGCAAGTTGAACGACACGCTTGAAGCGCAGGTGGCGGAACGGACGGCAGACCGTGATCGCATGTGGCGGCTGTCGACGGACATCATGCTCGTGACCCGCATGGACGCCACGATCACGGCCGTTAATCCCGCCTGGAGTCATCTGCTCGGCTGGCAAGACAACGAGCTTCTGGGCGCAAGCTTCATGGAGATGGTTCATCCTGATGATCGCGCAGCCACGATAGCCGAGATGGGGCGATTAGCCGAAGGCGCGACGACGTTTCGGTTCGAGAACCGGTATCGGTGCCGAGATGACAGCTACCTCTGGATCTCGTGGATAGCGGTGCCCGACCAGGACCTCGTTCACGCGGTCGGCCGAGATGTGACCCGCGAAAAAGAAGCGGCCGAGGCGCTGGCCGGAGCTCAGGACGCTCTTCGCCAGTCGCAGAAGATGGAGGCTGTTGGTCAACTCACTGGAGGATTGGCGCACGACTTTAATAATCTCCTGACGGGCATGATGGGCAATCTTGAACTGCTGCAGTTGCGCATTGCGCGCGGCCGTCTTGAGGACGTCGATCGCTTTGTGAACGCCGCTCAAGGCGCAGGTCGTCGCGCCGCGGCCCTGACACAGCGGCTTCTCGCTTTCTCTAGGCGGCAGACCCTCGACCCCAAACCGACCGACGTGAACCGGCTGATCACAGGAATGGAGGATCTTCTGCGGCGCACGGTTGGCGCTCTTGTTCACATCGAGATCGTCGGGGCGGGTGGCCTATGGACGGCGATGATCGATCCGGGGCAATTGGAGAATGCGCTTCTCAATTTGTGCATCAATGCGCGAGACGCGATGCCCGACGGTGGCAAGATCACGATCGAGACCGGCAACAAATGGCTTGATGAACGGTCGGCACGGGATCGCGACCTACCCCCTGGTCAATACCTCTCAATCTGCGTGACGGACACCGGCAGCGGGATGACCGCCGCGACGATCGAGCGAGCTTTCGAGCCCTTTTTCACGACCAAGCCGATCGGCCAAGGCACGGGGCTTGGTTTATCGATGATCTACGGTTTCGCTCGTCAGTCCGGGGGACAGGTCCGTATCTACTCTGAGCTCGGCCTTGGCACCACGATGTGCATCTACCTGCCGCGCTTCCTGGGAGATGCCGATGACGAAGATCTGGCAACGGCTCCCATTCTAGACGATGCAGGTCAGGGCGAAACGGTTCTGGTGGTCGACGATGAGGCTACCATTCGTCATCTCGTCGATGAAGTTCTGGACGAACTAGGGTATACCGTCATCGGCGCTGCGGACGGCGCGGCCGGCCTCAAGGTTCTGCAGTCTGGATCGAAAATCGACCTTCTTATAACGGATGTTGGATTGCCGAACGGGATGAATGGTCGGCAAGTGGCGGATGCAGCTCGTTCGCTGAGGCCGGACCTGAAAGTGCTGTTTATCACCGGGTACGCTGAGAACGCTGCCGTTGGAAATGGGCACCTTGAGCGCGGGATGGAGCTTCTCACCAAGCCCTTCTCACTTGATGATCTAACGCGGAAGGTCAGAAGCATGTTGGGCCGGTCGGAGTAACGACGCCGAAGCGCCGGTAGGCGCCGAGGTCGGGGAGGGCGGCCGGAGCAATCATGCCGCTTCACGGATCTCGTCCTCGGGCTGGGCCGAGACGTCCAGCCCTGTCGCGCGGAGCAGATAGCCGGCAGCGGCCTCGGCCTTGGCGGCAGCGGTCATGATCGCGCGGCTGTCCTTGCGCAGCACCTTCAGCCACGACCCGATATAGGCCGCGTGGTCGTCGAGATGCGAGGTGGGAAGACCGAGATCCGCACCGAGCAGCGCGGAGGTCATCTCGGCGCAAAGCTCCTCGAAAGCGTAGGCGTCGTCGCCGAACCGCTTGCCGAACTCGCGATCGAGCCGATCGGGGTGACCGCTCCAATGGCCAGCCTCATGGGCGAGCGTGGATGCCCAATAAGCGCGGGTGTGGAACAGCTCAACGGGCGGCATCGTGATGCTGTCGGCCGTGCGGTCGTAGAACGCGCGATCGCCGCGCATGTGCAGCGTCGCCGGCAGCGCGTCGATGAAGCGCTGGGCGCGCTCGGGCAGGGTGTCGGCCGGAGTCACGACATTGACCGGGCTCGGGTAGAAGTCCGGAGACAGCCCGCCGATCTGGTCGCAGTTGAACACGGCGTAGGAGCGCAGCACGCGGCGTGTCTCGTCGGTCGCATCGCCCGTGCTGACGGATTCGACGGTCTTGCTGTAAGATTTGTAGAAGATGGCGATCTGCGAGCGTTCGCCCTCGCGGACCTGGCCGCCAAGGGCCTGCGCCTGCTTGTACGTCATCCAAGTGCGCGAGTTATAGCCAGCGCCCTCGGCACACAGCCACAGCCAGAAGCAGTTGATGCCCTTGTAGGGGTCGCCGGTCGCGCGTAGCGGACGGCCCCCAAGTCCGGGGCGCCACGGCTTGACCCAGGGGCGCACACCGGCCTCGAGCTTATCGATGATGGTGTTGGTGATGATGTCGGCAGGCGACGGTTTTTCGGTGGTCTTCGCCACGGTCGTTCTCCTGAGCTGGTTGAGGCGAACCCGGTCAAGCATCCTCCCCTCCTGGGGGTGGTGGCGGGTCACAAAAAGACGGGCGACACTCCGCGAAGAGTGCCGCCCCCAGTCGCCTCGAAATGTGCGAGCCAGCGTCAGGCCGCTTGGCTCAGATCCTCGGACCCGTGGTCATCGTCCTGCTCGGGTCCGATCGCGTCGTCACCGTCCTCGCCGAGATCTTCATCCTCGACGGGATCGGTGTCCTCGACGTCTTCGGTGAAGGTGGAGCGCAGCGGCGTCCTCGCCGGTTTCTCTTGTGCCTCAAAGCGCATCGCCTCGGGCAACCAGGCCGTCGCTTTCTCGCGGATTTCCGCTTCGACGATGCCCTGCCCGTTGCAGAGCGAGGCACAGGTGCCTGCGAGGTCGCCCTTCTTGGCGTCCTTGTAGCGGCCGCGCAGGATCGGGCCTCCAATCTCCTCGAGCGCGTCGAGCATGACGGTCTTTTTGACCCGGCCGAAGAAGTTCTCGGCGGTCGGGCGCCACCAATTCTCGACCTGGATGTCGAGGAGGCGGCCGAGATGGTCGTGGAAGCCGTTGCTGCGGTAGCCCTCGGCGACGTTGAGGGTCGGTTCGAGCGTTCGTGCTATCGAGTATGCCACCCAGGCGCCCCGGGCCTCGTCGTCGAGCGCCCGGAAAGCATCGAACCGCTCGGTCATGGTCTTGTGGCCGGCCCAGCTCGTGTCGAGCTTCTGGCGCTGATCGTCGATGGTCTGCGATGCCATCGATCCCTCGTCCCGGAAGGCGAAGATCGGGAAGCCCGCGCCGCTCGACTTGAGAGTCGAGTGGCTCGGGACGTCGGCCTGCTCGAAGACCACGTTCTGCGCCATCAGGAAGATGGTCAGGTCGAGTGCCATCGCCGGGTCGCTGGCAACGTGAGCGACGAGGATCTGGCGGCGTTGAGTCGCCAGTTCGTCGATCAGCGTGGCGCTGAGCTTCGGACCCTGTTCGGCGTCGCCGGCATCGCCGTCGCCGTTTGCACCGCCCGTCACGTTGGGCGGAGCGTTCGGGTCCACGAGCGGCTTTTCGCTGAAAAGGCGGGTGTGGACGCGGGGTTCACCGTCACCGCCGATGTAGACGAACGTGCCGATCTGCGCTTTCAGCGCCGGATCGATCTCGTGGCGGGCGTCTTCGATCGTTTCCAGCTCGCGCTCGATCGCCTCGATACGGGCGTTCGCCGCCTCGGCCTCAGTGCTGCCGTCAAACAGTTCCTGCTCAAGCTGGTCGATCAGCGCGTCGTTCTCGGCCGACAGCGCCTCGACACGCGCCGTCTCATCCTCTGTGAGAGCGCGGGCGGGAGCGTGATACTCGTGAAGCTGGCGCTCGAGGTCGTAGGGAACGTGCGTCGCCGCGATCGGCGTGACGAACGCGAGGCCGTCGGCCTGCGCCAGTTCGGCCGCTGCGGCTTCGAGCTTCGAGGCAGCGAGCGTCTCGATCAGATCGACGTCGATCCAGTTCTCATCGCCTTCCGTGGCGAACAGGTCGCTCTCGATACGGCCGCCTGCAGCGACATAGGCATCGCGACCAACGAAGCGCGCCTTGGCGTCGTTCGCCTTGACCGTGCCGTTGAGGATGGCGCGGCGGATATTGTCAGGATTGTCGCCATAGTAGGACGTCTTCATCTGCGCGAACACGCGGGCCTGGCGATCGACGTCCGTGGTGACGGCGTAAGCCTGTGCGACGCCGAGCGTGATCTCGCCGGCTGCGAGCGCCTCGAAGACAGGAGGGGCGAGTTCGGCAAGGCGCACCCGCTGCTCGACGAACCGGGTGGTGACGCCCTGACGCTTGGCGACGTCTTCGGCGGTCATACCCTTCTGGATCAGGAAGTTGAACGCGGTGCATTCGTCGGCCGGGTTCATCGGCACGCGCTGGAAGTTCTCGGCAAGGCTCGCCTCGATCGCGTTGTCGTCGTCGCTCAGCACGAGGACGGGCACGGTGTGGTCAGCGGGGAGGGTGCCCTGGTCGATCAGGAGCTGGAGCGCGCGCAGGCGGCGACCGCCCGCCTTCACGGTGAACGTACCCGCTTTCTTGAGCGGCGTGACGATCAGGTTCTGCAACAGACCCTGGGCGGCAATGTTGGCGGCGAGGGTGTCGATCCCAGCATCGCGGTTGGATTTGCGCACATTGTCCTTCGACAGCGACAGGTTCTTGACCTTCACGGACTGGATCATCGGTCATACTCCATTCGAGATCAGCGCGCCGTTGTACGACGGTCGCGCGAGCCTGCTCATCAAGCTCACAAAGCCGAAGGCTCCCTCCCCTCCCTTTGATGATCGGGAAGAGAGCCTGGTGTCGGTCAGGCGGTGATGCGGTCGATCACGGCCGCGGCGGTCGCGACGGGAATGAACATCCGCGTCTTGTGCTGGATGATCTCGGTGAAGCACCCGGCCGCCTTCAGCTCGGGCAGCCGCGTGTGCGGCCAATCGAGCAGTTCGAGGCGCTGCTGACCCGCGACCAGGCTGCGCTTCAGCCGGTACGCGCCCACGGCCGAGATCTCGCCGCTCGTCATGACGTGCTTGGCGGTTTCGGCACCGGACACGGTGATGGTCGCCGCGATGCCGAATGCGTCGGCGAGTTTGGAGACGAGCGGGGCAGGGACGATGCGGCCGAGGAAGGATTGGCCGTCATCGGTGTTGAGCCGCCAGACCTGGACGTGATCGCCGGGGAGGCGGTCCCAGACCGGCAAGAGGAGGCCAGTGACGAGGTAGAGCGTGCTGGTGCGGGTCTTGCCCGACATCTCTTCCACCTCGGCTTGCCACAGCGCGGCGAACACCTCCTCGCTCGCGTCCTCCCACATCGTCTCGACGAGGAGGTCCTGGCGCATCCGCTCGGTGCGGGTCGGCCGCACCAATTCAAAGCGGCGCACGATCTCGCCATCATCGTCAGTCAGCGAGTAAGTGCTGCACCGAATCGCGGCCTTGCCCGACTTGCGGTTGACGATCGGGCGGGCGTCGTCGCCAAGAACGCGCAGCGCGCGGTCGAGCGCCAGCGGCTTGTAGCGTTCCTCGGTCTCAAGCCGGAGTATCTCGGTCTCGGCGCCGGTGGTCTGGTCGCGCCGGATCACGGTGCGATCGAGGATCGTGATGCGCTCGGCGTTGATGCTTTCGACGCCAAGATCGAGCGTGCCAGCTTCCTTGGCCGCCTCAATGCGCGCCTCGATCAAACCCAGGTACTCGTCGAAGATCGCGTTCTGGAGCGCGATGCGCAGCGCCAGAATACGGTTGAGCCAGCGTTGGATGGGCGGCAGCTCCTCCTTGATGCCACCACCTTCGCCCTCCAGCTCGAGCGCGGTCAGTTCCTGGAACTGCTCGAGCGTGGTGGAGCGCAGCTTGCCGTTGGAAAGCAGCCGGAACCACTGTTCGAGCGACTCCTTGGCGTAGTCGCTTTCGAGGTTATCACGCGGATTGAACAGGCCCTGGCCGCCCGTCTGCCGCTGGCCGCGGGTGAGCGCGCCCAAGCTGTCGAGCCGGCGCGCGATCGTCGAGATGAAGCGACGCTCGCCCCGGCAGTCGGTCGACACCGGCCGGAACAGTGGCGCGGTCGCCTGATGCGTGCGGTGCGTGCGCCCGAGCCCCTGGATGGCGGCGTCAGCACGCCAACCCGGCTCGAGGAGATAGTGGTTGCGACGCGACTGATTCTCGCATGTCAGGCTCGCATGGTAGCTGCGGCCCGTGCCGCCAGCATCGGAGAAGATCAGGATTTTCTTGGCGCCGCGCATGAAGGCGTCGGTCTCTGCCAAGTTGGTGCGCGGTGAGCGGCTTTCGACGCGCTGGCGACCGTGGGCGTCCATGATGACGCGCCGACTGCGCCCCGTCACCTCGGCGACCGCATGGGTGCCGAAATGCCCGATGATATGGTCAAGCGCGGAACCGACGATGGGCAGCGCGCAGAGCTGCTCGAGGAGGTTGTCGCGCATTTCGAGCGCTTCCTGGCTGAAGACAGGACGGCCGTCCTCGTCCGACATCGGCTCGGAGCGGGTCTTGCCGGTATCGTCGACGAAGGTCTTCATCTGTCGGACCGGGAAGGCGGCCGTCAGATAAGACATGACGAACTCGCGCGGCGAAAGCTCGATGTCGAGGTTGGCGCGTTCCTCGACCGTGAGCGCGGCAAGCGCCCGGTTGAGCATCGCCTCGGAGGTAGAGACGAGCTGGATCACGACACTCTCGCCGCGGGCGAGATCGGCTCGGATCGCAGGGATCAGCGCGGGGAGCTTCATGCCGATCAGCAGTTGGCAAAAGAAGCGCTGTTTGGTGGACTCGAAGATCGACAGTGCGGCCGCCTTGGCGCCGCTGTTATAGGTGTCCTTAGAGAAGCTGTCCGTGACGCGGGTCGCGTCTAGCGCGGCACGCAGGTTCGCGTGGATGATCGCCCATGCGTCGGCATAGGCATCGTACACCTCGATCTGGTCGGTGGTCAGTTTGTGATTCAGGATGTCGTACTCGACGCCAGCGAAGCTCAGGGCGCGAGCGACATAGAGACCCTGCATTTTGAGGTCGCGGGCGATCAGCTCCATCGCCGCGATCCCGCCCCGGCGCAGACTGTCGACGAAGGTGCGGCGATCGGCAAATGCCGTGCCCGGACCCCACAGCCCGAGCCGGGTGGCATAGGCGAGATTGTTAACGTCGGACGCGCCAGTTGCGGACACGTATAGGACGCGGGCGCGGGGCAGGAGGTTCTGTAGGCGGACACCGGCAACGCCTTGGTCGGAGCCGTCCTTGGTCCCGAAGCGGCCTTCGCCGCCTGCGACACCGGCCATCTCATGCGCCTCGTCGAACACGACCATGCCGTCAAAGTCGTCGCCGACCCATTCGAGGATCTGCTGGAGCCGGGTGCCCTTGTCGCCGCGATCAGAGCGGAGCGTCGCATAGGTGAGGAACAGGATGCCCTCGGCGGCGCCGATGGGGGTGCCGAGCTTCCACTGGTTAAGATGCTGGATGTCGAGCGCGAGACCTCCGACGGCGGTCCAGTCGCGACGCGCGTCCTCGAGCAGGGTCTCGGTCTTCGAGATCCAGATGTGCTTGCGGCGACCGCGCAGCCACTGGTCGAGGATGATCGCGGCGACCTGGCGGCCTTTGCCGGCGCCGGTGCCGTCGCCGAGGAAGAAGCCGGTTCGGTAGGGACGGCCTTCCTCGTCGAGCGTGAGCGAGAGGCCTGCCTCGACCGGCTTGAACCGGCCGGGGATGTCGCGCTCGAACGCGTCGCCGGCGTAGATCAGCGTTTCGAGCTGTGCGTCGGAGAGTGTCTTTGCGTCGACGACGGACTGCGAGAGGGTAGGGACGTATGACGGCCGGGGCGCGGTGATGGAGCCCATGGCGATCGACTCCACCAGCGCTGTCGGATGGGCGGATGCGCACGCGATCGAGATCCGGCTCGGCCGATAGGGCAGGTACACGCCCACGGACTCGCCGGTCGGAAGCGGATCGGTGAACACGGTGTAGTCGACGGGATGAGCTGCCTGCGACTGCGCCGCTTTTGGAGCCGGTGCGGTGAGGCGTGACTTGCTCAGTGCCCCGCCAAGCAGCAAGCTACGCCCGGCCGGGCGGGCGAGCAGCGAAATTGGGCGAGTGGCAGGCGTGGCGGCCGGAGCCGACGTTCCGACGCCGATCGCGGCGAGCGCGTCACCGAGCGACGCACAGCGGATTAGCTCGGCAGGCGTGCCAGCGCCTTTCTCCAGCACCATGATCTTCACGGTCTGGCTGGTGCCATGCTTGGCATAGGCGTTTGCCGGCAGCTCGAGGTGCAGCGTCAGCGTGCATCCCTCGGTCGCCTTCGCCCAGGCGCGGCTTGAGGTGTCGACGCGATCGGGGAGGATCGCGGCACAGCGGCCTCCGGCCGCAAGCCGCATCAGTGCGGCCCGCAGATGCCGGAACGCGGCCAGCGGGTCGGCGTGACGACCGATGCTGCGCGAGAAGGGAGGATTGATGAGGACGGCCGTTGGCCGGATCGTCCATGGAAGAAGGTCGTGGATCAGCTCGGCATCGTGGCGCGTGACGGCTACGCCGGGGAAGGCGGCGGCGAGCATCTCGGCGCGCGCGGGATCGATCTCGTTGAGGACGAGGCGAGCGCCGGCGCGGTGCGCGAAGGTCGCGAGAAGGCCGGTGCCGGCAGAGGGTTCAAGCACCAGGTCCGTAGCCGCGATCCGGGCAGCGAGCGCAGCGAGGTAGGCGATGGGGGCAGGGGTGGAAAATTGCTGGAGTTCGATCTGCTCCTCGCTGCGAACCGTGTGCGTCGGCAGGCTGGCTACCAGTTCGGTGAGCACGGTGAGGCACGCGCCAGGATCAGCGGGAAGATCGGCCTTCGCGAGGTACATGACCTCGGCGAGCTCGAGCATGTCGTAGGCGCCGCGAAGCGACCAACGGCCATCGGCCGAAGACCCGCCATAGGCTTGCTCCATGACCCACAGCAGCGTTTCCCGCTGGAACGATCCGTTCTGGGCGATGGAACACGCGACCGCCTTGGCGGCCGTGATCGAGGGTTCGGTGAAATCGAGTTCGAGAGCAGCGGCTGAAGTGCGCATCGAGGGTCTCCGGTTTTATAGCCCGGTGCTCATCACCGGACAAAAAGCCGAAGGCTCCCTCTCCTCTGGTTCCGAACTGGCTGCCGGCTGCCCAGTTCAGTTCGCGAAGCCGGTAACGCTGTCTCACCGATTTCGACGAATGATCGCTCGCAACCGGCGGATCGGGTCGCGGAGATCAACGCTGCTCTTTGCCTTAAGCGCTTTGTAGAAAGCATATACCCCGATTCCTACGGCGAGGGTCACGGTGACGTAGCCGGAAGAGGGGTGCGCGCCGGTATTGTAGGCTTCGAGAACCACCCGAGCGGACTTATACGTCCACCAAGAGATGCTAACGAGCGCCGCGATCATAAAACGTATCGCGTTCGTCTGATAAAGTCTGGTCAGATCTTTGAACATTCGAGCCTCCTTTGTTGGCGACACCATGCTCGCAGGAGGGCGGTCGTTCGGTCCAGAGGCCCTGAAACGCGGCCTACTCAAGAAAGCCTCATTTGCATTTCAGGGCAAAATAGTGTCGATATGGTCAGGCCTTAGGGCGCTCTCGAGAGACACCCTCTTCCAACGTTCTCAGAGCCAGATGTGCCCTCCAAGCGTCGTTCCAGTCGTCATGATGTTCCGGCACGCGGCTGACGAGCTCGCGACCATTGGCAGTGAGATGGTCGTACGCCTTCTTCAGCAGCCGTTCGGCCGCTGGGCCGCGATCGCCATAGACGATCACGCGGCGCACCTTTTCCGGGATGGCGACGAAGGCGAGCCGTTCGACGCCGCCCAAAGCCCAGGTCGGCGTGCCAAACCATTCCATTGCCGAGTGCGCGTCCTCGATGCCTTCGGCGAGGCCCAACTCGTCGGTGGCGGGCGCGAGCCGGATCGCCGCGCTGCCGAGCAGGCCGAGGGAGACCTTGGGCTTCGGCATCGGCTTGCGCAGCACGTTATCGGGATCAAGGAAGGTGCGCTGGACGGCGACGAGGCCAAGATCATTTTCGACCGCGGCGATCATGGCGGGCAGCATGCGCTTGTCCGGGCCAGAGCCGAGAATGGTCGACGGGTTGAAGCGCAGCGCCTTGGCGAAGGGGCCGGACAGCCCGCGCGCGAAGAGGTATTCCTCGGCGAGCGTCCCTGCGATCGGTACGCTCGCCTTCCAAAGCCGGAGCGCCAGCGCGCCCATGTCGCGCTTGGGCTTGGCGTCAGGCATCGAGACGGGGCCACAATCGTGGAGCTTGCGACGCTGGAGGGCCTTCAGGACCTCGGGCGTGGTGCAGCCGGCGAAGCAATGAAAAAGGATCGCGGTATCGCCAAGGCGGACGGACAGGCTCGGAGAGCCGTCGTCGTGCGCGGGGCAGCGGCATTCGCCGCGCGTGCCGCGCCATACACCGCCGAGCTGTTCGACGATGCCCTTGGCGCGGATCTCAGCGTCCAGTGGCAGTCGCGCCATCGTGATCGTCCTGTGAGCTCGGTGAATTTCGGTCATGGAGGCCTCCGGGGAAATTTGTGCGAAGGGCAGCTGGCATCCTCTCCTCCAAGGCGGCGAACGCCGGCCGACCCCGCGTCCGCGCGGATGTCGGGCCGTCTAGCTGTAGCGGCCTGAAAAGAGGTCGCCGAGCGCTCGCTTGCGAAAGGCGTTCCACCACCGACGCCGACGATGTTCGGATGCGTCGTGGATCATGTGGCAGCGTTGGCAGAGAGCGGCGAGATTGCGCCAGCGAGGGCCGCTGTAGGTAGGATCGTGGTTGAGGTGCGCGGTCGCGAGATAGACGGGCTTGCGGGTCATACGGATGGACTCGAGCGGTACGAACTCCGGCTGATGACGAAGCTGGCGCCCTCGACCGTCGCGCCAGGTGCGGATTTCGGGATCCCACCAGACGCCAGCGGCATCGACGATCTGCGCGATATGTCGCCCGTGCGGGCGTCGGCAATGCTCGCAGCGTCCGCCCGCGCGCGTAAAGCGCACGATTCGGCTGATCTCCGGCCAGTCGATCGGATAGAGCCAGCGATGTTCCGGGCGGATTGGCATGCGGGCGATTCTGAATTATGCCGGACCAGAACGAAAGGAGAAAATCGCCGTTTGCGGCAATATTCTCGGTCAAGGTTTCAACCCCGTCGTAGAGTTCGCGGCGCCCGATGCGGTGTCGGTCGGCGTGACGTACTCGTAAGTGCCGGGCTTGGACATTTTGAAGGATCCGCCGCGAGGGTTCGGCACTTCGGGATGGTCGCGATAATAGTCCGCTGCGGACTGCTGCGAGGGCTGCTTGTTGCATCCCGCAAGCGTGGCGGCGCCGGCGAGCAGAACGATAAGCTTGGTTCGAATCACGATTGGCTCCCTTGCGGTTCATATCGATCAGGCGCGGCGTCTCGCGCCCGTCAACGGCGAGTTGGCGACCGTCGCGATAGCTGGCTGAAGTGGCTGAAGCCGTGCGGCGATGTCGGCCGTCGTCAGCCGACCCGCGGGTAGGCAGATCGTGCGGTAGCCAGCAGAGGCAGTCATCGCGTCGCGCAGCCGGTCACGAAAGGCATTGTGGCTGCGATCGTCCAACTCGACGAGGGGGAGGATCGCGCCTGACGCGCGGTCCTCGATAACGAAGTCGACGATCTTCTGAGAGAACGTGTTGCAGGCCCGCATAGCGGCTTCGCGAGCGACGCCGCTCTTGGCCTGCAAGAGCGCGCCCATCTAGACTTGCACATGTACGCGGGCGTGGGGCAGGACGCGTTCAATGTTGGCTCGCGCGGCGCGCTCGCGTTCGGTGAGTAGCCCTTGGCGCGTACCCGTCGCGTGCGCAGGATTGGGAAGGCGATCGTCACCCGGATGGGCCGAGACCGCTTGCGGTCTCGGTCGGGGCGTAGCTCCGATAGAGCCGTGCCGAAGGCCGCCCCCGCGGTTCATCAGCTATTCTCTGCGTCGGCCTTGGTCAGGACCGAAAACGTGTCGGCGATCAGCTCGGTACGGTAGGAAATATCGTTGCTCTCGCCCTGGTGGTTGCTTTCACGAACGCGCCCGGTGATGTGAACGAGATCACCCTTGCCCGCAGCTTCGACCTGGTTTGCAACATTGGAGAAGCAGACCACGCTGTTCCAATGCGTGTCCGTCTTCCACTCGTCGCCGTCGCGCCGATTATAGTTAGCGGCTACGCTCACGTAGCTCACGCGCTCACGCACGGTAATCTTGCCGATCCGGCCGATGATCCGAAACTCCGCGATATTCTGAGGCATCATACTCTCCTTTGCTGAAGTGAAATGCTGAATGCGGGCGTTCGAACGGCGCTAGTCGCGCTGCTCCTCGGTGTGCTGGAAGTGGTATTTCGCGATGTTCTCGGGCGTCGCGTAGATCTGGTAGGCCCGCGTCCAGTCGTGACTTATCTCGCGCTGGGCGATCGCGAGCGGCACCTGCCGGGTGCAAACCAGGCGCCACAGCACATAGGCCAGGACGTTCTTGTCGCCGGCGTTGGCTTGGCCACGACGTGGCTGCAGCCACAGGTCGCGTCGATCTAGCGGCGAGCCGCCTATCGAGATCGGGACCAAGTGATCCAGTTCGTAATCCGCTAACGGCTCGCCTGGATGCTGGGCGTCCATCATTTGGCGCTTCAGCGGGCCGGTGATCGCGTAGGCCGGACGGGCCGACCGGGCGTAGCCGGGGCGGCAGATCGTCTCGTCGATGGTATTCTGCGTGATGGCGGTGTCGATCGCGCCGGGTGTTTCCGGCGGGGGAAGCACAGACGCGCCATTACCCGTCAGGATCGGGCTATGGGCGACCTTGGAGAGACCCGCGACGGCGTCGCAAATCGAGCCGTCGCCGCGTGCAGTACAGCCGAAGGTGTCGGACGCGGCCGATCCATCGTCGGCCGACGGGTGGTGCCACAGCACCACGGCGGCAAGGATCGCCGCGCCGCCCAAAAGCGCGCGCGCCCTCAAGCAAATCCTGCGGCCAAGGGGGCCGGATGGCGATGGTGCGCCACGACATCCGCGAAATCGCGGCGGGGGGAGGTCGTCCTAGCCATTGTCCGATATTAACATATAGTCGAAGATGGACAACAATTTTTGTGGAGGGGGTCACGACCCGCAAATGAGCTTTACGTCGCCCCCGCCGGAGATCTTCCGGACGGGGCGACGCTGCCATAAATGATCAGAACTGCGAAAGGCCGCCATCGACAACGATTTTCGTGCCGGTGACATAGGCGCTGTCGTCGCTCGCGAGGAAGGGCACGGGGCGCGCGACCTCGTCGGCCTCGCCGAAGCGCTGGAGCGGCACCTGGCCCTCGACACCCTCTGCGAAGTCCTTCAGCTCCTGCTCGCTCACGCTCAGCTTGCTGGCAAACGGCGTGCTGATCGGGCCGGGACTGACGGCGTTGATGCGAATGCCGCGTGGCGCCAGCTCGGCACCGAGCGTCTGGGCCAGCGAGCGCACCGCCGCCTTGGTAGCCGACAGAATCGAGAGACCCGGCGTGCCCTTGCTGTTGAGGAAGGAGGTGGTGACCACGATGCTGCCGCCATTGGCCATCAGCGGCAACGCCTTCTGGATGGTGAAGAACAGGACCTTGAAGTTCACGTCGAACTTCTCATCGATCTGCTCCTCCGTCACGGCTTCCAGCGGCGCAGCGCGGCCGAGGCCGGCATTGGCGTAAAGAACGTCGATCCGACCGTAGCGCTGGCGCACGGTCGATTTCGGCTGGCCGGCGCAGGTCCGCAGCGACCGTGATGCCATCGTCGCCGAGCGCCGCCGCGGCCGCCTTCAGCCGGTCCTCGTCGATGCCGACCACGACGACTTTGGCGCCTTCCTGCCGAAACAGCTCGGCCGCTGCGAGGCCGATGCCGGACGTGCCGCCGGTAACGAGGGCAATCTTGTTGCTAAGCTTCATCTTCATTCTCCTGACTTGCACGATGGGTTGCGAAGTCGGAGCGCGCGTTCCGTAGGGAGAGATATGGCCGGACGGCCGCCGGCTCTCAAATGGGATGATCTCGACCGCCGGAGTAGATAATGTTTAGCGCATGCGAGTCCCCGACCATTTCAACGCTCTGCGCGCCGTCGAGGCGGCCGCGCGCCACCAGAGCTTCGCGCTCGCCGTACAGGAGTTGAGCGTTACGCCGGCGGCGATCGGCCAACTCGTCCGACGCCTCGAAGAAACCCTTGGTGTGAGCATGTTTCATCGTGCGCAGTCAGGGCCAGCCCGATTGGTCGCCACAGAGGCCGCCAAGGCGGCAATCCCGGAGCTACAGGAAGGCTTTCCACGTCTGGCCGCGGCCATGGACAGGCTTCGCTTCGCGGGGACGCGCCGATCGCTTTCGGTCACGGTGCCGATGGCGTTTGCGGACAAGTGGCTGCTGTATCGCCTCGATGGGTTTCGTGAACAGCATCCGGAATGCGAGCTTCGGATCGATACGAGCACCGCGCTGGTCGATTCACCAGCCAGTCGATCGATCTCGGCTTTCGATACGGCGCGGGCATCTGGTCGGGCCTTGTCGCCTTCCCCTTCGCACGCGACGCTTTCGTTCCCGTCTGCAGCCCCGCGCTGCTGGACCGCTTAAAGCCTCTCGAGCGGCCGCAAAACTTGCTCCAGCATAAGCTCATCCACGACAGATTGATGGCGACGACTGCCGCCTTCAGAACATGGGCTGACTGGTTTATTGCCGCTGGTCTTGATGCGCCGGGGAGCAACTGAGGTCTACGGATCAACGATTCGGCTGCCGCCTACCGCATGGCGATCGCGGGCCACGGCATTGCGATAGGGCGGACAACGCTAGTCGCGGAGGATTTGCGCGAGGGGCGTCTCGTCCGTCCCTTCGGTCCCGAACTTGAGTGCCCGCTTGCCTATCACAATGGTCTGCCGGCCGCAGGATGCGAATGATCCGACGATCATCGCCTTTCGGAATTGGCTCGTCGAGGAAGCGGCGAGCCCCATATAGCTCAATCGCGCGCAGACGTACGGACGCTTTTGTCAGACTCGGAAGCCAATGCTCTTATCGGAGAATATCGTATCCTGGTCAATTTTTATCTTCCGCCTCTGCTCACAAAAAACGAGCGGACGACCCATCCACGAAGCGGACCGATAGACCTCGATGATCAATGGACCACTCAAGCGCGGTCTCCACCGCTGGGAGCAAAGGCAGCGAACACTCCAACGACCAGTAGGGCCAAATTCGTCACCGATTTGCCTAAGATTGCCCCCTATCGAGGGGCCGGCATAGCACAGTGCGATGACCGGGTATGGTCGGCACCGGCCCTGCGGCGTTACGCCGCCTGGTTTTCGAGGCGAGCAGAAGGGGCGCGGTTTCGCGGCGTCAAAACAACGACAGTGTCGAGCTTCGTCACCCGGCGACCGCGCGTATCAAGCCGCGGCTCGCTCGGTACGGCCTCCTTGAGTGAGAGCTTGTACTCTGGAAGATCGTCGCGGGCTTCGACCGCTTTCAGGTGCTGCTTGAATTTTGAGGCTTCCGCTGTCGAACCAACCTTGCGCGACAAAAGCTCGATCGGCAATTCGATCTCCTCGCCTTCGCAGTGGCAGTGGGCGATCTCGTAAAGACGGCGTTCGATGGTGCCGAGGCGAAAATAGTCGTGGTGATAATGGTAGATATGGCCATCGAGCTGAATGGCCCGGTGAAGCCAAGGGCACAGGCGGACCTTCACGACCCTAAGCTGCTGCTCGCCATTAGGCAGAACGGCATACTCAGCCGTTGCTTCCGAAAGCCACGAGAACCAACCCTTCTCGATTTTGGAACCGGTCTGGATGTTGGTCTTTATCTGCGTACCCTGCAGACGCTCAAGGGCGTCCGTGAACCGATCATAATCACGCTTGGATGGCCGCGCGACGCCGGTGATGCGGAAGAAATCATGAGCGGTGAAAGTGAAGTTCTGATCCACTTCCTCGCCACGACCAATCGCCTGAGCCATCAGCGACGCGACGTAGAGGATGATCTCCTTGTCGTACATCGTTGCGATGCCAGTGGCGCTCGGCCTGATCTGGATGCTCAGCTTGCCGATCTTGAACTCGAGCTCTTTCTCGACCGGCACCTTGGAAAGCGCGAAGAAGGGAAAGTCCATGACGCTGCGCTCGCCGCGAACCTTGCCGTGGAGCGGGCTATCAGGTTCGAACAGATTGCCCTGGCGCGTGACGATAGCTGGCTTGCTCATAGCGGTCCCTCGGGGCCTGATTCTTGTCGAGCAATCCTAACGTCATTTCGATTGCGATGCATCGGCTAAGCGCGACGATCTGCCCGAAAGCACGAGTCGAGCCGCAGCGTCACGATGTTATCCGCCAAACGTAGCGTGTCGAACAATCCGGCAGGGTAGGGGGCTCGTGCTTTCGGGCAGATCGTCCAAACGCCATACCCTTCCGACCCCTGCTGCCCGGATCACGACGATCTGCCCGAAAGCACGAACTGGCTCATGGCGCGACGGGCGATGTCGCCGACCGAGCGCGGGTCACCTCCCGCCTGCATAGTCCGCATCCCGCCTGCCTGCCGAAGATCTTTGAGGCCGTGGAAGGTCCGCCCGAGATTGAGTTCACCCTTGGCCGCACGCCCGCTCATCCCCCGTAGATACGCACCGGGTCGCTCCACCTCACCGGCCTGATATTTGCGTACGGTGGCGATGACGGAGGCGGCAGCTCCTCGCTGGCCCATGATCCGACATGCTTCGTGCCAGGCATGGCGATGGATGTGGTTCTGGTCGGCCAGCTTTTCGGCAAGATGGACCAGTCCCCCCCAACCGCGCCCGCCCAAACCGAACGCGCCACATAGCTCAGGCGTGACTGATTCGATGAAATCTGGATCGACGCCGTGCTTTTCGAGGTCCTCCTCAACCTCCGACTGAGGGAGGGCCGACCTCACATCGTAATCCCTGCTACTTCTTATCGCCAAACCACTACTGCTAACTGCTTTAGCAGTTTGGGGTTGATTTGTAGTTGTAGAGTGGGTGCAATCGTTCACACCCGTGGGTGCAATATCATTAGATTCAACGCAATGATTGAGCGCTTCGCGCTCGAAAAGCGCAACGGCTAGCTTGCCCTCCAACGCCCTTCCACGCTCCTCGAGCTGCTCGACACAACCAGTTAGCAAGGCGATGTCGCGGACATTGCGCATCTGTCGAGCAGCACTCTGCGCCAACGCAAGTTCCTCCTCTGCGCCGGTGCCGAGCACCAAGCCATCCAGTGCGGCCTGAGCGAGACTAGCTGTGCGCCGGCGGGCGGCCGTCAACCGGCGTTTCAGGGCGTCGATTTCCTCGTCCTCGCGCGCACCCCGTGCCGCAATCGCTCTGAACTCCTCCAGCCGGGTGCCGATCGGGCTGAGCACGATGCCGTAAGCCCATTTGATCGTGCCATCGGGCGCCCTAACGCCGCCGCGGTGTCCATTGGGACTGTCCTTATGGCTGATGAGGCGAAGCGCGATCGCGCGGTCGAGCAGATTTTGCACCTGCCGCACCTTTAACCCCAACTTGCGCGCAAGCTTGTCGTTTCTGGGCCATACGATCGGTGTTGAAGCCGACCGCCAATCTTCGGGCTTTGTCCAGGCAAACAGAACATCGACGAGCTGTACGACGCTCGGGGGAATAGCGAGATAGACAGCCGCGCGTTTGAAGGCCGCGAGCGCCTGTCCCGGGCCGTTACCTTCCGGCAGGCCCCGGAATGCCTGAGCGAGCTGATCGGCAGATGCCGCAGCATTGTCGAAGCGTCGAAACCCTGCACCAGGACGATAGGCATAGGTCATCGTTCGGTAACTCCCCTTTGGAGCCCGTGCGGACACACAGCTACATGGCGCGGAACGCGTTTCGCTTGCGGAATGTGGGGCAATCGCTAGGAAGTGATTTCCACCTCGCTCCTAGTGAGCACCCCGAAAAGCCCGGCCCTGCGCCGGGTTTTTCATGTCAGCACGGCTTCTCCCTGGCACTTTCATGGCGCCGGCTGGGCGTGCGTTATCTGCCGGCGACGCGGGACACTCGCATCGCGCCAGACCCAGCTGGGCCGAATCGAGAGGTGTCCCGCAACTCGATTGTTACGGGTGGGAGAGCGAACCGGCGCGGGCCCATACTCGTGCTATCGGGCAGAACGCGGCGGAAATGCTCGTGCTTTCGAGCAGGCCGTCCATCGTGTAGCGACTGACGCTGCCGCAAGGACTCGTGCTTTCAGGCAGATCGTCTCGGATGACGTGCAATCTATTCCGGAGTCCGTAAAGTCTGGGCTGCCCGGACGCATTTTGAATGCGCATTATGACGATTGAGTGTAGAACGGTGAAGCATACACCCATTCGGCCACGCGCTATTCAAATGAGACATATTCGATGCCCAAAAGTCTCCATCTCGAGGAGATTACACAGCCTGCTGCCGTTCTGTTTGGTGTGCGGCTGCGAAAGCGCCGGAGAGAGCTTGGACTAACTCAGGCCCAGTTGTTCGAAAAGACTGGAATCGCGCCTGGTTACGTTTCCTACATCGAGAACGGCCGCGCGAACCCGACGATCGATATGATGGTGAAGTTGGCCGAGACCGTCGGATTGGAAATCTGGGACATGCTGCGGCCAGACGCTAAGCCAAGCGACATCAAATCCGGGCCGAAGCTGGATGAGGGGGATTGACCTCCTGAGCGTCGGTACACCCTGCTACACTGATATCCTTAGCGCTAAGGATGTGCTCCCGCTCAGCGTCGTGTCTTTCTGGCGCGTGGCGCGGTCAGTTGAAACTATCGAACGTGTTGGGAAACAGGTTCACGATGTTCGTGTCACCGGAATCGCGGGTAAAGCTCTCGGGATCGATATAGGTGTCGGCAAAACAAGGGTGGACCGTGCGATCGAAACATTCTCTTAGCCAGTTCACTGCAGCATGAATTGCTGGCGAGGGTTTTGCCTTGGAACGATATACGAGACGAAGTTCCCGCCTTATTCTCAATTCTGGTGGCACTGGCGCCGCAGCACTTGTGATTTCGCTAACGAAGGTAGGCAAGGCGCCGATGCCGACTCCCCTTGCGACAGACCAAAGCTGGGATAGCGAAGAGTTGGTTCGCATCGCGACGAAGCCTTGGGGACGTTCCGTACCGATCAGAAAGTCGAGTAACTCCGAGCGCACGCCAGGACTAACATGCTCCACAATGCGATGGCTTTTGAGCGCGTCCATTGTTGAGGGGACACCGTGGCGCTGGATGTAGCTTTTGCTAGCATATGTAGCGAAATGGATTGTCGCGAGTTTCGAGGTAATGAGATCTGCCTGCGCTGGCTGTTCATACGTCAACCAGATATCGGCCTCGTGCGTTCGGTCACGCTCAAGGTTGTAGTCGAAATCCAGACCAATGGTCATTTCGGGGAGGACCGCCTGCAGCCTCGACATCCGCGGCGTCAGCCACAGTGTTCCGATACCCTCGGTGCACGCGATTGTGAGCTGTCCCGGCTTCACAAGAACGTCCTTACTACTCTCCGCAAGATCCCACTCTGCGGCGTGGCCCATCGCCTCGCCAATGCGCAGAAGCTTCTCTCCGTCCTCGGCTAACGCGATCCCGTTGGTGCTGCGACGTATCAAGGTTAGACCGAGCCTTGTTTCGATGCGCTCGATCCTCCGTCGTATTGTGTTGACCACGACCCCGTGATCTGCAGCAACTTTTCGCATGCTGCCGAGCCGCTGGATGGCTCGAAACAGCCTCACGTCGTCCCATTGCAGATCGACGAACTCCGCACGGTGTTCAGTGTTCAACCTTGGAACACGTGGTGCAACTTTTGTGATCCTGCCGCTCAGCCGCTTTCGCAATATTACCCTCCCGCAACGACGCCATGCGCGAGAACGTGCGAGGGATATCAAATGTTTCAAGATGTTGCCAATCCGACAAGCTCTGAACCGACCTCTTTCTGGGATGGTTGCTTCAACGAACGCATGGATACGCTCATCGCGCGAAATCACCGGCGGCAAGTCCGGCTGCTGCGCCTCCCTCGCGACAACACCACGAAAATGATCGACAACGTGCGCGGTCTGCTGCCTTTGGCGGACCAGCTCCACGTCGCCCGGATGCTCGAGAAGAACCCTGATATCGTCCGGTCTGTAATTGTCCCCGGGCATAGCGGGACCGCAGGCATTTTCGCCTACCTGCCGCTTAATCCGTACGGAGCGTGGGCGCTGATGAACGGTCGGTATGACGGCAGCAAGCCCGATCCGGCTTGGATTTGCTCGGCAGGCGAAAAGCCGTCTGCGATCGCTATCTGGCTGATCGTCGCGCCCGGGCTGCTGACCCGCATGTTCGAGCCGATCGCACGGCTCTTCCGTGAACTTTGTCCGGAAGGCTGCGCCATTTTCTCGTACGGAGCGACGGATGCCTCCGCGAACATCCAGCGTGCGGTCGGTTTCCGGCCGGCCCGGGAGATGTTTCCCGGCGCTCCCGCCCACCTGGTCGCGGCATGCCCGGACACTGCTGTGCCGATCGATATAGCCCGAAACGTCGAAAAGGCCCGTCGTGGCCATGTGCACGTCCGCGCCGCACGCTCGATCGAGGACATGGCCAAAGTTTTCTCGGTCCGATCTGCCACCTTCCAAGCTGAGCAGGCATGCCCTTACGAGGAAGAGTTCGACGGCAATGATTTCTGCGCGACACAGCTTCTGGCTTATGTTGGTGACGATCCAGCTGCGTGCATTCGCATCCGCTATTTCGGTGATTTTGCAAAGCTCGAGCGCCTTGCCATTCGTCGCGAATACCGGAGCCGGAGCCTGTCACGCCCGTTGGTCGAGGCGGCGCTAGCCCACTGCGCGCGCAAGGGCTTCCGGCAAATTTACGGGCATTCACGCGCGGATTTGGTCGGATTTTGGCAGAGGCATGGGTTTGATGTCATTCCGTCGCGCCCGCGGTTTTGGTTTTCCGACGTTGAATATGTCGAGATCGTTGCGCAGCTGACCCCGGACCCACTTGAGATCCGGTTCGGGATCGACCCGATGATGGCCGTCAGGCCAGAAGGTAGCTGGGACCAACCTGGCCCGCTCGACATGTCGCTTGTCCGTTCCTCGCTAGGGGCATGACTAGAGTGGCATCCCAACGTCAGCCGGAAGCGCCCGGACATAGCTTGGAATGGCGGTTGCGCGTTGCGGCCCATATCCGATCGTTGCTTCGCGCAGGGGGTCTGTCTGAGCAGGACCTAACCGAACGGGTCACACTTCCGGCCAAGCGGGTCGAAGCGATATTAGCTGGTCGTGTTGTCCCCGTGAGGGCCTGCGACCTCGACATCATCGCAGCCGTCCTCGGAACGGCCGCCTACACCCTTTTTCTGCCGGTTGACGCGCCGATCGAGGTCGTACCGTTCGAGATAATTGAACAGGGTGGATCGGGCCACGCCAAGTGATAGCGCAACATCGGTCGTCGTTGCGCCCAGCTCGTTTAGTTTCGCACGGATCTCGGGGAGCATGTTGGGATCGAGAAGGCGTTTACGGCCCGCTTGCGCCATTTCTTTCGGATGCGTCTTGATGCCGTGGATATGCCGGTAGTGGGTGTCCAAGGCGTCGAGCATGGTGTGCAACCGGTCTGCGCCATTGGGCTCTATGACGATCGCCGGGGAGCACAACTCCAGGCTTACCCCTCCCTTGAGCAGCTTTGCGACCGCCCGGATAAGCATGGGGGTCGTCAGAGAAAGGCACGAGAGATCGTGAACCTTGACGCGATCGCCAGCAGTGAGCCGAATTCCCCTGCGGGCCAAAATTTCGCCGAGTTGGCTGAACGTTTTTCGCCCAGCAAAAACTTGGATGTCAACTTCTTTGAGGCACGTCTGTTGATCTCTGACGGAGGCCGAGCCCGGAGTTTCGGCGAGAAACGCGATCGTCGTTGTCAACCTTCTGCCCTTTGCCCGAGACGCCTCATCCTGAGAACGCGCGCTCGCACCACGCCGAACTCCCTTAAAGGGATGTTTTCTATGCGACACAGGGACATTGGGCAACCTCGTGTCCGCCCTTCAATTCGGCTGACCGCGCAGCGGCAAGCGGATCGCTAATCATGCGGACGCGACCCGAATGACTGTTGCCACCTTTGTCACTATCGATCATATTACATTATTGAACAGGCAACGGGACGGCAGTCATGCTTCCAGTGGGTCTCACGGCAAAGGCGATTCAGCTCTGCGCAACAGGGTTTGGAACCGCTGTGAGCCCGGCTCCCGCGGCTTATGCAATCACGGTTCACACCGGTGCGACGCTACGCCAGGAGCCTGTCAACGCGGCAGATGCCGAGGCAACGGTGCGGGACCTGATCGCGCTGGGCGCCGATTTTAATGCCGGCCCATTAAACATCTCAGGCCGTGACTTCGTGACATATGGCGTAACGTCCGGCTCGGTGTTCGACGCGTGCGCGCTTGCTCGAAGCGATGATGGGCAGAACCCTGGCGCTCCCTCGAGCGCACCCTCAGTGTCGAGCGTGGCAGCTCTCGTGCGCCGCGCCTTCGGCGCGCGCGTCACTGACACGATCCGGCCAATGAACGCGAGCTACGGCGCGCGGTATAGCTGGCACAAGTACGGCCAGGCGGTCGACTTTGTGCCAGCCGGCGGGGTCAACTCGATCGACCGCGCGCAGATCCGCGCGCTAATGGACCAGAGCGGCATCCGCCTGATCGAGCTGCTGGGGCCGGGTGATCGCGGTCATTCAAATCACTGGCATGTCGCCTTTGCACGCCCCGGCCAGGTCATTGACCGGGCCCGGCCAATCGAAGGGGACGAGGACTGGATCGTCAACGTCGCGCAAACCGACGTGCCGTCCTCGACGAGGCCCATCGATCCTGAGGTGTCTCGTGCGCCCGCCTCGGCCCTCGCGTCGGCGGTCAAAGCCCCGCCGCAGTGGGATGTATTCGCGAGCAATGAATGGCGCGCAGCTCATGGAGGTGGCTCATGATCGGACGTTTGATGAAGAAGCTGGGAGGCGGCACGGCCGCGCTCGCGCTGTGCGCAGCCGGCGTCATCACGGTTGCAGCCCCGCAACCGGCCCATGCTTCGGATTGGGGGTGCCAGGTGGTCCTGTGCCTCGCCACCCCGGGTTCGCCGACCAAATATGCTGAGTGCGTCCCACCGATCACGAAGCTGTGGAACGCTCTGGCGTTGGGCGGCGGGTTTCCCTCCTGCACGGGGGTCGGCATCAAAACGAAGTCGGCGAAGCACGGGTACACCATGACAGTCACGCAGACCGACGGCACGACATCGCGCTATTCGCTCGACACGCGCTACCAGACGGTAACGCAGCAATGATCCACGCTGTCGCCGCCATCACCGTACTCGCGCAGCAGTGCGCGCCTGAGGTCGCAACCGAGGCGGTCGTTCCGCTGGTTGTGACTGAAAGTGGCGGCGACGATCTGTCGATCAACGTTAATCACGGGCCGCATGTCCGCGCCAGCACCGTCGCCAAAGGCGCTGCGCTGGTGCGCCGCTACATGGCAGCCGGCTACACGGTCGACGTGGGTCTGGCCCAAGTGAACTCGGCCAATTTCGCGCGGCTCGGCGTCACGGTCGAGCAGGCGCTCGAGCCCTGCACGAACCTGCGGATGGCCTCCTCGATGCTGCAGGAGGGCTATGGGCTCGCAAGCCGGCACTACAGCGGGTTGGACGCGATCTCTGCGACCTATTCGCTCTACAATACCGGCACGCTGACACGGGGCTTCCGCAACGGCTATGTCGGTCGCGTTTGGTCGGCCGCGAGCGGCATGGGCACGATCTCGGCCCCGCCAGCGATCCCAGGATCGCCGTCTGCGGTGATCGTTGCTTCCAGCCCCACCAAGCCCGCGGTGGATAGCAATAGCTGGGTGGTCGGGCAAGTCGCTGCCAGCACCGTCGAGGTCTTCAAATGAGCGCGGATAACAGCGTCGCCCGGGGCGGACGCGATGTGGAAGCGCACGCCGAACAGGCTGCGTTCCAGATTCCCCCCGACCTGGCGACGCAATATCAGGTGCGGATCATCGAGCCGTCCGATGGCAGCCAGCAACGTATTGGCATGTTCCTCCCAAAGGACCGCGAGAACCCAACGATCGAGATCACCGGCGACCGCATCGTCGCGCGGAATGAGGATCATGAGACAGTCTCGGCGCTGGTCAAGATTGCCAAACACAATGGGTGGGAGGGCATTGACGTCGAAGGCTCGCCGGAGTTTCGTCAGGCCGTCTCGACGGCCGCTTCGCGCGAAGGGCTGGCGGTCCGTGGCTATGAGCCGACGTTCGACGAACAGGCGCGAATGGAGGAGATGCGCCGCGCCGATGTGGACCGACGCGATCGTCAAACGGTTGAGAAATCGGCGCCAACGCCAGAGCAAGTGGCACCGAAGGCCGCTGTTGAAGTTGCAGCCGCGACGCTTCCCACGCGGTCTGCGAATGCGGATCGTGACGCGCGCGGGCAGGACCGATCGGCTGGAAGAACAGGCGCGGAGTTGTCGGACGGCGATCGCCGGCTGCTGTTAACGGTAAGCAGCTTCACCCAGGACCGGAAAGCGCTCTCGGAGAACGCGCGCGAGATTACGGACCCGATGGAGCGCGAGTTTCACTACGAGCGCCTCGATCTCAACCGGGAAGCGTTGGGTAGCGCGCTGGATCGAGCGCTGGAAAGCACGACGCTGGTCAGCGCCTTCTCCAAATCCGGGTATGAGCCCGGCGATCTTCGGCAGATGGCGCGCGACGGATCATGGGGCAGCGAGGTCGCGGACGCGATCTACCTCGTTCGTTCCGGCCTTAATCGGCATGACGTAGCGAGAGAGACAGTCGCGGCGTCCGTAGAGGCGGACCACGAAGACCAGCAGGTCGCCACATCGATCCGAGCGCCTGAACGGCAACCAGAGCCCGAGCCGAAGCGTGAGGAGCGCCAGCACGACGCCGCGGCCGAGCGGCGTCGTGAGAATGAGGAATTGGCTGAGCTGTTCCTGCACGGGGGAGCTGAGCGGATCGCGGCCGAACCACGCCTTGCCAATGCGCTGCAGGCGCAGTCGGCGATGGAGCAGCATCTTGGTGCGGCTTTCGAGGAAGACGCGGACCGCATGACGTCCGCGAGCCTGGAGAGCCGTCAAATGATCTCGGACGTGCTGCGGCGCGGCCTGGATGTTTCGGTCCGTGAGCCGACGCCTGTTCGGCAGATCGAACCGATCCAACTCACCCCCGACCTCGAGAGGTAAACTCAAGCCATGGAGACCCGTATGAAGTTCACACGCCAGATGGGCCGGATGATGTCTGACCCCCGTGCCCGTCAACTCGTGGGCATCGCAGGTGCGGTTGCCCTGATCGCAATCGCACAGCCCGCTCTCGCACAGAGCAGCGGTGGTACGTCGATCGAAACCGGCCTCGGTACGATCAAGTCGTGGATGACCACGGTCGCCTCGGTTGTCGGCGTCATTGCAATCATGGCGGTCGGCTATGCCAAACTGACGGGCCGGATGGACTGGGGCAAGGCTGTCACGGTGCTGATCGGTATCGGCATCATCTTCTCCGCGACCACAATCGTCGGCTGGATGGGCGGGTCCGCCTGATATGGAAGACAAGCTCGCCGAGGATAAAGTGTTCCTCGCCCTGACCAGACCATCGGTGTTCATGGGATTGCCGCTCGAGGCGATCCTGCCAATCATCATGGTCTCCATGGTGTTCTGGGGGATTTTCCACAATCCCTTCTACCCCTTGGCCTTGTTTGGGGCGCTCTACTTTCCGGCGCGCATGATCTGCCACTACGACTTCAACGCGTTCCGGCTGTGGGGCCTGTGGTTTCAGACGGGCTTTCTATCCAAAAATCGGAAGTTCTGGGGAGGCGGGAGCTACTCTCCCGTCCGCCTCGTCAAAGGCGTGAACCGGAAGCATTTCGGCAATGACTGATTCCAAGCTGAAGCATAAGAAAATAGCGCTTCGCGAGGCGGATGACATCAAGTTCATCCCCTACACCCGGCACGTCGACGATACCTTGGTCGCTCTCGAAGACGGCTCGCTCATGCGCATGTACCGCGTTGACGGGCGGCCGTTCGAGACCAGCGACATCTCCGACCTCAATACTTGGCATAGCAAGCTCAACATCGCCTGGCGCTCGATCGGTGACGATCGGGTCGCGATATGGACCCATCTCGTGCGAACGGCGACCGATCCCGTCCTGGGAGGCGACTTCCATTCTGCCTTCGCGAAGGCGTTGCAGGACAAATATGCGGAGACCCTGAAGGAGAAGGTTCTCTACCATAACGAGTTCTACGTCACGATCCTGGTGCGTCCGTCGACCATGGCAGGCGATCAACTGGGGCGGTTCTTTTCGAAGAAGAAGGTCAGCAACGAGATCGATGATCGCGCGCTGACGCTCATGGCGGACAAGTGCCGGGATTTTGAATCGCTGCTCGCCGACGTCGCGCCAGAGCCCCTGTCGCTCTACGAGCATGAAGGCGTCCTGTTTTCGCAGCCGATGGAAGTGCTGCACTTCATCCTGACCGGCGATCGCATCCGCATCCCGCTGCTCAACGGCAGGCTTGGTCAGGCGCTCTATTCCTCGCGGGTGGTGTTCGGCCGCGAAGCGGCCGAGATCCGCTTGCCGCACAAGTCGCATTACCTCGGCATGTTCGGGGTGCGCGAATATGTCGCCAGCACGCGGAGCGGGCAGTTCAACAGCCTGCTGACGCTCGATTTCCCATTTGTGCTGACCCAGAGCTTTGCGCCGCTGGTGAAGTCGGTCGCGAGCGAGCGGTTCACGAAGAAGTATAAGCAAATGGTGTCGTCAGACGACGCCGGCGTCAGCCAGGCGGAGGAGTTGCTCAACGGTGTCGACGATCTGATGGCGAACCGTTTCGCGATGGGCGAGCATCATCTGTCGATCTCGGTCACCGACGAGGACCCGAAGCGGCTGCTGGAACGGCTTTCGATCGCGCGATCAGCCGCGGCCGACACGGGGATGGTAATGGCACGCGAGGACGTAGCGCTAGAGGCCGCGTTCTGGGCGCAGCTTCCCGGCAACTTCAAGATGCGGGCGCGCCCCGCGGTCATCAACAGTCGCAATTTCGCGGCGCTGAGCCCGTTCTACACGTTCCCGGCCGGGCGCAAGTCCGGGAACCACTGGGGCGAGGCGGTGACGCTGCTCAAGACACGCGCAGGGTCCTCGTTCTGGTTCAATTTCCACCGCGCCGACATCGGCCACACGCTCATCATCGGCCCTACGGGCGGCGGTAAAACGGTGCTGCAGAACTTCCTTCAGGCGCAGCTCGAAAAGACCGGTGCCCGCCAAGTGTTCTTCGACAAGGATCGCGGTGCGGAGATCTTCGTGCGCGCCTGTGACGGCACGTATCTGGCGCTTCGCAATGGCGAGCCAACCGGCTTCGCGCCCCTCAAGGGGCTGACTCCCAGCGCGCACAACATCGCTTTCTTGCGGCAATTCATCCGGGCGCTGGTGCGCCGGGAGAATCGACCGCTCAGCGTCGCGGAAGAGCGGCTGATCGATGAGGGCATCGACGCAGTGATGCGCCTTCCCGCGCCGTCGCGCTCGTTCAGCGCGCTGCGGGAGATGCTGGGCTACGCCGATGCCGAGGGCATCGGCGCCCGTCTCGAACGCTGGTGCCTGGGTGGACCGCTCGGTTGGGCGTTCGACGGGCCGGAGGACAAGGTGTCGATGGCGGCGCAGTTCGTCGGCTTCGACATGACCGACTTCTTGGAAAACCCGGAGATCCGCACGCCCACGATGCTGTACCTCTTCCACCGCGTCGACGAGCTGCTGAATGGGCAGCGTGTCGTGGTCGATGTGGACGAGTTCTGGAAGGCCTTGGAGGACGATGCATTCCGCGCCTTTGCTCAGGACGGCCTGAAGACCTTCCGTAAGCGCAACGCCTTCATGGTGTTCGGCACGCAGTCGCCGGCTGACGCGCTGCGGTCGCCGATCGCGCACTCGATCATCGAGCAAACGGCGACCAAGATCCTCCTGCCCAACTCGGACGCAAAGCGGTCGGATTACTGTGACGGGCTGGGCCTGACGGAGGCCGAGTACCGGCTGATCCGCGAGGATTTGACGCCGGAAAGCCGCACCTTCCTGGTCAAGCAAGGGCACACCTCGATCGTGGCGAAGCTCGATCTGGGTGGGATGCCCAATGAGTTGAAAGTGCTTTCTGGTCGCGAGGAAACCCTCGTCGCCATGGAGGAGGCCATTGCCCTGGCGGGCAACGATCCCGCGGCGTGGCTGCCGCACTTTTACGCCAACCAAAGGAGAAGCTGACATGTCGCTAAAGCATATCATCATGGTTGCAGTCGCGCCGGTCGCGCTCGCTGCGTTCGCGTCGCCGGCCTCAGCCCAAGGCATCCCTGTGTTCGATACCTCGACCTACGTGCAAGCGCTCGCCCAGGTCCAGAACACAATGAAGATGATCCAGCAGGGTGAGCAGCAGATCCAGACGGCATCGAGCCAGCTCAGCTCGCTGCAAAAGCTTACGAACGTCAACAATCTCGCGCCGCAGTTGTTGAACCCGCAGGTGCGCAACATCTTGCCGAACACGACGGTCGACGCGTCGACGCTGCTAAGCGGCGACCTGTCGAAGATCGGTTCGCTAGGTACGCTCGCATCGAGCATCCAGTCTCGTTACGCGCTGTCGACAGGCTCCGACGCGGACGCGGCGTATAACCAAGCGCTTAAGGACGCGACCGGCTCGTCCGCGGCGATGGCAGCGTTGGGCGAGAATACACTCAGCATCACCCAGACACGGATGCAGGGCCTCGACCAGCTTCGGTCACAGCTCAATACCGCTAAGGATCCCAAGGACGTGATGGACCTGCAAGCCCGCATCGCGGTCGAGCAGGCTCAGCTTCAGAATGACACGCTGAAGATGCAAGCGATCCAGATGGCGCAGTCCGGTCAAGCGAACATGCAGATCAGTGCGACGCAAGTCGCGGCTGGACGCGAAGAGTCGGCATTCTTCAGCGCTAACACAATCAGGAAGTAATCATGCGCAGGATATTATCCCTCTCGGCTTTGCTATTTGTTTGTGGGTGCCAGCAGAATGTCGTGGTGCCGACTGCGAAAGAACTCATCGCAAGCCCACCACTCCTCGCGCAGTGGCGGGAGAAGTGCGAAACGGGAGAGTACAGTCACGTTCCCGCCGACGAGAAGGCAAGAATGTGCGCGACCACTCGGGATGCGACAATCTCGGTAGCGCAGATCAAAGCCGGAAACGAAGAAGCCAACTTCTTCAAGGCGAACACGATCCGAAAGTAGCAACCGTTTTTACGCCTAGATCGCTGAAGATCGGAACCCGCCGTAATGCCTGCTGCTGCACCCAACATCATGACGCTTTTCACCACGATGTATACGTATGTGGAGAGCGCCATCGCGACCTCGGTCGCGAGCTTCGGGTCGGGACTCGTCAGTTTTGTCGCGGCGCCCTTGGCGCTGGCAGCGATCATCTACTTTCTTCTGCTCGGCTTCGCCGTGCTGCGAGGCGCGATTCAAGCGCCGCTGCGCGAGTTAGTCTTCCAAGCCGGCAAGGTTGGCTTCGCGCTCGCTGCCGCAAGCTCGATCGGTTATTCAGCGTTCGTGGTGAACGTGGTCACTAACCTGCCGAGCGAGATCATCGCGGCTGGATCCGGCACACCCGTCGCAAACCCAGGAACGACCTTCGACACCTATGTCTCCGATACGGGGAAGCTTGCAGGCAAGCTGGTCAACGCGAACCTACAGGTTCAGTCGCAAGAACAGAAAGGTTTCACCGACTTCCGCACACCGGTGATCCAGCTTAGCGCTACGCTGATTACCTACCTGTGTATTGGCATCCTTTACATCTTCGCGTTCCTATCAGCGTCGATAGGTTTCTGCATCGTCATTTTCGCCAAGCTGTCAGTCGCGATCTGCGTCGCGCTCGCCCCACTCGCGCTTGCGTGTCTGCTATTCAATTCCTCCCGCTGGTTGTTCGACGGCTGGCTGAAGCAGACCGTCAACTTTATTCTGTTGATGGTCGTCATGGCGATCATGACGAAGTTCATTACGGGGCTTCAAGAGGCCGCGATGGACGGTATCATGGGATCGGTTCCCGATGATGGCTCGTCATTTCTGATGACCCAGAACGGCTATATCGTTCTGAAGGCGTCCGTGATGCTCGTCGCCACGGTCGCCTGCGCGGCGATCTACATCGTCGGTACAATCTTCTTTTTCCAGTCGCCGGCGATCGCGGCTGGCATCGCAGGTGGCGCGTCATCTGGTGGCCATGGCTTCCTGATGACCGGCGCGAACATGTTGACCAACCGACTCATGTTCCGGCGCGCCACCCAGGCGAACCGTCCGGCTGCTGGAGGCGGCTCGGGCGGTTCGGCCTCTCGCTCGACTTAGGCCGCATCGCTGCCCGCTCTCGAACCATGGATCACGAACACCGCCCGCGCGGCAAAGATACGAACGGAGACCGTATGAAAAGGCTGACCATCGTGGCGTTAGGCGTCGTTGCGCTTAGCGGTTGCACGGGGACTCACATCAGACCTGTCGCCGTGTGTGACGGGAAGCACCGTCGTCCTGCCAACCTCTACGGCACCATCCTGCCGAGTCTTCCCGTGCCCCTTCCGGCGTCACAACAGGGCGCCGGGCAGTCGATGGTCGCGCCGCCTAGCGGCGCGGCGTCGCCGGCACCGGTTCCTGCACCATCTCCCGATCCGGTGCTGATGCGGGACGAGCCACCCACTCGGGCTCCCTCGCCATCGCCGCCTCCGGCACCTGGCGCAGCGCCGGCTGCTCCCATCGGGCCAGGAGCGATGAATGTCCCGCGCTCAGCGCCTCGGACGTCCCAGCGCGACGTCGCGCTGAACTACTCCTCCTGCTGAAGGGATCGACGCCATGGGCGCGGTGAAGTCCGAAGATAAAGAGAAATACTTCGAGACCTCGAGGACATGGGAATACGACCGTATGCGCGCGGCGATCCAGTCCAAGAAGCTTGCGTGGGGTGTAGCCGCAGGGGCCTGCGCGCTTTCCGTGGCGTCGGTCGCGGCCGTGGCCATGCTGGCCCCGCTAAAGACGGTCGAGCCTTACGTTATTCGTGTCGATAAATCTTCCGGCGAAACGCAGGTCGTCACGGCCCTGAAGGGGCCGCGGCCGCGAACCTATGAAGATGCGGTCAACCGCTATTTCATCTCGCAATATGTGCGTCTGCGCGAGGGCTGGCTGAACGATGCGGCACGCGAGAACGCCTATACCGTGATGCTGATGAGCGATCAGCTCGAGGGCTCTCGCTACTTGGGTAGCGTTCAGTCCAGCAACAGGAACGCACCCTCGAACATCTACGGTGACAAGGGCTTCGTCTCGATCTCGATCCGGACGATCAGCTTCCTCAGCCCGACCGTCGCGCAGGTCCGCTTCACCAAGATCATCACCATGGGTCAGAACACGCCGGTCGCGCAGAATTGGAACGCGATCCTGACCTTCAGATACACCACGGCACCGGAGCATGAGAAGGATCGCAACATCGATCCGCTCGGCTTCCAGGTCGTCAATTATCGTTCCGACCCGGAGGCGTGAGATGAGCGATCAGCCCAACATTCCGGACAATGACGTGTCCGTCGTCGTCCCCTTCATGCCGGCGCTTCGCAAGAAGTTGGCTGTCCGTCTGTCACCGGCCGCGACGGAGCTGGTGCTGACAGAAACCGGGTCCAAGAGTTGCTTCTGGCGCGGAGTAGGTGCGGTGTGGCAGCGCCTCATCGCGCTTTCGATCGTCGGGGCTGCTGCGGTGACGCTGATGCCGCAGGCGGCGTTTGCGTCAGAGACCCCTATCCCCGGGGGGAAGGACGCGCGCGTTCGCAACGTCAATTACGATCCCGACCAGGTGGTGACGATCGTCGGCAGCTTCCGGCACGCCATCGAGATCCAGTTCGGTCCGGGGGAGACGGTAACGCAGGCCGCGTTGGGCGACACGGTGTCGTGGCAGATCGCCCCGGTTGGAAATGTGGTGTTCCTGAAGCCGCGTGAGAAAGCCGGCGGGACGAACCTGATCGTCATCACCAATGCGGGCGGGTCGCCTCGCACCTATCACTTCAACCTGTCGCTCGGGGCGGGTGCGACGATGTATGGCGTGCGCTTCCACTATCCGCGCGAAGAACGCGCCATGGCCGCGCTTCAGGTGCAGTTCGCCCAAGCGCAGACCGCCAAGGCGATCGAGACCAACGTCGCCCAAGCCGCGCTCGATCATGCTGTGATCGAGGGCACGCGGAACATGAATTACACGGTGCAGGGCGACTCGGCGCTGCAACCGACCGAGATCTCCGACAATGGGGAGTTCACGGTGCTGCGCTATCCTGGGCACGCCGACATCCCATCGATTTTCGCGGTCGACGTCGATGGGACGGAGACGATCGTCCCCTACGATGTGCGAGAGGACTTCGTGGTGATCCATGCGGTCTACCGTCAGCTCCGCCTCCGGCGCGGAACGACGGTGCTGTGCATCTACGACGAGGCGCCGCTGCGCAATGATCGCGGCGATCGCACGGGCACCGTTTCCAATGTGGTGACACGCAAAGTGAAGGGACAGTAACATGGTCGGCACCGTCATTGACCGCGGCGGCGATGTCGCTGCCGATACCGTCCCTTCTAGCGATATCGATAGCCCGGTCGCCCGCAGCGGAGGCTGGGGCAACATCGCCTTCATCGGCGCTGGTATCGGCCTTCTGGGCGCCATGGGCGGCATCATGATCGGCTATAGCGCATTCCACCATTCCGCCAGCTCAGAAGCCGCGGCACAGCCGGCCAAGGCAAGCGAACGGTCGGTGGACGATGTGATGGGATCGCCGAACGCGCAGCGGGCGGCGCTCGCGGGTCAACTCGGTCAATCCGGCGCGCCGCAGACCGACATTTTCGGGCGACCGATTACGCCTGCGGCAGGTACACAGGTTGCCGATGCCAACGGAAACCCGGTGCCGGCGACGGGGACGGCGTCCACCACCACGGCCAATGGACAGCAGTCGCCGGAGCAGCGGCGTGCGGAGCAAGCGCGCGCCATGGCAGATGCGGCAAGGCGATCGCCGATCATGGGCTTCGGCAATACCGGTCTGACCTCGGCCGCTGTTCCCACGGCCGCCCTCGGTAGCGAGGGACAGCAAGGCGGTCAGGACGATGAGGCGCGTGGCGGGCAGTCCATGGTCGCGCGTCGGGGTTTTGGCGCGAGTGGTTTCGGTGCTTCGGGTGAGGATGCGCCGGCTGCACCGGCAAAGGGCTCGACCGACTTCAGCGACCAGCTCGGCCACTCCGCGATCCAAACAGTACGGGCGACGATGGTTGCAGACCGTAACCTGCTGCTTAGCGCGGGGACGGTCATTCCCTGCACGCTTCAGACTGCGATTAATTCGACGCAGGCCGGCTTCGTGTCGTGCGTCATCAACCACGATGTCTATTCCGAGAACGGCCGCATCGTCCTTCTGGACAAGGGAAGCAAGGTGCTCGGGCAATATTCGGGCGGAATCACGCAGGGACAGGCACGCCTCTTCGTGTTGTGGACCCGCGCCCTAACTCCGCGCGGGGTCGCAATCGATCTGGGCTCGCCCGCAGCGGACAGTCTCGGCCGAGCTGGTTTGCCGGGGGGCGTCGATACGCAGTTCTGGGCGCGGTTCGGCGTCGGGCTGGTCATCTCGGTTCTGGAGGATGCCTCTCAGATTGCGAGCCGCTCGCTCGCCGGTGAGGGCAGCAACACGACGCAGGTTCCCAGCACCACCGGATTGACAGTCCTGCAGTCGACGATGCAGATCAAGCCGATTCTGAAGAAGAATCAGGGCGACACGGCTGCGATCTTCGTCGCCAAGGACTTTGATTTCCGTTCGGTCTATGACGTGGGACTGAGGCGCTAAGCCGATGGCATCCAGTCCAACGTCGCTCATCTACGAGCATAATGCTGAGCCGATCCGACGGCATTTGCTGCGCGACGATGTGACCGAGCTCGTCATCAACGAGCCCGGGTTAATCGGTCTTGAAACACGCAATGGCTGGGAGTGGCATGACGAGCCGGCGTTGGACAACGCCGCTCTCATGACGCTGGCGAAGCTGATCGCGGGCCTGACCAAGCAGGACATCAACTCGGAGTATCCGATCTGCTCCTCAGTTCTGCCGGGGGGGGAGCGCGCACAGGTCGTCGTCCCTCCGGCCGTCGAGCAAGGCTTCATTTCTATCACGATCCGCAAGGCGTCGGGCGTGACGATGAACATCGACGATTTCGAGGCCGCTGGCCTGTTCAGCGAGGTTCGTGCGCATGGTCTTCATGCCGACGTCGACGGCGAGTTGCAGAGGCTTCGCGGTGCCGGCAACTGGCGAGCGTTTTTCAAACTGGCGGTCGAGGCCCGCAAGAACATCCTGATCTCGGGCGCGACCGGCTCGGGCAAGACGAGCTTCTCGAAGGGACTCATCAAGCTGATCCCCGACTATGAGCGGATCCTGACGATCGAGGATACTCGCGAACTGGTCGTGCCGCAGCGTAATCACGTCCACATGATGTACGCCAAGGACGGCAAGAGCCTCCAGAAGGCGGGCGCCAAAGAATTGCTGGAATCGGCGCTACGAATGCGGCCCGATCGCATCCTGTTGCAGGAGCTGCGCGACGGCACCGCCTTCTTCTACCTCCGCAACGTCAATTCAGGCCATCCTGGGTCGATCACGACGGTCCACGCCAACACGGCCGAAGGCGCGTTCGAGCAGCTCACGCTGCTGGTAAAGGAATCCGATGGCGGCAACGATCTCGACCGCCATGACATTCGGTCGCTGCTGCGATCGCTCGTCGATATCGTCGTGCAGATGCACCGCCTGCCGCCAGGTGAGGGACGGCCCGCGCGCTATCGCATGACGGAAGTGTGGTTCGATCCAGCGAGCAAGCCGAACGACTGAGAGGGTGTAGCGTGAGCGGTAGGTGGATGCGGCGCGACGAAGGGTCGCAACCCGGTGCGATCGCGTTCTTGGCCATCATTGGCGTGGTGATGAGCGCCGCGATCGGCGCCGTCGCTGTCCTGTTCAAGGCGCATCTGCTGAGCGTGCATACGCCGTGGCGCAAGGTGCCGGCCGCCCTCTGGGCGCTGAAGGGCTATCCGATCGTCTATCAGCCGTTCCTGATCGGGTTTGGCATTGGCCTGGTGCTGACCATCATCCTGATCGTCTCGACGCTGTTCACGCGCCAGAAGCTGCACGGCGAGGCGCGTTGGGCGCGCGCCCCCGAGGTCAAGAAAGGCCTGCTGCTATCCGAAACCGGCATCGTGCTTGGCAAATTCAACGGGAAGGTCATGCGCTTTGGCGGTCCCGAGCATGTCATGCTCGAGGCGCCGACCCGCGCCGGCAAGGGTGTGGGCGTTATCATCCCCAACCTGCTCGACTGGCGGGACTCGTTGGTCGTGCTCGACATCAAACAGGAAAATTACGACAACACCGCCGGCTATCGCAAAGACGTCCTTCGCCAGATCGTGCTGCTGTTCAATCCGCTCGATCCGACCGGCCGCACCGTGCGGTGGAATCCGCTTGGCTACATCAACCGGCGCGACCCGGTCGAGGTCATCAACGAGCTGCAGAAGATCGCGGCGATGCTCTACCCCGATCCGCTCACCGGCGAGAAGTTCTGGGCCGAAGGTGCGCGAACCGCGTTCCTCGGCGTGACCGCCTATATTGCCGCGACCGTCGACGACGGCGAGGACGCGCTCCCGTTCACGATCGGCGAGGTCTATCGGCAGTTCGCCGCCCCTGATGCCCAACGGCGGTTCCCGAAGATCATCGCGGCCCGGGAAAAGGCTGGTAAGCCGCTGTCGACCGCGTGCGTCTCGGCGATTCAGGATTACACCGGCTCGTCGGCCAACACATTCTCTGGCCTGCGTCAGTCGGTCACGTCCAAGATCAATGCCTGGCTCAACCCATATGTCGATGCCGCGACCTCCGAGAGCGATTTCGATCTGAGCGAGTTCCGGGATAAACGGATCTCGCTCTACCTCGGCGTTTCTCCGGACGATCTGGAGCGGGTAGCCCCGATCTACGGGCTGCTCTTTCAGCAGCTCATCGACCGCAACGTCCGCGAGCTGCCGAAGGACGGCAAGCATCAGATCAAGGTGCTGCTTGCGCTCGACGAGTTCGCTAGTCTCGGCAAATGCACCGTGCTGGCGAACGCCTTCAGCTATGTCGCCGGCTATGGGTTGCGGATGCTGCCGGCGTTTCAGTCGCTCGAGCAGATCCAAGGCGTCTATGGTGACAAGGTCGCGGCCGATATCGAGCGCAACTGCGCCGTACGGCTGGTGCTTCGCCCTGCCGCTTTGTCCGAGGCGAAGAAGATCTCGGACCAGCTCGGCAGCTACACGTACAAGGCGCGGTCGCGCTCGATGGGAACTTGGGGTGGTGGAGGCGGGTCGACCTCCGAGTCCGACCAGCGCCGGCCGCTGATGCTTCCGCAGGAAGTCGAGCTGCTGCCGGAAGACGATCTCATCGCCTTCCGGCGCGGCATGTACGCGACCTATGGCAAGAAGGTCCGCTATTATGCCGAGAAAAAGCTGGCTGAGCGGACCAAGATCCCAGCGCCGCAGATGCCCCCGATCCGCGTCGATCCGGCGATCGCGGCGAATAGCCTGAGGGTCATCGAGGCGACGCAGGTCGCCGATAATGCTAATGCCGCGTCTCAGACGACCAGCGTCGCACCGACGGCTGAAGCTGTCACCACTATCGACGCCACTACCAAGCGGCCAACTGGATTGAACCAGGCGGCAATCAAGGCTTGTTTGGCGGTTCCCGCGAATCAGCGTGTCGCCAAGCTCTTCGAAGGTGTTATTATGCAGCATGAAAGAGCTACATAATATTGAAAATAGGCCGCAAGGGACTTCTATTTTTACTAGCTATATTCTAGTTTTGTAAGTTCTGTTTATTCATACTCTATTTTCCCTACCTTATATGGCCAAGATATTTCGCTAATTCATTCGAAAGAAATCACGCCCAGATTGCGGTAATATTACGGCCAAGTGCCTTTTGAGCCTCTTTCCCTACATCCGTTACCGCCGAGCTTTCTAAACGAGCGCCGCCGAGCACTGCATCGAGAGCAATGGATCTCTGCAACGGCGATAGTATGTGTTCAAGCAGACTTCCACCACCGCTAGCGGCTTCGACCGCAGCAGTTCGAGCGAATCATCACATGGGATCCGCCTCCCGCATCGGTAAGCGTCCGGTCTGCCGCGCCTTGCGGGTGGTGTGAGCCGCAGACCACAGATGCGGCATTGTGGCTACGTTGATTACCGATGGTTCGGGCACAGGCGGGGCGGAGGCGCGTCGGCGGTTTAGCGATGACGACAAGGCGCCGATCGTCTTGGAGGCGATAATGCCGGGGGCGAGCGTTTCGCATGTCGCCCGGCCGGCTGCGGGTCCGACCAGGCTCTATTTGGGACGCCGGCCCGCATCCGGTCCGATCTTGAGAAGGACGGGAACCGGGCTCGCGGCGCCGGAAACACCCTTGTCGTCTCCAGCGTTCCCGCCCCTGCGTCCGGCGGTACCAGCTAAGTCTGCCGGATCGGCAGCAAAATGCCCGGATTGCCGTCCAGGCGCCGATTAAGGTAAAGATTGCTGGCAAGCCATCGGCAGGATGGATTGCGCAGGAAATTGGGATGCACACCGAGCAGCATTTGGCACTCAGCGCCGTCCTCACCGGATTGCGGCGAGCGGGTGCGATCGACAGACACGCCGTAAAGTGCATCGTGGAGGCGATCGGGGAAACCGCGGCGGCGGCTCAACCGAGTTGCCCCGGCACGGCGGAAGGGTTGCGGAAGCTCGCGAGAGCCCTTGAAGAGGGTCCCGTTCGCTCGTGCCGAATCGACGTCGCCGCGGGCTAGCCCCTTGTGGCGCCGGTGATCGCAGGCGCGACCTGGATCCGCAGCGCGCGAGTCATGTCGAGATAAGTCTGCGACGCCGCTTGGATGTCGGCCGGCGTCACTGCAAGCAGATCGCTCTCCTGACGCAGTGCGGCCGGGATCTGGCGGGGGTCGCGCGCCGCGCCGGTCAGGACGGCCATCCAATACGCGTTGCCGTTGCGCTCGTTGCGCAGCCGGTCCAGCAGCGGCAGCCGCGCTCTCAGCAACTCGTCCCGACTGATCGGCGTGCGCTTGAGATCCTCCGCGATAGTCGACACCGCTTGGAAATAGCCTTCGTCGAATGCCGGGTTGACCGTCGCCCGGCTAATCAGGAAACCAAACCCCAGGAACGAGCGTGAGAGATTGGTCGTGACCGATGCGGAGTAGGTCGCCCCCCGCTTCTCCCTAACCTCCTCCAGCTCGCGGCTCGTTAGGACGGCGGCCAGCACCTGCAGTGCGGCCGAACGGCGCAGGTCGGCATAGTAGTCCGTCGCGGGCCACGCGATCACGCTCAGATTCTGGTCCGCGCGGCCGTCATGCGCGTAGACACGGTGCAGGGCGCGCGTCGGGAACCGGACCAGATCCGCGCCGGGAACGGGCTTTGCGGTCAGAAGAGCTGGTAGCGCCCCCAGCGTGACGCCGACCTCGCGGATCGCTTCATCGGTGGTGATGTCGCCGACCACGGTCACATCCACTGGGCCGTGGCCCATCTGTTCTTTGACCAGCGCGACGATGCGCCCGTGGTTTACGGCAAGCGCCTGTCCCAGCGAGGGCGTCGCGAAGCGCGGATCGCCGTCGAACGGATCCGCGCTCGCACGCAGCGCATAGACGCCTTCAGGCGACGTCCGATTGCTCGCGAACGAGGAGGCGAGCGCGGTCTTGAGCTGGGCGAGCGCTTCCGGCCGGAAGCCGGGATCCGTCACGAACGCGGTAAGTAGCTGCATCTGCAGCGGCAGATCGGCGCGGGTCGTGGAACCGCTGAGGCTGGCCGCATTGCGGCCGATGTTGAAGTCCAGTCCATAGAGTTTGCCCGCCAGGGCGTCGTTAAGGTCGTCGCCCGAAAGCTTCCCTAGGCCACCGGAGAACAGGCCGAGCGCGTTCGCCATGAACAGCGTAGCGCCGTCCTTGGGCGCAATACCCAGATCGCCATTGCCGAGCTGAACCGAGACGTGGACCGCATCGTCCTCGAAGCGTGTCCGCTTGACTGTGAGGGTCACGCCATTGGCGAAGCGGATGCGGGTCGCGTCGACCTGCGGGATGGTCTCGGTCGAGACCACGGCTGACGCCTTACCAAAACCCGTGTAGGGCCAGTTACCGGCGCTCGGCGAAGCGAAGCGGCTGATCGGCGCCGCCATCGCGGAGCGATAGGCTTCGAGCATCGCGGCTTCGTTGAAGGTGCCAGGCGTCGAGGTCTGACGCCATAGCAGCGGCGGCTCCTCGAGCCGGGCACGCTGCAGCCTGGCGAGGATCGCAGTGCGCGTGAACCGGGGGACGAGCACGTCGAATTCGGCGAGTGCCTGTGCAGGCGACTGCAGCACGTCGCGGGCGCCTAGCGCGGCATAGATACGGCCGATCACGGCGGCGGTCGCCGTCGTCCGGGCTGCGACCGCCTGCTCCGCGTACACCCGTCGGTATTTTAGCAGCACGCGGTCGATCTCCGCCTGGGTGGGCCCGTTTGCTAGATACTCGCGAAGCATCGCCATCGCCTGATCGAACGCGGCCTTGGTCTGACCGTCCTTCGTGACGATTGCGAGCGAGTAGACCCGCGCGGTCCGCCGCACGTCCTGCTGTTGGAGCGCCGCTCCCACGAGCGGCGTGTCGGGCGCTTTGGCCGCACGCGCGTAGCGGTCGTTCAAGATGCTGCTCGCGATCGCGAACAGACCCTGGTCGAGATCCTTTGCCTCCGTTTCCGGCGCGTCGGCCGGAGGCGCCGTCCAGGACAACGAGATCGTGTCGGCCACGCCCTTCGCGATAAGGAGCTTAGCCTCCGGTTGGGTGCGGTGGATCACCGCGCCGAAGTCGGTCAGCGCAGCGGGAGATTGCGGGCCTGGGCGCCAGTCGGAGAAGCGTTGGCGGATCTCGGTCTCGATCCGATCGGGATCCACGTCCCCGGCGACTATCAGGGTGGTGTATTCGGGCCGGTAGAAGTCGTTGTAGAACTGAACGAACGCTGGCCGTGTCGCGCCCTTGATGACCTCCACCTTGCCGATCGGCCAGCGTTCCGGATATTTCGCGCCGGCGAACAGGACCCTTCCCTGCGCCTCGTAGGCGCTCAGGCCTACGCTCGCGCGCGCGCGCTCCTCGCCGAGTACCACGCCGCGCTCGCGGTCGATCGCGGCTGGATCGAACAGGAGATTGCCTGCCGTCTCGCGCATCAGTAACAGCGCGTCGTTGACGACCTGCTTCGAAGCACTGGGCAGATTCAGCATGTATCCCGTCTCGAAGAACGAGGTCTGGGCGTTCGTGTCCGCCCCGAACGTCAGCCCGTCACGCTCTAGCAGTTTGACCATTTCGCCCTCGGGAACGTTCTTCGATCCGTTGAAGGCCATGTGCTCGATGAAGTGTGCGAGACCGCGCTGATTTTCCTGTTCCATCACGGAACCTGCATCGATCCGCATCCAGACCGAGGCGGCGCCCGGAGGTGTGCCGTTCCGGTAGATGACGTAGGTCATCCCGTTGGCCAGCCGACCGAACCTAGCGCCGGGATCGGGCGCGAGGTCGCTTTCATCCTGCGCCAGTGTCAAAGGCGGGTTTGCCCGGACGGAGGCCCCATGGTTGGGCGCAGGCGTCCGCGCTGGCAGCTCCGCGCTCGCCGAGACGATCAGGAGTGCCGCCAGCGACGTGCGCGCGCTGAGAGCAAGGGGACGGGAGTACGGCATGGAGGCCTTTCTGGCGCGAGCGCCTGGGTTCGCCAACGCAGGGACTGGCGTCGATGGGAATGCGTGCGTTTTCGGCGGGCGGGGGGCCGGCTAGTCGGTCCGGTCCTGCACGAGCGTGATCGGTCCCAGTCGACGCACCGCCACGCCATCGGTCTCATTGAGCGCTTCGAGCCATGCATCGATATGGTCGAGCTGGACCACGGCGTTGACGCGACGGGCCGCGAGCCGGTGACTCGTCACGACGATACGGCCAGGATGGTAGGCATCGAGGTCGCTTAGCACCTCGCCCAGTGGCTTGCTGTCCGCCACATAGAGCCCCCGCCGCCAGGCCGCGATCTCTCCGGTGGCGACCGGCAGCTTGCGCGCCATGCCGTAGAGGTCGAACGACACCTGCTCGCCTGCGGTCAACGTGTCCGACAGGCCGCTGGCGGCGACGGCGACCACGCCGTGTTCCCCCGCCACGGTCGGCTATCGACCGCTGTGGGCGACCGCGAACCCGGTGCCGATGTCGCGTACCACTCCCCCCCCGGCGTTGACCGTGAACGGCCGCCTTGGATCATGGCGGACTTCGAAGAAGGCTTCGCCGCGCGCAAGATCAATGGTGCGCGGGCCACTTGAGGAGACATGCGCGTCGAGCGCGGTCCCGCCTGCGAGCTGGACGGTGGATCCGTCGGCCAGTGTGACCCGGCGTACTTCGCCAGGAGCCGTCCGGTAGTCGTAGCGCCAATCGGTGAGGTATTGGCCGGTCGTCGCCAGCATCAGGACCGCGGCGGCGATCTGTCCTGCGCGGGCCATCCATCCCGTTGCCGTCATTCTACCGCGCCACCCCGGCGCGGCGCGCTGCCGCAACCCACGCGAGTGGATTCCGGGAGCGAGGCTGTCCCACATTGCCTCGAGCTCGATATAGGTGCGCTCGTGATCGGACGACGCTGCGCGCCACAGGGCGAATTCGGCCACTTCGCTTAGGGTGGCGCAGCCGGACGTCATCCGGCCTAGCCAGCGGGCGGCGTCGGCCTCGGTCTTGGCGATGGATTCGCCGGGGAAGCGAATGATGTTGTCGTTCTGTTCGGTCATCGTGATCGTCTATTGCCTCGTTCCCGCTATAACGATCGAGCCGCGCCCGATCCGCAATCGCTTGACGTCAATCGGCCAGCCTGGCCCGGCAGTGCAGCAGCGCGCGCGCCACGTATTTCTCGACCAAGCTTTGCGAAACACCCAGTTCCGTTGCGATTGCGACGTGCGAGAGGCCATGGAAGCGGCTCATGACGAAGACCGCGCGACATTTCTTGGGTAGTTCCGCGAGTGCCTCGTCCACCTTGCGCAGCTCGTCCCGCGCGAGCGAGTTCCGTTCGGGCGAGGGCGCGGTCGATGGCACCGCGCTCGCATGGGCCTCCTGAAGTATCGCGCGTCGCCGGGTCTCGACCTTGAGGTGGTCGAGCGCGGCGTTGATCGCGGCCCGCAGGAAATAGCGTTCGGCATCGGCGCGGGTCGGCAGGGTGATCTTGATCACATCGATCTTGAAGAACATCTCCTGTGCCAGGTCGGCCGCCAGCGAAAGCGAGCCGGTGCGGCGCGCGATGACACGTTCCAGCTTGGGGCGGATCTCGAGATACAGATCGACGAGATCCTCCCGGCAGAGCGCCGGTCCCGGAAGATGAGCCGTTCTTGTCGTCTTGATGCGCTCGTCCTTCCAGGCTGTCGGTTCAGTCACGCGCGGCTCTTTCAAAGAAGCGGACGATCACCGCGATCTTCACCGGATCGCCCTCCACCTCCTTCGGCGGTTTGGGGAAGGGCGCGGCCCGTCGCACCGCGTCTAGCGCCGCGTCGTTCAGCATCGCGAAGCCGGCACTGGTTCGGACCCGCGCGTCGAGCAGGCGGCCGCCGCGGTCGATCGTCAGGACCACGTCGACGTTGTCCTGCTGATGCTGTCGCGTGGCCAGTCCCGGATAGCGTTTGGTCAGCTCGATCCGCGCCCTCACCCGCGCGTCCCAGATGTCGGCGGGTCCGGCCTTTCCGGCGGACGCGCCTCCCGTCAGCATCGCGGTGGTCTTCACGTCCTGCTTGAGATCGGGGGCGGCCGCCTGCGTCGTGGTTGGCGCCGGCGGAAGGGGGTTCGCCTTCTCGGTCGGAGGCGTGTCCACCTTCTTCAACGGCAGCACCACTTCCGCCTTCGCGTCGGCCAGCTTGGTCTCGGGCGGCGGATCGAACGGCACCTTGCGCGGCTCGGGCTGCATTCGCACGATTTGGCGGGGTGCCTCCACCTGGCGTGGCGTCGGTGCGTCGTGGATCGGCGCGGGTAGGGCGGCGGGAGACGCCATCTCGACCGCGATCGCCGGCAGTGCGTTGTTCTGCACGGGCGAAGGGCTGATGCGGACGAACAGCCAGCCGAGGGCGAGCGCGTGCACGACGCTGGCGAAGATCATCGCCCGGCGCCAGGGCGCCGGGAAGGTCGAGCCACGGATCGGGATCACGCAACTTGCCCCGTCTCGAGACCGACGAGCGAGATCTTGAGATAGCCTCGTGCGCGGAGCGCGTCCATCGCCTGCATCAACGCGGCGTAGGGGACGGACTTGTCAGCACGCACGAAGATGCGGGCGCCGTGGTCCCCTTTGGCGCTCGCGTCGATCGCCGGCCCCAGAGCGGACTTGTCGATGCGGCGTTCGCCCACCGACCAGCTTCGGTCTGCCTGAATCGACAGGACGATCGGTTCGGCCGGCGGCGTTTCCGCCTTGGCGCTGGAAACCGGCAGGTCGAGAGGCACGTCCACCGTCGCCAGGGGGGCGGCCACCATGAAGATAATGAGCAGCACCAGGATGACGTCGATGAACGGCGTGACGTTGATGTCCGGGGTCTCGGGAAACTCGTTCCCCTCGTCTCCGTGGCGTGGGCGAAAGGCCATGATCCGCTCAGCCCTCGACCTTGGCGCGATCGATCTCGCGCGCGGCAAGGCAGGAGATCGCCGCGCTGGCGTCCCCCATCTCGCCCGAAAGGGTCGCGATCATCCTCGCCAGGAGATTGTAGAGCACTCCCGCCGGAATCGCCGCCACCAGTCCCACGGCGGTCGTCAGAAGCGCCTCCGCGATTCCGGGCGCGACCACCGCCAGATTGGTGCTGTGCGCATGGGCGATCCCGATGAAGCTGTTCATGATGCCCCACACCGTGCCGAACAGCCCCACAAACGGCGCGGTCGAACCGATGATGGCGAGGATCACGATGCCACGCCCGGCGCGCCGGCGAAGCGCCGCCTCGACCCGGTCGAGCCGGATCATCACGCGATCCTTCACGCCCTGCGCGGCGAGCGCCGTCCCGGCGCGATCGGAGGCCGCGATCTCGTCCTCGGCCTGAACCACCATGTCCGACAGCAGCGCACTGCCCGTGTCGCCGATCGCGGCCATGTCGGTCGCCGAGGCGAGCCTGCGCACGGCCAGTGCCAGTTGACGGCGCTCGCGCCTGAGCTCGATCCATTTGGCGGCCCCGGTCGTCCAGCTCAGGATCGACGCGAGCAGCAGAAGGATGATGACCGCCTGCACGACCCCGTCCGCCCCGAGGAACATGCCGACGGTCGACAGGTCGTGCCCCCCCTCCGCGAGAGCGGAGGTCGCCATCGGGTCGACGAACTCGATCTTAGGACGCGGCGCCGCTGCGAACGCGGGTCCCACGGAGAAGGCGAGCGTAGTCACCATGCCGAGCGCCGGTCGCGCTGATCGTCGAAGAAAGCTAATAAGCATTGCCGTTCCTAAATCCTGAAAGCGGGGAGCCGTCGCGTCGTCGTTCCTGTCGGACCTCGGCGCTTCGGCTCGCCCGGTCACCACACCATGCGCAGCGAGGCGAGAAAGTTTCTCGGTTCCAAATAGAAGTTGTATGCGAAAGTGCTGCGCCCGTTGCTCGACAGGAAGCGCTTCACGTTCGTGATGTTGTTGACGTTAACCGAGAGGTCGACATGGCTGCTCAGTTTGTAGCCGACCTTGGCAGCGGCAGTGACGTACGCCTTCGTGACGAAGTAGATTGGAAAGTATTTCGCTCCGAAGAACGGGCACGGGGTCGATGATGTCGTGCAGATGGTGGCGGAGTTGTAGGAATCCGACATGTAGTTCGCGCCGCCGCCTATCGTGACGTTCTTTAGCGCCCCGTCGTCGCCACGGTAGATGATCCACGACTTGACGAGATGTTTCGGCGTGAAGGTGGTGATCGGCCGGTCGGTGCCGTAGACGCTGGCGCGGTTGTAGTTGTAGGTATAGCTCAGCGTGGCCTGCAGATGCGGCATGATCTGGCCCGACATCTCGAGTTCTGCGCCGCGGCTGATGTAGTCGACCGGAGCCTGGCTGACCGAATTGGGCTTGCTGTAGTCCTGCTGCAGGATGCCGTTCTGCGCGATGTCGAACACCGAGAGGGCTCCGTTGAAGCGATGATCGGGCGCTTCCCACTTGATGCCCCCTTCCACATTCCAGCCCGTGATCGGGGGCGGCGTCTTGTCGACCAGCACGCCACGGATTCCGTACTGCGGTTGATAGATCGTCTGGTAGCTTCCGTAGACAGTGAAGTGCTTAAGCACGTCCCATGTCGCCCCGACGCTGGGCCGGGAGAACCGGTGGTCGTCCAGGTCGCCCGGCGCGTAGACCGAGCCGTCGTAGCTGGACTTGGTCGCGCTCTGCTGAAGGAAGCCGCTATACCGTTCGCCGATGTTGAGATGCAGCTTGTCGGTTATCTCGGGTCGAATCGTTGCGTAGATCTGATAGCTGTGGAACAGGTTGCGCAACGTGACGTCCGGCTTACTAAGCGTGCCGAGCTGATACGCATACGGGTCGAAATGGAATATGTCCTTGATCGGCTGGCTCGTCGGATAGAAGAGCGTCGCCCCGCTGCCGTCGGAGATGTTGTAGTTCGCCCCAACGACGAAGGCGTGCTTGCCCCCAAGCAGATCGAACGACCCGTTGACGGTCAGATCGGCCGAATACTGCTTGGTCGGGTTGTAGCTTCCGAAGCCGCCAAGCTCCGCATTGGACTTCCCGTCCAGGAATATATCTGCGGACACGCCATCGTACAGCGCGTCGACGGATTGGTTGTTGTAGTCGACGTTGAGCTTCATTGCGATTCTGTCGGTGATCTTCTGTTCTAAAAGCAAGAACGCCTCACGACGCTTGGCATGATCGTAGTCGAACGGTGCGCACAGGCAGGTGGCGATCGGCCAGTTGATGTCCTCCCCCGAGTGGTAACGTGGTAATCCGCTCTGATTTGGAAGATTGTTCTCCCGAATGTAGTTTCCGCCCACGCTCACGAGCGTGGTCGGCGACAGGTCGTACTCGAGAATTCCATAGATCGACGTCTTGTGACGGTTCGCGATCTCGTAGAAGAAGTTTCGGTCTTCGCGCGCCGCGACGAATCTGGCCCGCAGCTTTCCGTCACTCGTCAAGGGGCCGGTCACGTCGAGCTCGCTGCGGAAATTGTCCCACGACCCGCCGAGCTGCTCGAAGGAGAACTGCCGATGATCCAGCGGCTTCTTGCGGACCAGATTCACCGTGCCGCCTGGATCGTCATAGCTGCCGAAGTTGCCGTTAGCGCCGCGGATCAGCTGGACGCTGTCGTACTGCGACATGTCAAGCACCGGACGGTTGTTGAAATTGAAATTGACCGGCCCGCCGCCATCGAAGCTGTAGGTCTGGACCTTGAAGCCGCGCGAGATGATATTGTATTCCTCGCCCGTGGCGCCGTTGCTGGCAGTGACGCCCGGCATGACCGAAAGCGCGTCGCGGATGCTGACGAGGTTCTGGTCCTGGATCTGCTGCGACGTGACCACGCTGACCGACTGCGGGGTCTCCCGCAGGGTGGTCGGCATCTTCGTGGCGACCGAGGCCGCGCCGGTGGTGTAGCTTCCGGTCCCCTCCGTTGCCTGCACGTCGCGGGATCCGTTGGTACCGTTCAGGGGCGACGCGAGATCGCCGGACGGCATGTTGCCCGAAGCGCCTTCCACGCTCACAACGCCGACTGACCGCACCCCGTCGTCGCCACCGCCCGATACCCCGGCCGCCGTGATGATCACGGTGCGATCACCCGAGAACTGAAACTGGAGTCCCGAACCCGCGAGCACCGCCGCCAGGGCCGCCCGGCCGCTCATCGGCCCCGAAACCCCCGGAGACGCCTTTCCGTCGGTGATCTTGGTGTCGTAGATGAGTTGCAGCCCCGACACTTCGGCGAGCTGTTGAAGCGCGTCCGAGAGCCGCTGCGCTGGAATCGCGAACGTCGTCTCCCGGCTTGCCCCCGCCGCCTGCGCATTCGCTGCATGCGGTCCGACGGCCACCGACGCGATCGCTACGCCGGACAATAAGTGTCGCATTAGGCTTTTCATAAGTCCCCCTGTCGAAGCGGGCGTCTCGCCCATGTCCTCATTTCAGGGAACGAGCCGGCGATCGGAAAGCCGTAATGCAAATGCAACTTTTTACTCGTACGTTCGTGCCAAGACGTCATCAGGCTTTGTGGACGTGGGAATTGCCGTCGGTGCCTTGGAAAGAGTTCGGGCCTCAGCGCTTTGAGCAGTCACCCGAAGGGCGCTTGCGCCGCCTGAGGGGAACCGACGTCGGTCGGACTTGGTATGACGTGGGCTCGAATGGAAGCTTCTACGTTTGCGGCCGCACCGCGCGGGTCCAGCTGGATCGATGTGCCGCGCCGAAGGGTCCGTATCGAGTGGCACGAGGAGGTGCGGTGCCAAGAATCCGGCCGCCATTCCCGCCGTCGGTATATGCCCGCACCATTTGTCGATACGAACAACAACCAGTCGATCAGAAGTGTCAATTTTGTACAGGTACCTAGGCTCTGTTGACATAGTCATTTAGCCAGAGCTTGGCGGCGGCGAGCGATAGG
>CAXTEO010000013.1:0-73337 GCA_964243205.1 uncultured Sphingomonas sp.
GGTATTTGGCCGAAGGGGCTGCGCGCCAGGTGATCGGGTTGCTTCAGCGCCGCGAACGACACGAGGCGCATATCGTATGGCTCCCCAACCTCCTCGAGCGCCCAACGTACGCGCGTGTCGCGCGCTAGGCCCTTACCGCCGTCCGGAGACTTTTCGAATGCCGTGATTGTCGGGGCCATTGCGTTACTCCTTGCCTACGCGACGATACACCGCAGCCAACAGCTTTGTGAACGCATGTCGGAAGTTTGGAATCGCTCAAGGCGGGCTGAATGACCACAATTGGGTCTTTTGCTCGGTCGGCGAACAGGTTTGCTGGACGGCGGAGAGATCCTGCGCGACACCTCGCGCATCGTTTCACGATAAGCTACGAGAACGGGACGGAACAGAGCGGGGACGCCATTAACATGTCGAATCCGAGGGCGACATCACGCGAGTCTGGTTATTGGAGCGAAAGCAACCTGAAGCCGATCGCCTGGGCGTTCGCGCTGGCGCTGCTGATCGTCATCGTCCCGGTTGCTTACCGAATCTCGAAATGCGCGAACTTCGCGATGGGTCTTTCGCTAAATCAGCTATTCTCGTTCAAGTGTACGGCAACCGATAAGTCGACCGACCTTCCGCATACCGGGATTTCACCCCCTCGGACCGTTCCGACAATTGAGGATGGGAGCCAACCGACGATTGCCCAGTTGCGGGCGCGGACGCTGATGCCTCCGGAAGGGTACGTCTCTTATCGCGTCTCGGGCGGCTTTCCCCGAATGGATACCGGCGCGTTGCAACCTCTCAACGGTGATGCGGCTCCGCCTTACGATGCCGTCAAGGAGGGCCTTATCCTCAAGGCAGTCGCTGACAAGCCGGTGCACCAGCGGCCATATTCCAGTTCCGAATTCGTCACTGATCGCCGCGGACAATGCTACCAAGTCATCCACGGCGATGCGATTCAAGATGAGAATCCGGCGGGCGAAAGAAGCGGCGGCTGGCTGCCAGTTAGGCGATCAGCATGCGACCAAAGCTCTCCGGCTGCAGCGGAGCCGATCACGCCGGTCGTTGTGAAGCCGTCTCAGCGGCAAGTCTCTAGCCCCGCATCTGCTCGATCCCCTGCGGCAGGAATAAAGTCGCCTACCACAACTAGGAAATCAGGTAATGAGCAGCCGCTAAAAACTGCAGATTACAACAATGGTATCGATGGTTTAACACGCGAGGAGTTCAAGCAACATTACTCCCGTGGGTATCGGGAGTGGTCTTGGCACGTGATAGTCAAGTCCGTCCGATCGGAAGCTGAGGCGGATAAAGATGTTGCGCGACTCAATGTGCAATACCCGGCACTCTGGTTCGAAGACGTTCAAACAAACAGTGATCCAGACTGGTGGGCGGTTACGCTGGGAAGCGGCATTGGTACGGTAAAGGCATTTCGCCTTCAAAGATTTGTGAGGAATTTTCCGAACTTTCAGGATGCCTATGCGTACTGCTGGGGTGTCGGCCAAGCCGACCCAAGCCACAAGTGCGAACCATGAACCGATCAAATCAGAAAAGGATGTTGGTAACAGCCAATCTTGTTCGAATTTTGGAAGGCGATGCTTCACTGTTTTGATCTGAAAGACGAGATGAATGAGTGACCGGAGTTGGGCGGCCGACCTACAAGTGTGAATGACCAGGATTGGGTCATGCCGGCCTAGAAGCGGTCGGACGGCTCGCAACCCACTAGCAGACATTCGGCGATCGTTGCATCATCCCGCAAAAGAAGACGTATACGCTACACCGCCGAGACGCCTTCATCCCCTTGAAAGCAATGGTCGTCACGTTCATGGGCTTTGCCGTCATCGGCCTTGCAGACTTTGGATGGCTCGGAATGGCGCTCGCTATCATCATCGCGGTCGCAATGATATTTAGAGAGGGACCTCGTAATCAGCGCTTCTGGGTGGTGTTGATCGCGTTCATGTTCGTGCACGTTTATCCTTTTTGTATTTGTAATCAAAACTTGGCCGCTACTACCCGCCAAAGCGCTGTCGCCGATCTTTGTGCCTGACTTCATAGCAATGGCCTACCTGTTTCCGAAGCTGACTGGCGTTGCTTTCGATGATGACGTGGACGGCTCTCCACCCCTCCCGCAGAATGATCTGTGGAGAGAGCCGGAAGGAGAACCACGATGAGGAACGTCACGACGATCGGTTTGGATATCGCGAAGAACGTGTTCCAGGTGCATGAGGATCGCTGCGTCTGGCGATGATCTGAACGATTTCCCGTGGGTTCCCGCGTCGGTCAGGCGGCCGGGTCTCGATGGTCGTGCCGCGATCGCTATCGTCAGCGCCACAGAATTTCGAGGGACATGCATCACGCTTCGAAGATCGATCGACCGCACCCCGTCGGGCAGCTTCCGGCTAAACGCCTCATTCGGTGAGCTGCTCCTGCATAGACGCCGCAAGCATGTCGACCTGTCGACGCTTCCAGAAATGGTCTCGGCGGTTTCCCTCATCCTGGAGGTCGACGCCGAACGCATGCTCCGCCGTGCCATCGAGCGGGCCATACCGGCGGAGGTGACAGTTCAAATCGGCGCTGGCGATTTGCCAGGAGATATGACGCACAGCTTCGTGGAAGCAATCGCGGAAAATCTCAGACGGCGCGTGGTTGCCATCGAACCGTCAGGTATCGCGATATCCGTGTTTATCGAACCGACCCACGATTCAGGGCAGTCGCGAGACACCGTGACCGCATAGCCCAACCGCCGATGGAGACGCGTTGACGATGAATATGGACATCGAGGCGGCTTGCTCCCCCGACTACGATCGGCCCCGGATGCAGAAGATCGTGGTCGTTGGTAAGGCTGGCGACGGCCGCGAAGTCTGCACACTGGATGCACTGCGGTGGGCCGAACCATGCTTCGACATCACTGAAGCTGGCAATCTCGTCGCCGCATTCGATGAGCACAGCGCGTTCGCCTATGGCCTCGCCGAAGAGATCAAGAAGCGAAAGCGGGCAATGAAGGTCCGTTACGGCGACTTCAATCCCTTCGTGTCGGGGTTCATCGGCATCGTCACGATCCGCACTAAACCCGACGCCGCCGGCAACCGGCATGGCTTGGAATTGATCCGATATCTCAGAAGGATGCATGCAGGCCTGGCTTGGTATGCAGGGCTGCAGGCAGCACCGTATGACTTGGAGCACGACAGCGTTGCCTATCGAACGATGCGGCGACGCCTGACGTCCTACTATGCGTCGGATCCGACGCTCGGATTCGAGGAGGACGCGCCGCGCGCCTCCCCCGGCCTCATGACGGCTTGCTGGGATCAGGAGTGACGTTGGCTGCCCCACCCGGCCCACCGACGGTCTACTGCGGAAAGCGCTCCTTCACATAGGCGTGCGTCTCGCTCGGCGAGAACTCCTGCGTCGAATTCCCGGAGCGAACGAAGAAGCGTTCTGCCATCGCACCCCCACGATCCGACAGCGACACGAAGACCGCTTCGTTCGATCGGTCCACGTCGACTCGGCAGACCTCCACGGCTTCGTGCTGGGGAAAGGTCACCCGGATCTTGGCCGCTCGGAACGCAGCCCCGAAATGCTTGCCGAGCACATTCGTCAGATGGAGCTCGAGCTTGTCGCGGGTTCCGCCAAGCCAACCATAGTCCCGGGCGAGGCCGGGTACCGTCCCATCGTCGGCAACGCCGATCAGCAGCGTGCCGCCCGCCCGGTTCGCGAGCCCGGCGAGTGTCTTCACGATGACGTCCTCCAGCTTGCGGTTGGGCTCGCCGAGCGCGATGTCCCAGCGAAGCGTCTCCTTGAATTCGAGCCGCTCGCTCTCCCCTCCTGCGATTAGGGTCGAGAGGGGACTTGCCGGTCGTTCTACGGCCGCGGTGGAAGGCGCTGACGAGCCTGTTACGAGCATCCCGTTGCGCCGGGCGAGCTGATCACGAGAAACGGCTCCCTCGATGACTTCCGACAGCAATTCGCGGAGCTGACCGCTGGTCGACTTGAAGCCAACCGCACGGGCCGCCGTCTGGATGACCTGATCGTCGGTCGCGCCGTAGTTCTCGCGGACGACGTCGAAGATCGCGATCTCGAGCTCGGCCGGTGGCAGGCTGTCCGATTTCCGCAGCGAAGCCGAGCGGACTTCGCTTCGGTCGCGAACGCGCGGGACTCTGCCGGGGATCGAGAGGAAGTCTCCATCCTCCGCCACCCGGCCCTCGCGCACGGATACCTCGATCGCCTTTTCCACTGCTTCCTGGATGCGCCCGCCCGCGCGCTTCAGTCCCCATGCGTCCCGAATGCGGTTGACGACCTCGAACACGTGCACCGGCCCCTCGATCCGCACCACTTCCTCGGCCAGCGCGGAGAGCGCCCCGCGCGGTGTGTCGTGAAGCTCGCCGAGCAGATGTCGAGGACGTTCGAGCACCGCCTCCTCGTAGATCGCGCTGGCGACGGGGGCCTGGGTCGCGGCAAGGCCGACCTCGGTGAAGCCTTCCCGCTCCACGGTGACGATCTCGACGCCCACGGTGCGCTTGGCAGCGACGCCCGCCTGTTCCGCGTCATGCTCCGCCTTGGCGGCCTCGATGCGCGCGATGACGAGGTCGATCTGCTCGTTGGGCCGCTGGAACCAGTCGGTGCTCCACAGGCGGTGGATCGTCCAACCGTGGCTCTCGAGCACGGACTGCCGCAGACGGTCGCGCTCCCGCGCCGAGCGAGCGTCGTGATACGACGCGCCGTCGCATTCGATCCCGAGCAGGTAGCGTCCCGGCCGGTCGGGATCGGAGACCGCCAGGTCGATGAAGAAGCCCGCAAGTCCGACCTGCCGATGGACCTGGTAACCCCGCGCCTGGAGCGTCTTGGCGACCTGCTCCTCGAAGACGCTGTCGTGGTCCCGCCCCGTGCTTTCGGCCATCGTCATCCGGCCCGTGCGCGCGAAATGCAGGAAGAGCTTGAATGCGAGGACGCCTTTGCGCGTCGCGGCGAAGTCGGGATCTATGTCCTCGTCCGACATTGAGGCGAACACGTCGCAGCGCTGCTTGGCGCGGCTGATCAGCACGTTAAGGCGGCGCTCCCCACCGTCGGATCCAAGCGGACCGAACCGCATCGGGACCTTCCCTCCCGGGACGGTGGGGCCATAGCCGACCGAGATGAACATGACGTCGCGTTCGTCACCCTGAACGTTTTCGAGGTTCTTGACGAAGAAGGGCTCTGACGGATGCGACTGGAAGAACGTCTCGACCTCTGGCGGCAGGTTGCGGCGCATCAGTTCGAGCTGGTCGAGGATCGCCCGCCGCTGCGCCGCGGAGAACGCCGCGACGCCCAGCGATAGTTCGGGATTCTCGCGGGCATGTGCGACGATCGCCTGCGCAACGATCTTGGCCTCCACCATGTTCGTCCTGGTCGCCCCGGCGTCGAACACGCCTTGCGGGATCCGGTGGAACCGCAGCCCCATCCCGGCTTCGGCAGTGTACGGGCTGGGCACGATGAACAGCTTGTTCTCGTAGAACTGGCGATTGCTGACCGCGATGAGCGACTGGTGCTTGCTGCGATAGTGCCAACGCAACATTCGCATCGGGAGACCGCGGGCGGTGAAGAGGCCAAGTATGCTTTCGATGTCGGCCACGCGCGTGCCGGCATCCTCGTCCTCGTCCGAGCCGCCGCCTGTCATCTTCGAGAAGAACGCGGTCGGCGGCAGCTGCTTCGGATCCCCGACGACGACCACCTGCTTCGCTCGCGCCACCGCTCCCAACGCGTCGACGGGCTGGATCTGACTTGCCTCGTCCATGACGAGGAGGTCGAATTCGAACACGCCGGGCGCGAGGAACTGCGCCACCGACAGCGGGCTCATCATGAAGACGGGTTTGAGCGCCTGCACGGCGGGCGCGGCCTTCTCCATCAATCGGCGGATCGGCATGTGACCACGCTTGCGGGCGATCTCCGCGCGTAGCACGCCGAGCGGACCGACCGCTCCGCCATCGCGCGCGGGGACGGCATCGTGATGCGCGCGTACGACCTCGAAGCTTGCCGACGCGATGCGCTGCCGGTCCATGTCGGCGAACTCGCGCGCAAGCCGCCCGTGCAACGTGCCATCGAAGGTGCCGAGTTCAGGCGCGACCCTAATCTGGTCCGCGTAAACGCATTCGTAATAAGCCATCTCGAATGCGGGTACTGCGCCATCGGTGTTCAGACGCCCGTCCGCCAGCCGCCTGACGACGTCTTCGCAACCGAGCGCCGATGCACGTTCCGCCCTGTCGCGGTACGCCGTCCACTGGAATAGTCGTTCCCCCGAGGTACGCCAGCGGTCCAGATGGGCATGGAGATCCGAAAGAGGCGCCGCCGCGAAGCCCGCGACCCCAAAGGCTGCCGGCACGTCGAGACGAAGCTGCTCTGCGACTGCATCGAGATCGGCGATCAACGCCGCAGCGTCTGCGGCCAGCTGCTTTGCCGCCGAGGCGGGCGCGGCGCGATCCGCGATCCGGCTGCTCAGGAGGCGGATGTCACCATTTTCGAGGATCCAGTCCGCCGCACCGCGCAGCGCACGCCAGTCCGACTGAACGCCTTGCCAGGCACCGCCGAACGCCGAGGCGCCGAGCGCACCGCCATCCGCGATCGAGTGCGTCTTGGCCTGCAATTCGATCAGATCGACGAGGCGTCGGCGTCGGACGTCGAGTTCAGCGGTAACGACGGTGAAGGCTGCCGCGGTCACGACGTCGGCGGAGTGAATGCGCGCGACGACAGCCATGAGTGATGCCGTGTCCGCCCGTTCCGCCGAGAGTGCGTCGCCGAACGCCGTGGTCCGGGACGAGCCGAGTGCGGACCAGAAAGCCTCCAGCGGTGGAGATGCCTGAGCAAGCAGATCAGCCATCCGCTCGGCACGCGCGCCCACCTCGACACGGTCGGGACGCCGCGCAGCGATCATTCGCGGCTCGGACCCCAGACCGCGCAGCGATCTCATCCATTCGACGATTGGGGACAGGGGAGCGGACGCCGACCGGAGGCCGCGCCATTCCGTTCCGAACGCGATGCGCGCGAAGGCCTCATCTCCCTCGATCGTCTGCTTTGCCGCCTTCCCCTGCGCCAGTGCGTCGAGCAGCGAAAGCGTGTCGTCGAGCGACGTGCTTGGCGCGGTCAGCACCGAGCGGACTAGCCTGTTTGCTCGCCGCCATTCGCCGCTGAAGATCCGCAAGAGTCCGGTACCGTGCGACGCGAGCGTCGCACGCTGCGCCGACATGTCGATCGTCCAGGCCGTGTCGGTCAGGCTCCCCGAGACGGCGGCAGTCGCCGCCTCGTAGGACTTCACCGCCTCGACGACGTCAAAGGCTCGTTCGACGCCCGACTCCCAGACGTCGGCTGCGAAGGCCTCGGCATCGCCTTCGGGGGCGACCGCCACGCGCTCAGCCACCTTGGCCAGCCGACGAATGCCTTCGGAGGAGGTGGGTGCATCTCGGCCCATAGCGCGAGCAAGGCTGCCGGCCTCCGCGAGGAGACGGGGGAGAAGCGGCGACAACGTCGCGACTTGCTGGAATTCCGTTGGGCCGAAATCGGCCGGAAGGTCCGCGAGCGCCGCCGAGGCCTCGACGAGATCCGCCGTCCATCCCGCGTCGGAGACGAGAGGTGCCAGTTCGCTCCTCAGGAAGCCATGACGCTGTCCAGCAGCAAGGAGATGATTGACGTCCTCGCGGCTGCGTTCCCAACTCGGGTCCGCCATCGCCACGCCCTCGATGGTCGGTGCTCCGGCGACGCGCGCCGCTAGCACCACGAGGATGCAGATGTCGTCGACCGAGCGCACGGGCGCGAGTTCGAGGATGAATGCCAGAGCCGCCTGAGCCACATCCAGCGCAGAGACGCTGCCGACGATGCCAGAGAGTCGTTCCGCGAGACGCTCGACGTCGGTTGGCAGGATCGAGGACAAACCCACACCACGCCAGGGGTGGTCGGCCGGTCGACCTATCACACCGATCCGCTCGGCGAGATCGCCGATGACGCCGTGGCGTTCGACGAAATCGTCCGCCGACCAAGTGTCCGGAGCGACCAGCATGAGGTCGCCCGGCTTTCCGCCATCCTGCCGCAGGCGGGTGAGCTGTCCGACAACCTGGTACGGGGTCAAACCAGAGGTCGAATGCGGCGTATGCATCCGCTGCGCATGGTCGTTGAGGCGGTCGCGCGCCTCGGTCAGCCGCGCGTGCAGACTGCCCGAGTCCTGGTGCTTCGGGGCGCCGAGTTCCCAGGTGCGCCGAAGTTCCTCCAGCACCGCTTTCTTGTTGGCCTTGTTGCTGTGGAGCTCGATGCAGGAGTCGCCGACGCCGGTCGCGTCGAGCCGTCGCTTGACGACCTCGAGCGCCGCCATCTTCTCCGCGACGAACAGCACGGTTTTCCCATCGGCGACCGCTGACGCTATGATGTTCGCGATCGTCTGGCTCTTGCCCGTGCCCGGCGGACCCTGGATGACCATGTCCCGCCCGCGCCGCACCTCGTGCACCACCAGCGCCTGCGAGCTGTCGCTGTCGACGATGTGCAGCATCGCGGATGGCGGGATGAACGGATCGATGTTCGCGTCCTCGGGGATCATCCCTTCACTGCCGGCGAATCCGTCGGAAAGGAGTCCGCGGACCAGTGCGCGTTCGGTGATCTTGCCTCCGTTCGGCCACGTTTGCGGATCGAGGTCGCGGTACATCAGGAACTTGGCGAACGAGAAGAACCCGAGGACGATGACGTCCGGCTGGACTTCCCAGCCGGGCTTCGCCGAGATCGCGTCGGCGACCTCGTTGAAGTAGGCCGAGGGGTCGAACGCGTCGCTGGCTTCGAACGCCGGCAGGCGGATGCCGTGAACCCGGTCGAGGAATGCCTCGAGCGAGAGATTAGAGGCGTAATCCTCCTGCCGCATCTTGAGCTTGAACTTCTCGCCGGCGTTGCCGCGCTCGAGCTGGACGGGAACGAGGACGAGCGGAGCGAAGCGCACGTTGGCCGCGTTGCTCGGGTCGATCCATTTCAACGCGCCGAGCGCGAGATAGAGGATGTTGACCCCCTGCTCCTCTTCGAGCGTCCGTGCGTCGAAGTAGAGTTCGAGCAGGCGCTTCTGCAGGCCCTTCGGGGTCAGCCGCGTCTGCAGTCTCGTGTCGGCATGTCGCGAGAACACGCCGCGCTCGTCGGCGACGTCGTCCTCCGGCTGCGCGAGGTCGGCGATCTCGTCGGCCTCGTCCGAGACGGCATCAACATCGGCAGGATCGGCGGATTGGGCCGACTTCCCGGCGAGGAAGGTGAACGGCTTCCCCTCTTGGACGAGGATGCGGAACACCTCCGCACCAACCTCGTCGACCACTTCGACAGCTTTTGCTCCCTTCGACGAGCGCGGCATGTTGAGCAGCCGGTTGCGGGCGGAGAGGTCCAGTAATTCTGTTCGGGCGCGGTCGAGCTTCTCGTCGATCGGCAGGTCACTCTGGAAAATGGAGATCGGCGCGTCGCCGTTGTCGATAACTGGACTGCTCGCCAACGTTCCATCCCCCGAGAAAACTTCGATAATCGGACTAGGCGCGAAAGCGCGCCCCAAGTCCAGACCGTCCAGCAACTGACCAACAGCGTTTCGATACCGTTCTCGTGGTAATTGCCTCACGGCGGAGGCGCGGCTCCGCTGCTTCACGTGATGCCGCGGACACCCGCAACCCGGCGAGGAAGGCGAAGCTACGGTCTTGCGAGCTGTCGAACGGTGGCTTCACTACCCTGGGCCGCTGCGACTGCCGCAGCTGACCTGCCGGCGGCATCGACCAGAGCGGAATCCGCGCCCGCGGCGATCAGCATGTCGATCTGGGTCGTTCGCACGAATAGCGCAAGCCATCATGGGTGTGGTTTGACCTGCCTTGTTGCGACGGCAGATAGCCCAGCTCGTCGAGGATCACGAGGTCGAGCCGCGAGAGATGGTCGGCGATGCGGCCGGGCTTGCCAGCCCGTGCCTCCGCCTCGAGCCGGTTCACCAGGTCGACCTTGTTGTAGAACCGCACCCTGGCACCGCTGCGCACGCGGGCGCGGCCGAACGCGATCGCGAGGTGCGTCTTTCCAGTCCCCGTGCCGCCGACCAGCACGGCGTTGCGCTGGCTGGTATCAGAGGGAACATAAGGCCGCCGGGCTGTCAATCTGAGTTGCCAAGTGGAGCCGATAGTCGGCAACAGGCCAGGCGCGCTCATTCCGCGATACTTCGTCGTCCAGTGCCGAGTGTCCGGTCGTGGCGATAGCTGCCGTTTAGAGGGTGTGCCCGGAACGACCGAAACGTCCCAGCGCTCGTCATTAACCGGGCTTTAGGATCGCGGATGGCTCGATACAGATGTTTCAGACCGCGAACCGCACGAAGCCGAAGCGTAAAGCTGCAATTCGGTGTAGCGCCTTAAGAGACGTCGGATGGTCTTCACGAAAACCGCCAGTTCTCACTGCGTGGCGAAACCGCTGATACGTACGCAGCTGCGCATCGTCATTCTAGACTATCTGAAAAAAAGTCTTCGTGTGTAGAAGCGCTTTCGCGACCTTCAACTATCGCGCGAAGTAAGTCATAGTGAGCCTCCCTTATCGCCTGATCGCCGTAAAAAGATCTTTTGGTTTGATGTAAATCCCAGCTTTCCGCAACGTACGTCAGAACGTTTTTAGGCAGGTGTAGCGTATAGTCTTTTATGACAGCTGCTTGTGCTCGCGCATGCTCTCGCACCAGATCAAGCTCGGAGGCCAGCGCACCTTGCGCCACTATTTCGTTGCCAGCGTTGTAGGCGGCTCCAAGCGATAGCACGTTGCCAAGCACCAAGCCGCGAACAGGTCTGTTTTTTTGCATGCCGCGTGTTGCGCACTGCCATAGTTGGGGGGCACCCGAGAACGTCATGCTCAGTCCCATTTGCGAGGCAAACGCAATTGAGCGACATTGCTCTACACGGACCGCCGTGATCTCCATAATTTGCAGTGCCTCGACCCAGACCACCTTCCTAACCGCTGATCGAAATGCCAATCTTGGAACAGGATCGGGCTTGGCAAAGAGGTCGCGCGCTACACGATCTGCCTCATCTTTGAAGCGTTGCTCAAGCCACGAACGCAGATCGTACCGAAAAAGGGGCGTGCCGACAGGCTTAACGATCGTCCAGCGCTCGCTCGGTCTAGCCATCAGATCGACCCTGAGAATAAATGTAGGCCGTAGCCACCAAACGGATGCCATGTGCAGGAAATGACATCGCAGTAGCTTGTGCTAGCGACCATGTTGCGACCGCCTAACATTCGCGCAAGAGAAGCTCGCTTCACTTCCTTCTTCAGGAAGGTTTTGTGATGCATTCCCGACGGCCTGCCAGCATCGATCTCAGCATTGAGTAACCTAAGTCGCTCAGACCTTCTAATATCTTGCGATATAATCGTAGTTCTGTTTACAAGACCTTGACATTTCACGCAAAGCCATCTATCATTCTTGTAAATTAGATCGCGCGATATTCGTTCGCAACCTGGACATGAGGCGTAGGATCTGTGACTGTACCTCCCCGCTGCCTGAAACACGATGCTGACATCTATCGCGAGATCACTCGCTTGAAATATGTCGGCATCGTTGATGCGTATCTCAGCAACCATTCGGTCGACGGACGGCCAGTCCACGACGGCCGCGCCAATTTGATGCCCGTTTTGATTACGCCACACGCAAAGCGGACTTTTAATGCGCCACCCTTTCTGGGCGGCGACTATATCGATCCGAGGGTAGGCTTCAACGTACGGCCGGCTTGGCAAGCCATCCCATGATGGGTTTGACATCGCTTTCAACTTCCCCGCTGCGGCCATCCGCCATACCAATACAGATCGCTATATGATCTGTACAGAACGCCATAAAAACCTATGATTTTTTGCGAAAATTTGAGCATTTTTTGATGAAATAGACGCCTTGCCGCCGCGGCGCGGAAGCCGCTGCCATAGAGGCGTCTATAGACGCGCGCGATGGGCGCTACGTACTTGTAAAATAAAGTATTTTCTTATCGTACCATCGGGATTAACCGACGGGATGGCGGAGCGGGTGGCCACTGAATTGAAGTGCTTACACCATGTGATTGCACGATAATTATAGGTGGGTTTTGTCATTAGACCATGAAAAAGACCATGGCTTTGAAATCTACCCTGTTCGAATGCGGGACAGGGATTCGAACACAGCTGCTAAGCGCCCCATTCCGGCCCCTCGGGGTCCGGATGAAAATCGTCGAAGGTCGCTCTGGGTTTCGGCCTGGGCACGGGCAGGGTGGGCGCGCCGCCGCCGAACCGCACGCGGATCACCGCGGACGTGACACCGGGCTCTTGGAAGACCGCGACGAACTCCTCGCCGGCGGCGATCTTGCCGCCGATCCACGGCGCGCGTTCCGCAGAGAGATAACCCAGCTGCGTGTTGCGCTCGGTGAAGACCGCCACCGCGTGCCGGTCGTGCTTATTCTTAGGCTCGCGCCGCAGCTCGATCGGATCGCCGGGCTTGCACAGCATCATCTCGAAGCGACGATCGCCCTTCGATTTCGCGTCGTTGTCGTATCCGATGCCGACCACGGCCAAGCTCAGTTCGCGTTCGTCCATACGCCATCCGATTGCAGAACAAATGTAGAACGCTATATTAGCGCTGACGCCGATTCGGGCAAGAGGAGCAGGCCATGAGTGATTTGGCAGAAGGCAGCACAGCGCCGAAGGGTTCGTTCGGCCGGTGGTTGCTGGCGCAGCGCGACCGGGGGGACTGGGTGGACGGCTTAGCAGGCGCAGCGCGCGCGGATCGCACGTTTCCGAAAGACGGCGATCCCGAAGCAATCCGCGCGCACCTGCGCAACCAGCAAGCCGATGGCGACACGTTCCAGGCGGTCGACGACGCCGAACTCGACTGGCTGGCATACTGATGGCCGCCGTCGTGCTTCGCGCCATCCCTCGGGACGGCTTCATCATCGGCGCGCACCTCTGCCGAAAGCTAGGTCCGGAGGCTCACCTCGCGTGCTTTGCCGAGGCGGGCCATGAGGGCGAGCATAGCTGGCACGATTGGCGAGGGTGCCGGGTGCGCGCACCCGGCTTCGGTACGGTGCCTTTCCGTGGCTTCGCCAGATAATCCACCGGCCGGCCGGTGCCGCCTATGCTCAGCTAACGACCTCGATGCGCTGACCGAGGAGCTGGCGGCCGAGCTATGGGAGAGCCGCCGACACGGTACGCTCGACGATTGGCCGTGGGCCGACGCGGGCGCGATGTGGCAGAGTACCTTTCGCGGCTTCGCGGCGACGGCGATCGAAGTGCTCGCCGTGCGGCATGGACCTCACTTATGAACAGAGCCGTCTCACGCCTGCCGCGCTTTGCGAAATGCTGTTCGGAAGGTTTGTTAGAGCGGCTTCCGACCCACTATGTCTAAATTGATTCAATCAAGACAACCACGATACCCCAGATTATCATCGCTGCAATAATTAATGCTTCAGCATGCTTGTTGATGAATTTCCTCATTCTTCCCTTTTTACCCTAAGAGTTACCGGACCGGTGCCAATATCACTTTTTCTTTTATACCCCACGATAAAGCTGTGACCCGCTTTCTCTCGAAAAATCTTATCATAATCCCGCCGCAACATGGCATCCATATAATTCCAAGCCGCTGGCTGCGCCTCCACCGGACGCCGTTCGTGCATGAAAACAAAGTGAGGCCTGGTCATCATTGTCCGTCGAAGTTCTGACATCTGACTGACGCCCATCGAAGTGGCATCTTGGATTTCACCCAATAACGTCGTAAAAACGAAGCGCGTCGGAAGGCAGCTCTGGGTGAGGTGATATAATATGGGATCACCGCTAAACACAAAAATGCAGTCACTTTCCGCCGTCCCTACCATCCGAGCAGCAGAGTATACTGCTTCACCGGTTCCACGACTTAGGCGAGTTCCGATCATTGTTCCGATGCCCAAGATTAATCCGATAAGCACCACAAAGTTTCCGATTTGCATTCGAAAACGCCGCAGCCTTAAGGCAGCATTTGTATCCCCATAAAGCGGAGCACCCGCCACGCTTAGCGGCGCGAACAAAGGAAGAGCATAATGACTATGGTAGGTCCCAAATATTAGCACACCAGTCACTGCGGCCGCCGACCAGCCTAAAACGAGATTGTGTGCTGCTCGGTCAGGAACTTTTGATTTGATAGCCCAGACACCAACTATAGCTGGGAGAGCGATATGGATAGCGATGGCAAAAAGACGGCCGGGGATATCAAGACCCACCGATGACCTTTGGGCAATTGAGATGAAATTAGCAAAAACGAGCTGATCGAGAAACCCTAGATGCCAATAGAGCGCGACGACAAAGACAGTCGGCACGAGCGCAATGCTCGCGCAAAGCGCTGCAAGGCCGATGACCAACCCCAGCGGAACGCCCTTACGCCAGGCTAGGATTAGCAGCCATATCCCGAAAAACATGCCTTCGAATACAACGGTATATTTGATCTGGATGGCTACACCCAGGAGAGCAATCGCGAGACAGCCGAGAGTTACGGCTGAGATACCGAAGTATGGCCGCGCCTGTATTTTCACTAATAAGAGGGCTGCAAGCGCGACAGGCAAATTATAGAAGACTGGCGCTTGCCCCCCGTCACCGCCGCTTGAGAGGATAAACACCAGATAGACGATGCCTGCGATGGTTGCTCCTCGTGCACCGGTAAGCCGGAGACCGATACGAGCGATCGTTAGAGCTGTGGCGGCTGCAAACAATGTCGCGACAATTTGGTATTGTATGATGCCAGATCCACCAAGAAGCCTAATCGCGGCGTAAATCGCGAACAATCCGAATGGCTTTCGATCCCAAATATCAACGTAGGGTAAGGCCCCATGCAACAGCCGGTCGCCCGCAAGCAGGTAGAACTGTTCATCGATCTGAACAACGGGATTGCCGAATTGCCAAGCGCGCACGGCGAACGCCACTATGAAAAGCAACGCAACAGGCATTTGACCCAGGACGTGTTGGGGACGATTAATGTGTGCGTGGGCGTGGCAGCTTTTTGAAGCCTCGTCGGTAAATTCCATGAACGCGCGTACCGACAGGATTTTTGTGACGCAACATATTCCTCAGCAGGCTTCCAAGCGGCCTAGCACTGGAAGGCTACGGGCTCACACGACCGCTGTACCGCGTTCGGGCCGCAGTTACCCGCGTCTGCTATGCGCTATCGACAACCGAAACCGGGCAGCGCTCTGCCCGCCAAATTCGGACATTTAGGACCGACCTCGCACAATGAACTCCGTCACCCGCTTCCCGCCGCCGTGCGCGGTTCCGACCGTGTACGTCGTTCCCACCTCCTCGATCGCGAACCGGGCGAACACCTCGCGCGCGCCTTCCGTGGCGTTGACGGTCAGGATGAACTTTCCGCTGATATCGTAAAGTTGGTCCGCCAGCCGCTGAAAGTCGTCGCGCTCGAACGTGTCGGCCCCATAATCGCCCTCGTTGTTCCAGTATGGCGGGTCGAGAAAGAACAGGGTATCCGGGCGATCGTACCGGCGCATCACCTCGGCGTAGGGCAGGCACTCAATCGTCACCGGCGCGAGCCGCTCGTGCAGATCCTCGAGCAACGGCACCAGCTTTGTCATATCGAACCGGCTTGCGTTGCCGGCGCTGACGCCGAACGTGCGGCCGACGACGCGGCCACCGAACGCGGTACGCTGGAGGTACAGAAAGCGCGCGGCGCGCTCCAGATCGGTCAGGGTGTCGGGATTGACCGCGAGCAGCCGTGCAAACTCGGCGCGGCTCGATAGCTGCCATTTCAGCATGTCGAGGAACGCCTGGTAGTGGCGCTGGAGGATGCGGAAGAACGTGGCGACGTCGCGCGACAGGTCGTTGATGACCTCGACGCGCGCAGGCGCTTGGCGACGCAGGAACACGCCGCCCATGCCGACGAACGGCTCGACATAGGTGTGGTGGGGAGTTGCCGCGATCAGCGTGACCAGGCGGCGAGATAGGTTGCGCTTGCCACCGAGGTAGGGCGCAACGGGGCGCACGGCGCCCATAGGGGTCGTTTCCGATTTCATAGGGATTTGAGGCTCATATGACCGCGCCCCTGTTAGCGGGGTGCGGGATGGACGGCTTCGCCGACCGGACGTGACGCGTGCTAGGCGCGTCGGCTTACCGGGGTGCAACCCGGACAGCCCCCGCGGCCTTCGCCGCGAGCGTGTTCAATGTACAAAAAAGAAACCCCACGTTACTTTTCCGATTGACCGGAATGTAACATGGGGTTACTTATCTCTTTGTCAGACGGCGACGCCATCCCGGCCAGCCCGCTGACAACCCGAAAGGAAAGTGAGAGTGAACCTCACAATCCGGCTTCGGATTTGGAAGGTGACCTTCACGGTCTCGATCCAAGCCTAGAAGCCCCCCGCCTCGGTCTAGCCACCGGGGCGGGGATAGGGTTCAAGATACGGTGGTGGTGATGACGATGCAAGCATCTGAGTTGAGGGAACTGCGCCGCCGCATGGGCCTGACCCAGGAGCAGCTCGCGCAGGAGATCGGCATGAGCCGCAAGACGATCAACGCTATGGAACTTGGCAAGTCCGTGATCGAGCGGCGCACCGAACTAGCGGTACGCTACCTCGAACATCTCGGCGCGAGTAAGGCATGAAGCCCGGCCCAATCGGCACGCCGGCCGAAATCCTCGAGCGACTTGCCAAGGATCATGGCGAAAGCCTTGCCGCGCTCTCCCGCATGCTGCGACGGCGCGACGGATATCTCGCGACGTTCGTGCGCGAGGGCTACCCCGAGGTGCTGTCCGAAGCCGATCGCAAGATGCTTGGCGCTTTCTTTCGTGTGCCTGAGTGGTGGTTCGGCGGCGGCTGAGCCGAAACGACTTTGAGCTTAATTTCCGTGATCTGTGCGCTCGACATCAGCGCTGAGGCACGAAACGTCCGCGATCGTTTTCGCCTCGCTGTACCTCTCGTCGTTGTGCGCGTGCAGGTAAGCCGCCTCGACCTTCCTGTCGGCCGCGCACTTTTCCGATGCGGTGCCACTCGCGTTGGCGACCATATCACGCTCTCGCTCAGCGTCGCGGACCTCGTTCGAACACCCGCTGATCGCCAACAGGCCTAAGCACAAAATTATCGCTCGCATATTATCCCCGCCGTGTCGCGCACCGACGCTACTCGCGCCGCATGACCTGCGCAAATCCGGCGACCGAACGGGCGCCTACGTGTCCCGAACCGGCACGGTCACAAACTGGTCGCGCGTCTCGCCGCCGTCGGTCATGCATTCGACCCGGATCTGATGATCAAGCGCGGCGGCTGTCGTCCCGCCCGACAAGGCGAATGTGACAAGCGGCCCGGCTCGGGCGACGTCGGAGACCTCCACGTCTCCGACAATCGTGGTCACCGTAGCCAAGCCGACGAACGACTCGTCGCCCGTGAGGAACGGGCTCATATCGATCGACGGATTGACCACCTCGCGAGGATGCTTGGTCGGAAATTTCAGCATACCGTTGACCTTTGCGGTTAGGATAAAGGAGCGAGCCTCGGCGCGAAGCTGGAATGTGCGAGCCTCCGCGATGAGCGCGAAGCCCGCCGACACGATGCGGCGGAAATGCCTGGTCACCTCGGTCAGGACGCTCGCCACCGCGATCGTGGTAGCGGCAATCAGGCGCCCGAACGAACGTTGAGGGCCTACAGAAACAACGCCAGTCGTCCCGGTGAGGACCGTGCGATGAAGCATGCGCCGTGCGTCAACCAACGCTGCGCCCACCGCGGTCGCTGCGACCACCCGTGCGACGCCGGTCCGCCGGCCGAGATCGACGCCGGTCCCCGCTGTCGCTGTGACGGCGCGCGCTGTGCCCAGGATCTTCGTGATGGCGGTGCCGGTCGCAATGGCCGCGCTGATGACGCGCTGCGCGTTGAAGCGCCTAGCAAGCCCGGCGGCGCCCACGACTGTCAGGCTGATCGAGCGACCCAGCGCGCTGCCGCGCGCCGTACTCACTGCACTCGAAACCGTCGCGGCAACGGTGCGCGCGGCGCGCCCTACCCGGGCGATCGCGATCGATGTGCCGGCAGTGACATTAACGCCGAGCTTTTTACCCAGGCCCCGTCCGACGGCCGACGCAGAGGAAACCGTCGTGGCGATGCCGACCGCGTAGCTCGATCCGATCGTATAGGTGATCACGATGATGCCCGGTGACGCCGGTCCGAGCGCATTGCGCCCGCCACCGCCGCCGCCGCCATAACCCTGAGGGGCTGTGCCGGCGCCAGCCGAGCCGGCGGCGCCAGATCCGCCAGCCGGTCCTGCTGTGGCGCCGTCTGATGTCTGGACCCAGATTGTGTCCTGGCTTCCTGCCCCGCCTGTTCCTCCGCCCGACGACGCACCGCCGCCACCGCCGCCACTTGTCCCAGCGTTCCCAACGACCGCGGGAGTCGTTGCCACGGATGCGCCACCACCAGTGCCAAGCCGATTGTTTCCGCCTGAGCCGCTGGCGGTCGTCGTTCCTGCGCTGCCCGCCGATCCCCCATTCGCACCACCGCCGCCGCCGCCGCCACCCCCGCCAGGTCCACCGGGACCGCTTGGCCCAGCCGCGCCGCCGCCCGCGCCCGCACCCGTGGTGTTGGAAGCGCCGCCGCCGTTGCCGCCGGCATAGCTACCGGGATTGAACCCTACCGCGCCGCCGACGCCGTTCGCGCCCCCGTTTCCTGCGATACCGGCGCGGCCAATGGCAGCTTGCCCAGCGGAAGTCGCGGCGGTGTTGAAGTAGCTGTCGATTCCGGATGACTGAGCGCCCACCGTGACGGGGATGACCGTGCCGATCGACGCCGCGAAGTTGGTGACGACATCATAGCCGCCGCCACCTCCGCCGCGACGTTGCGTGCCCGTCGACGACGAGAAACCCGAACCCCCGCAGCCGATACACTCTACCTTGTCCAGCACAGCCGCCGGCATCGTGAACGTCGTCGTCCCCGGCAGCAGAAAGACGACGACCTGGCCCATCTTAGATCTGCTGCAGTTTGAAGGTGAACGTCACCGCGTCGCCGATGCCGAGCGTCGTTGCGGCGAAATCTCCTTTGAGGAACAGGTTTCCGGATCCGATCGTGGAGTTGTCGAACGTCCCCGCATTGGTGATCGTCCCGGGGCCGGCCGCAGTCAGCGTCGCGACGGTCTGGTGCGTGTCACCGGTGATCGTCGTCGTAACTGCGGACGAGGTGCCGGCGACGCGCGTACCTGTGGCCGTTGCGAGGTCGAGCGCCTTCTCGCCGAACAGGGTGGTGTCGGTGACGGCCGAGGTGCCGGCGCCAGTGCCCCAGCCGACCTGCTTGGGTTCGGTGCCGCCGCTCATGAGGCGGGTGATCAGCAGCGCGCGGCCGACGTTTGCGAGGATATTTGCCATGGATCAGGTCTCCGGTTGCGAGGGCGTTGCCACGTCGATCGTGACGGTGATGATCGTCCCTTCGGGGAACTCTGCTGCGGCCTCGGCCGGCAGGATCGCCGGGAAGGTTTTGCCCAGCGGGTCGGTCGGCAGCGCTTCGAGCGCAGTGCGCGTGAATTGCGCCGTGACGGTCTCGCCCTCGGGCGTCGTCATCGGCGCGTCGATCGACACGAGTTGCGAATTGAGGACGGTGAACGTCAGCGTTTGCGGCATAGGAAGTCTCCAAGGGTGGTGAGGATTGAGCGCTTGGGGGCGGGCAGCACCGACTGCGCGACGACGCCGTGATCCTCGACGGTGCCGTCGGCCCGTGTGATCACCATGCTCAGCGACGCGTGCGTGTACCCCTTCAAGGTGGTGGTGACCTGACCGGCCATAGTGTTTCTCCCAGGGATGCGAGGTGCGCGCCTCAGTGGAGCGGCGCGCCGGGCCAGAAATCGGCCTCGAGCTTGTCGACGATGCGAGGCATGCCGAGATGATCAGTCCAGGTGACGTGAGCGCCGCCCCACACCAGATCGTCGCCCGGGGCGGGCTGCGGTCCTTGCGCCGAGATGTAGAACGCGACCTCGGGATCGGGCGCGAATGCCGGCACGACCATTTCCTGCTGCGCGATCAGGTCGTTGGTGTAGCGCAGCGTCGCCGGGTCGGTCGGGCGGACGATGACCTGCGTCACCGCCCGCGTGCCGTTTCGCTCTTGGGTGGGGAAGACTGACCAGGCCTTCCCCTTGTGCGTGGACACTAGGCCGCGGGGGCGGGCGCCGCCGCAGTCGCGGCCTTGAGCACCGCGCCGATCGTGTCGTTGTAGAGTGACTGAACGACCAGGCGGGCGGTATCCTCGACCGACGCGACCAGCGTCACGACGCCGCCAGTGGCGAGGCTCTCGATCAGCGGGATCGCGCTGGCGACGACCTTGGCAGCCTTCTCGACACCGCTGAGCGACGAATCCTTGAGCGTGGCGATGTCGGCCGAGATCAGCGCGCCGATCGGGTTGGCCTTGATGATCGCCAGCGCGTGGTCGCCGGCCGAGACCAAGCCGGTCTCGATGGTGTGGCCGGCGTCGTGCAGAGCGACGAGCTGGGCGGCATTCAAGAAGCCGATGAAAAACTTCGACATGGTGATCTCCTTCAAAGGTTGGGGTCCGGGGCCGCCTGCGCGGTTTGGCCGGGTTGCAGGACCGCGACAGGCGGTGTGGGGGGAAGGGTGCTGGCGTTGAGGTCGAGCGCCTTGCCGACGTTGTCCGCGTTCTTCGCGGCGCCGCTGCTGCTGCCGAGGTAGAAACCCCAAGCGCCAGAGAAGGCGGCGATAATCGCGCCGGACATTTCTGCTGTCGGATTGGCGATATACGCGCCTGAGAACAGACAGATGATCGACATCGCGATCACGAAGCGGGGGTCGCGGAAAGTCATTTGTCGAACCTCCCCAGGTCAGAGCCGCGGATGATCGCGCCGAGCTTCGCCGCATATTGAGGATCGGTCGCGTAGCGAGGCGCCATGCGCGCGATGAAGAGATCGCGATCGGGCAGGGCGGCGAACGCCGGCGCATAGACCTTGGCGGTCGCGATCAGCGCGGCGTGCGCGTCGAAAGCCGCAGCGATCGACGGGAAGATGCGGAACGGCTGCTGCGCCGGCACCAGCTTGCGGCGCAGCGGGCTCCACTCCATCGTGGCGAGCATCTGTTGCGGATCGTTCATGCCCTTGCGCGGCTTCATGCCGAACGGATTGTTGCCGGGCGAATGCGCGCCCCAACCGCTCTCGATCGCCCATTGAGCAAGCGATACCGAGGCGGGGACGCGCCACTTCGCCATCGACAGGCGCGCGGCGTCGACCGCTGACTGAGGCGGTTGCGTCATCACATGCTCCGATCAGAATTTAGAGTTCGGGGTCGCCAAGCTTGTCGATTAGCCGGTCGATCTCCGGGTCGCGCTCAGCCTTGGCGGGGAATGCCTTGCGCAGTTCGGCGCGCGCAGGTGGCGCCGGGGTCGCTTGGACCGTCACGACCTCGGGCTTGCCGCTACCGGCCGGGACCTCGACGGTGACGTCGCTGGGCAATTTGATGCTGTCGAGTTCGCCCGCGACCTTCTTCAACGTGCGCAGTGCGATCACCCGCACGAGGTCATAGGCCAGCATCGAGAACAGCGCAGAGATGAACAACGCGACCTGCGTCGACAGCTTGAACAGGTCCGCGACGGCCGAGGCGGCGAGCGCCAGAAACGGCATGATGCCGAGGCGCTGCGCGACCCACTTACGGTCAGGTGAGCGGCCCTCGTGCTGCTCCCGAAAATAAGCCCCAAGCAAACCGATCAACGATCCAATGGCAATGACGACCCAGAAGCGGATGGCGTCGGCAAGGTCCGGATCGATCACGCAAGGCTCCCTCCAACGATGCAGGCGGCGATGATCGCCAACGGGGCGAGGGTGGCCGCAGCCTTGTTCGCGTGCGGCGACCGAGGAAGAAGCACCACGATGAAAATGGCTGCGGCGACAGCAACGCCCGCCAAGTTGATTGAGCTCCAGTAATCCGTGCGCGGCGGGACCGAGCCCGAAAGCACGTTGAGCTGGAAGCTGATAATGGCCACGCCAGTGAGCATGAGCCCGGCCTTGATTAACTTGCCTCCGAAGAGCGTCCGGCTTGCGCCGGGCGTCCACAGAACAACGAATGCCCACCCGACCATCACAAGCAGCCGGAGAATGCTGTTAAGGTGGTATGGCTCAATCATGCCTGCGCTCCCGAACTTGGTGCTGCGACCACGTCGTCTTCCTTTGCCAATGCTTTGCGCATCTAGAATGTCTCGGTGAGATACGGCGAGAGCATCTGCATGCAGGGGCTCGGGCTGGTGGTCACCGTATAGTCGCCGGGATTGAGCAAAAACATGTAGGTGTTCGGCCAACGCGGGCCGAAGCCCCACGACGTCCAGCCAAGCCAGACGTCCTTGTTGGCCGTCATGTATTGATACGCCGCCGTCGTAACGGTCTGGCACGTCGCCTGAGAGGCGATCGTCGGATCTCCGCCTGCGACCTCTCCGAGGAACAATTTGAAGCCGAGCGGCCGAGCCCAGGCTGTTATCGCTGCCAGCCGGCTTTGCGAACCGCTAACGCAAACGCCGGTTGTTCCCGACCCATCGCTGTCGAAATAGCAGTGCGGCTCGAACGCGAGATTGCCAGCCGGATCATAGAAGTCGGCGTAGGCCGCCGCCTGGCCGTCCGCGACCCAGCCGTTCGCGCTCGAGCTTTGCGTACCCGCGACCAGAATCTTGTTTTTCGCGTCTGTCGTCGAGCGGATCATGTTGACCAGCCACTGGTTATTCTCGCGGCAGCGCGGGGCACTCCACCCTGGCTCGTTCATCAGCCCGAACCAAACCCTGGGGTTGCTCTGATAGCGCAGGGCAAGGCGCTGCCAGACGTCGAGCAGAGCGGGCACCTTGACCGGCTGATCGTAGCCCACCGGGCCATCACTGCCGCGCGCGCCATAGTTGTGCAGGTCGAGCAGAAAAATGCCGCCGAGCCCGGTCCAGTAGGCGAGCGCCTCGTCGACCCGGGCGATGTCCGCGCGCAGCCCGCTCGTCCAAGGCGTCGCGGGGTCTTTCTCCCCCGACAGCGGCGTGAACTGGCCGTCTAGCTGGATTCGGCTCCAGCGCACCGGAAAGCGCATCACGCGCACGCCCATCGCCCAGAGATAGTCCATTTCCTTATGCGGAAGCACCGCGCTCTCCGGCGTCGATGGATATCGGTAATCGGTGCCGTAGACGCCGGGGACGGTCCCGAACTCGCCGCCCGAGTTATTCACGCCGGTGACAAACTTCGGCTCGGCGATCGGCGTGAACGGCGACAGGTAGACGCATGCGTCGCCGATCGTGATCGGTGAGCCGGTCTGGTTCGTCAGCGCGAGCTGGTGCTTGCCAGAGCCGGCGAACGGGATGCTCCAGGTCAGCGAACAATTGACATAGCTCGAGGCCGCCGTCGGTGAGAAGTGCGTGCCGTCGAAGGCCACCGGGCTATTGGCGGCCGAGGCGGCTGCGCTCAGCGCGGCGGCGAACCCTGCCGGCGCGTTGGTCGTGACAAAGGCCACCACGTCGCCGGTCGTCCCGACCGGGACCTGCAAGGCGTAGAAGATGGTCGTGCCGTCGGTGGTCGCGCGGATTTCCCAGTACCGCGGCGGCGGAAGCTGCGAGAAGGTCGTGCCGCCTTTGCTCAGCACCTGCGTTGCCTGATAGGGACGCCAGTAATTCGTCTGGGTGTCCGGCTGGAGATTGGCGACGCCGCCCTGGAGAGCGACATATTGCAGGCCGTTGGCCGCGTAGGTGACGATGTCGCCATAGCTGTAGGCGACGGTGCTGTCCCAATTGCCCTTTTGCTGCGTGGTGGTGAAGTCGGAAACCGTCCCCTCGGCGGCGATCGAAGCGATGATATCAAGCTGCGTCGCGGTGCCATCCGCCGCCGCCCAGCTATAGATCATGTTCCACTTGATCACGTCGCCGGCATAGTCGCTGCCGAAGACGATCGTGTAGCCGTTATACCAAGCCTGGCCCGCGGGTGGCGGATAGGTCGTCTGCTCGAACGTGATGCCGGGCGGCGCATTTGGCGGCGTGATCGCCTTTAACATGGCCTGGCGAAATGAAGGATTGAACAAGGTCTGGGCGTTGTTCGTGGTGTTGGAGGCAATGACCTTGAGCTTCGTGCCCGGGATGATGTTCGCCGTCACGATCTGCAGCTGGAAGCCATCGCCCGGCGCGTAATTCACCTTGGCCGCGCTCACCCCGTCGAGCGCGACGATGTTCGCTCGCACCGTCGGCGTGCCCGTCGGCGTTTTCGACGTGTCGTGGATCGTCACTAAGTTGCCGCCGAAGCCCGCGATCGAATCGGGGTCGGTCGAGTTCACCTTGCGCACGAGCACGCACTGCGAGCTGCGCGGGTCGATATCATTCGCATGGTTCTGCTTGGCGGTGAGCGGGATCGTGAGAAGCTGTCCGGCATATTTTGAACCGGCGGGCATGGTGATGAGCATGTCGAGCGTGAAGACGCGCTTCGGCGTGCTGGTGAGGGTCAGGAACTGAACGGTCAGCCCGGCCGCCGTCAGGATCTTGGTGACCTGCACCGACAGGCCGACGACCCAGTTGTTGTCGCCGATGACGCTCCCGCTTGCATTGGTCATCGCCCAGACGATCTGCGCGCCCGCTTGCGGGTTAAGCAACTGGAGGATGAAGGCCATGCTGTCGCCTTCGTTCAGGTTGGCGTCCTTGTTGCCCTGAATGCCGATCCGCCAGATCGGGCCCGCCGATTCCTTCGGATAGATCGTGCCATGCACAGCAAGCTGGACGCTCATGTGATCATGCTCCCGGACAGGACGATCATGTTGAGCTGCGGCGAAATCGCGGTCACCAGCGAGTAGCGCGACCGCATGCTGGCGAGCGACTGATCCTGCACGAGCGTGACCCCGGTCCCCGCCAGAAACTGGGTGAGGCTCTGCGTCCCTTCCCAGAAGTAGATCGCATTAAACCCCTGACCCAGTCCGGCCGGGAATGTGACCTTGACGGTCGTGGTGCCGCCGGTGTTGCCGAGCCGGATGAATGCCCCGCTGTCCGATGCCTTCGCGGTCTGCGCGACGATATTGTATTGCAGCACGCGGAACGCCGCCGCGTCGGCTTGCGTGCGCTGGGGGCAGGGCAGCCACGCCGTCAGCCCGGCAGGGTCGGTCACCGGGTAATACCCTGGCCCAGGCTGCCCGGCAGGCGTCGTCGTGGTGTATGTCGCGACACCGTTCACCAGCGCGCGCTGCTGATCGATGTATGTCTGCCAGCTGTTGATCAGCGTGGACATCTGCGCGACGACGCTGGGGAGGGTCGGGTCACTCACCGGGCTTCTCCGCAATTGCGCCGTTGACCACGATGTGTGTCGCGGTGAACGAGTCGACGTCCGACTGACTGCATCCGGTGATCTCCAAGTATTGCAGCCCCATCGCCTTGGCAGTGGCCGCAGCGATAATTTCCTGGCCAAACATGGCTTGGACGATGTTCCCATCCGCATCGTAGATTACGAACATGGCTGTTCCTCACTTCGTGTTGTTGAAGCCTTTGACGAACATCGCGTAATTCTGGATCTGCGTGCTGGTGTGGGCGTTGCCGACAAGCGTGATGATGTAGGTGCCCGCCGTCGCCGCGTAATAGGAACCAAGCACCGGCACGCCGTCGCCCGGCACCGACCCGGTGAACACGCTCTCGACGACATCAGCCCCGTTGACCTGAAACTTGTAGCCCCAAGGCGCGCCAGTCAGGTTCGTAAAGCTCTGGTGGACCGCGCCCACCATTTCGAGCCAGCCGGCGACCGGAACAATAAGGGCGACTGTAAGCAGCGTCTTGACCGTCGTCGGGAAGGCGCCAGTCGGGCCCGAGTTCGTGCCCTGCATCTGGGCTGTGCTGGATGCTCGCCCAGGGATAACCGCCGTGTTGACGTCGAGCGTATCGACGATAACGCTCCCCATCCTGATCAGGCCGTTCTGGTACGTGAACACCGTAAAAGGTTTGCCGCTGTTCGGATCGACGATGCGGAATATGCTCGAGAGGATGTCGAACGTGCTCTGCTTGCCGTTGTTCGTAGCGATCGTGCCCGAAACCTGCCCGTTGACGTTGAGCTGCACCACGGCGCGTACCGTCGTCCCGGTCTGATCGATCAGCGTCTGGTTTAAGGTGTTGATCGACGCCGTGTTCGCGCCGAGCGTGGCCTCGGTTGTCGCAAGTCGCGTGCTGAGCACCTGGCCGTCGCTGGTCTTCACCGAGTTGGCATCGAGAATGAACGACGTGCCACCCGCATCAGACGCGCCCATCAGCGCTATGGTGGACGCCGTTGATGCGTTCGTCGCGGTCTGCTGCGTTTGAAAATTCTGTTGGACGGTGGCGACGTTGACCCCATTGATCAGCGTGCGTGCGGCTAGCACGCTCTGATAGTTGGCGATCGTGAGCGAGTTCTGAATGATCGAGGTGGCGTTGAAGCTGATGTTGGAAACGACCTGCTCAGCTGCGGTGTCCGCGACCATCGTGCCCGCCGGTGCGCCGACAGTGGCGTTGTCCGCAGGCCGGGTCGGCCCGGTAACGACGCCGTAATCGACCGTGAGCTGGCCGGCGTTGGTTGGCCCCAAGATTAGCCGATCGCCGAGCACGCCGCGCACGCGGTAGCGAACGCTCGCCTCATATGACGTCGACGGGGTGACCCCCGCGATTTCCTTTTGAGTAATCGTCGGCGGCTCGATCCCGACCGAACTCCACCCGTCGTCAACGCCATTGCTCGCCTTGTACGGCCGGAAATCGAACGCCACGGCTTCCGCGCTGGCGTTGTCGCAGACGCCGACGATCAGCAGCGCCGGGATCGAGACGCCATTGTCGGTCAGCGTCGCGCCGGAAATTCCCCAGTTTCCTGGCATCGGCGCCGACACGTCATTGCCATAGGACAGGCTCGCCGTCGGAGGTGCCGTGCCAGTCAGCCCGAGGGCGAACGCGTGCTTTGAGTCCGTCTCGGTCTTCAGCTGGTAGGTGACGATCCCGCTTTGCGCGTCGAGGCTGCGGCCGGTGATGATCGACTTCTGGACCATCCCGGCTTCAGGCGAGAATGTGACGCAGTCGCCGATGCGATAGTTCAGCCACCACGGCTTGAGCGGCACCGTTCCCGGCCCGGCCTCGCGCGCGTCGCAGATGTCATAGGCCGCAAGCTGAGCAACCTGATGCACATCTTGCACGAGCGGGTACTGGACTTCCTTCGTGCGTTCGTCGCCGTCCTGCGCGACATAGGCCGCCACCTGTACGGCCGAGGCAGAGACGACCTCCCAGTCGTGCGCCTCGGAACGATACATCGGGATGATCGTGTTGATGCGCGAGCGGCGCGGCTGAGTGCCGGAAAACGAACAATCGCCGACGATGTCGCCGCTGTTGATCGTCGCGAGGCTGACGCGCGGCGCGCGGTTCACACAGCTGATGATCCCGCCGACCAGCACCGGCTGCGCGCCACCGGCTTGCAGCATGGCCTTCAGGCTGTTCCACAGCGTGTCCGGCCGGCTGACGACCTGGCCGCCAAGCGTCCAGGCGCGCGCGCGGTTGAGGTTCGCCCCCTCCACGAATGCGGGGATGTCGACCGTCGCGATCGGCGCGCCGATGCCGACGACGCGCTTCCCGTTCTGCCAGCGGCCGAGACACCACGTCAGCCCGTGAAGGTGAGGGTCTTCCGACCAGACATAGGTCGACTCGTTGAGCGCGCGGCACGGCCCGGAGCCGCCCGGATAGGTGCTGTCGAGGCGCGGGTCATAGACCTTTGCCCAGTGCCCGATCCAGCCTGGCTGCGGCTCCGCGGTCAGCTGCGTCTTGCTCTTCGTGTCATAGACGAAGGTGTTCATCGCCGCCGGCAGGCCGGAGAGCTTGTGCTGTGCCGTCCACCCGGGAGGGGAGCCGACGGGCGACTGCAAAGCGGTCGCCTCGGGATAGGCGCCCAGCTGCGTCCGCTGATAGATCTGGTTCTTGTAGGTGCCGGTCGCGTTGCCGCCGCCATCGAACGCGACTGTGGTCTTGTTCATGAACGTCGTGTCGATCGACGCCGCGGTTACACAGCCGAGGATCGTGACGAAGGTCTCGTACTGGTTGTTCGTGCCATGGCCGCGACGATAGATGATGTTGCCGGAGACCAGCGTCCGCCCCATCGGGTAGGGCAGCCCCGCATACGGGTCAGCCTTCCATTTCGTCTGCGAGCCGCCCTGACTGCTTTTCGCGCCCGGAAGCAGGGCTTCTAACCCGGTCCCGACTGCAATGCCGATCGTGGCGAGCAACGCGCCGCCCAGCAAGCCGGCGCTGACGCCGATCGAGCCCGCCGCCGCGGCGACCACCAGCCCAATGTTGACGCCCAGAGCGAGGCCGACGCCGGTCGCCGCCAACGCAACCGCACCGACCACGATGGCCGCGATCTTCAGAACCTTCATTTCGGCGCCACACGCCAGGCGGCGAGCATCAGAAGAGGCTGCATGACGACGACCCCCTCATCATAATCGTCGTGCCACCCGGCGACGCGACCGTTGCCCATGACGACGACGAGGGCACCAAGCTCATGCTCGGCCGGCATAAGCATGACGTCGCCGACGATCGTCGCGGCCGGCGCGATGCGCTCGAGCCCGATTGCATCCAGCGCTGCGCCGATCGAATCGTGCCCCGCCGCCCTGAGCGCCTTCATGGCCGAATTGACCGATCGGTAGCTGCCGGCAGGGGGAAGCTTCACCTTGTAGCCGAGCGACCGAAGATGCGCGGCGACCATCCGCACGCAATCGGCGGTGCCGAGCTTCTGCGGGCGCGACGACCAGGTATCGAGCGTCTTTTGTGCGGCATCCCGCCGGCGGATCAGCTCGTGATCGGCAGCGGCGTTTTCCTGCGGTTCGTCAGATGCGTCGGTCATGTGCGCGCCGTCGTGCTGCCGCCCATCGAGGGCAGGTTGGTGCGGGTCTCGATCGCGCTGGTGTTGAGCGCCTGACCCCAGGGGACGGTCGTTTCGACGTCGGTAACGAACGCGAGGCCAAGCTCACCAGGCCAGACCGACTGATGAAAAGCATCCGACAAACGCCGTCCTTCCTCGATGTTGAACAGGCGGTCTGCGACGCTGATCACCTTGTAATCGAGGCGACGGTCGCGAGTGCCCCAGTTCAAGGTGGGCACGTCCAATTCGCCGCTGAACAGGACGTATGGAGCCGGCACCACGAGGCCGGTAGCGATGTCGATGCAGCCGATCGAGACGGTCACCTGCGAGCCCTGGACGTCGGGGGAAAGCAGGTCGGACAGCGCGCCGGTGCTCGGCGGAATGAGCCCGAGCGTCAGCGTGGGCGCGGTGTCGCCGATGCTATCCGCCAGACCCTTCACGTTGTCGAGCACCCCGTAGACCGGATCCCGGCCGACGAATTTGCGGCCACCGATCATCAGCTCGCCCGCGCCGTCGAGCAGGAGCAGATCATAGCCGGGAAGGTTGATCGCGACCGCGCCGAACAAGAGGGGTCGGTCGCCGCGGAGTGCCGCGGCGAGTGCTGGTGACAGTTCTGACACGGGTTATCTGGGCAGGGCGCCGAGGAACGCGAAGCCGCAGCCGGCCACGAAGGTAGCGAGCGACAGAAGGGCGGCCACCATGCCGACCGTCTGGGCACGCACGCCGATCCGATACGGTTTGTCGATCTGCTCGATCGTCGGCTGGCCTGCCATGATGCGCTGCGCATCCCATGCCTGCTTCTGCGTGACCTGCGCGAAGTAGATTTGCGAGATGAACGCGCAATAGTTGGTGATGGCGACCATCGCCAGACCACAGACGAAGAACCCGAAAGCAACCCATAGCTGGTCGAGCCGGGGAAAGATCTTGGCCTTGCTGCCCAAGAGCGTGAACAGCGCCACCAGCGCGCCCCCATTCATATACATCAGGCTCTGTATGCCGCGTTCCACGAGGCTAATCTGGAAGCGCACGCGCTCTGAAGCCTCGGCCGTGTACGCGGCATAATCGAGGGCCGCTGTCGCCCGGCGCTGCTCTTCGACATCGCTCATGTTCGCGATCCTACTCGTCTTCGGTGATGGTGATAGTGCCGAAATCGCTCCACGGTGCCGTTTGGCGATCCCAAGCGACTTCATTGCCGCTAAGGCTGCCCTGGATACGCGGGTTCAGAAACTCGCACGAACCGTTGAGGTCCGGGATGACGCGAAGCATCGGATAGATATCGAGCGACAAGGTGCCGTCGGTCGAGGTCGTGTCGTGCGCCGCGAAGTGCAGATAATACCGGCCGCCGTGGGTGATGTTGAACGCCTGGCCTTCCCGAACGACGTAGCCAGCGGTGAAACCGGCGAGCAGCAGCGTGCTGCCAGCCTGGCCCGCCGCGTTGACGTACGGCAGGCCCGGCGCGCCGATCGCGAGGCCGTCTTGCCCGAACGGCAGGAGCGCGCCGTAGAGCTTTGCGAGCCGCAGCCGTGAAGCCCAGATGCGGCCGAGCGGCTCGGTGGGCATCGTCGGAACGGTGAAGTCGAGCGAGTGACGCGTGCCCAGGCGCATCAGCGTCTGAACAGGACCGCCGAGCGACGGCGTCAGCGCGCCGCCCCAATCCAGCATGTGCGGCTTATCCGTCTTGAGGCCCGGCTGGCTCGGCAAGAGGATCGGACCACTGATCATGTCGGGATCACCTGCGATTGCTTCTCGGCGAGTTCGGTCTGCGCCATGTTGCTGCCGGCGACGATCGCGGCGGTCGCCAATGGCGCCGCTGCGCGCTGCACGTGGACGTCGAACAGTGCCGACTTGTCGACGGAGACGTAAATGACCTGCGGAGCCGCGCTCGCGCGCTGCATCTGCTGCGCGTCCGGCCACGCGGGGTAGCGGATCGATGCGTCGGGCACCAAACCGGTCGCAAAGCCGGGCAGGGTGTTGTCGTTCATCGCCTTGAGCGCGCGGCCATAGCGACGGGTTGCCGCTTCCGTCATGATGGATTCGCCATTCGATACTCGGATCGGCGAGCCGCCCATGAAGGCGAGGATGCTGTCGGACCTTCCGTTGCCCGGGCCTTGGATGATGCCGTCGACAACGCCGGTCGCAAAGCCGGGGATGATGCCGTCGGCATGGCCTGGAACCAGGCCATCGGCGAAGAACCCGCCGCCGATCACTTTGACGATCAGCTTCTCGATCGCGATGCGCGCGAGGTCTGCGATGATGCTCGCCGCCATCTTCTTGAAGGCGGTCGCTGCGGATTCGGTTCCGTCGATAATGCCCACTAGACCATCTTCAACGCCCTTTAGGCCGTCGACCGCCACGCCCTTCAGCGCATCGTTCATATCGTCAGTATTCTGGTGGAGTTGCAGGCCGTATGCTTGCAGCTTGTCGGGATTGGCCTGATCGATCTGCTGGGTTTTCAGACCGTGCTGATCGTCGACGTCCCGCTTAGCCTTCTCGGCGGCGTCCTTTTGCGCCTTCGTCGCGTTCGGGTCGTCGATCACCTTCTGCGCGGCGAGTTTCGCCAATTTTTCCTCGTCTGCGAGGGTCTGCAAGGCAATATCGCGGCGCCTCTTGGTAGTGGTCACGAGCTGCGATTGCAGGTTTAGGATCGTGAGTTTTCCCTCAAGCTCGGCGCGATCGCGATCGAGTTGCTCTTCGAGCAAGCGCGACTGCTCGTCGTGAAGTGCCTTCACTTTGGCCAGGGCCGCGGTGTCGTCGTTCAGGCCGGTGAGCTTTTCAGCCTGCTTTTCGTTGATCTTCCCGGCGGTGACCTGGTCCTGGATTTCCAAATTGCGCTGCACGCGGGCGGCTTCGAGTTCGTCGACTTCGAGCGCGTATCGCCCCTCAGCCGTATCCGAAAGCCCGAGTTGCGCGCGCGCATATCGGTCCTGAGCTTGGCCGAGCTGCGCCTGGTACGCACGGTCATTATTGGCGGCCTCGTCTGCCTTCCGCTTGGCCTCGGCCGCCTGCCGCTTGATTTCCTGCGCGTGCCTCTCGGCGTCGTCGGACGCGCCTCCGGCGTCGGTCGGATACCTTCCCTTCGTCGGATCGATCGCCCGGCCGCCGCGGCGAACTTCGTAGTGCAGGTGCGGGCCGGTGCTGTCGCCCGAGCCGTCCGCGCCCGCTGCCCCGCCGGTGTAGCCGATCACGTCGCCAGCTTCGACGGTATCGCCAGCCTTGACGTTGAACTTCGACAGATGGCCAAACCGCGCCGACGTGCCCCCGCCGAAGTTGATATAGATCGCGTTGCCGTAGCCGCTGCGCGAGCCGGCGACGTCGACCGTGCCGGACGCGGGGGCAATCACCGGGGTGCCAACCGGCACGGCGTAATCGATGCCCGCATGCGTATGGCCGGTGCGCGTCTCGCCAAATCGGCCGGTGACACGGCCGCCAGAGACTGGCGATAGGAAGTCGGTTAGCGGGCCAGCGCGCGCATCGCGGGCAGCGTCAGACTTCGCCTTGGCAGCGGCGGCAAGCTCGGCCTGTTTCTGTTTGTCGAGGTTGACGAGTTGCTTCTCGAGCACGCCGTTGACGGCCTCCTCGGCCGTCGCGCGAGCCTTGGCGCGCGTGATGAGCCCGTCGGCTCCGTCGTATTTGAAATTTATTGCGGTGGTCGGATCGGTGGCGCGCTTAGCAGCTTCGCCCGCGAGGTTGGCGTCGACCGTGCGCAAATCGGCCTTGCCGTCTGCAATCGATTTGTCGAGAACGGTAAGCCGCGCTTGAAGGCGATCGACTTGCCCTTGCGCATAGGCGATGCCGGCAAGGTTTGTGGAGCCGCCAACGGTGCCCCCATTCTGCGAACCATTTTCCTTAGCATCGTTAAGGTCCGACTGCGCACGCGCTAGTTTCGCTGCTACGGACGCCCTGTTCTTTTGGTCTATTGCGAGGTTTCGCTGCGTCGCTTCTTGCTGAAGCTGCGCATTCGATTTTAGTGCGTCATTCTGTTTCTTGAGCTCTTCGGTAACCTGGCGAATGCCGTCGATAGCCCCGGCTTCGGTTTTCGCAAAAGCGGCTTTAGCGTCCGCCGCGACGATGGCCTTTTTGGCGTTCTCTTCGAGAGACGTCGTCTCTTTCGTCAGAGCGGCGCCACCCTCCAACACCTTCGAGGCGAGCAACGAACCAATGCCGATGGCGGCGCTGATCGCGATCCCCCATCCGCCGCCCATGACTCCAAGGAACTTGCCTACCGCGCCGGATGTCTTTTCGGTTGTCGCCGCATAGTACGAGACCGCTTCGGTGATACGGCCCATCTCCATCGTGAGGGCCCGGACCGGCGATTGGCCGGCTGCGATCGAATCTGACAACGAGCGGACGACATGCTCGGCGATGAACCCCGAATTTCCCATGCGGGAGTGCGCGCCGGCGAGATTGTCCTGTGCGTTCGCCGCGGCCGGCAATTGCGCTTGCACGGCGCCCAGGGTCTTGGCCTGCGCCTGCAACGCCTCGGCTTCGTGAAGTGCGCCCACCGCCGCTGCCTCGGCCGCCGTCGCATAGATGCGCGCCGCCGAACCGCCTTCGGTATTTGCAGCCGCCGCACGGGCTGCCGCATCCGCGACGATACGAAGCGCGGCTGCCTGCTCTTGCGCCTTGTCGGCCGCCATCTGAGCGGCGTTCGCATTGAGGATGTCGACTGCGTTACGGCCATCCGACCCGCCGCCGATGGACGCCAAATTGGCCTTGATGTTATTGAACGTGCGAACGTAAGCGGCCTCGACCTTCCGCGCCGACTCTTCGATCGAATTGCCGCCGAGCTTAGTGAAAGCCGCTTCAATTTCGGCAACGGTGTCGTTTGCGACGCCGCTAAATTCGTTCAGCACCGTCCTGCCCGCACGCATGGCGGTCGTCAGGCCGTCGACGTTGCCGCCGACTTGGAGGAATAGGGCGCGGTTATTGGATCCTGCCATTTGCGCGCCCTCCAACCGTTATGTTTTCTTGTTCGCGGCTTGCCGAACTTCGATCACAGACCAGGCTTCATGCGGCGTCGCAGCCCAGAACTGATCAGCGGACCACCCGAACCCGTCACCCATCACGCCCGCAAAGCGGCGCCAGCGCGACCCTTCGTCTACGCTGTCGCCGCTTTCGCTTCCCCCGACGCGGTGCGCCCGCCGGTCGCTGCGTCGAGAAGGCAGCGGAAGATTGCGAGCGTAACGTCGGCAACACCCTGCTCGTAGATCATCTGGCCGATCGCTTCGGCGCCGACGTTCGCGGTAAGCATGTCGTCGGGCTCCGCGCCCGCACGAATGAGTTCGACCGAGATAATGGCCAAGTCGGCCAAAGAGATGTCCCCGGTGTTGCCCATACGCGCGAGCGGCAGCAGTTTGATGCCCGTCTTGCGCTCGATCGCGCCGATGGCGGTGAACGACGGTCGCAGCCGATAGGTCACTCCGCCGAGCAGCAGTTCATGCTCGCCGCGGTCGGCGTTGACGTCCGGCGCCGCAGCAGCGGCCTTGCGAGTGGCCATTACTCGACCGCCGCCGGCTGCGACACATCGGTCGACGACACCAAAAGCGCGATCGTCTCGACCCGGACCGGCGCGCGCCCCGCGTCCTCGATCATCTCGACCAGTGTGGGCAGGTCGGGCGCATCGGCGAGCATCGGGCGTAGCGCGCGAGCGACCTCATAGGCCGATGCGTCCCGATCGAGCATCACGGCATGCTCTGCTGCGGTGCAGCCAGTCTCGGCGAGCAGCACGGCGTCGGACGCCGCGGTGCGATGTGCGACGAGCTGGTGCTCGCCGATGATGATGTCCATCGCAGATTCCTTTAGGCGAGGGTGTCGACGGTCGGCGCAGCGGCGAGCGCCAGTTCGATCTTCGCATCGACCGTGCCGTCCTTGTTGAAGGTTCGGCTGGTGATGGTGCCGTAGACCAGCGCCTGGAAGACGGCATCGCCCGGCGTGATCCCTGCCAGGCCGTTTTTACGGACCTGCCAGTTGAACGGCGTCTGCGCGAGCGCGAGCGTTTCGAGCCGCGTGTAGCCGGCATCGGGCAGGTTGACCTTGATGTCGATCGACTGGGTGAGCGTGACGGCACCGTACGCGCCAGTCGCATAGCCGCCCGACGTCTTGTCGCTCGTGTCGATCTTCGCCTGGCTGCGCGATTCGGTCAGGGTGCCCTGGCCCTTGAGTGCGGTGTAGGTGCCCGCGACGGCGGACTCGATCCAGCCGAGGTATTGGTTGCCGAGAAGAATGGTCATGGTCGTTCCCTTCCTTAGAAATCAGCCCGTCGGTTGGGCCCAGAACACGAAATTTTGAATGCCGGCGAAGGTGACGCCATCGCCCGTTGCTGTGCTGGCAGAGCTGCCCGCGCATTTGGCCATGCCGAACTCGGCGCCGTCCTGCGGTGGAAGGATCTTGCGATCGATCGCCGCGCGGCCCGCCTGCATCATGCGCAAGAGCTGGCTGCGGTCCTGGCCGCGATAGATGTACTGCACCTCGACGGTGATCTTCTCGAGCTGCTCGGCGATCTCGGTGTCGGGCTCGCTGTCGAGCGCGCCAATCTGGATGAAGTTCGGCGCGGTGTCCTGCGGCACGACGACGAACACTTTCGCCAGATCGGCTGGCACTGCCGCGGCGAGGGCGACAAAAACCGCATCCTGCGACGGCTCAAGCAGGTCGATGACGTCGCTCATCATGGCACTCCTGCACGATCGAGGACGTTGGCCCAGTAGTCAGCCAATCGCGCCGCCGCGATCGCGTCTAGGTCGATGTCGGGCGGGTCGACGTATGGGTGCGGCGCGCGCGCCTTCACATGCAGGGCATAGGTCGCCGAGATATCCTGCGCGCGCTTCCGACGGTTCGACGTCAGCAGCTTGCCGGCGACGCGGCGGCGGCGCTCCACGGTCACCGTCTGCGCATCGCGCCCAAACTCGACGATCCGGCCGTAATATGGGGCCAGCTTGGAATTGATCAGGCCGATACGCACGCGCATCCGGTCCACCAGCACGGCGAGGCCGAGCGCGCCGAACAACCTGCCGGTCTGCACTGGAGCATGCTGCTCCTGAAGCTTCAGGACGTCGCAGCCGATCAGGCCAAGCTCAACGACCAATTCTTGCTGTGCTGCCGTCGGGATGATGTCGAACATGGCATTCGCCTCGGCGATGCCCTGGACCTTATCGCGCGCCATCAGGCGGCCTTAAGCGTCGATTGGGTGTCGGCTAGGATCACCAGCGCTTCGCGGCGCCCGTCGGGGTCGACCGCCGACCTAATGTTGAGGTCGACAGCGCCGTACCCCAGCTGATCGGTGTCAGCGACGTCGTCGCGCCAGCGGATCGTGATGCGGTAGAACGAAACCCCCTGCATCACGTGCTCGAGCAGCGCCTCGCGGCCGTTGATGCCGATTACTTCCGCCCAAACGGTCGCCAGAACGGGGAACGACGTGGTGTAGCCGCCCTTGCCGTTGCTGACCGTGGTCTTCTTGCGGATATCCACGCGCTGATTGAGGCGGCCGGGGCTGAGCGACATCAGACCATCTCCACCCGGAAACGCCGCAGCAGGGCTTCAACTCCCAAGGGGATTTCGATGGCTGCGGCGCGCGCGCCGGCTTCGACGGCCGAGCGGTTGGTGTAGAAATGCGTGATCAGCAGATGCATCGCCTGCTTGATCGTGGCGGGGACGGCGTCGGGCGTGGCATAGCCCGCCTGGACGTCGATCTCGATCGGGAGGCCATCGCGGCACGAATGGTGCGCTACGCCGCCCCAGCCAAAGCTAGCCGGCAGGACGCGCACCGGGCGGCGCTTGAAGCTCGCCTGCCATGATCCTTCGGCCAACGGCATCATGACACCGCCGACCGGATATCGGATTTCCGATATCGCGGTCACTGGCCAAGATGCGAGATCAATCCAGCGCCCGAGCTCGCGCGCCGTCTCCGTGACAGTCTGCGGCACGATCACCAGATCGTATTCGCCTTCGATATATTCGCGCGCGGTGACGATCAGCCCGGCGATGCGCGTATCCTCAGCGTCGGTGTCGACGCGGAGGTTGAGCTTGGCTTCATCAAGGCTGATCGGCTCGACCACCGGTTAGGCCTTTTCGGCCTTGGCCGTCTTGCCGGGCTTGGCGAGGTCGATCGCCATGCTCTCGTCTGCAATTGTATAGCCGGCATCATTCACGGCGCTAGGTTCGGCCCCGAAGGCGTGCCGGACGCCGGGCACGCGCTCGACTGGATCTTCGCCTTCGAGCGACAGCGCGCCAAGCGAGACCAGCTCGGCCGCGTCAGCTTCCGTCAGTTCGCGGGTATCACCGGGGAGATATCCCCTGTTCCCGTCCTGCATCGTCCGATGCACGGTGTACGTCTTCGTCGTCATGGCCGTCGTCCTTCAGAAACGCGGGCCGCGGAACGCCTGCCTGCGTTTCCCCGCGGAGGATTTCCGCGACGGTCGGCAGGGGTTGGCGAAATGCGGCGGTCAAGGGGTCTTGCATCATAGCCTCCGAAGATCAGCGGCCGGCGAGAACGTCCCGCCGGCCGGATGATCTTAGGTGTTAGCGAACGCGCCGTCGACGAATGCCTCCGGGCGATACACGGTCACCGCGAGGCGCTCTTCTGCCAAGATGGTCACCATGTTGCGGCGGAAGTTGTCGCCGTCCTCGGTCGAGACCAGCACGCCCGACTGTTCGCGGTCGAACAGCTGTGCCGCCGCCTTCCATGCGCCCATCGTGAAGCGTCCCGCCGTCTGAGCCATCGAGGTCACCACCGGCAGGCCCCAGAGGGTCGGCGAGAGCGTCCCCTGCGGATTGCCGATCAGGTAACGGCCTTGGGCGTCCTTCTGCATCTCGATGATTGCCCAGTCGATCGGATGCAGCACCTGGCCATCGGCCGGATACAACGCCAGCGCGACCTGAAGCTGTCCGATGCGCAGCTTGTCGATCATGGTCGGGGTCGCGAACCCCGTGAGACCGGCCGGAACCGCATAGGGCGTCGCCTGCGGCACAACGCCGAGCAGGTTCTGACCGGTGCCGTCACCCTTGAGCAATTGCACGTCCTCGACGAACGCGAGGCCGTAGCTCAGGCGAGCGTCGATGATGGACTTCAGGCCAGGCGCATCGGCGAGGATTTCGGCCGACGCCAAGAACCAATGCGCGATCTTGCGCACCGGTGCGTTCTTCAGCGTGAACTGGAGATCCGACTGCGGCTTGAGCGTACCTTCCGCGACCATGCCGGCGTTGTTCGTGAAGCCCGACTCCTGCACGTATTCGATCGAGCTCGAAGCAGTGGTGCCGGACGCGATCAGGTCGCGAACGCGGAGTTGCCGGTTGGGCATCAGAACCTGCGGGCTCTGGATGCGCTCGGCTCGAACGAATGCACCAGCGGAGCCGGCGGCGTTGGTCGACAGTGACGTGATCGTCTTCACCTCGAGCCCAACATTCTGGCCCTGACGTGCGCCGTTGGCGAAGGCGGTCTTGTACTGGTCGCTTTCGACGAACTGGTCACCGACCGACTTGGCTTCAGCCTCCTCGACGCCGCGACGCGCCGCCTTCTGTTCGAGTTCGGTCAGGAGACCCTTCAACTCGTTCATGCCGGTCAGCGCCTGGTCGGCGATTTCCTTGGCGGCTTCCGACATCGGAACGCCGCGGTTGGCCTCCTCCAGCGCCTTCTCGGCAATGGCTTTGACCTCGTCGTGCTTCTTGTCGAACGAAGCCTTTACTTCGGTCGCAAGCTCGGACGCGGATTTGCCTTCATGCCCGTCGGGGCCACGCATATAGCGGCCGCGCGAGCGTTCGGCAGCCGACATCGGACCGAGCAGCGCTATGGCGCTGCTCATCAAAGCAGTCTTTCGCATTGGTATTCTCCGTATGGGGTGAGATCTAGGCGCGCGGTCCCGCGGCCAACGCCGACCAGAAGTCGGCGGCGGTTTCACTGCCGGGCTCACCCCGGAGCAGATGAAGATACCCTTTGCCCGCAATCACGGTGCGCTGGGTTTTCGAGAAGCCTGCCTCACGCAGGAACTCGTCGAAGTCGGGGAGGGGCGGAATATCGCCAGCCTCCATGAGGGATTTGATCTGGGTCACTACAGCGCGGTTGTTCATGCCAACCGGCAAAAGTGAGACCTCGTGCAATGCAAGCTCGTGAAGCTGGCGTGTCTTGCCCTCGAATTTGTGGCGAATGGTCTTGTAGCCGATGGACAGACCAGGAAGAGCGCCGGCCTCGGCGAGCGCGTGCGCCTCTTGTCCGCTCGCGGCCTTCATGGCGAAACGGCCCTCCACCTTGAGGCCCTCCCCGCTTTCCTCGAACTTCGACCATGCGCCAACCGGCCGTTTGTGGTCGTGGTACAGAAGCATTGGCACGCTAGCGCGGCCGGTGATCGCCTTTGTGAGAGCGCCCGGCATAATGACGTCACCGCCATAATCGACGTTGCCATAACCGGCCGCGACACCGGCGATGTAGCCGGCCTCGTCGATAGACTTGATTTCGAAGCCAAAGCCGAGTTCGCTCATGGTGTTACTCCATCGACCGTCTGCCCGGCATCGGTGATCGGGACATTCTGCATCTGCATCCGCGGCACGTTGCCGCCTGGCACGGGCGGAAGACCTTCGAGGGCGCGGACCTCGTTGATCGTCATATATCCGTTCTGAAGGGCGGAGGCGTAGAAGGCCGATCGGCCGACACTGTCCGCGCGCAGGAACGCATCGACGTTGAACTTGATCGAGACGCCGGACTTGACCTCGGCAACGGTCAGAAGCTGCTTCGCCAGCGCGCCTTCGATGCGCTTCAGTCGCTTGCGCATCTTGAACTTCATGACCGAGAGCGTTTGGCTGTCGATGCTCGACCCCAGGGTCGTATTTCCGACCGTTTGGCCGACCAGATGAGGATCAACCTCGAACACGCGACACACTTCCTCCACGCCGAAGCGGCGACTTTCGAGCATTTGCGCGTCAGAAGGGTCGATCGACAGCTGTTCCCACTTCACGGCGTTGTCGAGCAGCATCGGCCGGCCGGCATTGACCGCGCCGACGAATTTCTCCTGCAAGAGCTGCTCCAGAAGGTCTCGCTGGTCCTTGGTGAGCGCCTTGTCCGTGCTGAGAACGCCGGATGGTCGCACCCCGTTGGCGAAAACTGTCGACGCTGCTCGATCTGTCGTCAGCGCTGACGCGAAAGCGAGGCGGCAGGCGGTCAAAGGCGATACACCGCCGAGCGGGTTGCCGCCAAAGCCGCGAATGTGCAGCATTTGGGTCTGATCGACGACGTGATCGCCAGTGCTATCGGTCCAGCGATAGATAAGGACGCCGAAGCTGTTCCGGGTGACCCGCACGATGTCCGGACGAACCGGCGTCAGCGCGGTAATGAAGCCGTTTTCGCGGCGCGTGATCTCCGCATATGCGTTCCCGGTCAGTTCGATGCCGGCGACCGCGAACTCCCAGAAATCATAGGCGCTCTGATCGTAATTTGGGCTGTCGTGCAGCAGCCAGTAGAGCGGGTGGCTGGTATCTTCGACCGCCACGCCACCGGGGCCGGGCCGCATGACGGTGAGCGGTAGTGAGGCGATGTTGCCTGCCCAGAAATTCACGCAACCCCAGGTGGCAGTCAGGCCGACCGCCGCCTGCTGAACCGCCGCGCCGGTGTCGTTCACGCGCTCCATGCTGACTGTCGTCATCATGTTGGTGCGGAAATTGTCGCCATCCTGCTGCCCAGGCTGGAAACCCGGGTAGGTGATGGCCGGGTAGCCCTTCGTTTCGACCGCGCGGGCGGCGTCGTAGCGCTCTTCGGCCGCCGCCGCGCGTGGACTCAGTCGATAACCGCTCATGCGAGGCTTGCGATCCAGTCATCCATGCTCGCCTCCATCGGTTCGGCAGCCGCGATTCCGCGAGCCATCACAAGCGAAACCATGCCGTCGATGCGGCCTGTGGATTTCGCTTTGTCGAGCTTGCGGTTGCCCGCTGGGTCCTTGATGACGACGGCGTTCGCGGCGCACATGGTCAAGACCGGGTTGCCGCCGTGGCGGATGTTCCCGTTCAGGAAGTCAATCTCGGTAACGTCCATAGCGGGGGCCATCGAGACATACCCTTGCCCCATCGGCTCGAATGGCAGCGAGACGCCGATTTTCTGCATCTGCGCCTCGAGCGTTTTGAAGCGGAAGCGGTCGTAGCCGATCTTGGCGACTTGGTAGGGCGCGCAGAGATCCGAGATCGTCCGCGCGACATACTCGTAATCAACCGCGACGCCGGGCGTAGTGAAGATCAAGCCTTGCTCGGCCCAAAGGTCATATGGCACGCGATCGCGCTTGGCGTGATCCTTGAGCGTGGCCTCGGGCTTCCAGAACCACGCCTTGACGTGCCAGCAACCGTGCTCGTCTTGAACGATAAGGACGAAGGCGACCAAATCGGTCGTCTCGGCGAGATCGAGGCCGCCGTAAACGGTGCCGACGACGAAAGCCTGTTCGCTGATCTCGCCGTTCGTGGCGCCCCATACGCTGGGCGAGATGAAGGGCGAGAAGCGATTAACCCGCTGATTCAGGTACAGGTTGCGGAAGCCGTTCTCAGCCGATGGCATGCGCGACGCCTTTTCGGCGGCGGCGAGCAGTTCGGGGAGCGATCGGAAGACGCCGAGCGCCGGGTTAGCGGCGGCATGGGCCTTCGTGTCGAGCACGTCCGCGTCCTTTTCCGCAGCGTACACGTGCGCGACGATCTTAGGGTCATTCGACCGCTTCGCGTCGTCGATCTTGATCGACAGCATGTCGGCATCGGTCGGCGCCTGCGTCGAAATGATCAGGCGAAGGGCGTCATCGTAGGCGCCAGACGCGGTTTCGATTGCCTCCACAAAGTCGTCTTGCGGCCCGCGGACTTGCCCCAGCTCGTCAAGGATCGCCAGAACCGGCGAAAGACCGTGGGCGGTATGGCCGTCGGCCGCCAGCGCACGGTATTCGACGTTCAACGCCAAGCCGATCAGTCGCTTTCCCGAAGGCACGATTCGGATCAGCTTAGAAAGGTCAGGCGACAGCGCAATCATCTTCGCGGCAAGGTTGAACACCAGCGCGGCCTGGTCGCGCGACCGCGCGCCCGAAACGATCTGGCTGTTCAGCCGGGCTTCGGGACCGGCAAGGTGGGCAAGCAGAATGCAGGCGATCAGCGCCGACTTTCCGTTCTTGCGCGCGATCGAGAGGATGCCCTCGGTCGTGCCGACCGGATTATCGTAAACCTCCAGGATGAACCGCCGCTGGAACGGCACCAGCCGGACAGGCTTACCGACCAGCTTGCCCTCGGGCACCAGGCAATACCGCTCGATGAACGCGATAACGCGCTCGCCGCGCGTCACTGTAGGGTGGACGGCCTTGCCAGCAGGCCGTCTCCGTCGTCAGCCATCGGGTTATGGCCGCCTTCAATGCCCTTCGCGTGCTCGCGCCGACGGTCGACGTCGCGCTGCTCGCCGTTCTTCGCCCGGTTATCCATGCCGAGCGCGCGGCGGAGGGTGACGATGCGGCGCGCCAGCTTATCGGATAGCTCGATCGATTTAACGACGTCTTCGATCTGGACGTGACCGCCAGCATCGACCGTCATCGTCGCGATACGCTCCGCATCGGCCATGGCTCGCGTAAGGTTGGCCGCCACGGCGAGGTCCGCGTCGGTCCACTCGCTTTTCGCGCGCTCCTTGATCACCGCGTCCCAGAACGGCAGATCGCCGCGCCGAATTTTCAGGTGTTTGGGCGGCGACAGGTCGCGCGTGGCTGCGGCCATCGTTGCCACCGCGCCCGTTGCGCTGTCGATGCGCTGGCGTCGAGCCATGGTGACCATCCTGACGCCCGGCGCGCCGGAGCAAAAACTGTATTAGCGATGAAAGTTGAGGACCAAGCGGTGTCCGGCACCCGATCGCCCCAACATTTGACCCACCCCCGCCCTGCGGCAAAGGGCGTGCCAGTTCGAGAGGTCAGCCGACTCGGTTCGTCGCATTCCAGGGGTGGCGCGGGTCGGTCGGCATGCCACTCGCGTCGCAGCCTCCCAGGCCCTTGGTGCGCGACGTGCCGAACTGCTCAGCGGTCACCTCGTCGTGACATGGCTTGCACAGGCACCTGATGTTGGTGTCGTCATCGCTGCCGCCAAGCGCCAGCGGCTTGATGTGGTCGGGCACGGTCGCCGCGGCGACGATACCGCGCTCGGCACAGATGCGACACAGCGGCTCAGCGGCGAGGCGCCGGCGGCGCTGTGCTTGGCCGGCGCGACCACGGAGACGTTCAACCACGGAAGAGCCGCCTCACCCGATCACCAGCATCATGCAGGGCAGCAGCGATGCGCTCACCCTCAGCCATCTTGCGCTCGGCATGGCCGATGCTGCGTGACGCTTCCTCAACGTCGAAGGTCAGGCTGTGCAGGTCCGAGGTGATGCGCTCAAGCGCAAGGTGGATCGGCACAGGCTGGGCCATCACTACCTCGCGCGGTTGAGGATACGTCGGATGTGGCATAGGTTCTACCGGCCACGCGGTGCTACAACCCCCCAGCGTGCTGCGTGGCCGCCGCTATCATCGAGAGATGGATGCGGGCCGCCCCGCTCGCTGTTCCGGACCCCGGCGGGCGGGGTGTGCGGTCAGACAGAAAAGAAGCCAGCGGTGAGAGCCAGCGCTTCCCCCTCGGAACGCGCGGCTCGATCACCTGCTGCTTTGGTGCACTTTCGACTAACCCTCGTCAAGCAGATGGCTCGGAACGCCGGGAGCCGCGCGACGTTGTAGCAACGCTGTGTGTTCCTCCCGAGCAGCAGCCGCCCCGCTCGATGTCACGACCCCTATCTGATGCGAGCGGGGCGTTACCCGTGAAGCTGCATGCGGTAGCACAATCGCGGAAGCACACGCTTCTCGATGTGGGGACGAGGGCAGTAAGGCGATATCGCCAGCCGGTCACGCTCGTCGCGGGCTGCTCAAGCAGCGGGTTCGGTGACGGATACACGAGCCGCACGCATCTTGGAAGTTTTTATTTTGACGCCCGCCTCGCGCCCGAACAGGGTCAGGGTGATGGTCGTCTCCAACCCATCGCTAGACGCGATCATGCAGTTGAGGCCTGACAGCGGGCCGCCCTCGAACGTCACCTGCTCGCCAACGCCGTATGCCTTGCCGCGATGCTTCGTCTGACGGTTCACCACTGGAAGCGCGCCGATGTAGCTGTCCTGCTCGCGCCGGCGCAGCGGATGCAGCGCTGCATGCGGTACGAACACCGTGTTGCCGTAGTAGCGGAAGATGGAGAACCGGGGGTGCACGCCGCCGATCGCGCCTTCCATGCGCTGTAGCTCGGGCAGATGACGCTCCCGCACGAAGACGTAGGTCGGGGCAAAGGCCGTGACAAAGTGCTCTGTCATCTTCGCGCGCGGCACGCGCCGCCGCACCCGTTCGATCGGGGTCCACGCGTCGAGGTCGGCGTCCGCGAGCGAGCGCACGAGCGGCAGGGTTTTACCGCCCGACGTGCGGAGGATGCACCAGCGATTGGTATCGGTCTTCATGGAAATTCTACTCGAGCTTCGGTTTGTTTGCCACGATGCCGACCAACCGGCCGCATCTCGGCGTGGTGTTGCTGACAGCGGCGATTGATGCTGGTGACCGCCAGCCCGCTTTTGGCGCGGAAGGTCTCGCTGCATCCTGGATCTGGACACGTCGTCTCCCAGTGAAGAATGCGAGATGGAAGACCGTCCGTTTTGCGCACGTAAGGCTCAGTTTCCACCAGCTCGTAAACTTGATCATCAAGTATCAACCGCGTGCCCAGCGGAGGAACGACCCGGAATTGTGCTAATGTCCTACCCACTTCTAAGCTCCCTCCGCTCTATTTTCGCTTCCCTCTTGCAATGGCTCGACGGTCGCGATTACAATGCCCCTAGCCCAGAGGGCGTGGGGGGCATTGACACGCCCCGGCCAACCGGTCCCGTTGCAGGTCATACAAACATCCCACCACTGACAGCCCACAACGGCACCGATCCCGCCCCACGCAGGCGGCGGTCGAAGGTCAGCCGGCTTTTCCCATGACGTGTCACCGCCGTGTCGCTGTCGATCGCCTCGACCTCGCCACCGCTGACGAATGCGACAAGCCCAAGGCGGTCCACACGCCGGTGCGACATGTTCGGCTCGACACCGAAAACGTCGCAGACCGACCAGCCAGCCTTGTGCAGGTCACGGCCCCAGAGCCGCATGACCTGACGAGCGTCCAGGACGAGCCGTTTCCACTCGATGCGGCCGATACCAAGCGGCACGCGGCCCTCGACCAGTGTCGCAACGCCATGCTCCCAGCCTGCGACACTTGCGACATCTGCGACAGATGGTTGAGCACCACCCTCAATCCCGCGGAAATTCGCCGTTTCTGCTGTCGCAACTGGTGTCGCAAGCATCGCGACAGTCGGTTGCGACAGCTGGCGTTCAAGGCGCTGCCCTAACGTTTCTGCGACACCTGCGACACTTGCGACAGGTGCTGCTACCGGCTTTCCCGGAGCGGCTGGCGCAGGCGTATGGTCACCACCCCAGGCTATCGCATCAAGTGTCGCAAGCGCCTGCGACACGTCTAGCGCGTCGGCGAAAATGCTCTCCGCCACAGGCGCCGTGACGGGTTGTCCCGCAATATGCGGCGAAACTATGGGCTGGCCAGGTGTCGCAGCAGCTGTCGCAGGGGCTTGCGACACCGGCGCGTCGGCCCACGCGAAGCCGGCGCTGAACAGTTCTCCGCTCATTGCGGATCCAGTGCGATGACCGTGTACGCCTCGGCGTAGAATTTCGATTTCCCGCCAAGCTCGAGATGCGCGCCGCCTTGAATTTTGACGAGGTGCGAATGCTCGGCCAGCACCGCGATCGCGCGCTTGAGGGCGGGCGCGCTGCGCGTCTGGGGCGGGCCGTGCCGATTGAGATACTGGACTCCCACCGAGGTCAGATCGCGCTTCCGGATCCAGTCGATCAGTGTCGCAGCGTTTGCGGTGTCGTCATCCACCGCGGCCGCACCGTATAGGCGCGCCGCTTCGCTGGCGTAGAACTCGACGAGGGCAATCCCCGCCCGCACAGCGTTGACGCTCAAGCCGTCGCGGGCAAGGCTATTCCCAGCCGAGAAATACGACACCACCGCGGCGAGCCGCGTGGCGTTCTCGGTCATCTTCGACGCGAAATCGGCGATGTCGATGTATTTGCCACCTGGCGCGATCTGGCGCTCGCAATGGTCGCTGAACCGTATCAGCTCGGCCCGCGCGTCTGGGGTAAGCCGGACGAGATCGAGGTCGAGCGCGCGCGTGCTCTCGTCGCGATACCTAAACTCAAACGCAAGCAGCCGGCCAAGCCGCTCATGATAGATGCGGAGGTTGTCGCGATCTTCCTCGGTCGGCTCCTTCCAGAACCGCGTGCCCTTCAGGCTCTTGGGAGCGGCGACGAGAATGCGGCTCAGCAGACCCTGATTGCGGACCGCCTGATTTCCGAGCAGTTTCCCCGCAATGTCGGGCTGCACCATCAGGTGCAGGCACAGGCGGCGCCCGTAGAGGATCTGGGTGCCGTTTTCCTTGTCGGCGCGGATTCGCTTGATCGCTTGGCCGTCCCACAGCTTGGACAGCATGCCACCGGTGGCGGCTTGGTTCTCTTCCTGCATCGACCAGCCACCGAGGAAGGTCGCGCCCTCGTCCGAGAATAGGCCGAGGGCGGGCATCGCCTCGGCGAATAGACGTTGCAGCCCGGGGCCGGTGGGCTCGTCGGCAGTGAGGAGCGGTTGAACTGGCGGCAGGGGCGGCTTGCCGGTGGCGGCAAGGCACTCCCGCAGTTCGTCGCGCGACTTATTCCCCGCTTTCGCTTTTGTCGTCGCCGCCTTGAACGCTGCGTCGTCGATCGTGTAATTGTGCTGCGCCTCGGCGAAGCGAGACGCGAGATGCTCCTCGCGATCCTTGATCGGCTGGATCGCGAATTTGTCGGACGTCGACTTACGATCACCCGATGCGGCGATTGAGAACAGGAACAGCGACGTCGGCACCGATTGGCCGGTGATCGTTTCGACGTTCACGAAGCCCTGTGTCGCAAGCGACGCCGCGCCCAGGACCGACTGCGCCGCGAGAGAGGGCGGGACCTGTGCCATCGCGACGATCGCGCGTATCGCGTTGCCCAGCGCCGGCGGAAGTGCCGCAATCGGATACTCATTGGCCTCGCCAAGCGAGCCTTTGATATCGAGGGGCTGGGGCGCGATCTTCTCGCCCTGGTCGTACTGGTCGTCGAACATGCCGCTCACGAGCGAATCCCCCGGAGCTGGTCGTTCCAATCCTTGAAGCCCTCGGCCGGATTGATCGGACGGACGGCGAGGCCACGTTGCACCAGCGCTTCCGTGGCGCGGATGGTGGCGGCAATAGCGGGCGCGTCGTTCTGTCGCGCGATCACCACCGAGCGAACCTCAAGCGGGAACAGCATCTCAGGCATCATGGCCGTTCCGAGTGCTACCCACACCGATGCCGCCGGCATTTCCTGCGCGAGGGACAGGCCATCCTCCGGTCCTTCGCAGGTCGTGATCTCGGTGGCGTTGTTCGATGACAGCACGACCGCCGCGCCGCGCGGACGGCCCAAGCTAAGCTTGGCCTTGTCCCATCGCTTGCCGCCGCCGTCGTCGCGCAGGAATATGCGCTGCAATCCTGTAATCTCGCCCGCGATGTCAGTGCACGCGAGCACGACGGCGGGGTAGGGGCGCTTCCAGTTGCCGTCGTCATCTCGCGAAGTCGGCACGACGCCGAACCGCACGGACGGCGGGAGCGGCATGGAAATGCCGCGCACCTTCCGCAAATAGGTTTCGGCTGGCGTCGCCACCGGCGCGACGCAGCGCCCCCACATATAGCGAGCGTCGCCGATAGCTGCGGCGCGGGCGGCTTCGTCTTCACGGATTGCCCGCGCCCGATCAGCTGGGTCGACGTCCGGGAACTCGTCGCTTGTCAGTGCAGTGAAGGCGTCGCGGTAGGCCATACCGTCGAGCAGCATCAGCGCGTTGAAGTGATCGCCCGACGCTCCGCAGCCGTGGCAATAATAAACACCCTTGGCGTCGTTTACCTCGAAGCTGGGCGTCTTTTCGCCATGAAAGGGGCACAGGCCAACCACCTCCCGCCCGCGCCGGCGCAGCTTCGTATGCCGCCCAAGAATGTCAGACAGGTTCCGGCGCGTCTTCGCCTCATCCATCGCACGACGAAAGGCGAGCGGGTTAGATGACCCGCGCCCGCCACCGGATGACCGGCGCGCCCCCGCCACGGCTTAAGCCTCGACCGCGGTAACGCGGCGACTGCGACGCGTCGGTTCGGCGGACGGCTCGAAGTCGCGCATGAAGGCGCGCACTCGGTCAATAGTTTCGGGCCAGACTCGCCGTCCGAGCCTAAGCTTGCGGACAAAATGGCGGTCGCGCGTCGCGCTGATGCTAAATGTCGTCGGCGCCATACCAGTCAGGCGCAGAAAGACTTCGATTTCGTCTCGGAATGGGTCAGCCATTAACCGGTATTAGGGTGTGCCGTAACACATTTGCAAGGGTAATCGTGTGATGCGTCACCATCTGGCGCGGATGCCGGTAAAATGAGAAATGACCTCATGACAACAGATACTGCAATCGAAACCCTCCGGGTTCGGCTAGCGAAGGCTATCGAGTACCGAAACGTCAGCCCCAAGGCACTTGCTCGGACAGCAGGGCTTGGGGAAACCGTCGTTCGCGACATTCTTCAGGGCATGACGAAGGATATCAAACTCGGGACCGTCGAGAAGCTCGCGCGAGCCTTGGGACTGTCACTCGCCGATCTACTCCCCGGCGCGCTCGACTCGCCGCCTGTGCCCGGCGAAGAGCCAGATGACCGACGTGATACGGTTGAGATCGCTTCGCTTGATCTGTCGCTTTCGATGGGACCAGGCACGCTGATCGAGGAGTTTATCGAGAACGAGCCTTTCCGGATGAGCTTGTGGCTCGTCCAGATGATCACTCGGACCCCGTCGGACCGCCTACGCCTCGTGAGGGGGATCGGCGATAGCATGGAACCGACGCTTCGAACGGGCGATCACATACTGGTCGACATCAACGAGCGCGCGTTGTCGCGCATCAACGGGATATATTGGATCGATTTCGACGGCTCTCACGGCATCAAGCGGCTTCGCCCGGCCGGCAAAGGGCGGATTATGGTGATATCAGACAATCCGGTGGCTCCCGACTTTGAGGTGGCCTCGGCGGAGCTGCGGATCCAAGGCCGTGTGATCTGGTACGGTCGCGAATTGTAAAAAGTGTGCCGCGACACATTAACCGTATTGACAGTGTTTTGTAACACACCCTAGATGGCCGCGTCAGCTGATCTGATGCGCCGTTAACCATGTCGCCTCAGCCCAGCTGCCCAACGCAGCAAGGGAGGTTGACCCATGGTCGCCGAAGCACGACGCGCACGTTTGCGCGAACGAGGAATTGTGTCCGCCGCCGCCCGGCGTTTCATTGCGGCGCTCGAGCCTTGGTATAATTGGGGAACCGCCTCCGTCGAGCGCATGCAGGGCATGCACCTTGTCGACGGATACTCAGTCGCGATGGCCGAGGGAGAGGTTCGCTTTTTCGAAATTCAGTGGCTCGGCGTCCACCTGGAAATCCAACTCGGCCGTACGCCGAAGGCGGTGCGCTGATGGCCCGCACCACACCAACCCCCGCCGCTACAGCCCTGAATAGCTTCAGGATCGACGGCTACAGCCCGTTCACAAACGATCCGAGCACGGTCAGCGACCTGCTGCGCCAAGCGCACGGGATGCTGATGGTGTTCGACAACGCCTTCTCAAACAGCGGCCAGCCAGGCGCAGAGGACATTGGCTTGCTCAACGCCGATTTCATCGCATCCGCGATAGGCGGCATCGGCCATCTGATCGCGCTGGCGATGTTCTTGCAGGAGCAGCAATCATGAGCGTTGCTGAAGCCGCGGCGCGCTCGAAGCCGCTTCCGACGATCGAGCGCCCCAAACCGATCTGCAACGACGTGTTCAGGGCGTTCGACGACATCGTCTGCTCGGCCGAGCGCTTAAAAGCGCTGTTTGCCGCCACCACGCAGAACTTGAGTGAGGCGGTGGAGGGAATGCCCGACGGCAGTAGCACCAAGCGCCTCTACGAGATCTGGATGATCTTCTTGCTCGGAATTGAGAAATTCACCGAGTTGGAGGCTGATATCGGCGCGGCGCAGGATGCGTTTATCGCCGTGCGACACGGCCGGCGCCGCGAGGTGGCAGCGTGATCGCCGCCTCGCAGGTCCCGGCGTTCGATCCGGACAGTGCCGACGCATGTATCCTCGCCGCATACGAACGCGTCCGAGCCCATCGTGTGTATGCTTACAGCTTCGATGGCGTCCACGTCGATCCTGTGCGCGAAGCGGAGATAGCGGCCGCAGATGAGAGGATCTACGAGGACGAGAAGCAGGTTTACGACAACGTGGCGAACACGCTCCCGGGCGTCATCGCACGTTTGACGCTGCTCATACCGTCTCTGGACAATGATCGCTGGGTCGACCGAGATCTGATGGAGCACGGCTTCCTTGCCTTGTACCGGTCGGTCGGTCGCATCGACGGCCATGCGCAGCAGGTCGCCTACGCCATCCGCGAGTTGCTCGACATCGAATGGGAGCAAGCGCTCGGCGCATACGAACGATCGGTCGATGATTTTGATTATGCCCTGAACCTGAAAGGCATCGTCGACCGCATCCCGGTGCCTGCTGCGGACAATCCCCTAAGCACCTTCTTCCATGCCGCGTCCGCGCTCGGCGACGTGCTGGAAGAGCGCTTCAGCAACGAAGGTCAAATCAAGACTCTCGTTCGAACGCTTGTACCCGATCAAGCGGCATATCGGCGGAAGGCCGAGATCGTGATGCGCGAAAATTACCAGGAGTGGGCCGCCGAATGGCTCGTGCGCGACGCCCTGTTTCTTCTTGGAAACGCACATCGCGACGATGTCGCGCAGACGGAGGCATAGCCTCATGGCACGAACCTTCAAAGCCCGCGCAGGTGCGGTCCTGGCCCGCCCGTTCATGGGCACCAACCTGACCGTCGGCGGCGCGCTGGCGACCTTCTGGATCGCGCCTGCGATCTGGGCGCTGTTCGCCCTTGTATACGTGGCGATGCCGTCATGAGCCGCCCCGAAGTCGTGGCTTATGCGGCCTGGGCGAGCGCGACCTTTACCGGCGCGCGGGTGACCATGACCGGCACCCCGTTCGAAGATGAAAGCGAGATCGACATCGCCAGCGGCTGGGTTGCGGACGTTCACCGCCGTCCGAGCGGCGAAGTCGATCTGCTGATCATTTGCCGTGAGGACAGCGATCCCGCCGACGATCAGCGAATGATCTGTGACCACCTGCGCGCGGCGGCGGAAATCGCCCAGCTCTGCCCGGAGATGCAATCATGAACGCCGCAAAGAATGAGCGGTGCAACCGCTGCCGGTTCTGGTCCGAGGACATGAAAGTTCGCGACCCTAACGACGCGGATTTCGGTTTCGGATCGTGCCGCCTGAAGCCACCGGTTTTGGTCGACAGCCTCGTCGAGGCACAGATCGAGCGACCGAGCTGGGGCAGTGGTGAGATCCCGGACGACATCATGGATACGATCTCGCTCAGCCGAGCGAGCCGTCACCCGATCACGTTCGCCACCGACTGGTGCGGTGATTTCGACTATGAAAACGGAGGCATCCCATGCTGATCTGGAACAGCAGGCGCACCGCACAATACAATTCCGACGAAATCGTGCGGGTCACTGCGGGTCCCACAGTAGCAGGGCACTCGCTGGAGCTATCTACGGTTAGGCTGCGCGATGGCAGTGAAGCTATCGTGTACGATGTTGATCTGGAACGCTTGCGCGACCGCGCGGTCACTGTGATCCCGGCTCAGCCTGGGTATGACCTCCTGCATTTTTCGCCGTCGTTCAACGACAACGAGTCGTTCCTTGAGCCGGTGATTGCTTGGCACATTACCGAACTGGGCGAGGTATTGCCGCTCACGATTTCCGGGCTCTGGGACGACATGCATCGGCCCTTGCCCATCCGCACGCCCACTGGTGCCGTGAAATTTGCCGGCGAAGAGTGGCCCTCGGTTCTGAATTATATCGCCTCCGCCAAGCGTGATCATGCTGCCAAGAGCAGCGCAAAACCGGAGGCGGCCAATGGCTAAGACCATATGCCTCACCTGCGCGCACTGGAACCAAGGCGCGCCTGAAAGCGCCACCGCAACGCGATGCCTACCGATGAACATGGACCTGGGCACCTGCGAGCAGTTCCCGCCTTCCATCGTCGAAGGCAAGTGGTTCCACGGCACCTATTACCCGCGGACCCACTTCTCGCGGACTTGCGGCGACTGGACGCCGGACTTCGACCCGACCGACCCCGACGGCGGCGAGAGAGCGCCGGCGGAGCCAGCGGCGGTCGTGCTGCAATTCGATAGGTCGGCAGCATGAGCGACCTGTTCGGCTATCCCGCCGCTCCCGGCGCGCAGAACCGCGACACGTCGCGCGCCGCCGCGGACGCGATCGCACCAGCCGCCGCGATGTTGCGCGATCGCGCGCTCGCTGTCGTCGAGCGTTCGAACGGCCTCACCGCCGACGAGGTCGCCGGCCGGCTGGGTCTGTCGATCCTGTCGATCCGGCCTCGCCTGACCGAGTTGTCGCGGCTGGGGAAGGTCCGCGACAGCGGCGTGCGGCGCAAGAACGTCAGCGGAAAAGCGGCGATCGTCTGGGCTCCGGTCCATCCGGCGCGGCTGAAAGGCCAGCGGACATGAGCCGCCGATCCGACCGCCTGCGAGACGCGCTCATCATCGGGGCCGCCGCGCTGGCCGCCGTTGGTGCGGTGGCGGGTTCGCTCACCAGCGCGGGCGGGTCTTATCCCCGCGATCACGGCGCTTGCACGATTCAGACGCCGAGGTGCGACTGATGTCGCCCGCGGTGCAGGCGGCAATAGAGTTCGTCCAGATCGTCGCCGCAGCTGAGCCGGCCCCCGGAAACGAACTCGACCGGAACATCGTCAACGCGGCCCGCAGGATCTCGCGGCGCCTGCGTCTTGAGGACTTCGCGCACTACGACCCGCCACCATTGCCGGTCAGCCGATCCGGCATTCCCATCATCAGGAGCAAGACATGAACGACATTGCGATGCAGGCCCAGACGAAATCCTTTCAGGGCAGCTTCCTGCTCTTCCGCAAGAAGGGCAGCGCGCTCGTGCGGGGCGGTGCGGCCAAGGAGCGGACCCGGCCGCCGCGCTTCCGCCACCCGACCTTCGATAGCGCCGAGACCGAGGCAAAGCGCCTGCTTGGCCTGTTCCCGGAGTCGACCTTCGTCATCATCCAGGAGGTCGCGCGCGTGAAGCTCAAGCCGGCGGAGGCAGTTGATGAGGCCGCGTAAACCCGAAGCGCCAACGGTGAGCCGCGCCGCCGGCCGCATCGCCACGCGCGAGGTAGATTACAACCTCGACGACAGGCTCCTCCCGATCGCCGTCGTTATGGAGATCGCCGGGATCGGCAAGACTATGATCTACCGCAAGATGAGGGAAGGAACCTTCCCGAAGTGCTGCAAGCCCGGCGGCGCATCTACCCGCTGGAGCGAGCGCGAGGTCCGCACTTGGCGCGACCAAGTTATGGCGGCGCGCGGCGGCTAGCGCCGGAGGTTCCTCAGACGCTCGATCGCCGCTTTTATCATGGGGATTCTCTCTGCGAATGCTGCATTCCAATCGACAGCAGTGAGGATGACCTGACCGAATGGTGCGAAACTGCGCCAAATCGCCCGCGTCGCGGATGCGATATCCGCATCAGTTGCCGCATCAACGATAGCAGGCAACCGCTCGATGAGCAGTTCCTGTGCCGGACCTGGCGACACGATGTAGAAATCCAGATCGCCCCTCGCCAGTTTTTCGAGGGTGCGCTCATACTGCTCGACTAGCTCCTGCAGCGCAGATTCGGCGATCTTAATTGCGAGGTCCAATGGTTCATTGAACCTGCGGACTTCCTCTTGGTCGAAGTCGCGAATAGCTTCCTCGCGGGCGAGGCGCCGCCGTTCTATCGCCGCAAGATTTGCCTCCGATATCCGCCTGGCATTCGCTTCGTCGGCAGCGATTTCGCGCTTCGCCGCGTCGCGCGCCAGTTTACCAGAATAGTAGATTGCCGCGATCGCGCCCAGCGCTTGAATAACCGCTGCACCAGCTGCTACCCACGCTGTCGTGTCGGGCCCCTGTGCTGCCGTGTGCACTATGACTTGGATAGGCATCAGGCCGCTTTCTCCATTTTCGCGCGTGGTGCCTTTGGAGAGGTGTCGGCCCACCGGATCGGTTGTCCGACATGGCTCACGGGGTCTGGCAGGTCGACGGTAATCAGGTCCGCCCAGGCGCAAGCGATCTCCCGGCGCCGCGGCATATGCTCGGCGCGATCGTAGGCCGCCTTCACCTTGTTTTCGGGGACGTGCGCGAGCATCAGCTCGATAACCTCGGAATCGCCAGCCTGCTTGTCAGGCGACTGGTTCATTATCGTCGAAAAGGCCGCGCGGAATCCGTGCGGCACATGGCGCTGGTAATAGCCCGCGCGGATCAGCAGGGCGCGCAACGTGTTCTCGGAGATTGGGTGGTGGACATGCCGCTCCCCCGGGAACATGAGCTTGTAGCCACCGGTCAGCGGATGCAGGGCCTTGATCACCGCCGCCGCCTGGGGCGCCAACGGCACGAGATGGTCGCCCGTCTCTTCGGCCTTGCGCTCCTTGTCACCCTTCATACGCGCGGCCGGGATGCGCCATAGCGGTTCGGGCCCGTCGAGATCCTCGATCTCCGACCACTCTGCCTCTTGGATTTCGTTCGGCCGGACAGCAGTCAGGGCGAGCAGCCGAAGCGCGAACTTAGTGTTGGCGCGGCAGCGCTCGGCCTCGCAGTTGGCGAGCATCGTCTGTACCGCCTTGATCTGGGCGCCGTGGTCCCGGATACGGTCGATCACCGAGGGCTGTTTCTTAGACCGCGGCACCTTCGGCAGCGCCTTGCCCATGCTGGCGGCGGGGTTGACCTTCGCCAGCCCAGCCGGGATCGCGTAGACGTAGATGTCCGATATCCGCTGGCAGACGCGGTGCGCGGTTTCGATCGCGCCACGCACGACGATCGCGTTTAGCACCTCGAGCACCTTCGGGCTTTCGACCAAGCCGATCGGCAGGTCGCCAATCTCAGGAAAGACGTCCCGGTCGAGCGATCGGATGACGTCGCCGGCGTGGATGACAGACCAGCCCGACGCGGGCCGGTCGACCCAATTGCCAGCGTCCCGCTCCGCCCACTTCCCGTCATGCGACGCGCACCACGCGCGAAACTTCGCCAGCGACCAGCCGCTCTTCAGTTCGAACCATCGCTCCGAGACGATCTTGAAGGTGTTGCCGCTCTCAATAGCCTTCGTCTTCGCCGACACGCGCCGCTCGACGGCCGGGTCCTTGCCTTCGCGCAGCAGCGCCTTCGCCTCGTCGCGCATGGCGCGCGCGTGGATAAGCGTGATCGCCGGATAGGGGCCAAGGGCGAGCGTCTTCTGTGCTGGCTTGCCCTTCGCGTTCTTCCCGAAGGTGTAATTGAACTTCCAGTGACGGCCACCGGCAGTGGAGACGAGCAGGAAAAGCTGGCCCGAATCGCCGAGCTTGTATGGGGCCGCGCGGCCCTTGGCCGCCTTGCATTGCGCGTCTGTGAGCATCCCAACCTCCAGACCATGGTTTTCCGGGACGGAGACCATGGATTCGACCATGCCGGGTTGTGAACGCCTGAGAACAGGCGTGGAACGCGGCTTGAGCACAGAGCCGCAGTAATAGCGGATTTGCAAGGGAAAGTGCACGTTTGGGAACTGTCGCGTGCGGTAAAATGGCGGAGCGGGTGGGATTCGAACCCACGATACGCTTTTGACGTATACTCACTTTCCAGGCGAGCGCCTTCGACCACTCGGCCACCGCTCCGCATGTCCTGGACAGGAGGGTGGCCCTAGAGCGTCGCTTCGCCGCGTGCAAGCGCCGTGCGCGGTCCAGAGGGATTGCGCGACGCACCACCGGCGTGGCACGCCGTCGCCATGCCGATGCTTCTCCCGCTTTTCGCCTTGCTCGCCACCGCCGAGGCCGCGCCCGCACCGCCGTCCAAGGCGACCGCCGCGCAACTTGCCGCCGCTGCGCCAGCCGTCGTGTGGGGTGCGATCGATCCGCAGGATCTGCTTCTGATCGACTTCGTCGACGGGCAACGCAGCGTGATCTGGCTGGCGCCCGACTTCGCGCCGGTCCATGTCGCCAATATCCGCAAGATCGCGCGCAGCGGATGGTGGGGCGACGCGACCGTGTACCGCGTGCAGGACAATTACGTCACGCAATGGGGCGACGCGACCGAGAAGAAGCCGCCCGCCGCCGGGATCACGCCGAAGCCACCGGCCGAATATGAATGGGCGTGGGGCGCGCATGGCGTCGCGGTCGCCAATCCGTACCGCGATGCCTATGCACCGCGTACCGGCTTCACACCGAGCGGGTGGGCGGTCGCCGGGGACGGCGTGCGGCAATGGCTGCCGCATTGCTATGGCATGGTCGGCGTGGCGCGCGACCTGGCGCCCGACACGGGCACGGGGGGCGACCTCTATACCGTGATCGGGCATGCGCCGCGGCATCTCGACCGCAATATCGCGTTGGTCGGGCGCGTGATCGACGGGATGGCGGCGCTGTCGGCCTTGCCGCGCGGGACGGGCGGGGGGCTCGGGCTGTACGAGGATGCCAGGATGCGCGTGCCGATCAAGCGGATCGCGATCGTCGCCGATCTGCCGGCGAGCGAGCGCCCGGCGTTCCAATATCTGCGGCCCGATGCGCCGGTGTTCGCCGCCACGCTCGAAGCGCGGGCGAGCCGAGGCGGGCCGTTCTTCACCGTGCCGGCGGGCGCGGCGGATCTGTGCAATCTGATGGTGCCGGTGCGCAAGGCGGCGGGATAACCGACGCGCGCGTGCCGCGCGGGTAAGGGCTGATGTCTCGCTTGCGCGCGGGCAGCGCGGTTACTTTCCCACCCAATCGGCGATTTCGCCCGCCACCTGGTTCGCCGCCTGGTTGAGCGCCACGCCGACCGGCGCCGCCGCAATCGCCGTCACCGGCACCCGCGCTTCGAAGCGGCGCTTTTCAACCACCTTGCCCGTCGTGCGGATCAGCGAGGCGTCGAACGTCACCACCGCCTCGTTCGTGCCGGCGTCTACGCCGAAATTGCGCAGCTCGCCCGACAGGATCGCGCCCGGGTCGGAAAAGCTCTGCGCGCTGCTCAACACGATCCGGCCGGTGCGCGCCGGAACGGTATCGATCAGCAGGCGCACGAACATGCGATTGGGTGGCTCGACCCATTGCGCCTTCGGCACATAGGCGATCGCGGTCTGGCTCGCCTGCACCGGAACGCGCGTGCCGGCGATCGCTTGCGACGCCCCGGGCACCAGGATGGTGATCGTCGGCGCGGTGGCCGAAGACTGGGTCTGGCCGACCGGCACGCTCGCCGCCGAGGTCAGCGACAGCAAGGATGGCGGCGGCTTGGCGCCGAAGCTGATGCAGCCGGTGAGCGGGGCGACGAGCGCGAGCGCCAGCAGCGTCTTGGAGCGGATCATGGTCACTGTCCCTTTCCGGGCTTGTAATCGGGCAATTTCGGCTGGCCGATCAGCGAGGTAGCACCACCGCGGTCGAGCTTCTCGGCGACCGAGGTCAGCGCCTGCGACATTTCGCGCAAATCATGCACGAGCTGCCCGACCTCGGGGATGGTCTGCTTGGAGAAGGATTGCAGCCCCGGCCGCGCATCGCCGATCGCGGCGTCGAGCGTTTCCATGCTGTGCTGGGCACTGGCAATCGTCTTGTTGAGGTTGCCCATCATCGGATGGATGTCGTCCGACAGCATGCCGTTGGTGGTCTTCGCCAGTGCCGCGAACTGGTCGGCGGCGAGGCCGGCCTTCTGGATCGTCACGCGCGATTCGGCGAGCGTGGCGGCGATCTCTGGGCCGCGATCGGCCAGCGCCGAGGTCAGCTTGTTGGTGTTGGCCAGGATGCCCGCGATCGACTGCTGGTTCTTGTCCGACAGCATGTCCGACAGGCGCTCGGTCAAGGTCGAGATGCGCTCGAGCAATTGCGGCGCCGAGCTCAGCAAGGCGCCGAGGCCGCCGGGCTTAGTCGGGATGGTCGGTACGCCATTGGGGCAGTCGTTGAGCGGGTTCTCGACCGGGCAGGTGATCGGCGGGGCACCCTTGATCGCGCCGTCCAACTGCACCGTGCTGGTGCCGGTGAAGCTGCCTTGCAGCGTCGCGGTGGTGCCGACCAGGATCGGCGTATCGGGGTTCACGCTGATCCGCACGCGCACGAGCTGGGGATCGGGCTTCCACAAGGTGATTTCCTTGACCTGTCCCGACGGCACGCCCGAAAACGCCACGGCAGACCCCTTCGCCAAACCGTCGACCGACTGCTTGAAGAAGATGTCGTATTCCTTGTCGGTGGCCGTCCCCCAGCGCGCGATCCACACCAGGAACAACAGCATCACCGCGATCAGGATGAGCACGACGGTGCCGACCAGCACATGGTTCGAGCGGGTTTCCATCAGCTTTTGCCCTCAGCTTGCGCTAGTTCTTTATTGTGCTGGATCGTCGCGGTCGCGGCGCGGCCGCGCGGTCCCTTGAAATATTCCTGGATCCACGGATGGTCCAGCGCGAGCAGTTCGTCGATCGTGCCAACCGCGATCACCTTCTTGTCGGCGAGCACCGCGACGCGGTCGCAAATCGCGTAGAGCGTATCGAGATCGTGCGTGATCAGGAACACGGTCAGCCCAAGCGTCTTTTGCAGCGAGGCGATCAGTTCGTCGAACGCCGCCGCGCCGATCGGGTCGAGCCCCGCGGTCGGCTCGTCGAGGAAGAGCAGTTCCGGGTCCATCGCCAGCGCACGCGCCAGGCCGGCGCGCTTGCGCATCCCGCCCGACAGTTCGGCCGGGAATTTCGGACCGGCATCGGCGGGCAGCCCGGTCATCACCACCTTGTAGGCGGCGATCTCGTCGAGCAGAGCCGGGTCGAGCCCGGGATAGAACTCGCGCAGCGGCACCTGGACGTTTTCGGCGACGGTCAGCGTGGAGAATAGCGCACCGCCCTGGAACAGCACGCCCCAGCGCTTGGTCAGCCCGACCAGATCGAGCTCCTCGCGGTCGATCGTCGATTCGCCGAACACTTCGATTTCGCCCGACAGCGGCTTTTGCAGCCCGATGATCGAGCGCATCAACACCGATTTGCCGGTGCCCGAACCCCCGACCACACCGAAGATCTCGCCGCGCCGCACGGTCAGGTCGACTCCGTCATGGACGATCTGTTCGCCAAAGCCGCTGTGCAGATCGCGCACGACGATGACGTCGTCGCCCTTCTTCCTGTCGCTGCGTTCGGTCTGCGTCATATCCAGCCGATCGATGAGAAGAAGACCGCGAAGAAGGAATCGATCACGATCACCAGGAAGATCGCCTGCACCACCGCCGAGGTGGTGCGCGTGCCGACCTGTTCGGCATCGCCCTCGACCAGCATGCCCTGGAAGCAGCCGGCGATCGCGATGATCAGGCCGAACACCGGCGCCTTGATCAGTCCGACATACAGATCGGTGATCGGCACGACTTCGCGCAGCCGCAGGATGAAGGTCGCGGGCGGAATGCCGAGCGTGATCCAGCACAGCAGCCCGCCGCCGATGATCGAGCAGATCGACGCGTACATGCCGAGCAGCGGCATCATCACGACCGCGGCGATCACCCGCGGCAGCACCAGCGCCTCCATCGGCGAGACGCCGATCGTGCGCATCGCATCGACTTCCTCGGTCAGCTTCATCGTGCCTATCTGCGCGGCAAAGGCCGAGCCCGAGCGCCCGGCGACCATGATCGCGGTCATCAGCACGCCGAGCTCGCGCAGGGTAATGCGCCCGACCAAATTGATGGTGAGGAATTCGGCGCCGAACTGCTGCAGCTGCACCGCGCCCTGCTGCGCGATGACGACGCCGATCAGGAAGCTCATCAAGCCGATGATGCCGAGCGCGCTGACGCCGACCACTTCGAACCGCTGGACGACCGCGTTGAAGCGGAACCTCTTGGGATGCGTCGCGACTTGCCAGAAGGCGATCAGCGTCGCACCGAGGAAGCCGAGCAAGCCGTAGAGCGTGGTGCCGGTGACGACGACCGCATCGCCGATCTCCCCGACGACGCGCGTGAACGCGCCGACCGGTGCGGGGCGCATCGCGACCGGCTGATCGGCGGCGGAAACCTGTTCGAGCAGATGCTCGCCATCGGCGTCGAGCCCGGTAATCTCGGCATCGTGTTCGGCGGCGAAGCGGTGGACCAGCCACGCGCCGACCGTGTCGATTCGCTCGATCGCGCTGAGATCGACGCTCTTCACCGCGCCGTCATAGGCGCGCAGTCGCTCCGGCAGATCGCCGATCTTGGCCAGCGACAGGCTGCCGGTGAAGCGCACGACGTCGCTGTCGTTGGAGAAGGCGGCCATTTCGGTCATCTGGCGCCTTCTGTGATGCAATCAGTGTAGATCGGCAAGGCTCCAACGGCGTAGGACGGGCTTATGCACCACCTTGCCGTCTATGACATGGATAAGACCATCACCTACGCGCCGACCTGGACTTCGTTCCTTGTGCGTACCGATTTAGCCGAAGCGCCGTGGCGGCTCGTGCTGCTGCCGGTCGCTGGCATCGCCGCGCTGGGATATGTGGCGGGGTGGATCGGGCGGGGGCGGCTGAAGGAAATCATGCACGCCCTCCTGCTCGGGCGCCGCACGCCCGAGCGGCGCATGGCGCGCGCGGCCGAGCGGTTTGCCGAGCATGTCGTGGGGCAGGGCGTCTATGCCGGCGCGCTGGCACAGATCGCGGCGGACAAAGCGAACGGCTACCGGCTGGTGATGGCGACGGCGTCTTACGGCTTCTATGCCGAGGTGATTGCCAGGCGCCTGGGGTTCGACGCGGTGATCGCGACGGGCGTGGTGCGCGACGGCGACGCGATCGTCGCGAAGATTGCGGGCGAGAATTGCTACGGGCCGGCCAAGCTGCGGATGATCGAGGCGTGGCTGGCGCGGCAGGGAATCGCGCGCAAGGATGCGGTGGTGCGCTTCTATTCGGATCATGTATCGGACGCGCCGGCGCTGGCATGGGCCGATGTCGGTGTGGCGGTGAACGCGCACGGACCCCTCCGGGCGCTGGCGGCGGAGCGCGGCTGGGCGGTGGAGGATTGGGCGCGGTGAGCGTCCGTCGCCTACTGTGATGCGCCGATCGGTTGAACCGACCACCCGAATTTGACATTCTCCATACCGTCGCCCCGGCGGAGGCCGGGGCCGCTTGCTGGCTTGGCGTACGGTTTGCCCCAGACGTAACGGCCCCGGCCTCCGCCGGGGCGACGGGCATGGCCGGCCGTCGTTGCCCGCTGTCCGCGAGTGTCCCCGGCACCATTCCCGCCCACGCGTCGCTACAGCGCGACATCCACCGCATGGATCACCAGCCCGACCAGCCCGCCGACTACCGTCCCGTTCACGCGGATATATTGCAGGTCGCGCCCGACCGCATTCTCCAGCCGCCGCGTGATCGTGCCCGCGTCCCAGCCCTGGATCGTCTCCGACACCAGCCGCACGATCGCATCGCCATAATCCGCCGCCATGCCGACCACCGCGCGGCGCACGAAGCGGTTGATCGTGCGGCGCAGTCGCGCGTCGGTCTGCAACGTGCCGCCCAATTGCCGCAAGGCGTCGCCGACCGGGCCGGCGAGCATCCGGTCGGGGTCGCGCGCGATGCGCAGCATGCCGCCGCGCGCTTGTTCCCACAGGCCGTCGAGCCAGCGCTGCATCGCCGGATTGTCGATGATCTCGGCCTTCACCGCGGCGACTCGCGCCTGCATCACCGGATCGTGCATCAGATCGTGCGCCAGCGCCGCCAGCCCTTCCTCGGCCTTGGCGCGGAGCGGATGCTCGGGGTCCTCCGCGATGCCGGTGAGCAGGCCGCCAAGGCCCTCGATGATCTTGGTCGAGAGCGTCTCGTCGAGCCCGGTCCAGCGCATCACCGTGCCGGCGCGGTCGTGGACCATCTGGCGGATGAGGTGTTCGTTCGAGGCAAGCAGGCGCGCACCCCATTTCACGATCCCGTCGAGCAGCGGCAAATGCCGGTCCTCGGCGATTGCCGCGGTCAGCGCCTGGCCGAGCAGGGGCGACACGTCGAGCGCGCGCAAGCGTTGCCCGATCCCGGCCTTGACCATCCCGCCCAGGCGCTGCTGGTCGAACGCTTCGAGCATGTGCGCGGCGAGGCTGGCGGCGCCGCGCCGGATGCGGCCGTCTCCGCCCGGTGGATTGGCGAGCCAGCGCCCCGCCGCGCCCGCCACGTCCATGCCGCGCATCCGCCGTGCGACGACGCCGGGAATGAGGAAATTGTCGCGCAGGAACGCGGCGAGCGACGTGCCGATGCGATCCTTGTTGCGCGGGATGATCGCGGTGTGCGGGATCGGCAGGCCGAGCGGATGGCGGAACAATGCCGTCACCGCGAACCAGTCGGCGAGGCCACCGACCATCGCCGCCTCGGCGAACGCGCGGACGAAGCCGAGTGTGGGGTGGGTGGGGGCAAAAAAGCGGGTGACGAGGAAGGTGATCGCCATCACCACCAGCAGACCGCCGGCGATCCAGCGCATCCGCACGAGGCCGGCGGGGGGCGCGTCGGCGATACGGGGCGGGCGAGTGCGTCTCATCTGCGGACCAATCCCCGAACGCCGGGATAGTTCAAGGAGAAAGGGTTCTGGCATTAGGCCGCATAACGCCGCCGCCCGCGATCAATCGCCCTGATAGACGATCCGCGGCGGCCCACCTTCGATCACCGGCCCATGCGGCCGGTTCTCGATCAGAGGCCCGTGATCGTCGCCGGCCTTGTAGGTCAGCAGGTTGCGCCGCAGATACGGCCCGACCCGACTCTCGACCCCGACCGCGAGGCTGAACAGCGCCGGCGTGATCAGCAGCGTCAGCACGGTCGACACGGTCAGCCCGCCGATCACGGTGATCCCCATCGGCACGCGCGACGATCCGTCGCCGGTCAGCGCCAGCGCTGTCGGCATCATGCCCGCGACCATAGCGACCGTGGTCATCACGATCGGCTGGGCGCGCTTGTGCCCGGCGTCGACGATCGCGGTGACCTTGTCGACGCCCTTGTTCATTTCCTCGAGCGCGAAGTCGATCAGCAGGATCGAATTCTTGGCGACGATGCCGAGCAGCATGATGATGCCGATATAGACCGGCATCGAAATCGGCATCCCCGTCACCGCCAGCCCGATCAGCCCGCCGAGCGGCGCGACCGCGAGCGACACGACGTTGACGAACGGCGGCAGCAAGCGGCGGTAGAGCAGCACCAGCACCGCGAACAGCAGCACCACGCCCGCCATCAGCGCGATGATGAAATTCTGGATCAGTTCGACCTGCCATTTAGACTCGCCGAGCACGAGTTCCTTCACCCCGATCGGAAGGTTCTTCATGATCGGCAGCGCGTGGATCTCCTTCTGCGCGGTGCCGCTGACCACGCCCGGTGCGAGATCGGCGCCGACGGTCAGTTGCCGCTGCTGCGCGACGCGTTCGATCTTGGTCGGCCCCGCGCCGAAGCCGATATCGGCGACGACGTTGAGCGGCACCGATCCACCCGTCGCGGTCGCGACCGGCAGGTTCTGGATCGTCGAAAGCCGCTGGCGCGAATCCTGGTCGAGCGCGACGCGGATCGGGATCTGGCGATCGGACAGCGAGAATTTCGCGCTGTTCTGGTCGATGTCGCCCAACGTCGCGAGCCGGATCGCATTGGACAAGGCCGCGGTCGTCACGCCCATATTGGCGGCAAGGTCCATCCGCGGCGTGATGACCAGCTCGGGCCGTTTGAGGTCGCCGGCGATGCGGGGCGCGACGACGTCGGGCAAAGTCGACATTTGCTGGACGATCTTGGCGCCGGTCTCGGCGAGCAATTTGGGATCGTCGCCGCCGAGCGTGACGGTCAGCGCACGCCCGCCGCCGCCCCAGCCGCTCGACGACTGGAACGACACGCGCGCATCGGGGATCGCCTGCAATTGCGGCGCGAGCGCGCGCTCGAACTCGTAGCTCTTCATCTTGCGTTCGCGCTTGGGCTTGAAGATCGCGGTGACGCGGCCGTTGCCGACGAATGCGCGCGAATAGACCGATTCGACGCTCGGCTGCTTCTGCAGGAAAGCGGCGACGCGGTTCACCACGAGCTGCGTCTCGGCGAGCGTGGTGCCGGGCACCATCTCGATCTGCGCGACGCTCGAATCGGTGTCGCGCAGCGGCTGGAAGGTCGCCGGGATCGTCATGAACAAGGCGATCGTCGCGCCGAACGCGGCCGCACCGCCGACCACCGCCGACCAGCGATGCTGCAGGGTCCATTTGAGGATCGCCATATAGCGGTCCATCAGCCAGCCCTCGCCGTGCGAGGCCTCGCCATGCGCCTTGAGGAAATAAGCGGCGAGCATCGGCGTGATGAGACGCGCGACCGCGAGGCTCATCAGCACCGAGGCGACGACGGTCAGCCCGAAATTCTTGAAGAACTGGCCCGAAATGCCCGGCATCAAGCCGACCGGCAGGAACACCGCGACGATCGCCATCGTGGTCGCCAGCACGGCAAGCCCGATCTCGTCGGCCGCGTCGATCGAGGCCTGATAGGCGGATTTGCCCATTCGCATGTGGCGCACGATATTCTCGATCTCGACGATCGCATCGTCGACCAGCACACCCGCGACCAGGCTCAGCGCCATCAGCGTCATGTTGTTGAGCGTGAAGCCGAGCAGTTCCATGATCCAGAAGGTCGGGATCGCCGAGAGCGGGATGGCGAGCGCGGAAATGATCGTCGAGCGCCAGTCGCGCAAGAAGATGAACACCACGACGACCGCGAGCAACGCGCCCTCGACCATTGCTTCCATCGCGGCGTCATATTGCGCCTTGGTATATTTGACGCTGTCCGAGATGCGCTTGAAATGCACCTTGGGGTTGCGCGCCTCGAGGGCGGCCAACTTCTTTTCGGCTTGCTGGAAGACGGTGACGTCCGAGGCGCCCTTGGCGCGCTGGAAGTCGAAGCTCAGCACTTGGCGGCCGTTGAGCTGCGAGGCGGAACGCTGCTCGGCATAGAGATCCTGCACGCGGCCGAGATCCGCGACCTTGATCGTGCGTCCGGTGCCGGTGGCGATCTGGACCTGGCCGAGATCGTATGCGGTCTGCGCATTGCCGAGCACGCGCACCGATTGCTCCGAGCCGGCGATCTGCGCGCGGCCGCCGGCGGCGTTGAGATTGACCTGGCGCAGCTGCTGGTTGACCGCGCTGGCGGTCAGGCCTTGCGCCGACAGCTTGAGCGGATCGAGGATCACGCGGATTTCGCGATCGACCCCGCCATTGCGGCTGACCGTCGCGAGGCCGGAAACCGACAGCAATTCCTTGGCGACGTCATTGTCGATGTACCAGCTCAGTTGCTCGACCGTCATGTCGGTGGTGATCGCGGCGTAGCTTGCGAGATCCTGGCCGGTGGTGTTGGCGCGCATGATCTGCGGTTCGAGAATGCCGTCGGGCAAGTTGCTGCGGACCTGCGAGATCGCCGAGCGAACGTCCTCGACCGCGCGGTCGATCGGCGTGCCGATCGCGAGCTGGATGACGGTGGTTGAATCGCCCTCGGTGACGGTCGAATCGATCTCGTCGATGCCCTGGAGCGAGCGCACCGCCGCTTCGACGCGCTGCGTGACTTGCGTCTCGAGCTCGGTCGGCGCGGCGCCGGGCTGGGTGATGTCGACGATGACGACCGGGAAGTCGATATCGGGCTGGTTGTTGACGTCGAGGCTGCGGAAGCTGACGATTCCGGCGATCGTCAGCATGAAGAACAGCACGATCGACGGGACCGGGTTGCGGATCGACCAGGCCGAGATATTCCGGAAGTTCATGCCTTACCTCTTGTTCGACGCATCCGCAGTGACCAGCGTCGGCTTGACCTTCTGCCCGGCATTCAGGAACGCGCCGGCCGACTGGACCACCTTTTCGGTGCCGTTCAGCCCATCGGCGATCGCGACCCCGCTGTCGGAAACTTCTCCGACCTTGATCGCGCGCCGCACGATCTTGTCGTCGGGTCCGACGACATACACATAATTGCCCTTGTCGTCGCTCTGGATCGCGGCGTTGGGGAGTTGCGGCACGTCGGTCGAGCCGGCGACGATCGCCGCCGAGGCGAAGCCGCCCGGGCGCAGTGCCGCATTGTAGCTGAGCGCGACGCGCGCGACGCCCTGGCGCGTCTGCTGATCGATCACGGGCGAGACTTGCCACACTTCGCCAGCGAAGACGTCGCTGCCGCCGACCGGGGTCACCTTGGCTTGCGACCCGACGTGCAGGCCGTGCAGATCTGCCTCGCTGACTTGCGCGCGCAATTCCATCTGGCCGGCCTCGGCCATGCGGAACAGCACGCCCGATCCGGCGCTGACGACCTGGCCCGCCTCCACGCTGCGCGTCAGGACGAGACCCGCGGCGGGCGCGCGAATGTCGAGCCGGCCATTGGTGGCGCGCTGCTGTGCGAGCTGCGCCCTGGCGACGCTGACCCGCGCCGCCGCCGAATCGCGCGTCGCGGTCTTGGTCTCGATGTCGGAGCGCGAGATGAAGCCACGCGCGACCAGTTGCTTGGCGCGGTCGAGTTCGGATTGCGCGAGCGTGGCATCGGCCTGCGCGACCTGGATCTGCGCGGCGAGCGAGGCCGCGGTCTGCGTCTGGACCGAGCGATCGACCGTCGCCAGCACCTGGCCCTTGTTGACCCACTGGCCCGGCTCGACCAGCACGCGCGTGACGATGCCGCCTTCGCCCGAAACGCCGACCGGCATCTCGCGCCGCGCGGCGAGCGTGCCGGTCGCGGTGATCGTCCGCGCTACGGTCGAGCGGCCGGGCACCACGACCGATACCAAAGGAAGCTGCTCGGTCGGTTTGGCGGGCGTGGCGGCGCTGCGTCCGAACACAAAATAACCGATCAGCGCGACGACGAGCACGGCGGCGACGATGCCGACGATCAGGATCCAGCGGGGCCGTGGTGCACGCTCGCCCGGCAGCGCGAGCACTTCTTCGTTGCCGATCGCTCGCGTCTCATACTGCATCTGCGTCAATCCTCGACCCCTTGGGCTTTCGTCCCACGCGCCGTCAGCCACTGGCCGACGGCCTTCATTCATTTGCTGTGTTATAGGAATAAATCACCGACCTCAAGGGGCCGATTGCATGTGCTCCGTGCAATGCCGTGATTCGGGCAGTTTCGCAACATCTTCCGGCCGACCCGGCCGAACTTGCGACGGAGTTCGGCAAAAGAATTAGGCGACACCGTCACGGCATCGAAACAAAGTCGTTGCATTTGCGCAACAGTAAAGCGACGATTTACTCTAAGGCTGGTGCAGGCACAGGTCGAGCGGAGAGGAATTATGGACCGTACCATCTTCGACTGGCTGTTGATCGGTCTGGTCGCGGGCGTGCTCGGCAAGATCGTCATGCCGGGCAAGGATCCGGGCGGGTTCGTCGTGACCATCCTGATCGGCATCGCCGGCGCGCTGTTCGCCGGGTTCGTCGCGCGCGCGATGCAGGTCGCGCTGGTCGGCGGCTGGCAGAATTATGCGGCGGCGACTGGCGGAGCGGTCGCCCTGCTGGCTTTGTATCGTGTCGTCGTGTCGCGGCGCGGCCGCTAGCGACGTTTGTTCATCGCCGGTTGCCGAAACACGTGGCACAGGTCCGATACGGGCCAACCGGGCCCGAACACCGGGAGTATACAATGCGTTCGACCCTTTTGCTTCTTGCCCCCGCGCTGATGGCTGCGGCGGCGGCGTCTCCCGTCGCGGCGCAGACCGTGCCGACGCTTTTGCCCGAGGGCACGTTGCTCGACATTTCGGCCGAGGGGCATACCAGCCGGGTGCCCGACGTCGCGACGATCCGTGCCGGCGTCGTGACGCAGGGGCATACCGCCGCCGCGGCATTGGCCGACAATGCCGAGCGCATGGCGCGCGTGCTCGCGGCGGTGAAGAAGGCCGGGGTCGCGCCGCGCGACGTTCGCACCGCCAACGTCTCGCTCAGCCCGCAATATCGCTATACCGACGGCCAGCCGCCCGCCGTGACCGACTATCAGGCGAGCAACAGCGTCGCGATCCGCTTCCGCGATGTCGCCAAGTCGGGCGCGATCCTCGACGCGCTGGTCGCGCAAGGATCGAACCAGATCGACGGCCCCAATCTGTCGATCGACCAGCCCGACGCCGCACTCGACGAGGCGCGCATCTCGGCGGTGAAGATCGCGACGGCACGCGCGCAGCTCTATGCCAAGGCGGCCGGGCTGACGGTCGTGCGCGTGGTGTCGATCGCCGAGAGCGGTTCGAACGACGGCGGCTCGCCGCCGCCGATGGTGTTCATGGCGCGGGCCAAGGCGGCACCGGCGACCGATATCGTCGCCGGGGAGACCGAGGTTTCGGTCACGCTCGCGGTGCGGTTCTTGTTGAAGTAACGAAAACGGGCCGCCGGATTGCTCCGGCGGCCCGCAACGACGTGACGAACGTTTTTTTAGCGAACAGTGCCGCGACGGATGAGGTTGACGATCGCGAGCAGGATGATCGCGCCGATCAACGAATAGAGGAAGGTCGTGATGGTGATGACCTGATTGATGCCCGCGCCGAACAGCAAAGACGCGATCACCGAACCGATAATACCCACGACGACGTTGAGGATGATGCCCTGCTGGCCATCGGTCCGCATCACCATGCTGGCGAGCCAACCACAAACGCCACCGACTACAAGCCAAACAATGAGACCGATCATAATACCCTCCGTTTTCCCGGGTTGATCCGGGGTGCGGGGATAAGACTCACGAAGGAAGAACTTGTTCCGGGGGCGATCCGACGGTCTGTCCGCGCGCCGGCCGCAACGCGGGAGCGGGGGTGTCAATATTTCTGCTGGCGCTCGTACAGCGATTTGTAGTGCTGGATCCGCGTAACGCGCAGGCCGGGCATTCCCGACCGGTCGATCGCGCGCTGCCAGCCGGCGAATTCCTCGACCGTCAGGCCATAGCGTTCGCACACTTCGTCGACCGAAAGCAGTCCGCCATTCACGGCGGCGACGACTTCGGCCTTGCGGCGCACGACCCAACGCGTCGTCTCCGGCGGGGGAAGCGAATCGAGCGTCAGCGGCTCCCCGAGGGGACCGATCACTTTGGCCGGGCGGATCTTCTGGTTTTCGATCATTCTTCAAACCTCGTGGCGGGGCGGGGGGTCCCCATCTCAGTAACGGCGTCTAACAGGCGGATTTGAACGCCGGCTAAAGCGGCTCGGTAAACAGCGCCTTCATTTCTGCATCTCCCGGCTCGACGAGTCGGTCAGCATTTGCGCGACGCACAGGTTGAAGGCGCCGTGCACCGGCGCGAACCAATCGGGCGCGCGCTGCGGCCCGGTCAGGCCAGCCTGTATCATCGCGGTCGGGCTCGCCGCCTGGCGCGCGGCCACACCGACCATCAGCACGGCCAGGTCGGGCGGCAAGGCCACGACCGTCACGTCGGCTTCAAATCGGGAAAAGCTAATGTCCACAAAACACTTTCGAACAGCGAGTCGAAGTGGCGGTGTAGCGGCAAGGTCCTAAAGGCCGGGTAAAGCCCCACGTTAAGTTTTCGATATTTTGCATCGCAGCCGCGGAGCGCCTATCTCGCGCAGATATGGACGACGGCGATTTTCAGTTGGGACCCGATCTGGCGGGCAAGCGCATCGTCGTGGCGATGTCGGGCGGGGTCGACAGCTCGGTCGTGGCGGCGCTTGCCGCGCGTACCGGTGCCGAGACGATCGGCATCACGCTGCAACTCTACGATCATGGCGAGGCGGTCGGTCGGGCCGGCTCGTGCTGTGCGGGTCGCGACATTCGCGATGCCCGGCAAGTGTGCGACCGGCTCGGCATCGCGCATTACGTGTTCGACCACGAATCGCGCTTCCGCGACCAGGTGATCGACCGTTTCGCCGACGATTATCTGGCCGGCCGCACGCCCATCCCGTGCATTCAGTGCAATATGGGGCCGAAATTCACCGATCTTCTCGCCGCCGCGCGCGATCTGGGTGCGGATTGCCTCGCCACCGGCCATTATGTGCGGCGCGTGGCAGGGCCCAATGGCGCCGAACTGCATCGTGCCGCCGATCCCGCGCGTGACCAGAGCTATTTCCTGTTCGCCACGACGCAGGCGCAGCTCGATTACCTGCGTTTCCCGTTGGGCGGCCTGCCCAAGCCGCGCGTGCGCGAACTGGCGGCCGAGCTCGGGCTGGGCGTGGCGGGCAAGCCCGACAGCCAGGACATCTGCTTCGTGCCCGATGGCGACTACGCATCGCTCGTCAAGAAATTGCGGCCCGAGGTCGATACCAGCGGCGAGATCGTCGATGAAAGCGGGCGCGTGCTCGGCAAGCATCGCGGGCTGATCCACTTCACCGTGGGGCAGCGGCGCGGGCTCGAGATCGGCGGCACGCCCGAGCCGCTCTATGTCGTGCGGCTCGACGCCGCGGCAAAGCGCGTGGTGGTGGGGCCGAAAGCCGCGCTGGCGGTGGGCGCGGCGCGGCTGAGTGGGGTCAATTGGCTCGCTGGCGCGTATCGCGGCGCGATGACGGCGAAGGTGCGCTCGCTCGCCAAGCCGGTGGCGGCACGCTTCGACGGCGAAAGCGTGCGCTTCGACGCGCCCGAATATGGCGTTGCGCCGGGTCAGGCGACGGTGCTGTATGCCGGCGACCGCGTGCTCGGCGGCGGCTGGATCGAGGAGACCGAAGGGATGCTGGTCGCGGCGTAGCAACTTGTCCTCCCGGCCCGCTGCGGGAGGGGGCGTAGATCTTGCCGGCTGCCCTCACCCCAGGAAGAACGTGCCCTCGATCACGGTGACGCACGTCCCGCCGAGCACGACGCGATCGCCGTCGAGCCGGCAGGTCAGGTGCCCGCCGCGCGCACTTGCCTGATAGGCGGTGAAATGGTCGCGACCGAGGCGCTTTGCCCAATAGGGCACGATCACGGAATGGGCCGAGCCGGTAACCGGATCTTCGTCGATCCCGGCGCCCGGCGCGAACATGCGGCTCACCACGTCGGTGGAATCGCCTGGCGCGGTGACGATCGTCTGGCGGTCGCCGCCCTGGGCCAGCGCGCGCAGATCGGGAACGATGCCCCGTACGGTCGCTTCGTCCGCGACGACGACGACGCGGTAACCGCCATCGCGCCACAAGGTCTCGACCGCTTCGACTCCCAGCGCCGCGACGATCTCTGGCATTGCCGTCGGCACGGGCGGCCATGCCGGCAATGCGAGTTCGTAACCGTCGCCGGAGCGCGTCACCGACAGGATCCCGGCCTTGCGCGTGCGAAACGTCACCGCGTCGCGTTCGGGATCGCTCGACAGCACGAAATGGCCACTCGCGAGCGTGGCATGGCCGCACAACGCGACTTCCGACACCGGCGTGAACCAGCGCAATTCGAAATCGGCCGCGCCGCTTTCGTCGGGCAGGAGGAACGCGGTCTCGCTGAGATTGTTCTCGGCAGCGATCGCCTGCAGCACGCCATCGTCGAGCCACGCCGCGAGCGGCATCACCGCCGCCGGATTGCCCTTGAAGGCCTCGCTGGCAAAGGCATCGATTTGGACGATCGGCAGTCTCATGCGCGCTTCCCGAACCAATGGGGGGTGACGTCGGCTTCGACCAGGGGATTGTCGGTATCGACATGGCCCTCGGGGTCGAGATGGATCAGCAATTCGACTTTCGGAAACGCCACGCGCAGCGCGTGTTCGACGCCCTCGACCACTTGATGCGCCTGCGCCACGGTGATGTCGCGCGCGACCTCCATGTGGAATTGCGCGAAATCATGCGCGCCCGAATGGCGCGTGCGGAAATCGTGGATGCCCTTGATCCCCTCTTGGCGTGCGGCGACCTCGATGAAATCGCGGCGCATGTCCTCGGGCCATTCCTTGTCCATCAACTGGTCGATCGCGCTCGACGAAGCGCGGAACGCGCCGAAGGCGAGCCACAAGGCGATGACGATGCCGAAGATCGGATCGGCGCTGCGCCAGCCGAGATATTGGTCGAGGACCAGAGCGATGATGACCGAACCGTTGAGCAGCACGTCGGACTGGTAATGGACGTTGTCGGCGACGATCGCGACCGATCCGGTCTGGCGGATGACGCTGCGCTGATAGGCGAGCAGCACCATCGTCGCGACGATCGCGACGATCGACACGCCGATGCCGAATTCGGCGCCTTGCGTCGGTGCGTTGCTGCCGAGCGCGAGCACTGCGCGCCACGCGATGCCGACCGCCGACGCGGTGATCAGCATGACCTGGAACAAAGCGGCGAGTGCTTCGGCCTTGCCATGGCCGAAGCGGTGGTCATGGTCGGCCGGCTGGGCGGCGAGGCGCACGCCATAGAGCGTGACGAGGCTGGCGAGCAGATCGAGCCCCGAATCCGCGAGGCTGCCGAGCATCGCGACCGAACCGGTCGACCAGGCGGCATAACTCTTGAGCGCGATCAGCCCGCACGCCATCGCCACGCTGGCCAGCGCGGCGCGGACGGTATGGGGAATAGCGCGGCGCTGTTCCTCGGTCATGGGTAGAGCAGCCCTTCGCTCCAGCCGTCGGCGGTGCGCGTGAAGACGCGGCGCTCGTGGAGGCGGTGCGCGCGATCCTGCCAGAATTCGATTTTCGCCGGCGTCACGCGATACCCGCCCCAGTACGGCGGGCGTGGCACGTTTTGTCCCTCGAACCGCGCCTGCATCTCGGCGAACTTCGCCTCGAACGTCTCGCGTCGGTCGAGCGGTTGCGACTGGTCCGAGGCCCAGGCGCCAAGCTGCGAATCGCGCCCGCGGCTGGCGAAATAAGTGTCGGATTCGGCATCGGTCACGCGCGCCACGCTGCCGTCGATGCGGATCTGGCGGCGTTGCGATTTCCAGTGGAACAGCAAGGCCGCGTGCGGATTGGCCTCGAGCTCGCCCGCCTTGCGGCTGCCGCGGTTGGTATAGAAGACGAAGCCGTCGGGGCCATGCCCCTTGAGCAGCACCATCCGTGCCGCCGGCCGGCCCTGCGCATCCGCGGTGGCGAGCGTCATCGCGTTCGAATCGTTGATTTCGCTCGCACGCGCATCGGCGTACCAAGTGTCGAACAGGGGGAAAGGATCGGTCATCGGGTGCGCTTTACCGCGTGGCGACGCGCACGTCACCTGTGGCGTCGCCGCGACCACACTGCTATGTCGAGGGCGACAGGAGAGACGTCATGGCCAGCAGGGTAAATCTCGGCGAACCGCTGGACGAATATGTCGATCAGCTCGTCCATTCCGGCCGCTTCGACTCGCGCACGGAGGTGTTGCGGGAGGGGGTCCGTCTGGTGCGCGAGCGCGAGACTTGGCAGGATTATGTCGACGAGCGGGTCGCGGCCGGAATCGCGGCTGACGATGCCGGCGACGTGGTGGATGGCGAGGCGTTTTTCGAAGAGCTGCTCGCAAAATATGCAGCGACGACGAAGCCCGCTTGAGGCTCGTCTTTTCGAGACCCGCGGTCGACGATTTGCGCGATATCGATCGCTGGATCGCACGCGACAATCCTGCTCGCGCGGCCACGTTCCTACAGGAATTGCGCCAGACCTGTCGCGACTTGCTGGCCTTTCCGCAA